>NZ_JAMDLG010000001.1:251888-889785 GCF_023721715.1 Parasegetibacter sp. NRK P23
TGGGTTCCCTGACTTTTCACATTGATTAAGCTAAATTATTACAACAACACAAACATACGAGACGCAAGGGAGCAAGGACGCAAAGCCAAGATTATATTTCACCTTGTTGATTTGCAGAATTCCAGCCTGATACGTTACAATAGTTATTATTAAAGAGGAGGCGCATTATTGATGATGCGCCTCCTCTTATTTACATATAGTCTCTGCGTGTCCGCAAGCAATCAAGGCCGTTGCACCGTAGCGCCGTTGTGTGAAATAAACCCTTCGCCATAATTAACGCTTCTAAAAATAAAACAGCTCTTTGCGTCCTTGCTTCTTTGCGCGCCTTGCGTGTTTTTTTTTTGCCACGACGCCACGCATTCATCAGAAAAGCGCCCGTAAACTCGCTCTTCCCACGTGCACTGTCCGGCTCTCGCCCGGCTTCCTTCCTTCATATTGAAAATTCAGTTCCAGGTTATTTGATAACCGTTTGGTCAGCTCCAGGTTCCAAAGCATGTTGTTGCCTGGGAGTAAGCCATCGAGCAGAATGTATCCTACAGTGGAGTTGGTGCCGGCGGCCGGATCTTTGGTGGAATAACTGATCCGGTTGTAGGTGAGTTTTCCCCCGATCGATCCGTTCTGCAGCACATTGTATTTTAGTTCGGAAATCACCGATTGACTGAACGCTTTTTCATTGAAACCAATATTGTTTTCTTTCTCTTCCATTTTGTAACTGAGCGAGAGCCGGAGGCTGGTTTTCCTCGTAAAACTTGCCCTGGGTTCGATAGAAGCGATGCCGATCCTGTAGTTTCTGTTCTCGAACTTCGGGGTAAAAAGAACATTTTCTCCTGAGCGGGTTGTAACATCCAAAAGCAGTTCCCGGCTTACGCTCCACCGTGCTTTTAGGTTCCATTCTTTCAGTTCCCTGCTTTCAAAACCATACGTGAGCACCGATTTGTTTTCGTTGCTCAACCGGCTGATGTCCATCCCCCAGCGCGTGGAGAAACGGTTGAAAGAAAGCGTATTCGCAAAAATGGATTGCAGTGTAATCAATGACGTATCCTCTACCGCGCCAACAAACGGATTGAACTGGGTGATGCCGCTGGCGATCTCTTTTTTATTGATCTGAAGGGAGGATTGCCAGTTGAACCGCGCCACAAAACCTTTTAGTCCTTTTTGCTGCGATTGGTTCCAGATGGCCCTGGGCTGGATGTTGACACTGTAGTTGAACGTGGTGTAATTGGCTTTGATGAATTCGTTGGTGGGTGTATAAATTCTGATAAAACGCATCTGGTCGCGGAACTGTGCCAGTTCAAATTCGTTGAGCTGTGGGATACCGTCTCCGTTGTAATCGTTCCAGGTGTATTCACCTTGTCCGGCGGGCACTTCAAGGTAGGTAAAATCGCGGCGTTGTTCCTGCCCGGAACCCAGTTCGTACAGCACATTCCCCGTTACCAGTCCTTTCCATTCGCTGATGCTGTATTCTGCCCTGCCTAGCAAACTTTTATCCGGAAGCGTACCTGTTAGCAGGGGGCGCTGTACCTGCAAGGTTCGGTAGGTAAGATTCATGCGGAACTGGTGCCTTTCATTTCCCATTAATTCGGTACCGATGTTAAAGTTATGGCTCCGGTCGGTTTGAAGCAGTTCTTTGCCTGCCGGGATCTTGTCTTTTCTTGTAAAATAGCCGAGGTTCCAGCGGTTGGCCTTTTGTTCATCTGAACGCAGGTAAGCCTGCACCGTCTCAAAAAGAAAACTCAGTTGCGAGAGCGTGTCGGCTGTTTTATCGCGCTGCCGGTTCTCTTCCCTGGCATAGTTTGCCCCCAGGGTAATGTTCCTGATTTTACTGAATGTCCTGGAAACATCTATGGTTGGACGAAGGAAATAACCTTTTGTGCGTGCCGCTTCCGCCTTTGTATATTCAAGTTTAACATTGGTTCGGAAGTTCTTCCAGTTGCCCATCTGCAAAACCGTATGTCTTGCACCTGAGAAATTATCGGAACGGTGATAAGTATTCAGTTGGTAACGAACATGGTTACCCGCACTATCCCGGAGTTCCAGTGCCGCGTTGGCGAGTTGTTCCGTTGCCGGCGCCTCCAGCAGGTTAAGTCCCCAATCGCGCGTAAACTCTACATTCCGTAAACGTTCCACCGGTTTAAAGTTCATGTCCACATATTCATACCCTGCTTCGCTTAACAAGGAATGTTTCCGTTTCCCGCCGATTTTTCTTGTGTTATTGACGCGAAACTTTGCGGCGAAACCCTGGTCGTTGCCTTTGTCTTTTGCCGAGAAAGTATTTACATCGTACCTGCTCATGGCCAGATCTGTGTTCAGTACCGTGTTGGTGGAAAGGATGTAATCCGCGCCAACCGTCACTACCTGCTGGGCTTTGGGCGTAACGAGGTAAGTCACCGGAGCATAGGAACCTTGCGAGATGCCGTTCACCGGTTGTATCCATCTGTATACTTTTCCGTTCGCGCCGTTGAAATCGGGTTCATAGTCACCATTTCCGGGACCTACTGCGAGAAAACCCAAACTGTATTTGGTGCCAATCGTTGTGGTATCGTAAACATAGATGGAATCGGTCCTGTTGTCGAAGGTGGTATCGATTTTTGAGTAGAGGATTTTTCCGGCGGAAAAAGTATCTATGGAAGACACGGGATAGAACGCCTTCTGAATACTGTCGCCCAGGTCGCTGAGAAACTGCTTTTGCGGAACGTCAAGGGTTTGGTTGATGGGAGAATTTTTAGCATCGCTGTTGTTGAAGGCGCCGAGCCGGAGGGTGAGCCTGTTGTTCGGTTTCCATTCATCGTTGAGGTAAAGATTCGCGTTCAGGAAGTTGCGGTCGGCATATTCGAATTCCACCTGAATCCTTTTGTCTTTGGTGATCATTCGCTTCGGGGTGAAGGAAATTTCGGCAGTGTTGTAATTGATGACGTAGTCCTGGTCTTCGCCGCGTTGCAACAGTTCACCGTCAATAAAAACGCGTTCTGTTCCGGCGAGGATCACGAAGAAGAATTCGTTGTTGGCGCCCTGCAACCGGTAAGGGCCCTGGTTGCCTTCAAGCCCCTGGAAGATGTTACGGGTGAATTTTCCTTTCGCGATGGAGCCGGATACGAGCACATTGTTCTGACCACCGTTCTTTTGGTGTTGTGTATGTTCGAATGAGATACCCTGAAGCCTTTTGTAGAAGTTCAGGAAATAGTTTTTGTTCTGCCTGATATCGATATCCCCGAGGTTGAGTTGCCAGTCTTTTTTGGAGAACCGTAACCAGATGCGGTCAAATTCATTGAGTTGCTGGGTGTTCCCATCGGGTTGAATGGGAATATTGTTGTCTGTAATGGCTGCGGCGATTTCAACACTATCCCCGAGGTAACCACTGAGCTGCAGGTTCAGGTTGGAGTTCACCACGGCATCCTGGGCGTTCCCGAAAGAGATGCCTCTTCCGAAACTGCCGTTGTAGTTCAGGTTACCAAAATTGAAAAGATCGTTTTCTTTTCGTCCGAAATTATTGCTGTTGAAAACGAACGGTTTTCCTGCGATCCTGTCGCTGATGCTGTCGAAGCTGTGTTGTCTTATGGGTGCGTTTAGTTTAATCCCGAAAGTTCTGTATTCCACCCAGACACTATCGGATAACGGAGTTTGTTTCCAGATAAGGATGGCGTTCACCTCATCCAGTATATAGGCATCCACTCCTACTCCACTGATTTTGAAAGTATTGGGAATGATACTGAAAGGATCGACCTTGCAAGGCGTGGTTACGACCGGGATTTTCTTTTTACGGAGATTGGTACCCGAAGGCGCTTGCGCTTCCAGCAACTGGACGCACAGCAAGCCTATCACAAACAGTAGTACCCGGTTTTTCAATCCTCTCAGAATAAGTTAGGTATAAATTTAAACGAAAATAACTGAGAAGGATTGTGAAGCCCATGGGTTAAACCAGGGCTTCACCGTACATTTCGGCGCGCAGGGTTTGCACGCGTTCGTCCTGCAGGTATTCATCGAAGGTCATGAGCCTGTCGATGATACCGTTCGGGGTCAGTTCTATGATCCTGTTGGCGGTCGTTTCCATGAAAGTATGGTCATGACTGGTCAACAGTACGATTCCTTTGAATTCGATACATTGTTCGTTAAAGCTCTGGATACTTTCCAGGTCGAGGTGGTTGGTAGGTTGGTCGAGGATGATGCAATTGGGATTCTGGAGCATCATGCGACTGATCATGCAACGTACTTTTTCACCTCCGCTGAGTACATTGGTTTTCTTGGCGATATCGTCTCCGCTGAACAGCATTTTCCCCAGGAAGCCACGCAGGAAGGGTTCATCCGCGTCTGTAACATGGGCCGGAACGAACTGGCGCAGCCAGTCCATCATGGGCAGTCCTTCTTTAAAGAACTCGTTGTTTTCGAGCGGAAGATAAGCGGAAGTAACGGTGGTTCCCCATTCGAATTTTCCCTTATCGGCCTGTGCGTTTCCGGTAATGATCTCGAAGAAACTGGTCACGGCAAGCGGGTCCTTGCTATAGAAAGCGATCTTGTTGCCTTTGCTGACATCAAAGGTTACCTTATCAAATAATTTCCTTCCATCAACGGATTTGCCGAGGTTCTCCACATTGAGAATCTGGTTCCCCACTTCACGCAAGGGTTGGAAGATGATTCCGGGATATCTTCTTGTGCTGGGCTCAATCTCTTCGATGGTGAGTTTCTCCAGCGCTTTTTTCCGGCTGGTGGCCTGCTTACTTTTAGAGGCGTTGGCGCTGAAGCGCGCGATGAAGTCGAGGAGTGCCTGGCGTTTCTCTTCGTTCTTTTTGTTCCTGTCGTTGATCTGGCGGGCCATCAACTGGCTGCTTTCATACCAGAACGTGTAGTTTCCGGTAAATACTTTGATCTTGCTGCGGTCCACATCGGCCACATGGGTACATACCACATCGAGAAAGTGACGGTCATGGCTCACCACCAGTACGATGTTCTCGTAATCGGCGAGGAAGTTTTCGAGCCAACTGATGGTTTCGATGTCCAGGCCGTTGGTCGGTTCGTCCAGCAGCAGGATATCGGGATTACCGAAAATGGCTTGTGCCAGCAGCACCCGTACTTTCAGGTTACCGGGGATATCGCGTAGCAGGCTTTGCTGATACACTTCTTTCACCCCGAGGTTGCTGAGCAGACTGGCCGCATCACTCTCCGCGGTATAGCCACCCATTTCCCCGAATTCGGCTTCCAGTTCACCCGCTTTCAGGTAATCATCTTCTGTTGCGTCGGGGTTAGCGTATATGCTGTCTTTTTCGTGCATCACATCCCACATTTTCTTGTGGCCCATGAGCACGGTATTGATAACCGTTTGATCGTCAAACTCAAAATGGTTCTGTTTTAATACAGCGAGGCGTTCTCCCTTGGATATTTCCACGGTCCCCTTATTGGGTTCGATCTCGCCGCTGAGTATTTTCAGAAAAGTGGACTTCCCGGCCCCGTTCGCACCGATCACACCATAACAGTTGCCCTTGGTGAAATTGATGTTCACTTCATCAAACAACACCCTTTTGCCGTAAGCCAGCGTTACATTCTTTACACTAATCATGAATACTTAATGTTTTGAGGGTGCAAAGGTAGGACATTCATGGGGGACATCAAAAAGCCCGCTCAGTACATTTTCGCCTCCTGCTTTACATGACGGATACCTACTATACGGCAGGTGTTACCAACGATCCGGAAGGAAACACGGTAACTGTACACTACCAGGAAACGATAGGTTCCGTTGTTGTTCCACTTACGACCATCAGGCGGATAAGCATGGGGATGACGCGCCATTTTATGTATGGCATCGTAAATCGCCTTCATTAACTTCAGACAATAAGCGGGGGCATAATATTCGAAATAATCTGAGATGCGTTGTTTCTGATTCAAAGCCTGCCTTGACCAGATAATTTCCGCCGCATCCTGCTCTCCCATTCACTGAATTGCTTTAACACTTCTTCGTGGGTCACGAATTCACCCCGCTCTACCTGAGCGTTCCCCTCTTCCAGTTCCTGATCGTATGCATCGAGGTACTCCTGGGTCAGGTATTCGTTACCGCATTTTACCAATATTTTTTTCTCCTCACGCTTCTCCATATGCTCAGATTTTTACCAAAGCTACACATTCGGGGATGGGTTCCAAAAGTTTTCAGGGGAGAAAAAAACGGGGTGTAATGGCGTTTTTTCACGGATAAAAGTGCTGAATCTCCTGCCGGACGTAGATTTGAGTTCTTACCAGAGGTTGGGACATTTTCTTAGTGAAACATATTTGTATTTCTCGTGATTGCTTCGTATCTCACAATAGCTTCATACTTCGCAACGCCACGACGCGGCAGAAGGCATTAAAAAAGGCGCCCCCTACAGTGCGCCTTTTTTATACAAAACCTATTTAATCTCTTATTCAGAAACCAATCCCGCTGAGATGTATTCTCCGTTCAGGCGCGCAATATTGGTAATGGAAATTTCTTTGGGGCACGTGGCTTCGCAGGCTCCGGTGTTGGTACATGCGCCAAATCCTTCCTTGTCCATCTGGGCCACCATGTTAAGTACACGCGTTTTTCTTTCCGGGCCGCCCTGTGGCAACAAAGCGAGGTGAGAAACCTTGGCGGAGAGGAAAAGCATTGCGGAAGAGTTCTTACATGCTGCCACACAAGCTCCGCAACCAATACAGGCCGCAGCGGCGAAAGCAGCATCGGCTTTTTCCTTTTCAATGGGAATGGCGTTTCCATCCACCGCGTTACCGGTATTCACGGAAATATACCCTCCGGCCTGGATGATGCGGTCGAAAGAAGTTCTGTCCACCACCAAATCTTTCAGTACGGGGAAAGCCTTTGCCCTCCAGGGTTCCACCACTACGGTATCGCCATCTTTGAAGGCGCGCATGTGGAGCTGGCAGGTGGTGGTTCCTTCCCAGGGACCGTGGGGTTTGCCGTTGATGTGCATGGAACACATGCCGCAGATACCTTCCCGGCAATCATGATCGAAAGCGATGGGGTCCTTTCCTTCTTTGATCAGCCTTTCATTCAACACGTCGAACATTTCGAGGAACGACATTTCGGAGGAGATATCGCTCACCTGGTATGTTTCAAACCTTCCGGCATCCTGCTGGTTTTCCTGGCGCCATACTTTTAAATTCAGGTTCATGGTATAGTGTTCCATGGTATATTCCGGTTTATAAAGTCTAAGATTTATTTGTAAGAACGTTGTGAGGGTTTTGCTATTTCGAAACTGAGTTCCTCTTTGTGAAGCTCCCAATTGTGCAATCCCTTGTATTCCCAGGCGGCAACATAGGCGTATTCCTCGTCGTTCCTCAGCGCCTCACCATCTTCAGTCTGCGATTCTTCTCTGAAGTGTCCGCCACAACTTTCACGTCTATTGAGGGCATCGATGCACATCAGTTCACCCAGTTCGATAAAGTCAGCAACGCGGTTGGCCTTATCCAGTTCAGGGTTCATCTCATTAATCTTTCCGGGGATACGCACGTCGCTCCAGAATTCCGCCCTCAGCGCCCGAACCTCTTCAATCGCCTGCTTCAGTCCGGCTTCATTTCTCGCCATACCGCATTTATCCCAGATGATTTTGCCCAAACGTTTGTGGAAACTTTCAACAGATTGCGTTCCCTTAATGTTCATGAGTGTATTGATACGATCGCTCACTTCTTTTTCAGCGGCTTCGAACGCGGGGTGCGAAGTGGGGATCGAGGCCGTTCTGATATCATCGGCGAGGTAGTTACCAATGGTGTAAGGAATCACGAAGTAGCCATCGGCCAGTCCCTGCATCAGCGCGGAAGCTCCCAAACGGTTGGCCCCGTGGTCGGAGAAGTTGGCTTCACCCAACGCGTACAATCCGGGAATATTCGTCATCAGTTCGTAATCCACCCACAGTCCACCCATTGTATAGTGCACAGCCGGGTAGATGCGCATGGGTTGTTCGTATGGATTCTCGCCTGTAATCTTTTCGTACATATCGAAGAGGTTACCGTACTTCTCTTTCACCACTTCCTTACCCAGTTTTGTAATGGTAGCGGCATCGGCTCCTTCAAGTCCTCTCTTGTTCACTTCCCCTTCGCCGTAACGCTGGATGGCGGCTGCATAATCCAGGTATACCGCCTGTTTGGAAGAGCCTACGCCATAACCTGCGTCACACCTTTCTTTGGCGGCACGCGAGGCCACGTCACGTGGTACGAGATTTCCGAAAGCCGGATACCTTCTTTCCAGGTAATAATCCCTCTCTTCTTCCGGAATTTCATTCGGTTTACGGTCATCGTTCTGTTTTTTCGGCACCCAGATGCGTCCGTCGTTACGGAGCGATTCAGACATCAGCGTGAGCTTGCTTTGATGGTCTCCGGAAACAGGGATACAGGTGGGGTGGATCTGCGTAAAGCAGGGGTTACCGAAATACGCCCCCTTCTTATGTGCTTTCCAGGCGGCGGTCACGTTGCTGCCCATAGCGTTGGTACTCAGGTAGAATACGTTACCGTATCCACCGGAGCATAACAGTACGGCATGACCGAAATGTCTTTCCAGCTGCCCTGTTACCAGGTTACGGCAGATGATACCACGGGCTTTCCCGTCAATCACCACCACTTCCAGCATTTCGTGGCGGTTGTACATTTTCACATTGCCCAGCGCGATTTGCCTTTCCAGGCCCTGGTAAGCCCCGATCAGCAATTGCTGACCTGTTTGTCCGGCGGCGTAGAATGTACGTTGTACCTGTGTTCCACCGAAAGAGCGGTTACTGAGCAATCCACCATATTCACGCGCGAAGGGCACGCCCTGCGCCACGCACTGGTCGATGATGCTCACACTCACTTCAGCGAGGCGGTGCACGTTCCCTTCACGGGCGCGGTAGTCACCACCTTTCACCGTATCATAAAAAAGACGGAAAACAGAGTCTCCATCATTCTGGTAGTTTTTAGCGGCGTTGATACCACCCTGCGCGGCAATAGAGTGCGCGCGGCGGGGAGAATCCTGGAAGCAGAAAGCTTTCACTTTGTACCCCAGTTCACCTAAAGTTGCGGCGGCCGATGCACCGGCCAGGCCTGTTCCCACCACAATTACTTCGATCTTTCTTTTGTTGGCGGGGTTTACCAGCTTACAGCTGGCTTTATAGCTTTTCCACTTCTGATCTAACGGACCGGCAGGAATTTTTGAATTCAGCATATCGGAAGTTGATTCGTTTGAATAGAATTTTGAAGTATTATTTTACCCATCCCAGGTACATGGCCACGGGCATAGAGGCGAATCCGGCGCATACAATGATGGAGAACCAGAGTCCTGTTGCTTCCAGCATACCCAGGTATTTTTTGTTGTGCACACCCAGCGTTCTGAAAGCGCTGTGGAACCCGTGCATGAGGTGGAACGCGAGGGAGATACAGGCGAGTACATACAATACTACTACCAACAGACTTTCCTGGAAAACGACCAGCATTTCACCATAAAGGTTGTGCAGCACTTTTCCATCGGCATAAGCGATCTCTCCCAATCCGGTAATGCGGGAAGGCACCCAGAACTGCGCGATGTGCATAATAAGAAACAGCAACACAAGGGTTCCCAAAAGCCCCATGGAGCGGGAGTACCATTTACTGCCGCGGTTACCGTAAGTAACGGCATACCCTTTGCCGCGGCGGCTGTTGTTTTCAGCAGTAACCACCAATCCCTGAATAATGTGCAGCAAAATACCCAGGAACAATCCGATCTCAAGCGTACGCGTCACAATGGTGGATCCCATAAAATGGGCCGCCTTGTTGAACATCTCTCCGTTATCGTTCGCGAAAATTGTGGCGTTAAGCCCCACGTGCACCACCAGGAAAAGGATCAACGATATCCCCGTAAGGCTCATGATGAATTTCTTTCCAACCGACGATGTAAAAAACTGTTTCCAGTTCATACCGCAAGAATTAGGGTTTTATTAAAAAATATGACGCAAAAATAACAATCGGAGGTTCAAAACCACCTCTCATACTCATTTTTTTATGGTATTAATTAGTGGTTATCATACACCTATCTTTGCACAAAGTGTACGGGATGACAGACTCCAGGAACGATCCTTTCGCATCGGTTAGAATAACAGAATTCAGGCACTTAATGTTGGGAAGATTTTTATTCATCATGGGACTGCGCATGATGGCCACCCTCGTGGGCTGGTGGGTATATGAAATTACCCGCGACCCGCTGGCGGTGGGACTCATCGGTTTATCAGAAGTAATTCCCGCTATTTCCCTCGCTTTGTATGCCGGTCACGTGATTGATATCAGTGATAAGCGGAAGATGATGTTGAAAGGCGTAGTGCTTTACACTTTGTGCGCAGGTATTCTGTTCAGCCTTTCCCTGTTGTTATCACGGGGCAGCATTCAACAAACACCCGCATTGATTGGTATTTACGCCACCATCTTCCTGACCGGCGTGATCCGTTCTTTCACCGGTCCCACTTTCCACGCCATCCTCGCCCAAACGGTACCACGCGAAATATTACCCAACGCCATTTCCTGGAACCAGAGCGCCTGGCTCACCGGCTCAGTTACCGGGCACGCGCTTGGCGGTTTCCTCATCGCCGGGTTTCAGAATACAGGCACCCTGGCCACGATTCTGGTGGTGTTGTGTATCGCCTTCTCCTTTCTTTTCCGCATTCTTCCCAAACCACCTGAATCCATTAACGTGGAAAAGAAAACCTGGGAAAGCGTGAAGGAAGGATTGAAATTTGTGGTAGGCACAAAAGAGGTACTGGGCGCGCTTTCCCTGGACATGTTCGCCGTACTTTTCGGCGGAGCCGTGGCCATGGTACCCGTTTTCGCAAAAGACATTCTGCACATCGGCCCTATCGGTTTCGGATGGCTCAACGCCGCGGCCGATATCGGCGCCATATGCACGGTAATCGCCATCACCCTGTTCCCGCTGCAAAAAAAACAGGGACGCATCTTATTGTTCTGCGTGGCAGGCTTCGGACTTTGCATCATCCTGTTCGGACTTTCGAAATGGTTCCTGCTCTCGTTCTTTGCCCTGCTCATCAGCGGTGTTTTAGACGGCATCAGCATGGTGATCCGCGGCACCATTTTACAGTTAAAAACCCCGAGCGAACTACGTGGCAGGGTGATGTCCGTTAACTCCATGTTCATCAACTCCAGCAACGAACTCGGTCAGTTTGAAAGCGGCGTGATGGCCCGCCTCCTCGGCATCGTGCCCTCCGTGGTATTCGGTGGCTGCATGACCATCGCCGTAGTGATCGTGACCTGGTTCAAAGCGCCGGGATTAAGGAAGATGGAATATTAGTCAGAAACGAATTTTAAATGAATAGTTAAAGTCGGGCATTCAAGGAGAGGTCTTGTGAACGAAATGTATATTAGTACATGTTCCTTAACCTTAATCCTGTGTCAATGCTAAAAGCTACACTACAATTTTTTCTGCTGTTTCTCCTGTTAACTTCTGGGCTCCCTTCACCCGCTGCACCTATTCCAGGACGTGTTCAGATAAGAGGAACCGTAACAGATTATAACAGTTTCAAGGAAAAATTCTCGTTTGTACGATGGATCGTGAATGACCCAATCCTCGGCGATCAGATATCTTATGACGCTGAAGTGCAGTCTGACGGAAGCTTCCAAACAGAATTCCCCCTCTCCTTCTCCCAGGATATTATGATGGGATTGGGCGAAGAATCGATTTCCGCTGTTTTCGTCTATTCAGGCGACACCATCTACGTAACGCTGTCTGCCGCTCAGATACTCAAAAACCGTGACGATCTTGGAATCCGCTTATCAGGAAGATCAGGTAGAATTACCAAAGATATGCTCGTATTCAACAAAATGCTTGACGAATACCCCATGCGCGACCAGTGGGAAATTGCGGACAAACATATTGAGAAGGATTCTGCCATGCAGTACCTCGCCTACCGGACCAATGCGTTTGAACGTGACCGTGCTATTTTTGACAGTATCAGGAAAACCGGTACACTGAGCGCAGAAGGTATCAGATTTCTCTCACTTCACATGAAGTACCATTACTATGATGATCTTATGCGTTATACCTGGCTCCACCAATATTATAACGATAACGTTCCCGGGAGCCATGTGCCCGACGAATACCTTGCATTTATCAAACAATCCGTTCTCCACAACAATGAGGCATTAATGACCTCCAACTACAGTTTTTCCTTTCTGAAAGGATATGAATTATACGGCTCAAAACACAGAGACAACTATCATTCAGCAAAAAGTATGGTTCGAAAATGGTACAACAAAGGCTGGAACATACTCACCCCGGAACAACAGGGATGGATGACGCGCGCTTTAAGCGGAGATGTATTCACCATCCGAACAAATAGTAAATCACTGTCGTCCGCTGATGCCGATAACCTTGCAGCGCTGGTTAAAAAGGACCCTGCTGTTTGGGATAAAAGCAATGTGAAATTATTGCTGGATGCATATGAGGAAAGCAACATTGACATCAAACACGGAGAGCCCAAACCTGACGCATACCTTCAAACGCTAAAAAAAGAGTATGGAGCCGGTATCGCATTCGATATTCTTCTTGCGCAATCCTTGCAGAAAGCTATTAACCAGCATATTGAGCGCGACAAAACTTACGCAGCCAAAGCCGTCAAAGAAATCCGCAACAAACCGATCAGGGATAGAATTCAAAAAGATTACGATGCCGCAATTGCTTTCCTGAATAATCCGCAACTTCCTGACGGCAGCAACGTGCACAATCTCTCTACCAATGCCGGGGATTCAATATTAGCTTTTCTTGCGGCAAAATTCCCAGGGAAAGCACTGTACCTTGATTTCTGGGCGACCTGGTGCGGCCCCTGCTTAGAAGAGATGCCCTCCAGTAAACAACTGAGAAAAAGTTTAAAAGATAGCAATGTAGTATTTGTTTTTCTGTGCAGTTCATCGCCTGAAAGTACCTGGAAACAAGTCATCAGCAATATGAACCTGGAAGGAGAACATATTTTCCTTACTGGAAAACAAACGGAATACCTCTATAACAAATTTGGTATTTCCGCTATCCCCCATTATGTTGTAATAAACAAGAATGGTGAGATTGCTTTCAAAGCAGCAGCACGCCCCAGTAGTCAGCAAATAAAGGAACAACTTGCCAAGGCATTAAAATAAAACATTGACATAGCAATAAATAAAAGGAGCGGCTCAGTAAGCGCCACTCCTTTTATTTACGTTCCTTTCCTTAGTACTAAAATCATTTCGTATCAAACCGAAACACCACGCCACCCAGCACATTAAATCCTAACACTTCATATTGGTTCCAGCGTTGGTACTTATTATTCAGAATATTGTTCATCTGCAACCACAGGTTCAGCGCTTTGGTGATCCTGAATTCTACCCCTGCGTTCAGGTCAAATGCACCACTTTGTTTGAAATCGGAAAGGTCTTTCCTTCTTGCGTTCGCGCCTTCCCAGGCGAAAAGATCAGCCTTCAGGAAAAGGTCCTTCAAGGGTTGCCAGCGGATGCTGCCCGTTAATTCGGTGGGGATCAGCCCCCAGGCCTGGTCCTGCGTCTTCAGCCCGGTGTAACGGTACATGTTGAGCCCGGCTTTTACATAAAAGGCCTCTCCCTGGGTATAAGACAATTCTCCGGCCAGGTTCAGCGCCTTCATCCGGGTTTCGTTGATGTAATCGAATGTGCGCCCCGTAACGGTATCGTTCGCGAGGAGCGCGGCGTTGGTAAACTGCATCACACCGAGTTTGGCGCCATACGCGAAATGACTGCCCAGGGTTCCTTTAATACCCCCGTAAATCTCTCCAATCCTTGTGTTCAGCAAGGAATCCGGACGTTTGATCCAGGGATTGAAGTTGGCCAGCGACTCAAAGGTGGTCTTGCGGAAATAACCGGTCCATCCGGCCTGAACGGTGAATTCTTTGTCAGATGTACCTACTTCCAGTTCAATGTTCGGCAATAATTTGAAATCGCCATTGTCCCAGGAAGGACGTATCCCCGCATTCACGCGTACATTCTCCGTTTTGTAGAATATGGAAGGAGAAAGATAGAACAGGTTGTTGTTGATGGCAACCGAATCATGTCTTTTATAACGGGTAAGATCAGCCGTAAAAGAGAGATCAATGCCTACTTTTTCACCCAGTCCTTTCTGGATGGGCAGGTTCAGGATGGCATTGCTTTCTGCGTTCTTGTAATTATCGTTGAAAGCGGAAATTTTCAATTGCGGATGATAGGATATGCCATAGGTGGTGGGTTCTATGTTGCGGAACCCTATTTCCGCGCCGATGGTCTGGTAGCGTACACGTAAGCTATCCTGCTCTTTATCCAGCACGAGGGTATTGGGTTCGAAGCCGTAGCGGTAATATTGGTCCGATTGTAATTTCACGCCTCCGTTCCATTCCTGGTTACCGATGGTTCTTTTTGTGCCGTTCAGCTTCAGTCCGGTCTGACTGTATTGCTGGAACGGCAATTTTCCTTTGGAGGCCACGTGGTCGGCGAGGATGCTGAGCGCGTTACCGGAGCCGTCTCCGAAAGTAAATCCTGCCTGTACGAACGGGGTTTGGAAGTTCCCGAAACCGAGTTTCACAAAATTGCTGTTGTCCCACCTCCCGGCTGAATCCACCTGCAGCGCCATAGGTTTCAGGGAAACCGGCTGGTACATGAAGTAGAGGTTCTGGTTCGGGATATTGTAGGTGAGTCTTGGCTTTGTCGTATCGGCGGGCGGCGGCGCAGCGGAGAAGTTGATTTTCACCGCTTCCCGCAACACTGGTTTGAAGGTGGAGGTAATGTCAATCGTTTTCTGTTTGCCGTTTTCCTGCGCGTCCACCTGTGTGGCGGCCAGTATCGCCAGCAGAGAAAATATCGTTTTACGCACTTGTATCATCATTGATGGTTGATCGGTTTTGAATTCAATGCCGGTTTATTCTCCGCCCAGTTTCCCGGAGGCGGCTTCTTCTTTTGTTACGGTATCCAGTTTCTGCTGTGCTTGTTCTTTCAGATCAGGGAAATTACTGTTGTCCACGATGCTCTGGAAGGTAGCTTTGGCATTGAAATAGTCTTTCTGCGCGAAATAAATATCACCAAGCAGGATATACGCTCTGGTGAGCCACAGGTCGTACGAACCAGATTTGTTAATTACTTCAAAAGCCGATTTTTCCGCTGTTTTGTAATCTTTAAGTTCGAACTGCATTTTCGCGATTTCGTACCTGGCTTCCGCGCCATAAGCGGCTTTGTTCAAAGCAGCCACCGTTTTGTACGTACTGATGGCGAGTTCGCGCTGGTTGTTGACCTGGTAAGATTTGGCCAGGGCCATATTGGCGATGACCTTATCATCCGTGCTGGCACCTTTTTCAGCAAGCAGTTCCTTCGCGTTGGCCGCGCCTTCCGCCCACATGTTCAACTGATACTGGCTTCTTAAAAGTCCGCGCATAGCTTCCAGGCGGTTTTCCTGTGAGGCGGCGATGGATTTAAGCTGGGTGAAATACTGCGCCGCTTTCTCGTAATTTTTCAGGTCGAAGAAATTGAGTCTTGCGGCCTGCAATACCGATCTTTCAGCGAATTTATTCGGCGCCTTCAACGCCACCGCTTCATAATATTTCGAAGCGTTGGCCCAGTCTTTTTTGTTGTTATAAATCTCAGCGAGGTAATAATTCGCATCCAGTGCGCTTCCTCCATCGGGGAAGCGGCTGAGGTAATTGGTGAACCCGATCTGCGCCCCGCTGTAGTTTTCATTCATGTATTGAATTTCCGCGGAAGCGTACATCAGAGAATCTTCCTCACTCACGGACACCGCTTTACCGGCTTTTTTCATGAAAGCGACATAGTCATCGGTTCTGCCCTGCTCCACATATATGTTCCTGACGTTCTCTGTAGCGGCCTCCGCCTCGGGAGAATTGGGATACTGGTCCATCAAACTCTGGTAAGCGGCAAGTGCATCCTGGTTCTTGTCCAGGTTATAATAAGCGATACCGAGTTTCAGGTAGGCTTCCGGCTTCAGGTTACCCGTAACGCCCGACTTCAGTACATTATTCAGGTAAGGAATGCCTTCGGCGAACTGCTCGTTGGCAAGGTATGCTTTCGCGATCTCCATGTTCGCGTCTGCCGTAAGCGTGGACTGCGGGTATTGACGCACCATGCTGTTCAACAGACTAATCTTTTCTTTGGGTTGGTTCACACCGGCGATCATGGCGTTCTGGAAACTGGCGTAATCGGCTGCGGGCCATCCGTTGCTGACCACATTACTGTACATGCTCCTTGCTTTCGCGTATTCCCGGCTCATATAGTAGCAGTCGGCGGAACGCAGATAGGCGTCCTGCTGCACCGGGTTCGCGGTGGGCGAAGCCGTGCGGTTCACCGATTCGAACTGGGAAAGCGCCTGTTTGTAATTCTCTTTGCGCAAGTAAGCGTGGCCCAGGTTGTAACGGGCATTGGTGCCGTTCACCTCATCGTTCGTTGGGGCACCGCTGCTGAGGTAGGACGTATAGTGCCTGATAGCCGCATCGGGATTCCCTGTTCTGAACGCGATTTCTCCTTTCCAGAAATGCAGGAAGGGCAGAACGGGTATATTGTTTGGATCGGCCAATGCTTTATCCAGCAGGTCGTCCGCGGAAGCGAGTAACCCATCGTTGATAAATTCCGTGGCACGTCCGTACAATATGCGTGGGTACAGTCTTTTGGCGGCAGGACCAGGATTCTGCAAACTCTCCAGGTAAGCCAGCGCGTCTTTGTAGTTGTTGGTATTCGCCAGCACGCTCACCAGAATCTCCCGGGCCTCGGTATTGTACGTGGACTGCGGATATTCCTGGAGGAAGCGTTTCATTTCCGTAATGGCCACGTCTTGGTACCCCAGTTCATAAGAAAGTTTAGCGTAGTTGAAAAGCGACACTTCTTTCTGCTGCTGGTTGCTGCTGTTGCTGGAACAAAACAGAAACGCGTTCCTGGCATTGGCCTTCTGGCCGGTACGCAGGTACGCGTCCCCGAGCATATACATGGAACTCTGGCTCAACGAATCTTCCTTACCACTCAATTGCTTGAACCCTTCGATAGACTTTGTATAGTTCCCGGCCTGGTAATAACAATAGGAAAGTTCGTAAAGGTCTTCCCGCGTAACTTTCGGCGCCTTCTTTACATATTCTTCCAGGTAAGGCAGTGCTTTGGCGTATTCTCTTTTTTCAAAATACGCGTGCCCCACCATCTGGCGCATCTGGATATCATAGTACTGGTTGCCTTTTTTCAATTTGGCTTCCGCGTATTCAATCGCTTTTTCCTTTTCTCCCTGGAAATAATAAATCTCCGCGATATAGTAAGGCACTACTTTTTCGTACTGCGGCTCATTTTCCACTACGCGGAAACTGGTGAGCGCATCGGCATAGTTCCTTTCGTAAAAAGCGATGAACCCATAATAATAATTAGCGTCTTTGAAATTGGCATCATCCTTCATCTGCCGGATGGCGTTCAGCAAAGGCTTCGCCTGACTGAATTTCTGCTGTGTGAAGTATCCATAGCCCTGGTGGAACTTCATCGCGGCGATCTCTTCGTTGGAAAGATGCGCGATATTGGCCTGCTCATAATAGCGCAAGGCTTCAGTGATGTTCTGCTGCCTGAAATAATATTCCGCCAGGTGAAAACTCAGCATTTCGGCACGTGCGGTATTCTGTTCCAGCAGAATGAACTCTTTCGTTCTTTCCGCGGCTTCGGCTTCATTCTGTTTCAGCCCGCAGGCCAGGGAATAATACTTCACCTCCTGGTGAAGGATGGAATGCGTGGATTTGTCGGCAGAATTAAAATCCCTTTCCAGTTTCCTGAAGATGGGATATGCCAGACTATATTGTTGGTGCTGATAAAACTCATGCGCTTCTTTAAATGCGGCCTGGGGATCGCGGTAAACGGCTGTTGCCTGCGCGAAAGTTTCCTGTTCCGGAGCCAGCGTTCCCACCGCTGTTAACGCGAGGGTAAGCGCCAGCGGCAAGCGGACCCACGTTGCGCGAAGGTGATTGTTCCTGGTATGAAGATCCATGTTGGCTGTATAGGTTTTCTGATGAAAGAAATGTTCCCGTCCGTACCGGGAACGCTGTAAATTATCAAATTATTTTCAGCCGCACCAAAGATCGTTCCAAACACGCTGCACGGTATCAAAGGATTAACATTTTGTTAGTGTAAAACTTCCGCTAAATTTGACGCCTGAAACATCACCCCATCCATCAAATGAAAAAACTACTGACGATCCGATACTCCGACTGGGCCTTTAACGTAACCATGTTATTGGTGAGGGTAACCTTCGGCGGACTGATGCTCGTGAACCATGGCTTCGAAAAAATGAAGAAGTTCTCTACCCTTCAATATAAATTCTCCGATCCGTTTCATATAGGCAGCCGCTGGTCGCTGCTCATGGTCATTTTCGCGGAAGTATTCTGCGCATTGTTACTGATACTCGGACTTTTCAGCAGACTGGCAGCGGTGCCGCTGGTGATTGTAATGGCCATCGCGTTTTTTATGGCCCATCATGGCAATTTCGGTGAAGGTGAAAGCGCCGCTTTGTTCCTGACCGCCTTCCTCGCCGTATTGATGGTAGGACCCGGCAAGGCCAGTATTGACGGAATGATCGGAAAATAAGCAGCGGTTATGTTTGAATCTACTACTCAGGTGCGTGTACGGTACGCGGAAACCGACCAGATGAACGTGGTGTACCACGGTAACTATGCGCAGTATTTTGAAGTGGGTCGCGTGGAAACGATCCGTCAGCTTGGGTTTACCTACAAGGCCATGGAACAGATGGGTGTCATTATGCCCATCGTAGAATTCCACAGCAAGTTCCTGCGCCCCGCGCATTATGACGACCTCCTCACGGTGAAGACCATCCTCAAAGAACTGCCTTCCGGCCACAGGATTGAATTTCATCAGGAAGTGTACAATGAAGCGGGCAAGCTGCTCACCATCGGGAAAGTAACTTTGTATTTCGTAAAAGCAGGTAGTATGGAGAAAACCACCTGCCCTGAAGCGCTCCTGGATAAACTAAAAACTTACTTCACCTGATTGTTATTTCCCTTTTCCGCCAAAGAAACGTTGTACGACCTTCCTGATCTTATTCAGGTTTTTCAACTGCTCTTCAATGGGCGCGAGCGTAATATCTTCCGCACGGATTCCGGGTTCATGGATATTGCCTTCCAGTTGTTCCGGGTAAATCAGCACGGCGTTGTTGCGGGAAAAATGTTTGGATATCTTGCCCACCACATTATCCATGGAACTTTCATAAGAGATGCTTCCCTTTCTCGAGGTGAGTACCACCAGCATATCGTCTTCCCTGGCTTCCCTTGCAATCAGCAGCAGGTCCTCGATTCCGGAGAATTCACGGTGTTGTACATCCGTAATCCCTTTCATACTTTCCAACACGGCTTTCACGGCTTTGAAGGAGCGGGCGGTTCCGTAAACCACTAACCTCGCTCCTGCCTGCTTCGCGAGATAGTTCAGTTTCTGCACCCAGTGCACGAACCCTTTTTCGAATTCGGCGTTTTTCGGAACGGCCACCACGATTTTCTTTACGATGTTCATCGGCTGTACAAAGCGGCAGATGTAAATCGTTTCGCGTACGCCGTTCAGGATATTATCGATATTGGTACCGAAGAGGGTACCAAAAAGTCTTTCGGTGGTCGTAGGTTTTTCGGGCCAGGGCAATACGAGGTCAGAGATCATCAGTTCCTTCACGGCGCGGGCGATACCGTCCGACAGGTTGAGGTCTATTCTTGTGACCACCTGTACTTTCGCGTCGGTGGCCGCGGCGTGCGCCACCACTTTTTCAAGGAGGCGGTTACTTCTCACAATCTGCTCTTTCGCGGCGGCATCATCCTGTACCACGGCGAGTGGGTAAACTGGTGTGGTGTGTTGTTTGTCGTGGATCATCAACGCGAAATCCACCAGTTCTTCCATTTCTTCTTCTTTCAGAATAGGCACCAGGAACCTGTCTTCCACACTGTCGGGCGCTTTATGGTTCATATCCGCGGCCTGGATTGCAAGCTTCCTGCCCGCGTTGGCCGTTACGAAAGAGCCCACCATGCAGGTAACGAGAATCAGGATCACGGTGCCGTTCAGCACGTTTTCATCCACGATATTCATGTTGTAACCGATCAGGATCACCGCGATGGTAGCAGCGGCGTGTGCGCTGCTGAGTCCGAAGATCACGTTCCGTTGCGTGGCGGAGAATCCGAAGAATTTCTGCGCCAGGAAAGCGGCGAGGAACTTGGTGGAAAGCGCCATCAAAGTAAGTGCGGCCGCGATTTTAAGCGCCTCCGGTCCTTTCAGCAAAACCCTCAGGTCCACCAACATGCCCACGGTGATCAGGAAAAAAGGAATAAACAACGCGTTCCCGACAAATTCGATCCTGTTCATGAGTGAAGAAGAATGCGGAATAAGTTGGTTCAGCGCCAGGCCCGCCAGGAAGGCCCCGATGATGGCTTCAATGCCTGCGAGTTCAGCAAGGAAACCTGCCAGGAAAACCATGGCCAGCACGAATATGAAGTGCGAGGTTTTATCGTCCTTTATCTTTTTGAAGAACCACCGGCCAATTAAAGGAAATCCCCACATCACGGCTACCGCGAACAAGGTGATGGATAACCCGAGCCGGAGCCAGAAACCCTGGTTCAGTTCGCCCGATGCCGCCCCGGTGATCACTGCAAGAATAATGAGTACAGCCGTATCCGTAATAATTGTTCCGCCCACAGTAACAGTCACCGCTTCGTTCCTGGTAATGCCGAGCCTGCTCGCCAACGGATAGGCCACCAGGGTATGTGTGGCGAACATACTGGATACCAGTAAAGAGGCCATGAAACTGAAATCCATCACGTAACGGCATAGCGCAAAACCAACAAACAAAGGAATCGCGAACGTGAATATCCCGAAGCCGATACTTTTATTGCGGTTCTTTTTAAATTCAGTCATGTCCAGTTCAAGCCCTGCAAGGAACATGATATACAACAGGCCTGCTTTTCCGAACAGGTCAATGCTGCTTTTCTGGATGATACCGAAGCCGTTCTCCCCGATCACCATCCCCGCGATGATAAGGCCGATAATACTGGGAATGCGAAGTTTCCGCAGCAGTATGGGCGCCAGTAAAATGATGAACAGCACGAGCGAAAAGATCAGCACGGGATCTTTCAGGGGAAGCTGCCATTTCGCCGATAAAAAAATGGTCATAGCAACAGGTTCTCCGGTTAATGATTAAATACTTACATCTGTATTGTGGTACAGCGCTTTGTCCTCTTTATAAAACAGCAATCCTACAGTCATAAGCAAACCCGTGGCAATTACAACGAAGAACAAAATTCCTTCATTAAAGTTATTCAGTTTATTCTTTTCAGGAATACTATAAAAAAGTAATATCGTGATGAGTCCGCGCGGCATCAGGAAGAGTTCGGGGAAAAGATTTGTTTTCAGGATCATTCTCAGGTAGAGAAAACGGATCAACAGGAGAATCCCCACGATGGAAGAACCGATCAGGATCACATCCGGATTGGAAACGAAACTGATGTCAATGGTATAACCGAACAATACGAAGAAGAAAGTGCGGATAAGGAAAGCCGTTTCCGCCGTGATCGACTTCAGCACCACCATCAGTTCTTCAATGGTTTTAGAGTCCATGAACTTCCGCATCAACGCGTTCACTTTTGTGGAGCGGGTATTCCTGAAAACCTCGTGGTTGTTAAGGAGCAGTCCGAATACCAGGATCATCAGCAAGGAAGGAAGGTGAATGATTTTACCGGTGGAATACAATAACAACAGGATGGCGAACAACAAGAAGAATTTTAGGTTGATACGGATATTGGCCAGCAGGAAACTCAGTACCACAGTGGAAACCAGGGAAAGGCCGATGGCCAGCAACAAACTGGTGAGGAAAGAGCCGAACGCGCCAAAAGAAAGCACTTCATCCATGATCACGTAGTTGAATACGATGATGCCGATGATATCGGAAAAAGACGATTCATAAACGATGAACTCTTTTTTATCGTGCTGCAGCACTTCCGCACTGGGAATGGCGATGGCACTGGAGATGATGCTGAGCGGCGTAGCGTACACGATACTGTTTAACAACGGTTCTTCCAGCCAGAAATGGATCAGTCCGGAAATAAGCACCACGGAAAAAACAAAGATCACCAGGGCCGAAAAAAAGGAATTGCGGATCAGCGGCACTTTTTCCCGTTCCAGTTTGAGGTCGAGGGCGGCTTCAAGTACGATCATGATCAATCCGATGGTGCCGAGCACTTCCACCGGCTGCGTTACCGTAAACCGTTCCCAGCCAAAGGTTTCCGACAAATTGTTCACCGCGATACCGGTGCCTATCAATAACAATACGGAAGGCACTTTGATCCATCTCCCGATGATATTAAAAAGATAGGAAAGGATGATCAGGGAACTCACAACAATTATTACGGTATTCGCACTCATCTGCTCGTCTTTTAACTTTGATCCAATGGTTTTCAGGTTCCGTAATATTACGCTAATTTCGCAATATCATGAAAGAAGCAACCACACCTTCGAAATGGCAGGATACAGATGAGGTGGACGTTTTAGACGGCGGCCACCAGTTGATCGTCTGGAACGATGAGGTAAATACCTTTGAATTCGTGATTGAAACACTGATGGATGTTTGCGGTCATTCACCGGAGCAGGCCGAGCAATGCACCATACTGATCCACTTCAAAGGCAAGTGCAGTGTGAAGAATGGCTCCTACGACGAACTTAAACCTTTGTGCGACGCCATCACCGACCGCGGCATCGGCGCTACCGTGGAGGAACTCGTGTAAGCCCATGCCCATCTTCGCACTCGATCAGCAACTTTTATTCCCACCGGTACACCTCGCCGAGCCCGATGGCTTACTCGCCATGGGCGGCGACCTCAGCGAAGAACGGCTGCTCATCGCCTACCGCAATGGCATCTTCCCCTGGTACGAAGGCGATACGCCGCTCTGGTGGAGTCCCGACCCGCGTTTCGTGCTGTTCCCCAATGAACTTAAGGTTTCCAAAAGCATGCGAAGCCTCCTCCGTCAACAGAAATTTGATTTCACGGTCAACAAAGCTTTCCCCGAAGTGATCCGTGCCTGCCGGAAAACCCCGCGTCCCGGCTACGACGGCACCTGGATCAACGACGACGTGGAACGCGCCTACACACGGCTTCACCTGAAAGGATATGCGCATTCCGCCGAAGCCTGGGAGAACGGTGAACTCGTGGGTGGTTTGTACGGGATAAGGATGGGTACTTTCTTCTTCGGAGAGAGTATGTTCTCGCGACAGAGCAATGCCAGCAAATACGCGTTCATTCTTTACGTGCAGCAACTGGCTTCGGAAGGCGTTTCCCTGATTGATTGCCAGGTATATACCGAACACCTCGAGAGCCTGGGGGCGAGGATGATACCGCGGGCGGAATTTGTGGGGATGCTGGGAAGGGGGTTGTGATTGCTTTTTTTCACGCGATTAGTTCTTGCTTCGCAACGCGGAGGTGCAAGGAGCGGTTGCGTTTTTCGGGAAGGCTTTTGTTTCGGCATGGGGATAGAGGGCCGTTTTCAGTTAAGGATATTTTCTCGCAACGGCGCTACGACGCAACGCATAAAGTATTTTCAAACATGTTGCATTCGCTGCCACTTATCTGTTTAATGTAAGCTCGTATTAAAACAGGCCGTTGCGCCGTTGCGCCGTTGCGTGAAATAAAAAAACTCCAAAAGGAAAGCGCTCCAAACACAAACAACGTTGCGAGGCATGAAGCAATGCGTCTCCGCCCCCTTGCGCTGCGCAGTGCGAAGCACAAAGCAGTTGCGAGACTGCGAGGCACGAAGCAGGAAGCAATCGCGAGAAATTGCCCCGAAAACACTAAATTTGCCCCTCTCCAAAAAACGATCCATGGCAAAGAACCCGGCAGAAACGCCCTTAATGCAACAACACAACGCCATTAAGGCGCGTTACCCGGATGCCGTGCTGCTCTTCCGCGTGGGCGACTTCTACGAAACCTTCGGCCAGGACGCCATTATTGCTTCGCAGGTGCTGGGCATCACCCTCACCAAACGCAACAACGGCGCGGCTTTTTCATCGGAACTCGCAGGATTCCCCCACCATTCGCTGGATACTTACCTGCACAAACTGGTGAAAGCCGGACACCGCGTGGCCATCTGCGATCAGCTGGAAGACCCCAAACAAGCCAAAGGCATCGTTAAAAGAGGGGTTACGGAACTGGTGACACCCGGTGTTGCCACCAGCGACAAACTACTGGAACATAACAGCAACAACTTTCTCGGAGGCGTACACATCGGCGAGGAACGCTGCGGCATAGCCCTGCTGGATATTTCAACCGGTGAATTCTTCGCCGCAGAAGGCAACCAGGAATACATCGATAAGTTGCTGCAAAGTTTACGTCCCGCCGAAGTGGTGTACCAGCGCAACAAACAGAAACTCTTCCGCGAACAGTTCGGTGCCCGCTTCTATACATATACACTGGACGAATGGATATTCCAGGAGACCTATGCACGCGAGACTTTGCTGAAACATTTCCAGACGCATTCCCTGAAAGGTTTCGGTATCGATCAGATGGCCGCCGCCATCATCGCCGCAGGCGCCGTGATGCACTATCTCCGCGATACGGAACACCCCAACCTGCAACACATCAGTGCCATTCAACGCATTGAAAGGGAAGACTTCCTCTGGATGGACAGGTTCACGATCCGCAACCTGGAACTGCTTTCCAGCGGTATGGAAAACGGGAATACCTTACTGAAAGTACTGGACCATACACAAAGTCCGATGGGCGCACGTTTGCTGAAAAGATGGCTGGTGCTGCCCCTGAAAGATCCTAACGCTATTGAAGAGCGACTGGATGCGGTGGAACACCTTTTGCTGAACCCGGATCTTTTAAAGAGTATTACCCAACCCATTCACCAGTCGGGGGACGTGGAACGTTTGGTGAGTAAGATTCCGTTGAAAAAAATAAATCCACGCGAAGTACTGCAGATCGCACGCGGCCTTCAGCAGGTGAAGCTTTGTAAGGAATTCGCTTCAGGAACCAACAATGGTTGTCTGCAAAAGCTGGCGGAAAAACTCGATCCCTGCACCGGCATCATGGAGCGGATCGTTCATACCCTTCAGGAGAACCCTCCCGTGCAAACAGCAAAAGGCGGCGTGATTGCTCCGGGTATTAACGCCGAACTGGATGAGTTGCGCAACATTGCCACCACCGGAAAAGATTACCTGGTGCAAATGCAATTGAAAGAAAGTGAACTCACCGGTATTCCATCGCTCAAGATAGGCTTCAACAATGTTTTCGGGTACTACCTGGAAGTTACCAATACCAATAAACACAAGGTTCCCGAAACCTGGATCCGTAAACAGACACTGGCGAACGCGGAACGTTACATTACACCGGAACTGAAATCTTACGAAGAAAAAATTACCGGTGCCGAGGAAAAGATATTGTCCATTGAACAACAATTGTTCGACCAACTGTTGTTTGAACTGCAGGAATATATCGCCCCTATCCAGGTAAACGCGCAGATACTCGCTCAACTTGACTGCCTCTGCTGTTTCGCCCACAACGCGCTTCAGTTCAACTATAAAAGGCCGCAGATTCATACCGGAGACGAACTGTTCATCAAAGAAGGAAGACACCCCGTAATTGAACGCAATCTTCCCCCCGGCGAACCATATATCGCGAATGACATCGTTCTGAACGGAAGTTCTCAACAAATCATCATTCTCACCGGTCCCAACATGAGTGGTAAGAGCGCCATTCTGCGCCAGACCGCCCTCATCACGCTGATGGCGCACATGGGAAGTTTTGTACCGGCTGATGAAGCGCGCATACCCATCACCGATAAAATTTTCACCAGGGTCGGCGCTTCCGACAACCTCAGTGGCGGCGAAAGTACTTTCATGGTGGAAATGAACGAAACAGCTTCCATCATCAACAACATCACCTCAAAAAGCCTGGTGTTACTCGATGAAATCGGAAGGGGCACCTCCACCTACGACGGCATCTCCATCGCGTGGAGTATTGTGGAGTACCTGCACCATTTCACGGCGTTCAAACCCAAGACGCTCTTCGCCACGCACTACCATGAATTGAATGAGCTGGAACATAAACTGGATGGCGTTAAAAACTATCATGTCACCAACAAGGAATCCGGCAATAAGATTATCTTCCTGCGCAAACTCGCACCCGGCGGCAGTACGCACAGTTTCGGTATCCATGTGGCCAAAATGGCCGGCATGCCCCCTGCCCTGCTGAACCGCTCCAACGAAATACTCGCCGAATTGGAAATGAAACATGGCGACGCGCCCAACACCGAGGCGCTGCAAAAAGCAACTGCCCCCAAAGTGCAACTGAGTATTTTTGACGCGCATTCTGAAACGTTCGACCAGATCAGGAAAACACTGGACAATCTGGACATCAACCGGCTTACCCCCGTAGAGGCACTGCTGAAACTTCAGGAAATAAAGCAGATGGTGAAGGCGTAACGGCAACGTGTATTTGTTCCCGGAAAGTAGTACCTTCAATGAGGTTACTGAAAACGCTTACCCGGATGACATACGAATTCGAACTACACAACTTCAACGATTGGGTTGCTGGCCTTGCCGCTGTCTTCGGCGCTCCGGTAGAAAAAGGGCTGATGCAACTTCCTGAAAAATACGGCGAAGGTTATGTGCTTGCAGGTCCGATCAATGGAGACATGTCCTACATCATCCAGCATTTCACCCTCAACGACGCGCTTACACTTTCCCGTAAAAAAACCGATCCGTATTCGCTCACGCTTTTCTTCAACCAGGTACAGGTAAAGGACTTTATCGAAATAAAAACCGGTACCGACCGTATTTACGATGAAGCGCGGTTCCGAAGCAATATTTTTCTTTCCTCCACGAATTATGACCTCGATATCACCTTCTCACCCGGCACACAGGTGCGGCGCGTAGGCATTTGTTTCAATGATAAAATGATCGCGCGGTACATCGGCAAAGACATTCTTTTTGACCTCTTCCTTTATACGGGTCAACAACTCAACAATGTGAACCGGGAACTGATTACCATGGAATACAAGGCTTTCCTGGAAGATATTTTCAATACCGATCCCCGGACGCCCCTGAGTAAACTGATTCTCCACAACAGGATATTGTTGCTGGTGGAGACTTTCTTCCAATCGTTCATCGAAAAGATGGAACAGGACAAAGGCATTCCACGCAAACTGAAAGAACACGACTTGCATGGACTTCAGACCGTGGAACAGTTGCTTAGTAATCCCGAAACTGAGAAATTCCCATCTATCGAAAACCTTTCCAAAGCGGCCATGATGAGCACCACCAAACTCAAGAACCGCTTCAAAGAGGTGTATGGGATGAAACTCTATGAATTTTACAACCGTAACCGGTTGCGTGAGGCGCGTCGGTTAATCGAGTCGGGACAATATTCCATCAAAGAGGCCGGGTACAGGATCGGCTTCACCAACCTGAGTAATTTCTCCAAAGCTTTCAGGAAAGAATTTGGTTTCCTCCCCAGCGCACTACGGGAAAACCACTAACATCAGGTGTAAACCCTTATTTTATTAAAGCCTTCTTGGTTATCGGTTTGCCTTCCGGAGGTATGCAACCGGTTACGAACAATTTATATTTGTAGTGTTAAGGTTACTGGTCATTTAGTGTTGATCCATACCCCCTGTTTCCTGAACCGTCCGAAATCCAACATCCGTAGAAGAACCGTCCCTGAACATTGAAAACGTGCGTAAAGAGCCGGGCTGAATAAGTCCGGCTCTTTTGTTACCCTATTTATTTTCCAGCACCAGGTATTGCCAGCCGGCAAGGTTCAGTGCGGTGCCTGGATTTAACTCGTAACCGGTTGCACTGAAAACATCCGTAAACTTACCGGTCAGGCTGCTGTCGTCCCATGTGAATGCCTGGTTCTCTCCTGTGAAGTTCAGGATCACCACCAGTTTGTCTTTTTTATTTTCCCGCACGAATGCGAATATGGAAGGATTGGAAGAAGCTATTCTGCTGAAAGTAGCGCCCTCGTCAAAAACGGGATTGGATTTGCGGAGCGAAAGCAATTTCTTGTAGAATGGCGCTTTTTCATAGGTTCCCCACTGAATGGGATCGCGTGTGAAGAATTTCAGCCTTTTTGCGTTGGCGGATTCCTGTCCGCTGTAAATCAGGGGCAGACTTTTATCCATGGTTTGGGTAAATACCGCGAATGTTTCCGCGCCGGCGCCCATTCTTTCAAATTCGGTTCCGTTCCAGCTGTTCTCGTCGTGGTTGGAAGTGAAGTACATCCGAAGCGCATCCGGTGGAAAACGGGATTGGTTGTCCAGTAAAATACTGTCCAGGAAAACGGTGTTTTTCTTTCCTGCGGCAATATCGTTCAGGACATGGAACACGGACCAGGTGTAGGTGGCATCGAACCCGGCCTGGTGCAGGGCGGGCTTTTCTCCTTCAGCCAGCATGAAAATCTGTTTGGTCTTGCGAAGTTCGGGGATGGCCTGCGCCCAGAAATCAACCGGCACTTCTTCCGCGATATCACAGCGGAACCCGTCAATCTTGTAGGTTGCGAGCCACCAGTTCATGGCCGCGATCATACTGTCGCGGAGAACGGGGTTTTCATAATTCAGTTCACGGGTATCTGTCCAGTCTGCATTGGGCGGAAGAATGGTTCCTGCACTGTCGCGCATGTAGAAATCCGGGTGTGCCTTTATCCAGGGGTGATCCGGGGCCGTATGGTTGGCCACCCAGTCAACGATCACTTTAAACCCGGCTTCGTGGGCCTTTTCCACCAGGTTTTTCCAGTCATTTTCTGTCCCGAATTCCGGGCTTACCGCTTTGTAATCTTTTACCGCATAATAACTGCCGAGGTCGCCGGGATTCATTTTCCTGCCTTCCACGCCAATCGGCGTAACGGGCATGAACCATAATATTTCCACGCCCATTTCTTTGAGGCGGGGCAATTGGGCCGTAAAAGCGTTAAAAGAACCTTCGGGACTGTATTGCCGGAGATTCACCTCATAAATATTGCTCTGAGCGAGCCAGGGAGCCCTACCCTCCGGCGTTTTTTCTTCCGGTTTCGCGGCAGGACCATTACAGGCAAGCGCACAACAAAGCGCCGCCATCGTTAGCATGGAGTAATTCATCATTTACAGGTTTGCGTAAAATTATGGATTTTGAATGTTGGATGAGCAAACCGGGGGCTTCATCCAACAACAGGACTTCAGAAAGAAAATTGTCCTAAATTCCGGGCGAAAAATACCAACTGCCCATGCAACAGAACGCCATGTACTACGGAACTTATCTTCATCTCGATAAAATACTGGACAGCCAGCATCCCGTTAGCTTTGAAGACGGACAGGAGCCCGCGCACGATGAAATGCTCTTCATCGTGATCCACCAGGCCTACGAACTCTGGTTCAAACAAATACTTTTCGAAATGGACTATATCCTTTCCATTTTCAGAAAAGAAAAGATAGAAGACCATTCCGAAGACCTGAACCTGGTATTTCACCGCATGGAACGCATTCAACGCATACTGGAACTGCTGAACCAGCAGGTGCACATCCTGGATACCATGACCCCACTCGATTTCCTTGATTTCAGAAACCTGCTTACGCCCTCCTCCGGCTTCCAGAGCCTTCAGTTCAGGCTGATAGAAGCCAGGCTTGGATTGCAGATGGAAAAACGCCACCAATATGATTATTACAAACGCACAAACGAGGGCGGCTTCACCCCACACGATTACAATGCCATCAACCAGGCGGAATCAGGAGAAAGCCTGTTGCAACTCATTAACCGCTGGCTCGAAAGGATGCCCTTCTTTGAAGCGGAACACTGGAAATCGTATGAATCCAAATACCTCAACAAAGAAAAGAAACATCCTTTCTGGAACGATTACCGGTATATCTATCAGTCTGGCCTAACCGAACATGAAGCGGCCAAGATATACGATTTTGATGCCGTTTTCTTCGACCATATTCCCGAAGAAGTGAGTGCCGAGGAAAAAGAGCGTTTACAGGGGGCTAGGGCATCCCTTTCCGCAAAAGCCATGCGGGCAGCACTGTTTATCATGATGTACCGTGATTTCCCCGTGTTCCAGCATTCTTTCCGGATACTGGACGGACTTGTTGATATAGACCACCACCTGGCAGGCTGGCGGCACAAACATTTCATGATGGTACGCAGGATGATCGGCATGCGGGTGGGAACCGGGAACACCTCCGGCGCAGGCTACCTCCAGGGCGCATTGAACAGGCATTATATCTTCCGCGACATTGCGGGACTATCCACTTTCCTGATCCGGAGAAAAAGCCTGCCGGCGCTGCCTCCGGAACTGATCAGCCGATTGCAGAACCAATCCTAACCTTATCTTTGTCCATTAAACAGGAGCGAACATGCTACGAATAGGCGTTTTTGGAACAGGGCACCTCGGGAAATTCCACCTCAACAACTGGCAGCAGATCGAAGGAACGGAACTGGTGGGATTTTACGATCCCAATGATGATACCGCGAAAGAAGTAAGTGAGAAATACAATATCGCACGCTTCCTGGATCCTACCGTACTGATGGACGCCGTGGATGCCGTGGATATTGTGGCCCCTACGCCATTTCATTTTGAACTCTGCCAGGCTGCCATCCGCAAGGGCAAACATATTTTTGTGGAGAAACCCCTCGCCAATACGATGGACGAGGCACGTGAACTCCTGAAACTGGTAGCCGAATCGAAAGTAAAGCTCCAGGTTGGACATGTGGAAAGGTTCAACCCCGCTTTCCAGGCCGCACAAAAAATGAACCTGAACCCTATGTTCATTGAAGTGCACCGCCTGGCCCAGTTCAATCCAAGGGGAACAGAAGTAAGTGTGATCCTTGACCTGATGATCCATGATATCGACATCATTCTTACCCTCGTAAAAAGCGATGTAAAAAATATTTACGCCAGCGGTATCGCCGTAATGACCGATACCCCTGACATTGCCAACGTACGCATCGAATTCAACAACGGCTGCGTGGCCAATCTTACTTCCAGTCGCATTTCCATGAAGAAGATGCGAAAGATCAGGCTGTTCCAGAAAGACGCCTACATTGGCATCGACTTCCTGGAGAAAAAGACGGAAGTGATCCGGTTGAAAACACCGGAAGACACTTCGGCTTTCACCTTCGACCTTGAAACACCAGCGGGTGTGCGCACCATCGCCATAGATGCACCGCCGGTGGAAGACGGCAACGCCATCCGCATGGAACTGGAAGCTTTCAGGGATGCCATCGGGAACAACACACGCACACAGGTAAACGAAATAGATGGATTCGCGGCCATGGAAGTGGCCCACCAGATTCTTCATAAAATCCGCCATTCCACGCCCAAAGACGAATAATGAGCGCCCGCACAGTGAAAGCCACGCATTACCTTATCTCTGATACCTGCTCCGCAATGGCGGCATGGCTGTTGTTTGCTGTGTACAGCAATCATTTTTCACCTGGCATCACCGCTACTCAATATGGACTACTGCTCGTCACTGCCGGATGGCTGCTGTTGTATTATTCATCCGGCTCATACAGGAATATCTATCAAAAATCAAGGATCAGCGAAGCACTCAACACGTTTTTCCTCACAGTTGCAGGGGCAGGAATTTTACTCCTTATACTTTCTCTTCCCGGAATCTTGAACCACAATGTGGATTTCAATTCCTTCTATATGTACTGGGCGCCGCATTTCGCACTTACCCTGGCAGGGCGGGTATTGATTCTGGAAACGATGAAAAGGCAAATCCTTTCCAAGAAGATTGTCTTCCCCACACTGCTGGTAGGAAACGGCCCATCAGCTTTAAAAACCTGGAAAAACTCGCGCAGGAACCTCAGCAATACCGGGTACCATTACAGTGGATACCTGGCATTGAATGGGCAGCACAATGATCTGCCTGGGGAACGCCTCGAAAAACTCGGGGACCAATCGTCGTTGGAAGAGGTGTTAAAACGGGAGAACATTAAACTGGTGATCATCGCCACCGAACCCAACCAGAAACAACTGGTGGAAGCATTGCTCCCAAGACTGATATCCAGAGAGGTGGAAATCAAAATCATTCCTTCCGATATCGATCTCCTGACGGGAGCCGTCCGTACTGAAAGCATGTATGGATTACCGTTGGTTGATATTCGCTTCGGCGGTATGCCTTACTGGCAACAGAACATCAAACGCCTTACAGATGTTGTACTGTCATTTTTCGGACTGTTTGTGCTTTCTCCTTTTTTTCTGCTTATCGCTATACTAGTGAGAAAATCTTCGCCCGGACCGGTATTTTACCGCCAGGAAAGAATTGGCTGGAAGGGCAAACCTTTTTACATCATCAAGTTCCGCTCCATGTTCCAAGATGCGGAAAAGAGCGGTCCGCAATTATCTTCAGAAAACGATCCCCGCATTACCCGCTGGGGTCGCATTATGCGGCAATGGCGGATAGACGAGCTGCCGCAGCTTTGGAATGTATTCAAAGGAGACATGAGCCTGGTGGGGCCGCGCCCGGAAAGAAAGTATTATATCGACCAGCTTTCCACCCATACCCCTTATTATACCTTTTTGTTCAAAATGAAACCGGGATTAACCTCCTGGGGCATGGTGCAATACGGTTACGCGGAAAACGTACAACAGATGCTGGAGCGGTTGCCCTACGACCTTTTGTACATTGAAAGTTGCTCGCTCCTGCTTGATTTTAAGATTTTGATCCATACCTTTCGGATCATTCTGATGGGGAAAGGGAAATAAGCGCCCGCCCTTTTCGTTAAAACAAAAACGGTCACGCCGATGCGCATCTTTATCCCGCTGCTGCTTTTACTTCCCTGCATTTCTTTTGGCCAGCATTACTGGCAGCAGCGTACCGATTACCAGTTGGAGGTAACACTCAACGACCGTGAACATACCCTTGATGGCACCGTTAAAATACGGTATACCAATGCGTCCCCTGATACGCTGAATTATATTTGGTTCCACCTCTGGCCCAACGCCTATAAGCATGATAAAACAGCCTTCAGCGACCAACTGTTACTGCTCGACAGAACAGATTTCTATTTTTCAAAACCCGCAGACAAAGGATACATCAACCGGCTTGATTTTAAGGTGAACGGGATCACCGCACAAACGGAGGACCATCCTTCTTTTATTGATGTACTTCGTGTCGACTTACCTTCTCCTTTACCACCAGGTTCATCCGTCGACATCAGTACGCCCTTCCATGTGAAAATTCCAGCGTATATTTCAAGGCTTGGACATGTTGGACAGCAGTACCTGATCACACAGTGGTACCCCAAGCCCGCGGTATATGATGCAGCCGGCTGGCACCCGATGCCTTATCTTGAGCAGGGTGAGTTCTATGCTGAATTTGGCAACTTTGACGTGAAAATTCATTTGCCGGAAGATTATGTGGTAGCCGCCGGCGGAACGCTTTTGAACAAGCCAGTAGTAGCTGCGCCTGAAATGGAACAGGTGAAAAAAACTGTAAAACAGCAGCAAAAAACGTTGCCGTCCTCCGTTAAAAAAACGGATCCGGATACGGTGGTCACACCCTCTTCTTCCCAACTGAACACCTGGCATTTCCAACTGGAGAACAGCTCCGATTTCGCCTGGTTTGCCGGGAAGAAATGGATCAAACAGGAAGAACTAATCACATTGCCTTCCGGGAAAAACATTACCCTCCAGGTATATTTTCAACCCTGGGTGGCCGACCGGTGGAAGCCGGCCATGCGTTACGCCGAAAGGGCCATCCGTTTTTATTCCGGCTATCTTGGCGACTACCCCTACCCGACTTTTTCCGTGGTAGCAGCTCCGGGCAAACGCTTCACCGGCATGGAATACCCCGCCATCACATTGATCAGTTCACAAAAAGATACTGCCCTTCTTCAGCAGGTGATCGCACATGAAGCAGGACACAACTGGTTCCAGGCCGCGATCGGTTCCAACGAAAGGCTACACCCCTGGATGGATGAGGGATTGAATACCTGGGTAGAACAACAATATCTGCGGGAATATGATGTATTGAAAGAAGACCAGAAAGGCATTTACCAACAGGAGCAATTCTTTCTCCACCAGCTTTTCAAAGCGAAACTGGACCAGCCTATCGCTATCCCTGCTGAAAAATTTAGTGGAACAAACTACGGGCTTGTTACTTATAAAAAAACAGCGCAATGGCTGAACGCCATGCAGCAAAAAGTTGGACAACCCGCCATGCAGGAAGCTTTCAGAAAATATTACGAATCATGGAAATTCAAACATCCTACTCCCAATGATCTGAAAGAGACATTAGAAACCAGTACCGGAAAAGACTTCAAAACTTACTTCGACCTCCTGGATAAAAAAGGGGCTATCCCCTCCCGCGATTCAGCTGGTAGAAAACGCATTAAACTCACCGGGTTCTTCAACCAGAAAAACACCGATTCCCTCCAGTATATTTCACTGATGCCGGTGCCTGGTTACAACGCGAATGACGGCTTTATGCCCGGGTTGCTGGTCCACAATTACCAACTGCCCATGCCCGCGTTCCGTTTTATGCTGGCACCGGTTTATGGCACACAAAGCGGTCAATGGAACGGACTTGCGAAAGCCGCGTACCACCAATACCGCGATGCACGGCTCAAAGAATGGAGCGCCGGTATCAGCTATACCACTTTCTCCACTTCCCGCTATGATGCAGGCAGCGAAAAGTTTTATTTCAGGATGCAAAGGTTCATGCCGGAACTCAATTTTAAATTCGGCACCGGAAACCCTTTGGAGAAAATAGAGAAAAGCATCCGGTTCAGGCATTACAGTTTCAGGGAAGAAAGCCTGCTCTTTCAACGACAAATCATCGGCAACGATACGAGTTTCGTTCCCGGCCGTGCCACCGGTTCGCGGTACCTGAACCAGCTTTCCTTCCAACTGGACAACAACCGGGTACTATATCCCTACACCGCCGCGCTGGTGCTGGAACAAATGCAGGACCTCTTAAAACTCGGCTTTACGGGAACTTATTTCTTCAATTATCCCACCCTCAAAAAGCAGGGATTACAAGCCAGGTTCTTCGCCGGAAAAATCATTTATCCCGGTGAAGTCTCTCTTTCCAAACGTTTCAGGAACAGCCGTTACCATTTGAATATGACCGGTCCGAAAGGTGACGAGGACTATACTTACAGCGACTATTTCATCGGCAGGAATGACTTTGAAGGTTTCCGCTCCCAACAGATCATGGTCAGGGATGGCGCCTTCAAAGTAAGAACGGACCTGTTGAGCAGTAAAGTGGGCAAAACCGACGACTGGCTGGCGGCACTGAACCTGGTGACTGATGTACCTTCCAAACTCAACCCGTTGCAGGTGCTGCCCGTTAAAATCCCCCTCAAACTCTTCCTGGATATCGGTACTTACGCGGAAGCATGGGACCCGCAAACACCTGAATCTGAGGCAAAGTTCCTGTATGACGCGGGACTACAGTTCTCGCTGTTCCGTGAGGCACTGAATATTTACGTCCCCCTCTTCTACAGCAAAGTATACCGGGATTATTTCAACTCCACACTGGGCGATAAAAAATTCTGGAAAACCATTTCATTCAGCATCCAGCTCCAGGCCTTACAACCCCGGAAATGGATGCCGGGCATCGGATTATAATATGCAAAGCGGGATTCAACATATCACAAGGGACCGACTGAACACCGCCGCGTATGACGCGTGCATCACGCAGGATCATAACGGAGCTATATACGCGCAATCCTGGTACCTCGATCAGATGGCCTCGCATTGGGATGTACTGGTGAAAGGAAATTATGAAGCGGTAATGCCGCTTCCCTGGCGTAAAAAATATGGAGTCAAATACCTTTACATGCCGGCTTTCACGCCGATGCTCGGGGTTTACGGTCAGGATTCGGAGGCATCAACGGGTGCATTCCTGAAAGCAGTTCCTCCATCGTTCAGGTTCTGGGAAATATCGTTGCACAAAGGCAATTCCATTCCAACGGAGTGGCAGCCTTCGGCCCGCGCCAACTACGTACTATCCTTGCAACAGGACTATCCTTCCCTTTTCGCGGGCTACAAACAAAATATCCAACGCAACTGTAAAAAGGCGCTGAACCTGGGTTGCACTGTGGTACATGGTTTTCCCGTTTCGGAAGTGATTGCCATCGCCAAAACACAGTTACAACCCATCTCCAATATCACCGACGAAGATTTCGTGCATTTCGAACAGCTGTATGCGTTACTTGAACCACAAGGAAAGGCTGTTACTTATGGCGTAACAGATGCGGGGGGGAAATTACTCTCGTCCTGCGTGTTCTTCTTTTCAAACGGACGGGCTTATTACATACTCGTGGGCAATCACCCCAATGGCAGAACACTGGGCGCCTCCCATGCGCTGATCGATGGGTTTATCCGGGACCATGCCGGGCAAAATCTTATACTTGATTTTGAAGGATCTGATATCAGGAATCTGGCCTATTTCTACAGCAGCTTCGGCAGCACTATGGAAACCTACCACCGGATTAAAGTGAACCGTTTGCCGTGGTGGATGAAACTGGTAAAGAAATGATTAACCGATCAATTGTTCTGCCAGCAAAAGGTCAAGCGGCGTAGTGATCTTGAAATTGTTCTCTTCTCCTTCCACGAGGTGTACTTTCAGTCCGAAGGCTTCTACCACGGTGGCTTCATCCGTGAACTTCTCTTTGTAATCGATCTGGAAGGCAGGTAACAATATTTTGCTGTGGAAAGTCTGGGGCGTTTGAATGAGTACCAGGCTGGAGCGGTCAACCGCCTCGTTGCCGTCTTCCAGCAACATGCGTACACTGTCTTTACAGGGAATGGCGGGTATGGCGGTACCGAATTCAAGGGCCGCGTCGAAACAACGGCGCACCAGTGTGGTGGAGAGCAGGCATCGTACCCCGTCGTGCACAAAGATCACGGATTCCTCGTCAATTAACGCAAGCCCGTTCTGCACGGAGTGGAAACGTGTTCTTCCGCCAACGGTGATGGTTACGCGGGAAGGATCGAAGAACCCGTCGATGATCTCTTTGCCCATATCCAGGAATTCTTCGGGCAGCACGAGAATAATGTGCATGTCCTCATAACTGGCGAGGAAAGTATCGAGGGCATAATAAAGCAACGGCTTCCCTTTGATGGGCAGGAACTGTTTGGGGATCTGGCTGTTCATACGCTGGCCGCTTCCGCCGGCTACTATTACTGCATATTTTTTCACGGTCTTCTCCTTTATGGTTTCACCGCCTCAAAGGCGCGTTGGTCTTTAATTTTTGCGATAATCTGTTCCGGGGCGATGTTGTTCATGCAGGCATGGTCGCCGCGGTAACAAGGTTTATTGCCGAACACAGAACATGGCCGGCAATACAATTCGGTTTCCACGATATCCTTCAGTTCCTGTTTCCAGCCGTAAAACCCGGCGAAGCGGTGCGTGGCGCCCCATACGGACACCACCCGTGTTCCAACAAGTGAAGCCAGGTGCATGTTCGCGGAGTCCATGCTCACCATGATGGTCAAACGCTTCATCACCGAAAGTTCTTCTGCCAGGGTATATTTTCCTGCCAGGGAAATTAAGCCGGGAAAGGCTTTCTCCCATTGCATGGCCTGTTCCACTTCCTGCTTTCCGCCCCCGAAGATATACACCCTGTTGCTTTTTTCACCCACAAGTGATTGGATCACTTTTTCCATGGCTTCCAATGGGTACCTTTTCTCCTGGTGTTGGGCAAAAGGCGCGATGCCGATATGATTAACACCCTCCTCCATCAGGAACGGCGGCTGATTGAAACGTTGTTCAGAAGTAGAAGCAGAAAGGTCGATCGGAAAGCCTGCCTTGCTGAATACCGCCGCATACCTTTCGTGGGAGCTGGGCAGTTGTTTCAGCAATTTCGCGCCTTTTCGCGTGAGCGCTTTTTTTTCGCTCCTGCCTTTATCGATTCGCTTCAGTCTGATACCCCGCAATTGCAGGAAGAATCCCAATATCCTTGACCGTAAAACATTGTGCAGATCGGCAACAACACGGATACCAGTTCCCGTTAGTTCCCCCGAAAGTCTGGCGATACCGCCCAATCCCTTGTGCTTCCCTTTCAGGTCGGCGGATACAAACTGCGTGCGTTCCAAGCCTTCGAACAAAGGTTTGAAAGCGGCGCGGGACACCACTACCAGTTCCAGTTGCGGATACTGTTGCAAGGCACAACGCAATACGGGAACGGTCATGGCAACATCGCCGAGGGCCGAAAATCGTATTACCAGTATCCTGGTCGACATTATTGGGATTTTTGCGCGTACAACACGGGATTCAAAGATGGATCGTTGTACATCTTCATCTGCTTGTACACTTTCATGTATTTTCTACCGGCGGAGATTTCCATCATCAGTTCATCGATGGCCTGGGAAAGATCCTTCTGCTGTTCCAGCAGTATCTCCAGTTTGGCTGCGCATTTGGCACGGTGCTCTTCAGAGGCGTCTTCCCTTTCAGACTCCTCCTGCATATGGTAAATCTTCAACGCCAGAATTGAGAGCCTGTCAATGGCCCATGCCGGGCTTTCCGTGTTGATGGAAGCGTCCTGCTGGGGAATCACCTGGCTGAATTTATCCAGAAAGAAACTGTCAATGTATTCCACCATATCCGTACGTTCCTGGTTGGAAGCGTCGATCCTTCTTTTGATGGCGAGCGCTTCAACGGGATCGATGGCCGGATTCCTGATGATGTCTTCCAGGTGCCACTGCACTGTATCGATCCAGTTCTTCGCGTATAGAAGATGCTCCAGTTTATCGGAAGGGTGCGGGTTGACCAATGGCGTATCTACATGATCCGTTTCGTGGTAACGCAGGATACTTTCTTCAAAAACCTTATTACAAACCTGGCTGATCATCAGTTCTTCTTCTTGTATTTGGAGTTGAGGCCATTCACAACGTCTGCGGTTACATCATACAATGTATCCTTGAAGTAGAAAAGTCCTGGTTCGTTGGCCATGATATAAGAATAGCCTTTGGTCTTGTTGTATTCTTTCAGGAAGTCTTCGATTTCCTTTTTAATGTTCGCTTTCAGCGTTTCGTTCTGGTTGTAGAATTCCCTTTCGAGCGATTGTTTCCTGCTCTGGTAATTCTGTTCCATCTGGAAAAGTTCGCGTTGCGCTGCTTCTCCTTCACTTTGTGACATGCTTGGACCGCGTTGGTTCAGCTCATTCATCCTTTTCTTATAGGAACTCTCCAGGCCGCCGAGTTCTCTGGCGATCTGTCCTTCTTTTCCTTTCAGTTGCTCGAGCGCGTCTTTTACGAGCTCATAACTTTTTTCTACGGAATCCATTTCAAAATAAGCCACCCGGAATTCATCAGGTGAAGCAGCCGTGTTATTTCCGGCCGCTACTTTTTTGGCACCATTGGGTTTGTTGGAAAACTGGAAATAAAAAAGAACACCTACTGCCACGAGCAGCAAAAGATTCAATGCAATCGAGAAATTCTTCATGAAACCTGGTTTGGTGAAAGATATCCAAATGAGGGAATGCGAAATGTTAAGGAAAATAAAAAAGTAGGAAGCCAAGGACTTCCTACTTTAAGTATGATGTGGATCAATTATTCATCGTCATCGAAACTCATGGCTTCGCGGGTGGTTTGCAGGAGTTCGTATTCTTCCTTGCTGCCCACGATCATGTTTTCGAATTCTCTGAGACCGGTACCTGCAGGTATCTGGTGACCAGTGATCACGTTTTCTTTCAGGCCGAGCATTTCATCGGTTTTACCCATGATGGCTGCGGAAGAAAGTACTTTCGTGGTTTCCTGGAACGATGCGGCGGAAATCCAGCTTTGTACACCCAGAGAAGCTTTGGTGATACCCAGCAACAACGGATGTGAAGTAGCGGGTTCTGCATCCCTGTATTCAGCCAGCTTGCGGTCGGAACGGCGCAGTACGGAATTTTCTTCCCTTACTTCGCGCAGGCTCACGATCTGTCCGGCTTTCAGCTTAGTGGATTCACCTGCATCGGTGATGATCTTTTTATCGAAGATCCAGTCGTTCTCGTCGATGAAATCGAAGCGGTCAACGGTATCTCCTTCGAGGAAGCGGGTATCTCCGGCATCCAGGATTTCAACTTTTTTCATCATCTGGCGAACGATCACCTCGATGTGTTTGTCGTTGATTTTCACACCCTGCAAACGATATACTTCCTGGATCTCATTCACTACGTACTCCTGTACGGCGAAAGGTCCTTTGATGGCGAGGATATCGAACGGAGCGATCTGTCCGTCGGAAAGTGCCGTACCTGCTTTTACGAAGTCGCCGTCCTGTGCCAGGATCTGGCGGGTCAGCGGAACCAGGTATTTCTTCACCACACCGTCTTTGGCCTCCACGATGATCTCGCGGTTACCACGTTTGATGTTACCGAAGGATACCACACCATCGATTTCAGAAACGATCGCGGGGTTACCTGGGTTACGTGCTTCGAACAATTCAGTTACACGTGGCAGACCACCGGTGATGTCGCGGAGTTTTCCGAGTACACGCGGGATCTTCACCAGTACCTGTCCGGCTTTCACTTCGTCGCCCATATCTACGGCGATGTGTGAACCTACGGGCAGGTTGTATGATTTCACCTCTTTCCCTTCCACGAAGATGGACGGGATACGGGTTTTGTCTTTTGTTTCAATTACCACTTTCTCGCGGTGACCGGTTTGTTCGTCGGACTCTTCACGGAAGGTAATACCTTCAATAACGTTCTCGAACTTAATGGTACCTGGGATTTCAGCGATGATAACATTGTTGTACGGGTCCCATGTACAGATCGTATCACCTTTGGCTACTTTCTGTCCGTCTTTCACTTTCAGGATAGAACCATAAGGCACGTTGATCACGTTCAGGAGACGGTCGTTCTTCACGTCCATATTCCTGATCTCACCTGTACGACCGATAACCACCTGTACTTTCTCTCCTTCATTGTTTTCTGCGGTAACCGTACGGAGACCGTCGAACATCAATGTACCGTCGAACTTGGCGAGGATGGAAGATTCTACTGATGTAGAACCGGCCACACCACCCACGTGGAAGGTACGGAGGGTAAGCTGTGTACCTGGTTCACCGATGGACTGTGCCGCGATGATACCCACCGCGTCGCCGCGTTGAGCGGTATAACCTGTTGCCAGGTTTTTACCATAACACCTTACGCACACGCCGCGCTTGCTTTCGCAAGTCAGTACGGATCGGATTTCCACGGTTTCGATCCCTGCTTCTTCGATGGCTTTGGCTACATCTTCAGTGATCTGCTCACCGGCGGTGATCAGCACTTCTTCTGTAAGCGGGTTCAGTACATCGTGGAGTGAGGTACGTCCGAGGATACGGTCGTACAGCGGTTCAACGATGTCTTCGTTGTCTTTCAACGCTGAAGTAGCGATACCACGGAGGGTGCCACAATCTTCTTCGTTGATCACCACATCCTGGGCAACGTCCACCAAACGACGGGTCAGGTAACCCGCATCCGCCGTTTTCAGGGCCGTATCCGCCAGACCCTTACGGGCACCGTGGGTAGAGATGAAGTAATCCAATACGTTCAGGCCACCTTTGAAGTTAGAGAGGATCGGGTTTTCGATGATCTCAGAACCTGTGGAACCTGATTTACGTGGTTTCGCCATCAGTCCCCTGATACCAGCCAGCTGTTTGATCTGCTGTTTGGAACCACGGGCACCGGAATCCAGCATCATGTACACAGAGTTGAAGCCCTGCTTGTTGGTCGCCAGTTCACGGATCAGTGTTTCAGTGATGCGGGTATCCACGCGAGACCAGATATCAATGATCTGGTTGTAACGTTCGTTGTTGGTGATCAATCCCATGTTGTAGTTCTCCCACACTTCTTCCACTTCAGCTTTCGCCTGGTCGAGGAGTTCTTCTTTCGTATCGGGGATGATCAGGTCGTTGATGTTGAACGACAAGCCGCCTTTGAAGGCCATACGGAAACCGAGTTGCTTGATATCGTCCAGGAACTTCGCCGCTTTTGGTATATCGGTGATCTTGATGATCTCACCGATGATCTCACGAAGAGATTTCTTCGTGGCGAGGGCGTTCACGTAGCCAACTTCTTTGGGTACGAACTGGTTAAAAAGAATACGTCCCACTGTTGTTTCCAGCAGTTTCTTCTCCAGTTGTCCCTGTTTATTGCGCACATCCACTTTCACTTTGATGGTGGCGTGGAGGTCAATTCTTTTTTCGTTGTAAGCGATGATCACTTCTTCGGGAGAGTAGAAAGACATGCCTTCTCCGCGAATGGTTTCTTCCGCGTTGGTTTTCTTACCCTTGGTAATGTAGTACAGGCCAAGAACCATGTCCTGTGAAGGCAGGGTAATGGGCGTACCATTCTGTGGGTTAAGAATGTTGTGGGAAGAAAGCATCAACAGTTGGGCTTCCAGGATAGCGGCGCTGCTCAGGGGCACGTGCACGGCCATCTGGTCACCGTCGAAGTCGGCGTTGAACGAAGTGGTTACCAGCGGGTGAAGCTGGATGGCCTTACCTTCAATGAGGCGGGGCTGGAACGCCTGGATAGACAGACGGTGCAGCGTTGGAGCCCTGTTCAACATCACGGGGTGTCCTTTCAGGATGTTCTCCAGGATATCCCAGATCACGGCTTCTTTCTTATCTACCAGTTTGCGGGCGCTCTTCACCGTTTTCACGATACCGCGCTCAATGAGCTTACGGATAATGAATGGCTTGAACAGTTCTGCCGCCATATCTTTTGGCAGACCGCATTCGTGCATTTTCATTTCTGGTCCCACCACGATCACGGAACGACCGGAGTAGTCCACACGTTTACCGAGGAGGTTCTGACGGAAACGGCCTTGTTTACCTTTCAGTACATCTGAGAGGGATTTCAGGGCGCGTCCGCCTTCCGCTTTCACGGCGTTCGACTTACGGCTGTTATCGAACAGGGAGTCGATCGCTTCCTGGAGCATCCTTTTTTCGTTACGCAGGATTACTTCAGGCGCTTTGATCTCCAACAATCTTTTCAGACGGTTGTTCCGGATGATCACCCTTCTGTAGAGGTCGTTCAGGTCGGAAGACGCGAAACGGCCGCCATCCAGGGGAACCAACGGACGGAGTTCAGGCGGAATAACGGGAATATACTGCATGACCATCCACTCGGGGCGGTTGGTGATGCGTGTATTGGCATCGCGGAATGCTTCCACCACGCTCAGACGCTTAAGGGCGTCGGCCTTCCTTTGCTGGGAAGTTTCGGTAGCGGCGGCATTACGGAGGTCAAATGAAAGTTGGTCGAGGTCGATGCGGGCCAGCAGGTCATGCACCGCTTCGGCACCCATCTTCGCGATGAATTTGTTCGGGTCCTCATCAGGGAGATACTGGTTGTCCTTCGGAAGGGTTTCCAGGATTTCCAGGTATTCTTCTTCCGTGAGAAGATCGCCATAGTTCTGCCCTTTATCAGCGCGGATACCGGACTGGATCACCACGAAGCGTTCGTAGTACACGATGCTTTCCAGTTTCTTGGAACTCATCCCCAGCAGGTAACCGATCTTATTGGGAAGGCTTTTGAAATACCAGATGTGTACAATAGGCACCACCAGCTTGATGTGCCCCATTCTTTCACGGCGCACTTTCTTTTCGGTAACTTCTACCCCGCAACGGTCGCACACAATTCCTTTGTAACGAATCCTCTTGTACTTTCCGCAGGCGCACTCATAATCTTTTACCGGACCAAAAATACGCTCGCAGAACAAACCATCTCTTTCAGGCTTGTACGTACGGTAGTTAATGGTTTCCGGCTTCAGCACTTCCCCGTAGGAACGCTCCAGAATGGAGTCGGGAGAGGCCAATCCAATGGTGATCTGAGAGAAATTGAACCTGGGACGGTTTTCTTTTTTAATAGCCATAGATCTATAGCAGGTTGTTTAAATTTTTCGAGATTCAGGGAAAAATAGCCAATGATCCCAAAATAAATAGTGGGCAAAGGTAGGAAATTATTACGGAAAAAAAATAATTGATACTTATGTGTAGAAGTGTAAGAACTAAAACAACATTTTGTTAATCGTAAAATACAAAAGCAATCAAACTTTGTCTATCGTAAAAGACAATTTACTCCTTCTTCCCATTCTTCCGCCCCCGCATATACCGCCGCCTGATCACCTCCTGCACCGGCACCCCTTCAATTTTACTCTCCAGCCAGCCAATAATGTCCAGGTACATATATGACCTGCTTTCCAATGGTTTACCCTGATGTTTTTCGAGTTTTTCCTTCAGTACTTTGAACGCGGCTTTCAACTTAACAGGTGTCATATAGAATGATTTCCGGAGGAATCCGAATATCTCTTCCTCCACCACGCTGAGGTTCTGCATTTTGGCCATGAACCGGAAAACGGATTTGATCAGGTATTCGAGCAGATCGTAGTTCCCCAGCTCGTAGTGCGCGATAAGGTGCAGCAGCCGGGAATAGCACTGCAGATCGGTGCGGAGGTCCACTTTCCAGTGAATGATGCGGTTTAGGTATTCGATGGCTTTTTCATTGTTGCCACTGCCGAAATACAAACAGGCTATCTTGTAATAAAAAACGAGAATACGATGCCTATCTAATTGTAATTCAAACTCTTTCAGCTTATTTTCAATTTCGGGAACCAGTTCCAGTCCGGTCGAAAATGTACCTTCCATAAAATGTTTATTGATCCGCGCAGTTTGCAGATATACAAAGGTTTGTATACGACTATTATCATTACAATTGCCACAATCTGAACTGGCGAAGGCTTCGAAAAGACTCAGCGCTTCATTGAACTTATCGCCGTTACCGAGCATAAAATGCGCTCCGAGTAAATTATGAAGTCCTTTGATGTATTGCCCCGTCTCGATCTGGATCATGTAGGGATGCTGAGAGAAAAGATCCACCCATTTTTGTGTATAGCGGTAGTATTGGAGCAGGTCCTGCAGGATGAATGCGTACCAGCAATAGCACTGCCACAGGTACAGTTTTTCGTAAAAACCCAGTTGCGCGGCTTCTACGGGCGGCAGTTTTGTTTCATAAAAAAGTTTAAGTGCCGATACGTCTTTCTCATCGCGCGCGTGGCCCATTTTGATGTACCAGCTGTACAACTGGAGGGCCAGGTTCGAAAGTTTGTTGATTAGGGTGAGGTGCGCGGTCACCTGTTCCGTTTCCCTCGAAAGCTGTTCCGCCCTATCCTCCATACTGCGGGTAATATGTAGTCCTTCGATCTTTTTCTCGAAGATGATGGCCTGAAGGGCGAAAGTGTACTGGAACCTGGAAAGCGCATGTTCCTTAATCTTATCCAGGAGCTTCAGACTTTGGTGGTAAAGTCCCTTATTATAGAGTATGCGGGCAAAATCCATCTGCTCATGCAGTTGGATGTCGATATTTTCTTCATCCCGCATTAACCTTAAACTTGCCAGTATCTGCCGGTACAACTGGGCTTTCATGTTGGAAAGCTGTTGCTTTTTGATGTCAGGGCTCTTTTTCAGCAGCAGCCCCTCATCGTATTCCTCCATTTTATCGAGGGCATCAAAAAGTTGTACCGATTTCAGGTCGCCCTGAACAGTATTGCGGCCCATGTAGAGCTTAAAATTGCGCTTTTCGGACTTCTCCAGCGACTTTATGAGTTGATATACAGTGTCTGCGGAACGGTTGGGCATCGTAATTTTTAAAGGTAAGAATCCTTAACCAGCTTGTATTTCAGCGGATTTTTACGCCATTGTGGAGTGTAAAAAAGCGCTTGTTTTGGTTTGATTACGAAAATAAGGAAAGATATTTTCGTTACGCAGACTGTTTACAAATTCATACGGCAGGCAATACAAAAAATAAGCAGTCTGCACTTTTTTTACTTTTAACGCTAACTATGAACGGTACTAAGATCCACATTTTCGACACCACCCTGCGCGACGGCGAACAGGTTCCGGGCTGTAAACTGAATACGAAGGAGAAAGTTCAACTGGCGGAAAAACTGGAAGCGTTGGGTGTGGATGTGATCGAAGCGGGATTTCCTATTTCCAGCCCGGGCGATTTTCAATCCGTACAGGAGATAGCCCGTATCGTAAAGAACGCCACTGTTTGCGGGTTGAGCCGCGCCGTGCAGAAAGACATTGAAGCCGCCGCCGAAGCGCTCAAGCCAGCCAAAAGGCCCCGCATCCATACCGGGATCGGCACTTCCGATTCCCACATTAAATCGAAATTCAATTCCACCCGTGAGGATATCCTCCAAAGGGCTATACAGTGTGTGAAATGGGCACGCAACTTTGTGGATGATGTGGAATTTTACGCGGAAGACGCGGGCAGAACTGACAATGAATACCTCGCGCGTGTAGTGGAAGCGGTGATTGCCGCCGGCGCTACCGTAGTGAATATACCCGATACCACCGGCTATTGTTTGCCGCACCAGTATGGCGAGAAGATCGCTTACCTGATGAACAACGTGCCGAATATCGACAAGGCTATTCTCTCCTGCCATTGTCACAACGACCTGGGCCTGGCCACCGCCAACTCCATCGCAGGAGCCATGGCAGGCGCCCGCCAGATCGAGTGTACCATCAACGGCATCGGGGAAAGAGCCGGGAACACCTCGCTGGAAGAAGTGGTGATGGTGATCCAGCAACACAAACACCTGGGACTGTACACCGGGATCGACGCCACACAGCTCAACCCGATGAGCAGGCTGGTTTCCGATACCATGCGGATGCCGGTTCAGCCCAACAAAGCCATCGTAGGCGCAAATGCGTTCTCGCACTCTTCAGGTATACACCAGGATGGGTTCCTGAAAGATACCAGCACCTACGAAATCATCGCTCCCGAAGAAGTGGGCGCTGAAAGTTCTAAAATCGTGCTCACCGCCCGCAGCGGACGTTCCGCACTCGCCTACCGCTTCCTGAAACTCGGCTTCGAGTTCAACCGGAACGATGTGGATGTACTGTACGACAGGTTCCTGCAGGTAGCCGACAGTAAAAAAGAAGTAGAGGACGCCGACCTGGCCACCCTCGCCAAATCATACAAAGCCGAAACAGTACACGCATAGTACCTGCCGCTTTGTTGCACAACACAACGGCAAGTTTTCACATGTGTTTTAGTTTAGGTACGGCGTGATGCTTCTGCATCACGCCCTCTTTAAAAAAGTTCAAAGATTCAATGGGAAAAACATTATTCAATAAGATCTGGGACAAGCACGTCGTTAAATCCATTCCGGAAGGCCCTTCTGTTTTGTATATCGACAAACATTTCATCCACGAGGTAACCAGTCCGCAGGCATTCAAAGGCATTGAAAACCGCGGCCTGAAAGTTTTCCGCCCGCAACAGATCGTTGCCACCGCGGACCACAACGTTCCCACACTCAACCAGCACCTTCCCATCAAGGAAGAGCTTTCGCGTTTACAGGTGGACCAACTCATTAAAAACTGCGCCAACCACGGTGTGGAATTGTATGGTCTGGGCCATCCCTTCCAGGGCATCGTTCACGTGATCGGACCGGAACTGGGCATCACCCAACCAGGCATGACCATCGTTTGCGGCGACAGCCATACCAGCACCCACGGCGCCTTCGGCTCCATCGCCTTCGGCATCGGTACCAGCGAAGTGGAAATGGTATTCGCTTCACAATGCCTCATGCAGAGCCGCCCCAAGCTGATGCGCATCAACGTGGAAGGTGAACTGAAGAGCGGCGTACTCTCTAAAGACATCATACTATATATTATATCGCTTATCTCCGCCTCCGGCGCTACCGGTTACTTCGTGGAATATGCCGGCTCCGCTATCCGCAGCCTGAGCATGGAAGCGCGCATGACCATCTGCAACATGAGCATCGAAATGGGTGCCCGTGGCGGATTGATCGCACCGGACGAAACGACTTTCCAATACATGGAAGGCCGGCTGTTCGCACCTAAAGGAGATGAATGGACGAAGAAGCTTACGGAATGGAAAGCACTGTATTCTGACGCGGATGCCAGCTTCGACAAGGAGATCAACATCAAAGCCGAAGACATTGAGCCGATGATTACCTATGGCACTAACCCGGGAATGGGCGTGGGCGTTACAGGCAATATTCCTTCTACCGATACGATGGAAGAAACGGAAAAACCTTCTTTCCTGAAATCACTCGCTTACATGGGCTTCGAACCCGGTATGGCCGTGAAAGGACAGAAAGTGGATTACGTTTTCATCGGCAGTTGCACGAACTCCCGCATCGAAGACCTTCGCCTTGTGGCCGATTTTGTGAAAGGAAAGAAAAAAGCCGATGGCGTGGAAGTATGGATCGTTCCCGGCAGCAAGCAGGTAGAAAAACAAGCCAAAGCAGAAGGCATAGACCAGGTGCTGGAGTCCGCAGGATTCATGTTGCGTCAGCCCGGGTGCTCCGCTTGTCTGGGTATGAATGAAGATAAAATTCCCGCGGGCAAATACTGCATCTCCACTTCCAACAGGAATTTCGAGGGAAGGCAGGGCGCGGGCGCACGTACTTTACTGGCAAGCCCGCTCACAGCGGCCGCCGCAGCCATTACAGGCGTGGTAACAGATGTAAGAGAACTGATTGAACAATAAACGAACGGAACAGAACAAAACATGCAAGCATTCACTACAGTAACGTCGCGGTTCGTTCCGCTGAATATCGAGAACATCGATACAGACCAGATCATCCCCGCACGTTTTCTCAAGGCCACCACACGGGAAGGATTCGGAAAGAATCTTTTCCGCGACTGGCGTTATGAGAACGATGATGAACACCAACCCAAAAAAGATTTCGCGCTGAACAACCCCGCTTTCTCGGGGAACATACTCGTGGCAGCTAAGAACTTCGGGTGCGGATCCAGCCGCGAACATGCCGCCTGGTCCATTCTTGATTATGGATTCCGCGTGGTGGTGAGCAGCTTCTTTGCCGACATCTTCAAGAACAACGCCCTCAACAACGGCGTACTCCCCGTTCAGGTGAGCGAACCCTTCCTCCAGGAAATCTTCGCCCAGCCTGCCGACGCCACACTTACCGTGGACCTCTCCGCCCAAACCATCACCATTGATGCAACAGGCGCCTCGGAAAATTTTGAGATCAACAATTACAAGAAAACATGCCTGCTGAACGGGTACGATGATATCGACTACCTGTTAAGCATACGCGAAGATATTGAAGCGTACGAAAAACAACGCTGAATCAGCCTACACTAAAACACCTCCTTGAAATGAAAAAGAAAGTCGCGGTAATATATGGAGACGGGATCGGTCCCGAAGTCACCAAGCAGTCGATGAAAGTGCTGGACGCCATTGCACAACGCTTTGGCCACGAGTTTGAATATGAGTTCTGCCTGATGGGCGCCGATGCCATCGACAAAACCGGTTCTCCCCTTCCCGATGAAACACTCGAAGTGGTACTGAACAGCGATGCGATCCTCTTCGGAGCGATTGGTCACCCCAAATACGATAATGACCCGTCCGCTAAAGTACGTCCTGAACAAGGGCTGCTGAAACTGCGGAAATCTCTGCAATTGTTTGCCAACATCCGCCCGGTAACTACGTACCAGGCACTGCACCATCTCTCCCCCCTCAAACCTAAGAACCTTGAGGGGGTGGATGTGGTCATCTACCGCGAATTAACAGGTGGTATCTATTTCGGTAAGAAAGAACTTTCCGAAGATGGTAACACCGCCATGGACGACTGTACCTATCACCGCCACGAGATTGAACGCATCGCCAAACTCGCGTTCGAACAAAGCATGCAACGCCAGAAGAGATTGACATTGGTTGACAAAGCCAATGTACTGGAAACTTCCCGCTTATGGCGCGCAGTGGTACGCGAAATGGCCGCGAACTACCCTGAAGTTGCCGTGGATTATATGTTCGTGGACAACGCCGCGATGCAGATGATCGTGAACCCCAAACAATTCGATGTGATCCTCACCGAGAACATGTTTGGCGATATCATCAGCGACGAGGCCAGTGTGATCACCGGATCACTGGGTATGTTGCCCTCCGCATCGGTTGGAACCGGTACCGCCATGTTCGAACCCATCCACGGTTCTTACCCGCAGGCCGCGGGCAAAGACATCGCCAACCCGCTTGGCTCCATTCTTTCCGCCGCGATGATGCTCGACTACTTCAACATGTTTGAAGAAGCGAAACTGGTGCGCGCCGCTGTGGAATGGACTTTGGAAAACGGATTCGTAACAAAGGATATCGACCCCGTGAACAATTATACCACCACCACTATTGGTGACCTGGTAAAGGATTTTGTAGAGAATAAGATTCCCTCGGCGATCAACAAAAGCAACCTGTCGCTGAGCAAATCCACCATCATCTGAAATGAACAGGAACAAAAATAAATTTTGGAGCAAGGCAGCCAATTGCTATGTTTGCAATACAGCAGAATCGCTATGTTCAGAAAAGGAATCAATATTAATGTCGTAAACATCGTTGCAGTGGTCATTACCATTGTGGCTGTCATTATTATTATTCCAGAACATCCAGGCGCGCTGTCAATGTAGCATTAGTAAGCACAACATAAAGGCCCGCCTCTCAAAAGGCGGGCCTTTTTTCATTTATATCAATACTAACCAAGAATGGCACAGGAACTGAACAAGTACAGTAAAACGATCACACAGGATCCCACGCAACCAGCCGCGCAGGCCATGTTGTACGGGATTGGTCTGACGGACGAGGACCTCGCGAAGGCGCAGGTGGGCATTGTGAGCATGGGCTACGATGGCAACACCTGTAATATGCACCTGAACGAACTCGCTGCCGTCGTCAAAAAAGGCGTATGGGAGCAGGACCTTGTTGGTCTCGTTTTCAATACGATCGGGGTGAGCGATGGTATCTCCAACGGAACCGATGGTATGCGCTACTCCCTGGTGAGCCGTGATGTAATTGCAGATTCCATTGAAACCGTTTGTGGCGCGCAGTATTATGATTCACTGATCGCGATTCCCGGTTGCGATAAGAATATGCCCGGATCCATCATCGCGATGGGCAGGCTGAACCGTCCGGCCATCATGGTATATGGCGGCACCATTGCTCCCGGTCATTACAAGGGCCAGGACCTGAACATTGTTTCTTCTTTTGAAGCCCTCGGGCAAAAAATAGCCGGACAGCTGGACGAAGCTGATTTCAAAGGCATCGTCATGAACTCCTGCCCTGGTGCCGGTGCATGCGGTGGTATGTATACCGCGAATACCATGGCATCGGCCATTGAAGCGCTGGGTATGAGTCTCCCCTATTCTTCTTCCAACCCTGCCCTGAGCAAGGAGAAGAAGGAAGAATGTGTTGCCGCGGGCAAAGCCATCCGCCTGCTGATGGAGAAAGACATCAAACCCCGCGATATCATGACGCGCGAGGCTTTCGAGAACGCCATCGTTACCCTGATGGTACTCGGCGGAAGCACCAACGCTGTACTGCACCTCATCGCCATGGCGAAAAGTGTGGATGTTCCCTTAACACAGGATGACTTCCAGGCTGTAAGCGACCGTGTTCCCCTGCTGGCCGATTTCAAACCCAGCGGTAAATACCTGATGCAGGACCTGCACGAACATGGTGGTGTACCTGCGGTAATGAAATACCTGCTGGAGAAAGGATTGCTCCACGGCGATTGCCTTACCTGCACCGGTAAAACGCTGGCGGAAAACCTTGCGGAAGTACCTTCTCTCGATTTCGATAAACAAAAGATCATCTATCCGCTGGAGCAGCCATTGAAAGCCACCGGCCACCTTCAGATACTGTACGGTAACCTCGCCGAAGGCGGCAGTGTAGCCAAGATCACCGGTAAAGAAGGTGAACGCTTCGAAGGACCCGCACGCGTATTTGATGGCGAACACGCCCTGATTGCCGGTATCCAGAGCGGTCGTGTGAAAGAAGGTGATGTGGTGGTGATCCGCCAGGTTGGTCCCAAAGGCGCGCCCGGTATGCCCGAAATGCTGAAACCCACTTCCGCCATCATCGGCGCGGGGCTAGGTAAATCTGTGGCGCTCATCACCGATGGCCGCTTCAGCGGCGGAACACACGGTTTTGTGGTAGGGCACATCACACCAGAATCGCACGATGGCGGATTACTCGCTTTCGTTCACGACGATGATCCCATTACTATTGATGCGGTGAACAACAAGCTTACCCTTCATGTAAGTGAGGAAGAGATCGCCAAAAGGAAAGCCAACTGGAAACAACCCGCCTTAAAAGCACAGAAAGGCGTTTTATATAAATATGCGAAATGCGTTTCCACAGCCGCGGAAGGCTGTGTTACAGACGCGTAATATTCCACGCAACGGCGCTACGACGCCACGCGTAACATGCTCTAACGTGGCGTCGTAGCGCCGTTGCGAGAAAAACAACATAAAATGAGTCAGTCAACAATCATACAGAAAACGACCAAACCCGCACCACAGCAACCCGCGGCACAAACCCTTTCCGGTTCGCAGGCCGTATTGGAATGTTTCCTTGCGGAAGGTGTGGATACCATTTTCGGTTACCCCGGCGGCGCCATCATGCCCATCTATGATGCGCTGTACGATTACAAAGAAAAGCTGGAGCACATCCTCGTTCGCCACGAACAGGGTGGTATTCATGCCGCGCAGGGTTACGCCCGCGCATCCGGTAAAACAGGTATCGTGTTCGCCACTTCAGGTCCCGGTGCCACCAACCTGGTAACGGGTCTTGCAGATGCGATGATCGATAGTACACCATTGGTATGTATCACCGGTCAGGTATTCGCGCACCTGCTTGGTACCGATGCGTTCCAGGAAACAGACGTGATCAACATTACCACACCCGTTACCAAATGGAACTACCAGGTAACCGACGCGAAAGAGATCCCGAGCGTGTTGGCCAAAGCCTTCTACATTGCAGGCAGCGGTCGTCCGGGTCCTGTATTGATCGATATCACCAAGAATGCCCAGCTCGAAAAATTCGAGTTCCAGGGTTATGAAAAATGTGACCATATCCGCAGCTACCGTCCCAAGCCGGTGGTAAGGAAAGAATACATTCAGCAGGCGGCCGAACTCATCAACAGTGCGGAGAAGCCATTCATTCTGCTGGGGCAGGGCGTGATCCTCGGTAAAGCGGAGAAAGAATTCATCACCTTCGCGGAGAAAAGCGGTATCCCCGTAGCCTGGACCATCATGGGCATGAGTGCTATTCCTACCAACCATCCGCTGGCGGTGGGTATGCTGGGCATGCACGGCAACTACGGTCCGAACGTACTCACCAATGAAGCCGATGTGATCATCGCCGTGGGTATGCGCTTCGACGACCGCGTTACGGGCCGCCTCGATAAGTACGCCAAACAGGCGAAGATCGTCCACCTCGATATTGATCCCGCTGAAATAGATAAGAACGTTCAGTCCACCGTTCCTGTTTGGGGCGATTGCAAGGAAACCCTTCCCCTGCTTACCGCCGCCATCGAAACAAAAGTATACCCCCAGTGGCTGCAGAAATTCCGCGATTACCAGCAGCAGGAAGAAGAAACCTGTATTCAGCCGGAAATGAATCCTGAAGGCGAAGTGCTTTCCATGGCGGAAGTAATCAATGAGCTGAACCAGCTTACAAAAAATGAAGCCATCATCGTAACGGATGTGGGTCAGCACCAGATGGTGGCCTGCCGTTACGCGCAATACAATCAAAGTAAAAGCAACATCACTTCAGGCGGACTGGGCACTATGGGCTTTGCTTTGCCCGCAGCCATCGGCGCTAAGTTCGGCGCACCGGAACGTACCGTGGTAGCCATTATCGGAGACGGCGGGTTCCAGATGACGCTCCAGGAACTGGGCACCATCATGCAGAGCAAAGTGAATGTGAAAATACTGATCCTGAACAACGAGTTCCTGGGTATGGTGCGCCAGTGGCAGCAACTGTTCCACGACAAACGCTACTCTTTCGTGAACATTGAAAGTCCGGACTTCGTAGCCGTTGCCAAAGGCTATTACATTGATGGACAACGCGTGCGGGAACGAGAAAAGTTGCGTGAAGCCCTGAAGACTATGCTGGAACACGATGGCGCTTACCTGCTGGAAGTAATGACCGGCAAAGAAAACAACGTGTTCCCGATGGTGCCGCAGGGATGCAGTGTAAGTGAAATAAGGCTGAAATAATCTTGAATGTTGGATGTTGGATGTTGAATGGGAGAATACATCATTTAAATCCAGATTCTAAAATCATCAGAAATGCAAAAACAGGAATTCACCATAACGGTTTACACAGAGAACCACATCGGTTTGCTGAACCGCATCGCGATCATCTTTTCGCGCCGTAAAATAAACATCGAGAGTCTGAATACCTCTCCTTCCGAAGTGGATGGCATCCACCGTTTCACCATCGTGATCAACGAAACGGAAGACGTGGTGCGCAAACTGGTGCGTCAGATTGAGAAACAGGTGGAAGTGCTGAAGGCTTACTTCAATACCGAAGAAGAGATCGTTTGGCAGGAACTGGCGATGTACAAGGTTTCCACCGATGAGATCGCAGAGAAAGTTAAGGTGGAACGTTTGCTCCGCGAGTATGGCGCTCGCGCCGTAGTGATCCGCAAAGACTATACGGTATTTGAAACCACGGGGCACCGGGAAGAAACAGAAAAACTGGTAAAAGTACTGGCGCCTTACGGACTCATAGAATTCGTACGCAGCGCACGGGTAGCCATCATCAAAGCCAGCGCGGGCTTCCACGATAAACTCCGTGAATTTGAAAGAAGAGAGCCCGGAGAAGAAGTGATCGAGAACGAATACCTCGACAAACAGGAAGAAGTATTTACCATGTAAACTGCTTTTCAATCATAAAAACTGATAAACTTTTTAATCTTAAAACAATCTAACAAAACAAGCTATGGCTAAATTAAATTTCGGCGGGGTTGAAGAAAACGTTGTGACCCGCGAAGAATTCCCGCTTGCCAAAGCGCAGGAAGTATTGAAGAACGAAACAGTGGCAGTAATTGGTTACGGCGTACAAGGTCCGGGCCAGGCGCTGAACCAGAAAGATAACGGCATCAACGTGATCGTTGGTCAGCGGAAGAATTCCAAAACATGGGACAAAGCCGTTGCCGACGGATTCGTTCCCGGAGAAACCCTGTTCGAAATTGAAGAAGCCCTCGAGCGTGGTACCATCATCTGCTACCTGCTGAGTGATGCCGCACAAATCGAACTGTGGCCCACTGTAAAGAAGCACCTCACTGCCGGTAAAGCACTCTACTTCTCTCATGGTTTCGGTATCACTTTCAACGAACAAACAGGCATCATTCCTCCTGCTGACGTAGATGTGTTCCTGGTGGCCCCCAAAGGTTCCGGTACTTCCCTGCGCCGCATGTTCCTGCAAGGCCGTGGTCTGAACTCCAGCTACGCCATCTTCCAGGATGCTACAGGTAAAGCAAAAGAAAGAGTGGTGGCCCTCGGTATCGCTGTAGGAAGTGGATACCTCTTCGAAACAGATTTCCGCAAAGAAGTATTCTCCGACCTCACCGGTGAAAGAGGAACTTTGATGGGCGCTATCCAAGGCATCTTCGCCGCCCAGTACGAAGTGCTGCGCAGTAAAGGCCATACGCCTTCCGAAGCGTTCAACGAAACAGTGGAAGAACTCACGCAGTCCCTTATGCCCCTCGTTGCAGAAAACGGCATGGACTGGATGTACGCCAACTGCTCCACTACCGCGCAACGCGGCGCACTCGACTGGTGGAAAAAATTCAAAGACGCGACCAAACCCGTGTTCGAAGAACTCTACGAAAGCGTTGCTACCGGTAAAGAATCTCAGCGTTCTATCGATTCCAACAGCCAGGCTGATTACCGCGTGAAGCTGGAAGCCGAACTGAAAGAACTCCGTGAAAGCGAAATGTGGCAGGCAGGTAAAACTGTGCGTAGCCTTCGTCCGGAGAACCAGAAGGTAGCGGCAGAAGCATAATTATATTTCCCGCAGAAGTGCTGGATTTTCTTTTCACGCAAAGACGCAGGAGGTAGTGGTTTCTCGCAACGGCGCAACGACGCCACGTGAACACTCTCCTCCTGCGTTCTTCCAAAAAACGCATCAGCGCCGCGTCGTTGCGCCGTTGCGAGAAAAAACAAAATGGCAACAACCACCCACATGAAACCCCTCGAATTCCACAAAGCAGCGCTGCGACTGAAAAAGGTTGTATCGAGAACACCCCTCATGCACAACCTCAACCTCTCGCGCAAATACCACTGCAATGTGTTCCTGAAAAGAGAGGACCTGCAGGTGGTACGTTCCTACAAACTCCGCGGCGCTTACAATATGATGAGCAGCCTGCCGGAAGAACAACTGAAGAACGGCGTGGTATGCGCCAGTGCCGGTAACCACGCGCAGGGCTTCGCCTTCTCCTGTAAGAAGCTCGGCGTGAAAGGCGTGGTGTTCATGCCCGTGATCACACCCAAACAAAAAGTCACCCAAACGAAAATGTTCGGGGAAGACAATATCACCATCCAACTGGTGGGCGATACATTCGACGATTGCGCTATCGCCGCTAAAAAATTTACGGAAGAAAACGGGATGACATTCATCCCTCCTTTCGATGACCACCGCATCATCGAAGGACAGGGCACCGTGGCCCTCGAAATACTGGAAGACCAGGATGATGTCGATTTCCTGTTCGTGCCCGTTGGTGGAGGCGGACTCGCAGCAGGCGTCGGTTCCTATTTCAAAACTTTCAGTCCCAAAACAAAAATCATCGGCATTGAGCCCGAAGGCGCTCCTTCCATGAAAAAAGCACGCGAAGCAGGCCATCCGGTTACCCTGGAAAGCATCGACCGCTTTGTAGATGGCGCCGCCGTTAAACGTGTGGGTGAACTCACTTTCTCCATCTGCCAGGAAGTGCTGGATGAAATAGAAACCGTTCCCGAAGGAAAGGTTTGTTCCACCATCCTGAAATTGTACAATGAAGACGCGATTGTGGTGGAACCCGCAGGTGCATTGTCCATCGCGGCCCTTGATGATTACGCTGACCAGATCAGGGGCAAGAATGTTGTTTGTGTGGTAAGCGGCAGCAACAACGATATCGCCAGGATGCAGGAGATCAAAGAAAGATCGCTGCTCTATGAAGGTTTGAAACACTACTTCATCATCCGCTTCGCGCAACGCCCGGGCGCATTGAAACAATACCTGAACGAAGTACTCGGTCCCACAGACGATATCATCCGCTTCGAGTTCATGCAGAAGAACAACAAAGAAACCGGTCCCGCACTGGTAGGTGTTGAATTACAAAACGCGGAAGATTATGAAGTACTCCTCAACAAAATGATCAGCTTACAGATCGATTATACGGAATTGAATAAAGACGATAAACTCTTCGGTTATCTTGTATAAAAAATTTTCGCAAACGATTGTGTGGTATTAGGTAAACATCGTATATTCGAATCCCAATTCATTCAGTTGAAACACTTGATACAACATACAGGCATCACTTCCAACACCGGTTCAACACCGGCGCCTGTACGTGTTTCCACTATTTCCACCATTATTATTACAACCCTGTAAAGGGTTGTACATTTCTATATTACCATTGGGCCCCCGGGCTATCTTACAGCTGAAGAAGTTTTCTTTCCTTAATATTCCATTCAAAACACAACATACATGCAGGTGCTCAAATTTGGTGGCAGTTCCGTTGCCACCGCTGAAAATCTTAAAAAGGTGGCCGCCATCAGCGTACAGGCCATGCAACAGAAACCGGCCGTGGTGGTGGTTTCCGCACTGGGAGGCGTTACCGACCAACTGCTTGCCGCAGGCAACCTGGCAGCAGGTGGCAATGAACAATACCGCAACGTGCTGCAACAACTCGAACAAAGGCACCTCGATATGGTGCGCGAGCTATTGCCCGTCACTTCTCAAAGCGCAACACTGAGCCTCGTCAAGCAACACTTCAACACATTGGAAAGTATCTGCGACGGGGTTTTTCTTTTACAGGAACTTTCCCTGCGCATCAAAGATAAAATTGCAGCCTACGGCGAAAAGCTTTCTTCCCAAATCTTATCGGCTTACCTCCATGCTCAGTCTGTTGCGCATGAATTACTCGAAGCAACTGAACTCATCCGCACCAGTTCCGATTTCGGCAATGCCACCGTTTATTTCAGCGCCACCAACCTGGCCATCAAAAATAAACTGGAAGAGAAAAAAGCAAGATTATACGTTACGCAAGGGTTTACCGGCTCCGATGAAAAGGGACAGATCACCACCCTGGGAAGAGGTGGCTCTGATTATACCGCAGCCATCTTCGCCGCGGCCCTGCCCGCTGATGTACTGGAAATATGGACCGACGTTTCCGGCATGATGACCGCTGACCCACGCCTGGTAAGCAATGCGCGCATCATCCCGCACATCTCCTACCAGGAAGCGATGGAACTCTCACATTTCGGGGCGAAAGTAATCTACCCCCCTACTGTACAACCTGTGATGAGCAGGAACATTCCAGTGCTCATCAAAAACACTTTCAAACCCGAAGATCCGGGCACCTTCATTACCCAGCAGGCACCAGATGACGGTGAACTGATCCGTGGTATCTCCAGCATCCCGAACATGGCTTTGCTGAGCCTGGAAGGCAGTGGCATGGTGGGCATTCCCGGTTTCTCAAGAAGGTTATTCGATGCGCTGGCCGCTGAAAAAATCAATGTGATCCTGATCACACAAAGTTCTTCCGAACACTCCATTTGCGTGGCCGTGAACGAAGCTGAGGCAGATGCCGCGAAACACGCGGTGGATAAAGAATTTGTGCATGAAATAACTTCCGGGGGCGTAGAGCCGCTTCGTGTGGAACGTTCACTTTGCGTAGTAGCTGTGGTGGGCGACCAGATGAAAAGCCATCCCGGTATCAGTGGAAAAATGTTCGAAGCATTGGGCCGGAACGGTATCAACGTAAGGGCCATCGCGCAAGGATCTTCTGAAAAAAATATCTCCGCGGTACTCTCCATGCATGATGTGAAGAAAGCCATCAACGTATTGCACGAAGCCTTTTTTGAAAGCGGGATCAAACAACTGAACCTGTTCGTGGCAGGTGCAGGTAACGTGGGCGGAAAACTGCTGGAACAACTAAAGCAACAGAAACAGTTCCTGATGGAAAATTTCCGGTTACAGATCAACGTGATCGGACTTACCAACAGCAGGAAAATGGTATTGAAGGAAGAAGGTGTAAATCTTGACCGCTGGCAGGAAGAACTGGCCGCCGGAACCGATATGAGCCTGGATGGATTTGTGGAGGAAGTAAGAAAAAGAAACCTGCGCAACTCCGTGTTCGCCGATGTTACCGCGAACGCCGAAGTAGCCGGTGTATATGAAAGACTATTGGAGAAAAGTGTTTCCGTAGTGGCCTGTAACAAGATCGCCTGTTCGTCTGCATATCCCCGTTATAAAAAACTGAAATCACTGGCATCGGAATACAACGCGCTCTTCCTCTTCGAAACCAATGTTGGCGCAGGACTACCGGTGATCAGCACCCTGAACGACCTCATCAAGAGTGGCGACCGCGTGCACAGCATTGAAGCAGTGCTTTCAGGAACACTCAACTTTGTATTCAACCACTATAATGGTACCGCCACTTTTTCCGAAGTGGTACGCCAGGCCCAGGCCGAAGGATACACCGAACCCGATCCACGCCTCGACCTGAGTGGAACCGATGTGATGCGGAAGATCATGATCCTGGCACGCGAAGCGGGACAGGTGCTGGAAATGGACGGTATCACCAACAACATGTTCCTCCCCGATTCCTGCATACCGGGAACCGTGGAAGATTTTTACCAGGCTATGGTGAAAGAAGAAGCGCACTTTAAAAAGTTGTACGATGACGCCGCGGCGAAAGGGTGCAGGCTGAAGTTCGTCGCCTCTTTTAAAGAAGGAAAAGCCTCCGTTGGATTGCAGCAAATTCCTCCGGGCCACGATTTTTATGACCTGAAAGGAAAAGACAATGTGGTACTTTTCCATACTGCGCGTTATCCTGAACTTCCCCTCGTGGTGAAAGGCGCGGGAGCCGGTGCAGATGTGACCGCTTCAGGTGTTTTCGCGGACATCATCCGCATCGCGAGAATCTAGGAGAATGTTGAATTTTGAATGCTGAATTAAAATTGTAGAATGTCATCAATTAAAATATATGCGCCGGCAACTGTGGCCAACGTGGTTTGCGGCTTCGATATCATCGGCTTCGCCTTACAGGACCCGAACGATGAAATGTACATGCGTTTGAGCGATAAGCCCGGGGTTACCATCCGTAATCTGGACGATTACAACCTGCCCACCGAACCGGAAAAGAACGTGGCTGGCGCAGCCTTGCTTGCCATGCTCGAACAATTGCCACCCGGCACGGGGTTTGAGGTGGAGATCAGGAAAAACATTAAACCCGGCAGCGGAATCGGATCCAGCGCTGCAAGTGCAGCGGGAGCGGTCGTAGGCGCGAACGCGCTGCTGGACAATAAATTCTCAAGGGAAGACCTTGTACGTTTTGCCATGTTCGGGGAAAAAGTAGCCTCCGGCGTAAAACACGCGGACAACATCGCACCCTGTATTTATGGGGGGTTCACGTTGATCCGTTCCATATTTCCGCTGGACATCATTCCATTACAGGCGCCACCGCTCCATGTAACTGTCGTGCATCCGCAGATAGAAGTGCGAACCTCCGATGCCCGCAGTATCCTGAAGCAGAAAGTGCTGCTGAAAGACGCCATCCGACAATGGGGCAACATCGCCGGACTGGTGGCTGGTCTAACCAAAGGAGATTACGCGCTGATAGGCCGTTCCCTGGAAGATGTAATTATTGAACCGGTACGCAGTATCCTGATCCCGGGATTCGATGAAGTAAAACAAAAATGCGCGGAGGCTGGTGCATTAGGTGGCGGCATCTCCGGTTCAGGGCCATCGGTATTCATGTTAAGCGAAAGCCAGTCAACCGCAAAACAGGTGGAGAAAGTAATGGCCGAAGTGTATACCCGTATCGGCATCGATTTCCATACCTATGTTACCACAGTGAACAACGGAGGGGCAAGGGTGGAACTGGTATAGCTTATTCAAATTCAAAATTGCCAAAAGTGATCTACAAAAGTTTAAATAAAAAAGCCCCTGATGTCAGCTTCCGCGAAGCGGCCATCCAGGGACAGGCGCCTGATAAAGGACTTTATTACCCGGAATATATTCCAAAGCTGGAAGAAGATTTTCTGGAAGAATTGCCGCATCTTTCCAAAGCGGATATCGGCTTCAAAGTGATGAAGCCATTTGTAGCCGGAACGATCCCGGATGATGTATTGTTCAATATCGTGGACGAAACCACCAACTTCCCGTTCCCCCTCGTTCCGGTAAACAACAGCAATATATATGCGCTGGAACTGTTTCACGGTCCAACCCTTGCGTTCAAAGATGTAGGCGCGCGCTTTATGAGTCGTTGCCTGGGTTATTTCGCCAAAGAAAAAAGTGAAAAAATAACTGTGCTGGTAGCTACTTCGGGAGATACCGGCGGTGCCGTAGCGCACGGGTTTCACAATGTGCCGGGTGTGGAAGTAGTGATTCTCTATCCTTCCGGAAGGGTTTCTCCCGTACAGGAGAAACAACTGACCACACTGGGCGGAAACATCACCGCACTGGAAGTGAGTGGTAATTTTGATGATTGTCAGCGGATGGTGAAAGACGCTTTCATGGACGAAGAACTGAATAAAAAACTATTCCTTACTTCAGCCAATTCCATCAACGTGGCGCGCTGGCTGCCCCAGCAATTGTATTATTTCTTCGCGTACCAGCAATGGGATAAAAACGCATTACCTCCTGTTGTTTCCGTTCCCAGCGGCAACTTCGGCAACATCTGCGCAGGTATGGTGGCGGCCGCATCCGGATTGCCCATCAAACATTTTATCGCCGCCTGCAATGCGAACGATGTGGTACCACGTTTCCTTCAAAGCGGTCATTACAAACCCGAACAGGCCGTAGCCACGATCTCCAACGCGATGGACGTGGGCAGCCCGAGTAACTTCGTTCGTGTGCTGGAACTGTTTCAGAACGATATCCAGGAACTGAAATTCGCTTTGAGTGGATACACTGTTTCAGACGACACCACAAGGGAAACTATCAGCAAAGTATATACGCAGTATAAATATTTGCTTGATCCGCATGGCGCCGTTGGCTACAAGGCCCTTGAAATGTACCTGGAGCAATTCCCGGAAAGAAAAGGGATCGTACTGGAAACAGCGCACCCTGTGAAGTTCCCCGATAGCATTGAAGAAATTACAGGGAAACCAGTGGAAATACCAGGCTCGGTAGCAGGTATCATGAAGCTGGAAAAGAAAAGTATAGAGCTGGATGCTACATCTGATGCGCTGAAAAGCTGGTTGCTGAACCGATAATTTTTTTCGTTGATGCAGCCCCGTTACCTGCACGGGGTTTGCATCAGCGGAATAAATCTTGTAGTGTAGAGGTTCATCTTATGGTGGAACAATTGTTTGGGATCGTCCCTGAACTTACGATCTAGAAATACTGCTTCTTCCAGTATCTTGTCCATCGTGATGATGCGCTGCGCGGCACACGCGGATGCCTTTCTGGCTTTATCCGCATTTTCAGCGGACAATCCTCCTTTCAACAATTTCTTTTCGTTTTCAATCTTCACTTTTTTCATTTCCAGTTGCGCGATCTCAAACACCTGATTGCCGGAGGTGGCTGCGAACACATTCTCCCGGAGTACCGTCATATCGCCCTCTTTTTCCGCCACTTTCGAAGCTTTGCTGGCTGTCCCCTTCTGCATCTCCTCTTTTTTCCGGACGATCGCTTTTTTAATGGAAAGCAGTTCTTCATCCATCTGCCGCAAGTGCTCACTATTCGGCGCAGACGAAATATTTTCACGCCTTCTCCTCAATTCCGTTTCCCTGCGTTCAAGGGCTGCATTCTGCCGGATGCTGTCCTTCTGCATGGCGGTTAAAAAGCCGGATATTTTCTGGTCCGCTTTTTCCTGGTAAGTCTGGTAAACGGTTCCATCAAAAGTGAAATGCACATCTTCTATCTTCACCAATCGCGCCACATAACCATCACTCTCCCAACCGGCGAGTAATTGTGTTCTTCCTTCCAGGAAAATAAATCCGATCCCGAACACGCTCAGTATCATCAACTGGTGATCCGGATTAATTTCCTGTCCCGGGTTATCGGCCAGCAACGCATTCATGTGTCCACCTTCCATGTTCACGCCCTGGTAGCGGATCGCGCTGTGTTGTTCTTTGTCGCCGATCTTTACCTTGTCGCCGGTGGGTTCAAAATAATCCTTAAAGTGTTCGGTATTGCGCAGGTCTTCCAGGTATTGCGGGATAAAACCGGGGCCCTCTTTCAATACGCTGGCTAGTTTTGTTTTATCTCCGAACAGTTGGTAAGCGAAATGATTACCGTCATTCATTTTGATGGCGAACTCCAGGGTGCTGTATGCTTTTCCCATTTGTTTCGCCACATCTTTATCGTAGCCAGTCAACCCGGTTTTAGTGCTCAGGTAGAAATAAGAGGAGATGTTCACCTCGCTTGTTTTTGCCGTGAAGTATATCTTCTTATTGAAGTTGAAAGTTTGCCTTAATTGAAAAGGATTTTTCTTGGCGGAATCCACACCGTACATTTCCCATTTATCTGCAAGGGCGAAAAGCCTTTCCCGGTCCGCATCCGAAAGAGAATCGGGATCAGCCTGGGCCAATGACACTGAAGCACGTATTATAACGGTAATGAATAGCAGCAATAAGCGCATAAACGATATTTACTGAATTTTTCTGAACTCCACCCTTCTGTTCTTTCTTTTGCCTTCTTCGGTGGTGTTTGGGGCCGTAGGCGCTTCTTCCCCTCTTCCTTTTATAGACAGGTTCTTTTCAGGTACAGCACATTGCTGGACGAGGAATTTCTTCACACTGCCTGCCCTTTGTTCGGAAAGTAGTTTATTCTTCGCGGCATCGCCATCGCTATCGGTATGACCTACTACTTCAAAAGCAGCATTGCTCTCTTTCAGTACCGAACCAATTTTTCGGAGCAATTCATAAGAATCAGCAGACAGCTCCGCGGAACCGGATGCGAAAAGAATATTACTCGTGCTGAAAAGCCCATCTTCCAGTAACTGTGCACGGAGGTCCTTTTCAATTGCGGTGATCTTTATGTTCTGAAGAATGAACTGGTGGCCCTCTTCCTTCTTAGTTCCGTTCAGCCTGAAATTCACGAAACCCGCTTTGAAGCCGGAAAGCAATTCGGGACTATCCACTACTTTTTCCCCGTTGATGAACAAACGAAGCCGGTTGCCATTCACCAATGCCACGAACCGGGCTGTTTGTTCCACGATGTTGTTCTTTATGTCGAAGGGTACTTTCTCTTTGATTTCGTACTGCGCTTTTTTATTGAATACATCCAGTTGATGCTCTTTTGCATCGCCCCATAAACTGAATCCGAAAGCACCGTACCTGTTCTTCGGGTCATTGTGTTTCAGCGTATTCATTTCCTGCAAATACACGTTAAAATAAGTATTGTACAAACTGGCGGGTACATTGTGCAGGGTAAGATCGAATTCGAGCGCGAAATTTTCCGGGAGCGATTTCTTCAGCAGGTAGTTACTGTTGGGATATAACAATAAACCTTTGCCGGCATCCAACGCCATCACTTCGCCGCCCGTACTGCTCACCAGGGAGGCGGGAAGGTCGCCCGAACGGGTGGAAGTAAAATTTTCGTTGAAAAGTATTTCACCATCGAAAGAAAGTTCCGGATCCTGCTTTCGGCTGTAGGTTCTTGTTGTATTTCCGGATGCCTTTTTTTGAGTGGTCTCTTTTGACGTTGAGGCTGATTCATTTTTCTTTTTATCCTTCTCCCCTTCTTTTTTCTCCATCTTCTCAAACACTTCATCTACCGCTTCGCCCGTTTTCTGAGACACTTTCGATTGTACTTTCCGTTCCGCGGTTCTTTCCACGTTTTTCTTCATTCTGTTGAGCACCTGCGCTTCCGCGAAAAGCGGTACTGTTCCCACCAGGAGAACCAAAGCAAATAACTTTTTCATGATTTCAGTTTTATATCAGGCTACTAAAGAACCATCCTGGCAAATACAGGCCAGTGCAGTGTTTCAACTAACGAACACCACATATAGAGAAGTATGAAAAACGAATGTAAGCAGGTATGTAAGTACCTGTTTGTAAAAAACCGAACTAAAATTTCAGGCAGCTTATTCGGACACCTTGGTAAGATAGGGCCCGTTCCGGATCAGGTCCATCAGCAGATGGAAATTTTCCAGTTGGAAGGAGGAAGGCGCTTCGCCGCAGAATTTTTTAAAGTCTTTATTAAAATGCGCCGCATCGTAATAATTGAACAGCGCGGTAATGAATGCGAGATCATGCTGCCCCTTGTGTTTGGAAAATTCTAGAAACATATTGTTGAAACGTATGATCCGCGCGTAGGCACCGGGAGAAAGACCGACTTTCTTTTTGAACTGGATCTGGAGGTATCTTTCGCTGATGGGCAACTTCGCACATATATCAGCGGTAGTAAGGCATCCTTTTGTTCTGAAAATTTCCGCCAGGGCCATTTCCACAATATCTTCCTCAAAAGTAATACCCGCAGAAACCGATTCCAGGAAGGAGATCAACGCATTTTTTCTTGCGGAAAGATCATCGAGTAAGGTGTACTGCTCCCTGAAAACAAGGAACGCTTCACCCCATATTTCGGTGGGATTCTGCAAGGTATTGGTGAAGCCGGTGCAATCCTTTCTCAAAAAATACCAGATCGCCGTAGGTTTGAGCGCGGCCCCCACAATACCACATAACGGCGGAGAAGCGGTAAGCGTATAACTCACGGTTTGTTGTCCTACCACATAAAAAGGCGGGAGCGCTCCATTGAGCACGGCACTCTTAATGTTCCAGCAGCCCGCATACTGGCAGCCGAAAACGCCGGTTCCGGAGGGCATCAGCAATTCCGGAAGCGGTGTGGCGGTATCAGCAGAAACCTCCATCACGTAGAGGAAGGATACAAAATCCTTTAAAGATGGCGGCGCTTCAAACTGTTGGTACATAAACTGATATTAAGGATACGCGAACACATTGGGTCGGCAGCCAATTATTGCTTCATCCCAAAAATACCTATCCCTGTTTTAATTGCCGATGTAATTTATTCGTATATTTAGAAAGGTTGCTTGCCAGTACTTTATCTACTGGCAGGCAACCTTTTTGTTTTACCAAAACCCGACCGCTTATGAATGGAGACGCGCTCTTCAAAGAATACCCGCTGCTCAGGGAAATATGGGACGAAATGAACGACCAGGGCAACGTGCGCCCCCATTACCAGAACCTCTTCCAGCAACTGCGCGGCACCACACTGGATACGCTCCGCACCAAAGACACGCTGGCAGGGGAACTTTTTATGAACCAGGGCATCACCTTCACGGTATATAACGACAATACCGGTATCGAACGCATTTTCCCCTTCGATATCATTCCCCGCATCATCACCTCCTCTGAATGGGCCCACATTGAAGCGGGCATCCGCCAGCGTATTACGGCGCTGAACCATTTCCTGAACGATATCTATTCCAACCAGCAGATCATTAAAGACGGCGTTATTCCCGCCGCGCTCATCTCTTCCTGCAGCCAGTTCACCCGGGAAGTTTTCGGAATCAAAGTACCGCACGATATCCATGTACATATTGCGGGCATCGACCTGATCCGTGACAACGACGGTACATTCTATATTCTGGAAGACAACCTCCGCACGCCTTCCGGCGTTTCCTACATGCTCGAGAACCGCGAGGTAACCAAACGCATTTTCCCCGATGTGCTGGCCACGAACAATGTGCGGATGATCAACAACTACCCGTTGCTGCTGCACGAAATACTGAACGCGCATTCCCCCCGTGCCATCAGTAAACCTACTGTGGTGATTCTTACGCCCGGCGTATTCAACTCGGCGTACTATGAACACAGTTTCCTAGCCCGACAGATGGGGATTCCACTGGTGGAAGGAAAAGACCTGGTGGTGAACAACCATATCGTGTATATGAAAACCACGCACGGTTTGGAAAGAGTGGATGTGATTTACAGAAGGATAGACGATGAATTCATTGATCCCCTGGAATTCAGGCCCGATAGTTTATTGGGTGTTCCCGGCATCATCAGCGCTTACCGCAAAGGGAATGTGGCGCTCATCAACGCCGTGGGCAATGGGGTGGCCGATGACAAAGCCGTGTATTCTTATGTCCCGGCGATGATCCGTTATTACCTGAATGAAGATCCGATCCTGCCGAATGTGCCCACTTACCAATTGAGCGATCCGGAACAACGGGATCATGTTTTTAAGAACATTCATAAAATGGTGATCAAACGTACCGACCAGTCGGGCGGTTATGGCATGGTGATGGGCAATACCGCCACCGAAGCGGAACTGGAAAAAGTGAAGCTGGATATTCTTCAGCAACCTCGTGAATTCATCGCCCAGCCGATCATTCGTTTATCCACCGTGCCCTGCTTCCTGAACGGCACTTTCCAGCCACGCCATGTGGACCTCCGTCCGTACGCGTTGTGTGGTCCCGACGGTATCCATATTGTTCCCGGCGGACTCACCCGTGTGGCGCTCCGCGAAGGATCGCTGGTGGTGAACTCCTCGCAGGGCGGTGGAAGCAAAGACACCTGGATCATTGACCTGTAAAGAATTGCGCCCTGAATTGTAAACTTTGAAACGAAGCTATGCTCAGTAGAATTGCCGATGCCCTTTTCTGGATGAACCGCTATATGGAACGCGCCGAAGGATTGCTGCGCACCGTACGCACCAACTATATCCTGTCGCTGGATAAAAGTCCTTATGGTGTGCATTCCTGGCGCCCAGTACTTAAAATATTCGCCTCTCTTTCCGAAGAAGAATTGCAGGCCATAGAATACAATACTTCGAAAAGCGTGTACTATCTCTGCATGGAAAAGCAGAACCCAAACTCCCTGCAACAGATCATCGCCAAAGCCCGGGAGAATGCCCGTGGCATACAGGACAACATCACCAAAGAAGTGTGGGAACAGGTGAACCAGTTGTACCACCTCATGAACCAGCCACAAACGGAAAAGATCATTGCCGGGGAAGACCCGATGCCGGTGATCGATAAACTACTGAACGGAACGCTCCAGTTTGTGGGCGTGGTGGATACCACCATGTCGCGCGATATGAGCTGGAGTTTCATGAATATGGGCAAACTCCTTGAAAGGTGTTTGCTCACCATCGAAACCATGTTGTCCCATTTCGGTAACATCGACTTCAACCTCAGTTCGAGGAAAGATATTCTCTATTGGAGAAGCTTACTCTTTTCCCTCTCCGGGTATGAACTTTACCTGAAAACCTACCGGCTTTCGGAGCAGAACAACCATATCCTCCAGATGCTGGTTTTTAACACCGATTTTCCCCGTTCCATCCGTTATTGCTTCGACCGCATGGAGAAATACCTGGTTGACGTGCTGGCGAAGAACAATCCTGAACAAAAGGATCGTCTCCTGCGCCAGTTCGGCAAAATGAACAGCCTTGTACTCTACGCAGATGCCAGCGATATCAAAGACCACGAAGTGCGTGATTTCCTGTGCAACATCAGGGCATCATTATTGTACTTTTACCAGCAACTGGGTCAAACGTTCTTTTCTTACACTTAATCTCAGCCCCTTCCATTATGCCTGTTTTCAAAATTCACCATATCACCCGTTACGAATACGACCGCCCCGTAACGGAAAGCATGAACGCCATACGAAAATACCCGCTGAACGTGCCCGGACAGGAAACGCTCCAGCACGACCTGCACATCACACATTCACCAGATGTGTTCAGTTTCGTGGATTATTTCGGGAACCGAACCGGGATCTTCAACATCCTTCAACCCCATCGCGAACTCACGATCGAGAGCCGCATGATTGTGCGCACTACCGGTCCCAGTGATCCGGCTATCGGCTACATGGGCGGTTTCCACCAGTTGGAGAGCGACAAAGCCGGAAATCTGCTCCTGCTGGAACTCAGCCAGAAAGAACAGATCAAAGCAGAAAAAAAGATCACGGCAATAGCCGGAATCATACTGAATCCGCAGGATAGTGTAGCCGCCACCGTTATGAACTGCTGCAACTATATCTTCTCGGAGTTCAGTTACATCAAAGGCATCACGGATGTGGAAACCACTGTGGATGATATCCTGGAGCACCGTTCCGGCGTATGCCAGGATTTCGCGCACCTGATGTTGCAGATATTACGTTCTCTGAAGATCCCCGCCCGCTATGTGAGCGGTTATATCTGTCCGAACAAGAACGGCATGCGCGGAGAAGGCGCTACGCACGCCTGGGTGGAAGCCTGGATTCCGGGACAGGGATGGGCGGGAATCGATCCCACCAACAATGTATGGACCACCAATACCCACGTGAAGCTTGCTACAGGTCGCAACTTCAAGGATTGTACGCCTGCGAAGGGCATGTTCCGGGGAAGGGCTTACCAGCGGTTATCCGTATACGTTTCCGTGGGTTATGAAAGCGGCCAGGTATTCGAAGAAATGAACGATGTTACCACGAGGTTCAGAGATGCCCCGCCACTGGAAGATGCGGAGGCGCAGCAACAACAGTAGAAAGCTTTCCCGTAGTGGCGGTTTGGGGGATCTCTCTCAAAGGCGCGGAGATATAGGAATGTTTCTCGCAACGGCGCTACGACGCAACGTTTGAGCTGTTGATTTTTTTGAATGGTTGAATTAATGATGTAGCAGTGAACATAGGTTCATGTAAAAAATGTGTGCACCAAAATATCTTCTTGGCTTCACCTCACAAAACTGAAATGAGGTTCAAGTGAAAAATCCTGTACCCTTTACCTGAAGAAAACCTCCAAACTTTCAGCCAAAACAAATTTTATCAACATCAGATTCGCAAATTATCATCGCGTTGCGTCGTAGCATTGCGAGGCACGAAGCAATTGCGAGAAAATATTCCTCCGCCAGCAAATACCTCAACCACTCTTTGCGTCCCTGCTCCCTTGCGTCTTCGCGTGAAAAATATAAAATAAAAAAAGGCCGCTGCTCTTCGCAACGGCCTTCATCTTATCTAAGCAAATAATTCTTATTCGAATTTCAGATCCAATCCCAGACCTCTCAATTCGTGGATCAACACGTTGAAAGATTCCGGAACACCCGCCTTCGGAATGTTATCACCTTTAACGATGGCCTCGTAAGTTTTCGCGCGGCCGATGATGTCATCCGATTTAATGGTGAGCAGTTCCTGCAGGATGTTGGAAGCACCGTAGGCTTCGAGGGCCCACACTTCCATTTCCCCGAAACGCTGACCACCGAACTGTGCCTTACCACCAAGCGGTTGCTGGGTAATGAGACTGTATGGTCCGATAGAACGGGCGTGCATCTTGTCATCCACCATGTGGTGCAGTTTGATCATGTAGATGATACCCACTGTAGCCTTCTGGTCGAAGCGGTCACCTGTTTCACCATCGTAGAGGTAAGTGTGTCCGAAGCTGGGCAGACCTGCCTGTGTGATGTGTTCCGCGATTTCTTCGGTAGTGGCACCATCGAAGATCGGGGTGGCGAAGCGCATACCCAGTTTCTCACCGGCCCATCCGAGAACGGTTTCATAGATCTGACCGAGGTTCATCCTGGAAGGTACACCCAATGGGTTCAGTACGATATCAACCGGCGTTCCGTCTTCGAGGAACGGCATGTCTTCCGCACGAACGATCTTGGCAACGATACCTTTGTTACCGTGGCGTCCCGCCATTTTATCCCCCACTTTCAGCTTACGCTTCACGGCGAGGTAAACTTTCGCCAGCTTCAGTACGCCGGCAGGCAGTTCGTCTCCGATAGAGATGTTGAACTTTTCGCGCTTGTAGCGACCGAGTTCTTCGTTGTATTTGATGTTGTAGTTGTGAAGGAGAATGTTGATCTGTTGGTCGATCTTCTCGTCGCCTGTCCAACCCAGCGGATTCACGTTCAGGTAGTCGATACCGGTAAGGTTCTTCACTGTGAACTTAGAACCTTTACCGATCAGCACTTCACCGAAGTTATTGGAAACACCTGCGGAAGCTTTGTCTTTCAGCAATACCTGGAGTTTGCTCAGCAATACTTCCATGATATCGGCTTCGTTCTTGTCGTGTACTTTCTCTACTTTTTCAAGCAGGGCTTTTTCACGCACTTTGGTGTTCTTATCTTTCTTGGCGCGCTGGAACAGCTTTTTATCGATCACCACACCTTCGGTTCCGGACGGCGCTTTCAGGGACGCATCTTTCGCGTCACCGGCTTTGTCGCCGAAGATGGCGCGGAGGAGTTTTTCTTCAGGGGTAGGATCAGATTCACCTTTAGGTGTGATCTTACCAATGATGATATCACCTTCCTTCACGTGTGCACCGATGCGGATGATACCGTTTTCGTCGAGGTCTTTGGTAGCCTCTTCGGAAACGTTGGGGATATCTGGCGTCAGCTCTTCTTCACCCAATTTGGTATCGCGCACTTCCAGTTCAAATTCTTCGATGTGAACGGAAGTGAACAGGTCTTCGGTCACCACTTTATCGGAGATCACGATGGCATCCTCGAAGTTGTACCCTTTCCATGGCATGAACGCCACTTTCAGGTTACGGCCCAGTGCCAGTTCTCCGCCCTGTACAGCGTATCCTTCGGTAAGGAAATCGCCTTCCACCACGCGCTGTCCTTTCTTCACAGCGGGACGCAGGTTGATACAGGTGGCCTGGTTGGTTTTTATGAACTTGGTGAGTTTGTACACTTTGAGGTCCTCTTCAAAGCTCACCAGTTTTTGTGATTCGTTTCTTTCGTAGCGCACATGGATCTCGTTGGCATCCACGAATTCCACCACACCTTCTCCTTCAGCATGGATCTGGATACGCGCGTCGCGGGCGGCTTTTCCTTCCAGACCGGTACCTACGATAGGCACCTGTGGGCGGATCAGCGGCACAGCCTGACGTTGCATGTTCGATCCCATCAGGGCACGGTTGGCGTCATCGTGCTCCAGGAAGGGGATCAGGGAGGCGCTCAAACCAACGATCTGGTTGGGGGCCACGTCCATGAATTCCACTTCAGATTTTTCGAGTATGGGGAAGTCACCGGTTTCACGGCTCACGATCCTTTCTTCCACGAAATTTCCATTGGGGTCAAGCGGCGTATTCGCCTGGGCGATCTTAGCGATGTCTTCTTCTTCAGCGCTCAGGTAAGTGAGTGCCTTCATATCTACTTTACCGTTTTCCACTTTGTGGTACGGTGTTTCGATGAAGCCCATCTCGTTGATTTTCGCGTGCACGCAAAGCGTGGAGATCAGACCAATGTTTGGTCCTTCCGGCGTTTCGATCGTACAAAGACGGCCATAGTGGGAATAGTGTACGTCACGCACCTCAAAGCCCGCGCGTTCACGGCTCAGACCGCCTGGTCCGAGTGCGGAGATACGACGCTTGTGCGTAATCTCACTCAGGGGGTTGGTCTGGTCGAGGAACTGAGACAACTGTGAGGTACCGAAGAATGAGTTGATTACGGAAGAAAGTGTTCTGGCGTTGATCAGGTCAACAGGCGTGAACACCTCGTTGTCGCGCACGTTCATTCTTTCGCGGATGGTACGGGCCATACGGGCCAGACCAACACCGAATTGTGCATACAGCTGCTCTCCCACGGTACGAACACGACGGTTGCTCAGGTGATCGATGTCATCGATCTCTGCTTTACCGTTGGTGAGGCGTACCAGGTATTTAATGATTTCAATAATATCTTCCTTGGTCAATACCTTGTTGTCCAGTTTCTGATCCACCCCGAGTTTGCGGTTGATCTTATAACGGCCCACTTCTCCGAGGTCGTAACGTTTGTCGCTGAAGAACAATTTATCGATGATACCACGTGCTGTTTCATCATCCGGCGCATCGGCACCGCGCAGTTGGCGGTAAATGTGCTGAACGGCTTCCAGCTCGGAGTTGGAGGTATCTTTGTTGAGGGTATTGTAAATGATGGCGTAGTCGCCGCTCACTTCTTCTTTCTGGATGAATACGGAGGAAACGGCCATGTCCACGATGGTTTCAATGGCTTCTTCGTCCAGCACGGTATCGCGCTCCATCACTACCTCATTCCTTTCGATGGATACTACTTCGCCGGTATCTTCATCCACGAAATCTTCCACCCAGGTACGGAGTACACGGGCAGCGAGACGCTTGCCGAGGAATTTCTCCAGGGCTTTGCGTTCACCTTTCACTTCGTCGGCCATGCCGAAGAGTTCAAGAATATCCTTATCTGTTTCGAACCCGATGGAACGAAGCAGGGTGGTTACAGGGAATTTTTTCTTACGGTCGATGTACGCGTACATCACGTTGTTGATATCGGTCGCGAATTCCATCCACGCGCCTTTGAAAGGGATCACACGGGCGGAATAAATCTTAGTACCGTTGGGGTGCACAGACTGACCGAAGAATACACCGGGTGAGCGGTGCAACTGGGAAACCACTACCCTTTCAGCGCCGTTGATCACGAAAGTACCACGTGGCGTCATGTAGGGAATGTTACCCAGGAACACGTCCTGGATGATGGTCTGGAAGTCAACGTGCTCCTCGTCATTACAACTAAGGCGCAGTTTGGCTTTCAGGGGAACGGCGTACGTAAGTCCGCGCTCCATACACTCGTCAATGGTATAGCGTGGCGGGTCAATAAAATAATCGAGGAATTCCAGTACGAAGATGTTCCGGGTATCCGTAATGGGGAAGTTCTCTTTGAACACCTTAAAAAGGCCCTCATTGTTACGTTTGTCCGGAGTGGTCTCTAACTGGAAAAAGTCTTTAAACGATTGAATCTGAACCTCTAGCAGATCAGGAGTTTCGGCGAGATTCTTAATCTTTCCGAAATTGATCCTGTTTGACAGTGTTGTTGAAGACATATATATAATAAACCGGTTTTATTGAACAATCTCTATCACTGAAAACCAATCAGTTGAATCGCAATTCCCCTATTCTAAGCTGAATATAAACAATAAGCCTAAATTAGGGGATGGCAAAAGTACATATTATTTGTCAATTTGCCATAAAGTTTTTAGCGGGTGCTGCGCTGCCTTGTATTTACAAAAAAGAAGGCCACGGGAAGAATCCCACGGCCGTTTCAAATCAGCACTACTCACTTTCTTGAATGCTATCTCGAGGAGCGGTTACCACCGCTTCCATCTGTTTTCGTTTTGTCGGTATTACCCCCTTGTGTGCTATCGCCGGTAGCCCTGTTCTGCTGGGTATTTACCAGTTTTTGTAAGATTTCTTTGTTGGCTTTCGCATCATTGTTCTCTGGTTGCAACACCAGTATCTGATCGAGATGCTCCACCGCTTTCGCGTAATCTTTGGCAACGTTGGCATTGTACGCCGCAAGGTAGCCATAAGACTGGATCAGCAAAGCCTTGTTCTTGGCCGTATCTTTAGAGGCCACTTCAATCAGTTTGGTATAGTGCGGTACCGCGAGGCCCTGTTCCATACTGGTATCAATGGCTGCATTGGAACGTGCCTGCCAGTAGGGACCATATACCTGGTCGGGATATTTTGCGGTGTACACACCAAATACGCTATCCGCTTTTTGGAATTCTTTGGCGAAATAGTGGGCGCTTCCCCAGTTGTACAAATCAGTATTGGTTGGGTCTTTTTTAAGTTTATACGCCTCTCCCATCCAATAAGCTTCTTTACTATGGTCGTTGAGTTTTTTGTACAGGTTGGAAAGATTCTCGATGTACTTTGTTTTTTCCACCGCTGAAGTATCCAGTGCCACTGCTTTTTCAAGGTTAGCTGCCGCGGTTATTTCTTCACCAGGAAAACGCTGCAACAGATTACCCATGAACTCGTAGTCTTTGGGAACCCGCTTATCTTCCGGTTGCTTCTCGAAATAAGTGGTCATCAGTTCTTTTGCTTTCAGCGAATCTTTTTTCGCGTCGTAACTATAGGCAATCAGCTTATACAACCTGGGTTCTGCATTCGCTCCCTGCGCGCTGATCAACTGCTGCGCTTGGGCAATGGCTTCATCGTATTGGCGGGAAACGAACATCAGGTCGGTGCGGATATAATCATGTTCAGGTGAAGGATCACTTGCAGCGATGTATTTTTCGAGGTAGTCCTTCGCTTTGTTCACATCCCTGAAATAGTTGAAATAGTACAACTCATAAAGGGCAGGCTTGAAATTGGGGTCAATTTCCACTGCTTTTTCGAAGTTTTCAACGTAAGCGGTCTTATTATCCTGAGATAAGTAAATTTTCCCGATCATGAAAGGCGCTCTTGCATATTTTCCATCGGCGCTCAGTGCGGCCATGTATCCTTCGATAGCGGCACCACCATTCGCCAGTTTACGGTAAGCATCGCCACGGGTCATGTGGAGTTCCGGGTTTTTCTTCTCTCTACCTTCCGCTTCAGTCAGTAAAGCCAATGCTTTATTGGTATCTCCTTCTTTAGCGTCGACGTGCGCACGGGCCACTTTAATCATCATTTCGCCCTGGTCCCTTTTCTTCACGCTTCCGATAGCTTCATCAAACAGTTTATTCGCCTCATCTTTCTTACCGTCCATGAGGAGCAACTGCCCTTTGGCTATTTTAACCAGCGGATCTCCGGCCAGAGAAGCGGGAGCTGCGTTCATAAGAGAGTCCGCGCTTGCCTTTTTATCCTGAGCCAGGAAAGTCTGGGTGAGTGTGTACCATGCTGCCCCGTTATTTGGGTCGGCATTGATCGATTTTGCCAGGATATCTTCCGCGCTATTGTAGCGCTCGTAATACAACATTTTCTTGCCATCCTCAACCGATTGGGCCTGCAGGGCGGAGGCCGATACAATACCTGCTGCCATTAATAGTGCTTTGTACCTCATAACTTTTGATTTTAATAGTGCCGAAAAAATCATTGCCGTAAAACTAGCCGCCATCAATTAAACCCGAATTAATGCGGCATTAAAATGAGATTAAAACCTACTTCGCGTAATCCAGCAGTTCACTGAAAGCATATTGGGAGATCACTTTATCCGCGGAATAATTCAACAATTCATTTTTTGAGCAGAACGCTACGCCTATTCCTGCTTTCTGCACCATGCACAGGTCGTTGGCGCTGTCGCCGATGGCGATGCAATTGCTGAGGGGTATCCCATATTGCTTTGTGATATCCTGGAGCGCGTTGGTTTTGCAGATAGTGTGCTTGCAGATACTTTCCGCATGGGAGAAAAAGAAAGAAGGCATCTTCACTTCCCCGGTGGCGATGCTGTTCGAGAATTCAAGTTCGTTGGAAAGGGAAAAATCGGCGCCAATCTTATTCTTCACATAACTCGTTACAAAATCGTAACTATCGGAGATGATGCCCACAATATAGCCGCGGCTCTTCAATTCAGCCACTGTTTCTTCGATATCACCCACCATGGGTATAGACTCCGCTACTTTGAGCAGTTCTCCGAAATTCCTTCCTTTGAGCAACCGGGCGATCTGTTTGGTAAGGATCACCGGGTCGGTTTCCGTGGCTCTCAGTTTACGGAGCTCCTGCACAAAACCGAGTTGCTCGGCGGCCGTGTCAATAAATCTTCCCCGGAGGATGGTATCGTCCATATCGAAGATGGCCATTTTTTTTAATCCTTTTACCTGCTCTTTGATGGCGTATTCCATCTGGTCTTTGATCACATTCATAGATTCGAGTTCTTCCAGTGTAACGGTTTCTTTTTTCTGTACCAGGGCTTTGGTGATGATGGCGCGGGCCACTTCCTTGCTCATGCGTCCGAGCGCGTGCCAGGGCTTGCTTTTGTTGTCGAGGTAGCCGATGTTCACTTCGGTGATGCGGGCCTTCATCAGAAACATGTCTATCAGGATGCCGATGTCTACGCCATAGTCTCCAAAAAAATTCACCTTTTCGAACATCGCCTTTCTTCCTGCGATCATTCCGCTGAGCGGTTGCGAGAACTGCGACAATTCAGGGTAGAATATGCTGAGGAGCGGTTTGGCCACCAGTTCAGTTACCCTGCCTGCGTTGCGGGAGAAAGTTGCTTTTACAAAATCATATTCATCGGAGAGAATCGGCTTCACCAGGTCACAAATAGTATTGGGTGGATAAGGATCAATATCGCCATCGATGAATACCAGCACATCGTTCTTCGCATACAGTATCCCATCTTTCATGGATGTACCTTTCCCCAGTTTGGTGCTGGTAATGACCGTGGCGCCCGCGGCTTTGGCGCGGGATACTGTTTCATCGATGGATTTATCGTCCACCACGATAACTTCAGTGACATGTGGATTGGACAGGCAGAACCGCACCACGTTGGCGATGGTGTCCTGCTCGTTCAATGCCGGGATGATTACACTTACCATAGGTTGTAGCTGAGGGGTTAATGTTACACGGTAAAGGTTTCTCCCCCTTCGGTGTAACGGATGTTATAAAAATCTGTTCTGCGGTCCTTAATGGTTTGTACGCTCCCGAAATACTGGTGGCGCTTCAGCAGGTTCATATCCAGGTCCTGGAAAATAAGCGTCTCCTCTCCTGCTTCCGCGATAGCCGCCACGCCATCCCGCTGGAATTCCACATCAGAAGGTGTAAGAATAGCCGACTGCGCATATTGTATGTCCAGGTTGTCCACTTCCGGCAGGTTGCCCACGCTGCCCGCCAATACAACATATACCTGGTTCTCAATGGCGCGTGCCTGCGAACAATAACGGACACGGAGATAGGCCCTTCTTTCATCGGTATTGAAGGGAACGAATAATATAGAAGCGCCTTTCTTCACCGCAATACGCGCGAGTTCGGGGAACTCCACATCGTAACAGATGAGGATGGCGATCTTACCACAATCGGTGTCCATCACTTCAACTTTATTACCTGGTTTTACACCCCACCATTTCCTCTCATGCGGTGTGATGTGCATTTTGTATTGCCGGGAAACACTGCCATCCCTTCTGAACAGGTAAGAAATATTATAGAGCTCCTCGTTTTCAACCGTGAAATGCGAGCCACCAACAATGTTGATGTTGTATTTGATGGCCAGATTACGGAACATTTCCACATACTGATCCGTAAATTCAGCCAGTTTTCTTACGGCGGTTCCGGGTCTGTCGTTTGGTAGAAAAGTGAGCAATTGCATGGTGAGCATTTCGGGGAACAGCACGAAATCGCATCTGTAATCGGAAGCCGCGTCCACGAAGTATTCACAATCGTGGGCGAAGTCTTCAAAACTATTGATCATCCTCATCCGGTATTGCACCGCGCATACCCGAACGTAATTCACTTCCTGAATCTTCAGATCGCCTTCAGGTTCATAATCCAGGTTCACCCATTCAAGAAACGTAGCGTAGCCACAGGATTCCGTATCGTTGGGCAGGTAATCTCTGATGATCCGCTTCAATTGAAATCCGTTGGAAAGCTGAGCGGTCAGCACTGGATCACGTAATTTTTTATCGATCACCTGCTGCACATAATCCTTGATGGTCATGTTATCAGCATACAAATGATAATTGGGTAATCTGCCACCAATAATGATCCGGCGGAGGTTCATGTCCACAGCCAGTTTTTTCCTGGCATCGTATAAGCGGCGGGACAGTTTAAAATTCCTGTAATCCGGATGGACCATGATTTCAATGCCATAAAGTGTATCCCCATCCGGTTTATGGGTGGACAAGGTACCTTTTCCTGTGATGGCGTTCCAGGAATGATCTTTTGTGTATTCGTCGAAATGCAGCAGGAGGCTGGAGGAAGAGGCCACGATTTTTCCATTCAGTTCCACGGCGAGTTGCCCTTGCGGGAACTTCTCCATCATGCTGTCCCACTGAAGTTTACTCCAGGGCAGCATACCTGGGAAACAGGCCAGTTGTAGTTCCTTCACCGCTTCATAATCGGATGGCGTTAAGCTGCGCACCTCGATCTTCATTTCGGGATGTTCAGGTAGAATTTGTTGCATAGTGCTGATTTTAGTTGCCCAGTACCGCAGGCTCACCGCTGGTGCTTACCCGCCCGTCATTTTGCTCGTTAACGAGGTGAATGCCAGGTTGGGGAAAGTCAAGCATTTCCCTGGTGAGGTTCATGTGTACCGAACGTATTGAATCCTGTTGCAAGATCAATGCCCTGTTGTGTGCCCTCACTTCGGTGGTGCGGTAATACAAACGCACGTTAAAAATGGTGAAGAGCAGAATCACGGCCACCACAATGGAAGGGACGATATTTCGAGCGGATACAGGCATTCATTTTAACATATACACAAATATGCCTGCCACTTATTAGCGGTATATTAAAGTGGGATTAAAAACAGATTAAAACGCTTTTTCCAGTACGATATAAAAAGTGGTGCCCTTACCGGGAGCGGATTCCACCATGATCTTTCCTTTGTGCAACCGGATAATGCGGTTCGCGAGCGCAAGTCCCAGCCCGAAGCCTTTTTTGTCCTTGGCATTGTCTGCACGGTAGAAGGGTTGAAAGATACCGGCCATTTCTTCGGGCGGAATGCCAATGCCTTCATCCTGGACTTTAATGGTTACTTTTTCATTGATGAGCAGGTGCACGTTGGCCTCTCCGGTATGCGAAAATTTACATGCGTTGGATACAATGTTGCGGATGGCGCTGTACAAAAGATCCGTATTGCCATACACCAGGAAGGCTTCTTCTGAATCAGGGAACTCATCGAAATGGAGGTGCACCGTGTAAGAAGGATGTATTCTTTTTACATCTCCAGCGATGCGGAGGAGTATTTCATCGATGCGCACTTCATTCAGTTCGATGGCGCCGCCGGAACCTGTTTTCGCGATTTCCAGTAACCCTTTGGTGAGTTGTCCCATCTGGAACACATCACTATAAACCGACTCCAATACATCTTTGTATTCGGGAACGGATCTTTCGTTCTGCAACGCGATCTCGATCTGGCTGGAAATGGCCGTTAACGGGGTGGAAAATTCATGCGACGCATTGGAGATGAAGCGTCTTTGGATCTCAAACGACTGCTGCATACGGTCGAGCAACTGGTTGAAGGTAGCGGCGAGTTGGTTGAGTTCGTCTTGCTGCTCCCCTGCCTGAATGCGTTTCGTTAGACTGTGTGAGGAAATATCCTTTACTTCATCAATGATGGTGATGATGGGACGAACCAGCCGATGCGAGAAATAATACCCTGTAATCAACGTAATAAAAATCCCACCGAAGAAGCTGAACCAAAGTATGCCTTTCAACCGGGCGATGGTATCTATCCCTTCTTCATCGTAAGCGGCCACCACAATAATGTACCGGTTGAAGCGATCTATGTATTGCGTGGAAAGCACATCCCGCTGACCGGCTTTGGAGAAGTATTCGCCGTCAATGCGGGCGCGGTCCACCATATCTTTTGTAACCACGATGGAATCATCAGGATCATCAAACTGGTTGTAGATGGGCTGGTTGAGGTAGTTGTAAACGATCACGCATTTCCGTTGCAGGGAGAACACGGTATTCTCTTCGATCTTCTTCATCAGTTCCTGATCTTTATCGGTTACTTCGATCAGGTATTTCGCCACGGTAAGGGCACGGTTCCGGAGCCTGTTCTTGAAATTTTTTTCCCTTGTAAGTTCTGAAGAATAGTAAATGGCGGAGCAGAGTACGGCTAGAATGGCCAGTACAATAATTGTGAAGAGCAGGGTTATGCGGTATTTGATTTTCATCAGTCGCCGCTTTCCTTTAGGATGTAGCCCATGCCTACCTGGGTTTTGATCAGTTTCTGTTCATGGTCCTTGTCAATCTTTTTGCGCAGGAAGTTTACGTAAACATCAATCACGTTTGTTCCCGTATCAAAGTCGATGTCCCAGACATTGCGGGCGATATCGGCTCTGGAGACCACGCGGTTTTTGTTGCGTACAAAGTATTCGAGCAATTGGAATTCTTTTGCGGTAAGGGATACCGCGTTGCCGTTCCTGGTTACCTCTTTGCTGTCGAGGTTCATTTCGAGGTCGGCCACTTTCAGCATATTCCCTGTTGGGATACCGTACTGCGCCCTTTTCAGCAATGCGCGTATGCGCACGAGCAGTTCTTTGAACTCAAATGGTTTCACCACATAATCGTCCGCGCCTGCGTCGAAGGCTTCGATTTTATCATCGGTGGCCCCGAGTGCGGTGAGCATGATGATGGGCACCTGCGCGTTGACCGATCTTATTTCGTGGCAGAGTTCGTAGCCATTGAGACCGGGCAGGTTGATATCCAGGATCACGAGGTCGTAGGGAGAAGCGGAGAACATCCTTTTGGCGATGAGCCCATCGTAAGCGATGTCCACTTCATAATGATTTTCCACCAATCCTTTGTTGAGCGAATCGGCGATTTTTTTTTCATCTTCCACCACCAGAATCCGGATTTCAGTCATACGCGGCGTTGTTGAGTTTCAAAAATACATTTAATATAAAAATCGTTCCCTGGTAATTTTGGAGGGATTGGGGGCAAAAGAAAAGGCCGCATCGGAGCGATACGGCCTTTTCACTTCGTTTGAAAAGCTTATTAAGCGATTTCAACCTCAGCGCCAGCTTCAGTGAGCTTCGCTTTCAGGTCTTCAGCTTCAGCTTTGGTAACACCTTCTTTCAGTGTTTTCGGAGCGCCGTCAACCAGTTCTTTTGCTTCTTTCAGACCGAGACCAGTGAGGTCTTTAACGATCTTCACTACGTTCAGTTTAGAAGCGCCTGCACTTTTCAGGATCACGTCGAACGCTGTTTTTTCAGCTGCTGCTGCTGCGCCACCACCGTCGCCGGCGGCTACTACTACTGCTGCTGCTGCTGGTTCGATACCGTAGTCTGCTTTCAGAACGTCGGCCAGTTCCTGTACTTCTTTTACAGTAAGACCAACGAGTTGTTCGGCTAATGCTTTAACGTCTGCCATTGTTGTCAAATTTTTTCCGCCTTCTCAGTTCATGAACTCCGGCGGAGTGTTTTTAAAAAAATCTAGCCTTTGATTGTGATCCCTCAGGCCTGGGATATTATTTTGAATGCTGTAATACTTACTCAGCAGTTGCTGCACCTTCAGCCTGCTTTTCGTGGTGGTGCAGTAAAGCAGCCAGTACGCGTTTTGCAGGGGATTGAAGCAAGCCAATAACTTCTCCGATGAGTTCGTTTTTGGTCTTCAGTTGAGTCAGCGCTTTCAGTTGTTCGTCGCCGGTGTACACTTCACCGTTGATGAAAGCGGCTTTCAGCACGGGCCTGTCGCCATTGCTTTCCTTACGGAAAGAAGAGAGGATCAGGGCCGGTTCTTTTGGGTTTTCGCTGAACATCAGTGCGGTCACGTTGTTCAGGGCTTCATACACACCGCTGTATTTTTCGCCATCGAGTGATTCGAGTGCTTTTTTGATGAGCGTGTTTTTAGCCACCTTCATTTCCACGTTCTTATCGAAGCAGTGGCGACGAAGGGTGCTCACCTGCGCAACGGTGAGGCTTTCTGTATCAGTGATGTAGAAGTTGTTGTATTGAGAGAACTTGCCTTTCAGCAGTTCAATCACTTCTTGTTTCTGGTCTTTGTTCATAACTCTTTTTTTAAAGTGTTTTCAGATTCCCGAAGGATTAGTTCAGGAAGTTTTTGGTATCAACCGTGATGCCGGGGCTCATGGTGCTGGCCATGCTCACACCTTTCAGGTAAGTACCTTTCGCGGTGGATGGTTTCAGCTTGATGATGGCATTGATCAGTTCGGTACTGTTTTCCTGGATCTTCTGCACATCGAAAGATACGCGTCCGATAGAGGCGTGGATGATACCTGCTTTATCCACTTTAAAGGTAATCTTACCGCCTTTCACCTCGTTTACGGCAGCCGCCACATCGTTGGTAACGGTACCTGTTTTGGGGTTGGGCATCAGGTTACGTGGGCCGAGGATTTTACCCAGTTTACCGATCTTAGGCATTACGGACGGGGTAGCGATGATTACATCGATGTCAGTCCAGCCTGCTTCGATTTTCTGAATAAATTCATCCAGACCAACATGGTCAGCGCCTGCTTTGGTAGCATCGGCTTCTTTGTCAGGTGTGCAAAGTACGAGAACGCGCTTTGTTTTACCTGTACCGTGGGGCAGGGTTACTGAACCGCGAATAGCCTGATCGGCTTTTTTGGGATCAACGCCCAGACGAACGTGAATGTCTACGGAAGCATCGAACTTAGTGGTGTTCACCTCTTTTACGAGGGTAGCAGCTTCCTTCAGGGAGTACACTTTATTTTTGTCGACTTTACTGTCGGCTACTTTTCTTTTTTTGGTGGTTGCCATTTCTTAGAGTTTTTTCGGTGAACCAATTAGTTTTCCCAGGGAGCCTGGCCATCAACGGTGATACCCATGCTTCTTGCCGTACCAGCCACCATACGCATGGCGCTTTCCACGGTGAAACAGTTCAGATCGGGCATCTTGTCTTTTGCGATAGCTTCAACCTGGGCCCAGGTTACCTTACCCACCTTGTTACGGTTAGGCTCTTTGGAACCACTTTGAATTTTAGCCGCTTCCAGCAACTGAACGGGAGCCGGAGGAGTTTTGATAACAAACTCGAAAGATTTGTCGGAGAAAACAGTGATGAGAACGGGAAGAACCTTGCCCATTTTATCCTGGGTGCGCGCATTGAACTGCTTGCAGAACTCCATGATGTTGATTCCTTTGGAACCGAGGGCTGGTCCGATGGGAGGTGCAGGGTTCGCCTGTCCTCCTTTACACTGCAACTTAACGTAGCCTGTAATTTCTTTTGCCATTTTTGAGATTTTTTGGTGTTAACGTATTGCCCGGAGGCCATACTCCCAATCGCATTCGTCGAAAGAACTAAGTTTTTGGGGATGCGAAGGTACGATTTTATTCCTGTTTTCAAATATTTTTTAATAAACAGCCCCGGGCGAAGGTACACGATTACATACATTGGAAATGAAGTAATTAGAAAATTTTCCACAGCTTTATAAATGAGGAAAGAAAATTTTCCTGTGTAATTTTTTCTCCCTAACTTTTCAAATTAAATAAATATTCCACTTCCTAACTCATTAAAATTCTATCACAATGGCGAAAGCGAAAGCAAAACCAGTCAAGAAGGCTGCGCCCAAAAAGGCAGTAAAAAAGGCCGCACCGAAGAAAGCGGCCGTTAAAAAATCGGCTCCGAAAAAAGCCGCGAAAAAGGCAGCGCCTAAAAAAGCGGCTAAAAAAGTTGCACCAAAAAAAGTAGCCAAAAAGGCGGCACCCAAGAAAGCGGCGCCAAAAAAAATGGCAAAAAAAGCGGCACCTAAGAAAGCCGTGAAGAAAACAACCGCGGTGAAGAAAGCCGTGAAAAAGGCTGCTCCCAAAAAAGCGGCGCCGAAAAAAGTTGCTAAAAAAGCCGCACCAAAGAAAGCTACAGCGGCTAAGAAGGCCGCACCGAAAAAAGTAGCGGCCAAAAAAGCAGCGGCTCCCAAGAAAGCGGCGGTAAAAAAAGCAACGCCCAAAAAGGCCGCGCCAAAACCGAAGGCTAAAAAGGCACCCGCTCCTGTTGAAGAGCAAACACCTGTAATGCCTGTTGAAGCACCTGCGGCCGAACCTACGCCGGCACCTGCGCCAGAGACCAATGATGATGTAACGCCTACCACCCTGTTTGAATAAGCAGGTGTATATAGCTAAAGAAAAAGCCCCGCCAAATGGTGGGGCTTTTTAATGTTTTATCAGAACCGGTATTAAGCAAGCTTCTCTACCTGCATATAGTTCAGTTCCACTGGTGTGGAGCGTCCGAATATTTTTACGGTCACTTTCAGTTTCTTCTTCTCATCGTTTACTTCTTCGATGATACCGTTGAAGTCGTTGAAAGGTCCTTCGATGATCTTGATGGTTTCACCGATGATGAAAGGCTCGCTCATGTTCATGCCACCCGCTTCCGCCATTTCATCCATTTTACCCAGCATCTTGTTCACTTCCGCTTTGCGGAGTGCAATGGGGTTCTCTTTTCCGAGGAAATGGATCACATTGGAAGTGTTCTTGATGGTGTCTTTCAGGTCGTCAGAAAGTTTTCCATCTGCGATCTCGATCATCACATAACCGGGATAGTAGTTGCGTTCCCGCATTACCTTCTTACCGTTCTGCACCTTGTATACTTTCTCCACGGGCAGGAACACCTGTTTCACCACTTCACTCCAGCCACCCCTTGAAATTTCCTTATCGAGGTACTCCTTTACTTTCTTTTCCTTTCCACTCACCACGCGGAGCACGTACCATTTCGTTTCTACTTGATTAACTGCTGCTTCCATTAGCTAAAGAATGAGTAAATGAATTTAAGAAGAGAATTCGCGGCAAAGTCCATCACCCAAACGATAGCTGTGATAACCAGGGTTGCACCCAGAACGATCATGGTACTTTGTTGTAATTGTTCCCCGGTGGGCCAGGTTACTTTTTCAACCAGTTCCTTGTATGATTCTTTAAAATAAGTTGATATCTTATTCATAACTGTTTCTTTGTTCATCCTGCTGCCGGGGCAACAGAATGGAGTGCATACTTGCACGGGCGACAGGATTCGAACCCGTATCAAAGGTTTTGGAGACCTCTATTCTACCATTGAACTACGCCCGTATAAAAAGCCATTAGCAAATCGGGGGCTGCTGACTTCCGGCAAAAGTACTGATTTTCTGCCGATGCCGGCAACCGAACTGTTTTTCAACAGCCCATGTTGCTAATGGCCTATAATGAATCCGAGGATTACTTCAGGATCTCAGTAACCTGACCTGCACCTACGGTACGTCCACCTTCGCGGATAGCGAATTTCAGACCTTTTTCCATAGCGATGGGCTGGATCAGTTTTACAGTGAGGGAAGTGTTATCACCAGGCATTACCATTTCAGTTCCTTCAGGCAGCATACACTCACCTGTTACGTCCGTAGTACGGAAGTAGAACTGAGGACGGTATTTGTTGAAGAACGGCGTGTGACGGCCACCTTCTTCTTTGCTCAGTACGTAAACTTCACCTTTGAACTCAGTGTGCGGGGTGATGGATTTTGGCGCGCAAATAACCATACCACGACGGATCTGAGTTTTTTCAATACCGCGGAGCAGCAGACCGGCGTTGTCACCAGCTTCACCACGATCCAGCAGTTTTTTGAACATCTCAACACCAGTTACAACGGAGTTCATGGGTGCTTCCACGAGACCTACGATCTCAACGGGCTCACCAACTTTGATTACACCGCGCTCGATACGACCGGTTGCAACGGTACCACGACCAGTGATAGAGAATACGTCTTCAACAGACATCAGGAATGGCTGATCGATCGGACGGGGAGGCAGGGGAATGTAAGTATCCACAGCGTCCATCAGTTCTTCAACGCATTTAACCCATTTTTCTTCACCAGCGAGGGCGCCTGTAGCGGAACCTTTGATGATGGGGGTGTTGTCGCCGTCGAAACCATAAGAAGACAACAGGTCACGAATCTCCATTTCTACCAGTTCAAGCAGTTCGGGATCGTCAACCAGGTCAACTTTGTTCATAAATACAACAATACGGGGAACGCCTACCTGACGGGCGAGCAGGATGTGCTCTTTGGTCTGGGGCATAGGACCATCTGTTGCGGCAACCACCAGGATAGCGCCGTCCATCTGGGCAGCACCGGTGATCATGTTCTTCACGTAGTCAGCGTGACCGGGGCAGTCCACGTGAGCATAGTGCCTGTTGTCAGTCTGGTATTCTACGTGTGCGGTATTGATAGTGATACCACGCTCTTTTTCTTCGGGGGCACCATCAATTTCGTCGTAGTTCTTCTTCTGCGCCAAACCTTTTTTCGCCAGAATATCGGTAATAGCTGCAGTCAAAGTAGTTTTACCGTGGTCTACGTGACCAATGGTACCAACGTTCACGTGAGGTTTCTCCCTCTTAAAGGTCTCTTTTGACATCGTTATTGTTTTTGTTGCGGTTTTAAAATAAATAGCCATAAGCAAACACGCTTACAGCAATATGATTTGAATCAAATCACGACACTTTTCATCACAAAACACATTGCACACGCCTCTTGGTTCCTTTCCAAACAAACCGGGATGCCTTTCAGGGTTCTGATCCTGTTTAACAACCTCAATTCATTCAAATCGAGCTGTTGAAGAGAATTGAACTCTCGACCTCTTCCTTACCAAGGAAGTGCTCTACCCCTGAGCTACAACAGCTTGTTAACTGCTAACGCAGCGTCATTGAGCGGAAGACGAGTCTCGAACTCGCAACCTATAGCTTGGAAGGCTATCGCTCTACCAATTGAGCTACTTCCGCTTAGAAATTTTGGATGTTGAATTTTGAATTTTGGATGAAGTATTATTCACTATCCAAAATCCAACATTCAAAATTTGCTTCCGTGGGCAGGAGAGGATTCGAACCTCTGAAGTCGAAAGACAGCGGATTTACAGTCCGCCCCATTTGGCCGCTCTGGAACCTGCCCGGTTCTCCTTCTTCAAAATCAGACTGCAAATAGCAGTAATTTTTCCAAATCAGAAAAATTTTTCTGAGCCACTTGTCGGACTCGAACCAACGACCTGCTGATTACAAATCAGCTGCTCTACCAACTGAGCTAAAGTGGCTTATGAAGTTGAATGTCAATCTTCTAAAGAACTTCCAATTTATTGCGGATCGCTCCGTTTTTTTTGGGAAGGCAAAGGTAACGGAAAGTTTCAATTTCTGAAATTTTGTTCCTGTTTTTTTGAAACATTTTTTTGTAACCCCTTCATTTACTTTTTTCTACCTGTTTTCAGACCTGCATTTAACGCCAGTTTCCCACCCTTCTTTTTATTGAATTTTATCTTACCAAACCAACGTTTCATTGCCGATTGTTTATATTTTCAGGAAGCGCTTAGATTTTTTTCAATCAATTATGAAATAATTCTTATTTTTATTCGGTAACGATTGCCTCCGTATTGAAGCCCCTGAACCAGGGAAACGAGTTTGTTGTCAACCATTATAAATGTATATCTAAAATCTAACTGTAATGACAAACGGAGGGTTGTATCTGCCGCAGATGGAGCACGATGCCTGCGGGATCGGGTTTGTGGCGAGCATCAAAGGAAACAAGTCGCATCAAAACATCACAGATGCGCTTACCATCCTGGAGAACATGGAACACCGCGGCGCCTGCGGCTGTGAGAGCAACACCGGCGACGGTGCCGGTATTATGATCCAGATTCCACACGAATTTTTCTTCGACGAATGCCTTAAACTGGGCGTGCATCTTCCCGCTTACGGAAGATACGGCGTGGGCATGATCTTCTTCCCCAGAGAAATCAAACTGAGGGAAGAATGCCGCGACATCTTTAACCGTGCAGCGGAGAAGCTGAACCTGGAAATCCTCGCCTATCGCAAGGTTCCCGTGAACCAGGACGGCATCGGTTCCACCGCGCTTTCCGTAGAACCGGAGATCGAACAGGTGTTCATCGCATGTCCGGACCACATCAAGGATACCGAAGATTTCGAACGGAAACTCTTCATCCTCCGCAACTACGCCACACACACCATTCAAAGTGTATTGAAAAAGGATACCATCGGCTTTTACATGGCATCCCTCTCGCATAAAGTGATCGTATACAAAGGGCAACTCACTACCGCCCAGGTACGCAGCTATTTCACGGATCTTTCCAACAAAAGAATGGTGAGCGCCTTCGGCCTGGTGCATTCCCGTTTCGCTACCAACACCTTCCCTTCCTGGAAACTGGCGCAACCCTTCCGCTACATCGCGCACAATGGTGAGATCAATACATTGCAGGGCAACCTCAACTGGCTTCGTTCCAGCGAAAAGAATTTTGAAACGCCCTATTTCAGCAAGGAAGAACTGGAAATGATCCTCCCGATCGTTTCAGGCGTTCAGTCCGATTCCGCCTGCCTCGATAATGTGATCGAACTACTGATGCTGACCGGAAGAAGTCTGCCACACGTCATGATGATGCTCATTCCTGAAGCATGGGATGGCAACGACCAGATGGACCCGGTGAAAAAGGCGTTTTACGAATACCACGCATCCATTATGGAACCATGGGACGGACCAGCGTCCATCTCCTTCACCGATGGTAAAATGATCGGCGCGACACTGGACAGGAACGGCCTACGCCCCTCCCGCTATTGCGTTACAAAAGATGACCGTGTGATCATGGCTTCTGAAACCGGCGCATTGCCCATTGATCAATCCACCATCATTGAAAAGGGCCGTCTGCAGCCCGGAAAAATGTTCGTGGTAGATATGGAACAGGGCCGCATTATTTCAGATGATGAACTGAAACAGTCTATCTGCTCCCAGAAGCCTTACGGCGACTGGCTGAATCAATATAAAATCCGCCTGGATGAACTGGACGAGCCTCGTGTAACTTTCACGCACCTCTCCGATGAATCCGTGCAGAAATACCAGAAAGCATTTGGCTATTCTACGGAAGATATTGAAACCATCCTGAAGCCCATGGCGCTTGATGGCAAGGAACCCGTTGGCTCCATGGGTACCGACGTGCCGCTGGCCATACTTTCCGACCAGCCGCAACACCTCACCAGCTATTTCAAACAGCTGTTCGCGCAGGTAACCAATCCACCCATCGATCCCATCCGGGAAAGACTGGTAATGAGCCTCGTGGCTTACGTAGGCAATAACGGCAACCTGCTGAACGAATCGCCCATGCACTGCCATACCCTGGCACTGCCCAACCCGATTCTTTCCAGCAAGGAACTGGAAAAACTGCGCAGTATTGACACTGGCTTGTTCCAGGCCAAAACACTACAATGTTATTTCCGTGCGGACGGGAAAGCCGGTTCACTCAAAAAAGGCCTTGACCGTCTTTGCAGGTACGCCGTGGATGCCGTGGAAGACGGCTTTGAAGTGATCGTACTCACCGACCGCGCCATTGATTCTGAACACGCCCCCATCCCCTCTCTCCTCGCCTGTTCCGCTGTTCACCACCACCTGATCCGCAAAGGATACCGCGGAAAAGTTGGACTGGTAGTGGAAGCCGGTGATGTATGGGAAGTACACCATTTCGCCTGCCTGCTTGCTTTCGGCGCCACAGCCATCAATCCATACCTGGCCATGGCCACCATCCGCAACATGAAGTGGAACGGCGAACTGGATACCGACAAAGAATGGCACGATCTCCGGAAGAACTACATCAAAGCCGTGTGCGATGGGCTGCTGAAAGTATTCTCCAAAATGGGCATCTCCACCCTTCAATCTTATCAGGGCGCACAGATCATGGAAATACTCGGCCTGAACCAGGAAGTGGTAGACCAATACTTCACAGGCGCCGTATCCCGCATACAGGGCATGGGGCTTGATGATATCGCGAAAGAAGTACTGGCGAAACACTCGCTGGGCTTCAGCAAAAAGAATGTTCCTGTAGACAGGTTACCAGTTGGCGGCATCTACCAGTGGAAACGCAAAGGTGAATTCCACCTTTTCAATCCAGCCACCATCCACCTGCTGCAATATTCTACCAAACTCAACGATTACGGCACTTTCAAGAAATACTCCAAACTGGTGAACGACCAGAGCGAAAAAGCATGCACGCTCCGCAGCCAGTTCCAGTTCAAAAAACTGCGTCCTTCCATCTCCATTGATGAAGTGGAATCCGCTGAAAGCATTTTTAAACGCTTCGCTACCGGCGCCATGTCATTCGGCTCCATTTCATGGGAAGCGCATACTACGCTGGCCATCGCGATGAACAGGATCGGCGCGAAAAGTAATACCGGCGAAGGTGGTGAAGATGATGCACGTTACACGCCGCTTGAAAATGGCGACTCCATGCGCTCCTCCATCAAACAGGTGGCATCCGGACGTTTCGGGGTAACCAGTCTTTACCTGACAGAAGCCGATGAACTCCAGATCAAAATGGCGCAGGGCGCAAAACCCGGAGAAGGCGGACAACTTCCCGGCCATAAAGTAGACGACTGGATAGGCAGGGTGCGTCACTCCACACCAGGTGTGGGCCTGATCTCCCCTCCTCCGCACCACGATATTTATTCCATTGAAGACCTGGCACAACTGATCTACGACCTGAAAAACGCGAACCGCGCGGCACGCATCAATGTGAAGCTGGTTTCTAAAGCAGGCGTAGGCACCATCGCCGCAGGCGTGGCCAAAGCAAAAGCCGATGTGATCCTGATCGCAGGACACGATGGCGGAACCGGCGCATCGCCGATCAGCTCCATCAAACATGCGGGACTTCCCTGGGAACTGGGCCTGGCTGAAACACACCAGACCCTGGTTAAAAACAAATTGCGTAGCCGTGTTACCGTTCAAACCGATGGACAATTGAGAACCGGAAGGGATATCGCCGTCGCCACACTGCTTGGCGCGGAAGAATGGGGCATAGCTACCGCCGCATTAGTAGTGGAAGGCTGCATCATGATGCGCAAATGCCACCTGAATACCTGCCCGGTAGGGGTCGCCACACAGGATCCGGAATTACGCAAACGCTTCACCGGAAATGCTGACCACGTGGTAAATTTCTTCCGTTTCATTACTGAAGAATTCCGTGAGATCATGGCAGAACTGGGCTTCCGCACCGTAAATGAAATGGTGGGACAAGTACAGTTCCTGGAATCAAAGGACAACGTAACCCACTGGAAATACAGCAAACTTGACCTTTCGCCCATTCTGTACAAAGAACCTGAAGCAGACTTCACCGGTTTGTACAAGCAGGAAGAGCAGGACCATGGTATTGCCGATGTGCTGGACTGGAAACTCCTGGAAACGGCCAAGCCAGCCCTCGAAAAGAAAGAACGCGTATTCGGAAGTTTCAACATAAAAAATACAGACCGCACAGTAGGTACCATCTTATCGAATGAAGTGACCAAACGCTACAAAGCGGAAGGATTACCTGAAGATACCATCCACCTGAAATTCACCGGAACCGCGGGCCAGAGCTTCGGCGCCTTCAATACCAATGGCATTACCCTGGAACTGGAAGGCGACGCGAACGATTACTTCGGCAAGGGCCTGAGCGGCGCGCGCCTGGTGGTTTATCCGTCAAAAGATGCCGGCTTTGTTCCTGAAGACAATATTCTGATTGGTAACGTGGCCTTTTATGGCGCCACTTCAGGTGAGGCATTCATCCGGGGCAAGGCAGGCGAACGCTTTGCCGTGCGTAACTCCGGCGCGGTAGCCGTAGTGGAAGGCATCGGCGACCATGGTTGTGAGTACATGACCGGCGGCCGTGTGGTAATCCTGGGCGGCACCGGACGCAACTTCGCGGCGGGCATGAGCGGCGGTATCGCTTACGTGTACGATGTGAAAGGACAATTCAGCACCAACTGCAACAAAGAAATGGTGGACCTCGATCCCGTTTCGCAGGAAGACGCACAGGAATTGTTCGACCTCATTCAGCGTCATTACGCTTACACGGCCAGCAGCGTGGCTCGTTTTGTTCTTGATGATTTCGAAAACCAGCTTCAGCATTTTGTAAAAGTTTTCCCAAGCGATTACAAAAAAGTGCTGGCGCAGAAAAAATCGGAACTCAACCAGAAAAAAACATCCTAATCATTTCAGAAAGAAGATCAATCTACCAATATGGGTAAGCCTACAGGATTCTTAGAATTTACCCGGGAAATGCCCGGCAAAAAACCCGCCCAGGAGCGTGTAAAACACTACAATGAGTTTGTAGAAAGCTACAGCGAGGAAAAACTCAACCAACAATCCGCGCGCTGCATGAACTGCGGTGTCCCCTTCTGCCACAGTGGTTGCCCGCTGGGCAATGTGATTCCGGAGTTCAACGACGCGGTATATAAAAAGAAGTGGAAAGAGGCTTATGATATCCTTACTTCCACGAATAATTTCCCCGAATTCACCGGCAGGATTTGTCCCGCACCCTGCGAAAGCGCGTGCGTACTGGGCATCAACCAACCGCCGGTAGCCATCGAGGAAATAGAAAAACACATTATCGAGATCGCATTCAGCAAAGGCTATGTGAAAGCGAAGAAACCCGCTTTGCGTACCGGTAAGAAAGTGGCCGTGGTAGGATCGGGCCCCGCTGGTCTGGCGGCCGCCGCGCAACTGAACCAGGCCGGCCACTGGGTGACCGTTTTTGAAAGAGACGACGCGGCAGGTGGATTATTACGGTATGGCATACCCGATTTTAAGCTGGAGAAAAAAGTGATCGACAGACGCATCGCGGTGATGGAAGAAGAAGGCATCGAATTCCGTTGCAATACCAATATAGGTGTGGATGTTTCCGTGAGCGACCTGCTCCGTGAGTACCACGCCATCGTACTCGCCGGCGGATCCACTATCCCCCGCGACCTGAATGTAACCGGCCGACAGTTCAACGGTGTACATTATGCGATGGAATTCCTGAAACAACAAAACAAACGTGTGAGCAACCGCAGCTTCACCGAAGCGGAACTCTCCGCCAAAGGAAAAGATGTGGTAGTGATTGGCGGTGGTGACACGGGCTCCGACTGTGTGGGCACTTCCAACCGTCACGGCGCGAAGTCCATCACACAGTTTGAACTCCTTCCGCAGCCTCCGGCGGAAAGAACCGGCTATATGCCCTGGCCCACTTACCCCATGCTCCTGAAGACCACCACTTCACACGAAGAAGGCGTGGAAAGAAAATGGGCGGTGGCCACAAAAGAATTCATCGGAGACGAGAATGGCAAACTGAAAGCGTTGAAAATAGTGGACCTTGAATGGAAATCCGGACCTGAGGGACGTCCTGCCAGCTTCGTGGAAGTGCCCGGTTCAGAAAGGGAAATTCCCTGCCAGCTCGCACTGCTGGCCATGGGCTTCCTCCATCCGCAGAAAGAAGGCATGATCAGCGAACTGGAAGTGGAACTGGATGAAAGGGGCAATGTAAGGGCTTCTGAAAAAGAATTTCAGACCAATATCGCGAAGATATTCGCGGCAGGCGATATGCGCCGCGGACAATCATTGGTGGTATGGGCCATCAGCGAAGGAAGAGAGTGCGCGAGAAAAGTAGATGAATACCTGATGGGACATTCCCTGCTTGAATCGAAGGATGAATCATTACTGCTTAGTACTATTTAACAAGTACAATTCCATACCTTAATCGTGAGGTGTATCTTTCAGGAGATACACCTTTTTTTATTGATACATTTCTCCAGGTCAGGGAAACCATTTTTCCAGATAACTCATAGTATAGTAGTAATCAATCCTGATTAATGATCTTTCCTTCTCCACAATGCATTCTCCAGTAAAAAAGGACCGAACGGGATCAAAGCTGCAACGAAACCCAATACCAGCTTTCCAAACGACCAGTTCATCAGACTCTTTACCTCCAACAGGAAGAAGAGGTAGGCTACAAATAGCACGCCGTGCGCCCATCCCATGTATTTCACAGCTTCGGGCATCCCCCACCCATATTTCAGTGGCATGGCCACGCCCAATAAAAGCAGGAAAGATATGGCCTCAGCATAACCAGTATACTTAAAACGAGTAACCGGACTGGAAAAAAATGATTTCATAGCCCAAAATTACTTGAATTACAAGCCAGATTTTAGCAATCCCTGAAAATATCTTACCAACAAGGCAATAAAATATTCGAAAACCACAAAATAATTTATATTAATTTTTTAATTAATGCAAAAACATTACATTAGATAACGTTGAAAAACAATCACTTACAAAAGAACAATCGTTTGCTATTCATATTAAAATAAATACTATATTTTAATCTTTTCAATTTATTAACAATAGTGATCTTTGAAAGATCAAATTCGCTAATATTACAATAATTAATATTTCATCAAATCAAAACTAGATGCGTATGCGAAGCATTTCCTTCAGGCAAGTGGCCCCGTTCCTGATCCTGGCCGGTGTTGCCGTTGCCTCCCTCTTCATCCCCACCCTTCCTGTATTTGAAGATAAGGAAGGCGTTTACAGCTCCTCCGACATTGCATGGGTGCTCACCTCTACCGCCCTCGTATTCCTGATGACCCCAGGCCTCGCCTTCTTCTATGGCGGGATGGTACACAGGAAAAACGTTATTTCTACCATGATTAAAAGTGTGGTAGCCGCGGGTGTAGTAAGTGTACTCTGGGTATTCTTTGGGTTCAGCCTGTGCTTCGGAGATTCCATCGGAGGATTTATTGGAAGCCCTTCCACTTTCCTCTTCTTTAAGGGTGTAATGTCTGGCGCTCCCTGGAGCCTTGCCCCCACCATTCCCCTGGCACTGTTTGCCTTGTTCCAGCTGATGTTCGCTATCATCACGCCCGGACTGGTGGTAGGTGCGGTAGCCGAAAGGATCCGTTTCACCTCTTACATTCTTTTCATCGCGCTTTTCGCTATCCTGGTGTATGCACCAATTGCGCACTGGACCTGGCATCCTGAAGGATTCCTCTTCAAATGGGGTGTTCTTGACTTCGCCGGTGGTACCGTGGTACACATTTCAGCCGGTTGCGCAGCCCTCGCAGGCGCGTTGGTACTGAAAAGAAGAAAATCACACATGGAGCACCAGGAAATTCCTCCCGCCAACATTCCTTATGTATTGATTGGTACGGGTCTTCTGTGGTTCGGCTGGTTCGGCTTTAACGCAGGTTCCGCACTGGGTGCAGGTTCCCTTGCCGTTTCCGCTTTCGCCACCACCAACACTGCAGCCGCTGCCGCTGGTTTGTCCTGGATGTTCTTCGATGTACTCCGTGGCAAGAAGCCTTCTGTACTCGGATTCTGTATCGGTGCGGTAGTTGGCCTGGTTGCCATTACACCAGCAGCCGGTTTCGTAGCGGTTCCACAAAGCATCTTTATCGGTGTGGTTGCGGCCATCATCTCTAACCTGGCGGTTTACTACAAGCAAAAATCCAAACTGGACGATACGCTGGACGTATTCCCCTGCCACGGTATCGGTGGTATGGTTGGTATGCTCCTTACCGGTTTGCTCGCAACCAAAGCCATGAACGGCGCCGGCAATGACGGTTTGTTCTACGGCAATTCCGAGTTCTTCTTTACACAGGTGAAAGCACTCGCCATCGTGGTAGGTTACAGCTTCGTGGTATCTTTCCTGATCTTCAAATTCATCAACTTCATCCTGCCGCTCCGCGTTAGCTCTGAAGAAGAAGAACTGGGTCTGGATGCTACGCAGCACAACGAGAAGTACCTGCAAGGAACCCTGCTGATCAGCAACAACGGAAAAATGAAAGAAACACCTGCAGATGCAGAAAAAGGCACAGTAGACGTGATATAGTAATCTAGCACATTACTATCGTCCACCATACCTTTTTCCTAATAACAAATAAAAAACGCATAACAATGTTACAAAAAATTTTTGCAACGGCAGTTGCAAGCATGAGCTTTTTGCCCCTACTCGCCCAGGAAACAGAGACCACTACAGAAGCTTCTACAGAAAAAAAATCAACTACTACCTTCTCCGGAATGGCGGATGTATATTACCGCTGGGATTTCAATAAAATGGCCGGTAACAATAAAACCAGTTTCACCAACAGCCACAATTCATTTGAATTGGGCATGATTAGCGGAAAACTGGAACACAAGTGGGACAAAGTGGGTCTGGTAGCCGATGTAGGCTTTGGTCAGCGCGCCGAAGACTTCTCCTACAACGACGCCAACACCCGCTTCATCATCAAACAACTGAATGTAAGCTACAGCCCTAAAGACTGGTTGAAACTTACAGCGGGAAGCTGGGCCACACACGTAGGTTATGAACTGGTTGACCCTAACCTGAACAGGAACTACAGTATGTCGTACCTGTTCTCTTATGGTCCCTTCTTCCACACTGGTGTAAAGGCAGAGATCACTACCGGCAAACATGGTTTCATGGTGGGTATTGCCAATCCCACGGATCTGAAATCCGCCAACGACGCCAGGAAATTCTTCATTGGCCAATATAGCTTCGCCGCAAGCGATGCCTTCAAAGCCTATGTGAACGTGCTGGCCGGAGAAGATGATCCTTCCATTGATTCCAAAACCTTCCAGGGAGATGTGGTGCTTACTGCTGGTTTAAGCGATAAATTTTCGCTCGGCGCCAATGCAAGCGTAAACCGCAATACCTATCCTGTTGCGGGTAAAAAAGAATCCTTCACCTGGTGGGGTGCCGCGGGTTATATAAACTTCGATCCCACTGAGTCATTGGGCTTCACCCTCCGTGTGGAGAACTTCGACGACAAAGATCAGCGCAATGTGTTCGCTGACGCTCCTAAAGGCGGAAGCGTACTGGCGACCACCTTATCCACCAACATCAAAATAAAATCACTCATCTTAATACCGGAAATCCGGTTTGAAAACGCTGGCGAGGAGATTTATGAAAATAAATCCGGCGCAGGCAAGAAGACGAACGGCCATTTTCTAGTTGCAGCCGTCTATCAGTTTTGATGAAAGAAAAAGCCGGGTTTTTACCCGGCTTTTTCGCTTTTAAGAGAGACCAGTTCGTTTACAGATACCTTCCTACCCTATCCCTCCTTATTCTATTGTACCCATTCTTTATAAGGCTTACGCGGAGTTCCTGCCGGCATTAATGATACCGAAAGAAGCTCTTGTCGTAAGCTTTTCATATAGTTCCTTCCTGCCCTGCTCTTTCAATAACGCCGGATCCTGCAAAGCCTGGATGGCATATTGCTGAATCGTGAGCAAAGGCAATACGATCTTATCCCGCATCTGGATGGAAAGCTGGTCAACCGGATAATCATTCATCAACTCCGCATGGCCGCTGATTTTAGAGAGATACTTCCGGGTCAGTTCATATTCATAATAAATCTTGTTCCAGATTTCTCCGAACTCGGGGTGCGCCGATAAGTGCTCTGTAAGCGGGAAATAACATTTCTTCATCGCCATCTCGCAGTTGTCGACGAGCGTTTTGAAGAACATGGATTTGCGGTACAGTTCCTTCACTTCATTCAACCTGCCTTTTTTCTCCATCGCCTGCATGGCCGTTCCCATGCCGTAATAACCGGTCACATTCTGCTTCAACTGGCTCCAGGCGCTCACGTAAGGAATCGCACGCAGGTCCTTTAAAGTAAGTTTGGAGTTGTTGTTCCGCTTCGCGGGCCGACTACCGATATTAGTATCGCTGTAGAAACGCAGCGGACTTACGGCAGAGAGATAAGGCATGAACTTCGGATGCTCCTTCAGTTCGGTATACGCATGGAAACTTTCGCGGGAAAGCTGTTCCAAAAGACTTTCTTCTTCTTCCGTAAATGTCTTCTCCAGAGAACTGAACAATTCGTTGGTCACCCCGGCATGGAGCAACTGTTCAATATTAAACTGCGCCGCGTCCACCGTTCCGAAACTGGAACTTACGGTTTGTCCCTGAACGGTTACCTGGATCTCTTTCCCGGAAATATTCTTCCCGAGTGACGCGTAAAATTTATGTGTTTTTCCACCACCACGTGCGGGAGGACCGCCCCTTCCATCGAAGAACAGCACGTCGATACCGAACTCTTTCGATACCCTTGTAAGCGTTTCTTTGGCTTTATAAATCCCCCAGTTGGCCATCATATAACCGCCATCTTTTGTACCATCGCTGAAGCCGAGCATTACCGTTTGCTTATTGCCCCGGCGCTTCAGGTGTTTGCGGTACACATCCAGACTGTACAGTTCGCGCATTACATCCGCGGCCACTTCAAGGTCGGAGATGGTTTCGAACAACGGCACCACATCAATGTGCATGTCTTTTTCCTTCCAGCCGCACATCCTGAAGAGCGCATACACTTCCATTACTTCCAGCGCTGAACCGCACTGGCTGATGATATAACGGCTGCACCCCTCGGGGCCGTTCATTTTATGTATCTCACGTATCGCGTAGATGGATTCTATCGTATCTTTTTCAATGCCCTTCTCCCAGTTGTCGGACTTGAAATGCCCATCCGCGGTAATCAGCAATTTCAATTTCTCCGCATCACTCAGTTTACCATAATTCACGGGCAGTTCCGTTTCACCTTCCGCGGCCATCATGGAGATCACCTTGTTGTGTACGGAACTTTCCTGGCGCACATCGAGCGTGGCGAAATACAGGCCGAACAGGTGCACTTTGTTGATGAAGCTGTTGAGCAGGTCAAGGAAAAGACTGCTGTGGCGGTGGATCAGCATTTCGCGGATTTCCAGCAGGGGTTTCAGCAGGTCGTCTTTGCTGAGTCCTTTTGCCGCGCGGGGAATGAACAGGTGATCGTACAGTTTTTCTTCCAGCTTCGTGAGCAGTTCCTCAATTCCCGCGAATGTGAGCCTGCGCTTCAATTTCCGGATATCGAGGTAATAACACTTGATGATGCTTCCACGCAGGGCGGCGGCCACCTTCAGCGTGATATCTGCCGTTACGAAAGGATTTCCATCCCGGTCGCCACCGGGCCAGAAGCCCATTTGCACCACGGGTTGTTTGGAAGGATCGTATTCCGGATATTGCTGGGTCAGCTTATTGATGATCTTCCCGCAGGAAGTATAGAACACATTTTCGAGGTACCAGATCAGGCTCACGGCCTCATCATACGGTGTGGGTTTCTGCTTTTTGAAGAAAGGCGTTTTCCCCAATTGCTGCAGGTAAGTATTGATGTGGTTCACATCATTATCGGCCACCGCTTTTGAAAGATCGTTGATGATCCCGAGTACAGGGCCGGGATAAAACTGCGTGGGGTGCGCCGTAAGTACGAGTCGCACCGCGAAATGCTGCAGTTTTTCAAGCAGGTCATCCTGCCTGCCCGACTGTATCACTTCCGATTCGAGGTGCTTGAGCGTACCTACGCCGTTCATATCGTTCACATCACTGAAAGCAGCGTCTTCCAACGCGTCGAACAACACCACCTGGCGCTCCACGTACTGCACGAAACGGAAAAGGAAATCGATGCGTTCCTGTTCAGTTTTCAACGAAGTATGTTTGTGGAAGAACTGCTCCATTAACTCGCGCGGACTCTTCTTTTTCTTAAATCCTTCCTCGCAATGGTTCTGCAAAAGGGAAAGCAGAATACCTGTTCTTTCAATGCGGTAGAACGGCAGCGACGAGAAAAGACTGTTGTACAATTGGAACTTCAGCGAAACCTGGTCATGAAACCGGCTTACGGAAGGAAGCGAACTTGCCATTGGCGTAACGATGTGCTTTTGGTTAATGAAAGGCAGGCGGGCATTCAAAACGCTAATATACTGAAACGGTGAGGATGCCCCAAAAAAAAGACCCCCGTTTCCGGAGGTCTGAAGCCTTATCAGGCGAATTGTTTTTCTTTTTTTCTTTTTATCTGATTGACCAGCGAATCGAGTGCCTGGTCGAAAGATTCTTCAAATGTTTTGGAACTTGTTTTTACGAAGAAATCGTAGCGTGGAACGTGTACCCTGATCTCTACGATCTTATCCTTTATCGTGTGAACTACATTGTCCAGTTTTAAGAATACGTCCGCTTTGATGATTCTGTCATGAAACGTTGAAAGTTTTTGCAATTTCTGATTCACGTAATCTACCAGTTTAACATCTGGATTAAAATGCACAGTCTGAATGTTAACGTTCATAGCATCGCAATTTTATTATGAAGAAATAAGAAATGAAAGAACTGCAGTTTGTTCATATTGGATATTGTTTTATTGGACTATTAAGTTATGTTGAAATTATTGGAATCCCAAAAATAAAGGGGTGTTTTTTAGGGTTTGCAATGACATTTTAACGTCATTTTCATCCGCCTTTCGGATGCGCTTTTTTGTGTGCCGCTTTCAGCTTTTCAATGGTATTGTGGGTATATACCTGTGTGGCCGCCAGGCTGGAGTGTCCCAGCAATTCTTTGATGGCATTGAGGTCAGCGCCGTTATTGGAAAGATGTGTGGCGAAGCTGTGCCGCAGTACGTGCGGGCTCTTCTTGGTGATGGTGGTCACCTGTGCAAGCGCCTGCTTCACCATATTATACAATTGCTTTTCCCCCAGCTTCTTTCCCTTTGAAGTGAGCAACAAGGGCGACTCCGGCATTGCTCCTTCTTCTGGCCTTTCGGGGTGTTGCAGGTACTCCTTTATGTTGGCCATCAGCTCCTGTTGAAGCGGGATCATCCTTTCTTTATTGCCCTTTCCCAATACCCGAAGTTGGGCTCTGGAAAATTCAACCTGTTCCCGCGTAAGTCCAATGAGTTCGGCACGGCGCATCCCGGTATGGTACAACAACACCAGCGCAAGCCGTTGTGTTTTTCCTTCCCAGTTGTCAGGGAACTCCACATGCCTGAACAAGGTTTCCAGTTGCGCCTTCTCCACATACACAGGGAGCTTCCTCCCGATTTTTGGCAGAACAATACCCGCTACGGGCGATGGCGACTGAATCCCGCTCTTCATCCGGTACTTGTAGAACGATTGTAAGGCTGAAGCCCTTCGCCGCATGGTAGTGGCAGTGGCCCCCTGCTCCTTCATCGTAACGAGCCAGGAACGCACCATGGACTGGGTAACGGCCTCAAATGTGGTTACGTCAAACTCTCTTTCAATGTATTCGTGGAAAAAACGCAAGTCATCCCCATAACTGCGGATCGTATTGAACGCGTATCGCTTCACCGTGGAAAGATGGGTGAGAAACGACTGAATAGCAGGATGGTACCGAGGTAATAACATAAAAAGGTTGGTCCAAAGTTAAACTGTTTGAACCAACCTTTATACTATAGGGAATAAGTTATTCCGGGTTATGCTTCGATCTTGCCGCTGGCGATCTGCTGCTTGTACACAGCTTTCAGCACTTCACCACGACGCTTTACAGACGGCTTTGTGAAAGACTGACGACCTCTCAGTTGCAATAAGATTTTCGCTTTTTCGAATTTCTTCTTGTACTTCTTGAGTGCCTTGTCAATATTTTCGCAGTCTTTAGAATCGATGATTAACATATTTGATACCTCCTTTAATGAAATTTGGGATGGCAAAGGTAGGGATATTTCTCAAAAAAACAAACCTTATCAAGAAATTCGTGATATGGCTTAATTTGCGGCATGTTTACAGGAATTATAGAAGCATTGGGACAGGTGGAAGCCATAACCGGCGAGGGCAGCAACAAAACCTTCGTGGTAAGCAGTTCCATCAGTTCCGAACTGAAAATCGACCAGAGCGTGAGCCATAACGGCGTTTGTCTGACCGTGGAATCCGTTGCGGACGGTGTGCACACGGTAACCGCCATCGCCGAAACACTCGAAAAAACGAGCCTTGGAACTTGGACCGCCGGTACCATCGTGAACCTGGAACGCTGTCTTCCCCTCCATGGTCGGCTGGATGGCCACCTGGTGCAGGGGCATGTAGACACCACCGGCACCTGCCTTTCGGTGACGCCGAGGGAAGGAAGTTGGGAGTTCGAAATCGGTTTCCCGGGACAGTTCGCGGCGCTGGTGATTGAGAAAGGCTCCATTTCACTGAATGGTATTAGCCTGACTGTATTCAATGTTGGAATAGATCGCTTTACCGTGGCCATCATTCCCTACACGTATGAGCACACCAATATGCACAATTTGAAAGCGGGAGATACGGTGAATATTGAGTTTGATATGGTGGGGAAGTATATTCAAAGGAGTTTAAGCCTGAAATAACCCCAAGGATTATATCTTTTTCCCTTTCATAGCCGATCCAACCGCTTCATCCATGGCGCGTTCCGCGTAAGGACGGGACACCTCATTCAGTTCCTCGATCTTTTTATGAATCAGGTCTTTGTCTTCCATGGTGAGCGCCAGTTGCAAAGCCTGCATTGCGGCGGCGGTATCCTGTAGCTCCTGCGGTGTAAGCATCTGAACATGCTTCGCGATAAATCCTTCGGTGGAAGCGAGGAGCTGCTCCCCTTCGGTTCGCGCTTCCACCAGGGCACGGGTCGCGATGTCTTCTTTCGCATGTGTCACGGAATCGAGGAGCATTTTTTCCACTTCTTCATCCGTTAATCCATACTGGGGTTTCACTTCTATGCTTTGTTCCACCCCGCTCCTAAGTTCTTTGGCCTTCACCACCAGAATACCATCGGCGTTGATCAGGAAGCCCACTTCCACTTTGGGTAATCCTGCGGGCATGCCGGGAATACCACTGAGGTTGAATTCAGCGAGTTTGCGGTTGTCTTTTACGAGATCGCGTTCACCCTGGAAAACGGAGACGCGGATGCCGCTTTGTCCATCTTTCTGTGTGGTGTATTGCCTTGCGGCTTTGATAGGAATTTTAGAGTTACGGGGAATGAGTACATCCATCAGCCCACCCATTGTCTCAATGCCAAGTGAGAGCGGCGTAATGTCCAGCAACAGGAAGTCGCGGTTATTACCGGCCAGAATATCCGCCTGCACCGCCGCGCCCAACGCCACTACTTCATCAGGATTCACTTCATCGTGCACCGGCTTTCCAAAGAAAGCCGCAACGGATTCTTTCACCAAAGGCACGCGTGTGGAGCCGCCCACCATTACGATGGTATCAATATCCTGCTGGGTAAGTCCTGCGTCTTTCAGCGCGTTCGCGCAGGCATGCAGTGTTTTGTCCACCAATGGTTTTGCCAGTGTTTCAAACTGTTGTTTTGTAATGGTGAACGCCATTTCCCGGATGGTAACGGAAAAGTTATCTTCTTTACTCAGGGCTTTTTTGGCGGCTTCAGCGGCCAGCCTGAATTCCTGGAGCAACTGCTTATCGTTTTCAAACACTTCTTTTTCGAGGCCGGAGCTTTCCATCCAGTATTGCCTGATGATGTTATCGAAATCATCTCCACCGAGGTAAGTATCGCCATTGGTGGAAAGCACTTCAAAAATACCATTGCTGATCTGGAGAATTGATACATCGAAAGTACCGCCGCCCAGGTCGTAGACCGCGATCTTCTTTTCTTCTTCTTTTTGCAGGCCCAGTCCGTAAGCCAGACTCGCGGCCGTAGGTTCATTGATGATGCGCAACACATCCAGTCCGGCCAGTTTGCCGGCATCCCTTGTAGCCTGGCGTTGTGCATCATTAAAGTAAGCCGGCACCGTAATCACGGCCTTTGTAACCGGCGTTTTCAAAATATGTTCGGCCCTTTCTTTGAGTTCTTTCAGGATAAAGGAGGAGAGTTCCACAGGAGAGTAAAACTTATCGCCTACCTGCACTTTCACCAGGGAGTCTGTGTTGTCGTCGATTATTTTATAAGAAAAAAGATGGGCATTGTTCCGTACATCGTTGTAAGATTTGCCCATCAGTCTTTTAGCTGAAAAGATAGTATTGGAAGGCTCTTTCACCAGCAGTTCCCTTGCCTGCTCTCCTACCGTTACAATGCCCGCGTCTCCGAAATGCACCACCGAAGGAACCAGGGAAGAGGAATTGTGCTCCTTCAACGCCACGGGTTGCCGGCTTTCCGGATGGATAATGGCCACAAGGCTGTTTGTGGTGCCCAGGTCTATCCCAACGATCATCTCTTCTTTCTGCAAACTTCCCGTTGCTATATTAATACCGATTTTTGCCATTCTGCTGGATATTTAATGGGCAAAGATACGGCATCCGCTAGCGCATCAGGTACATTTTTCCGTAGCCGTTGGTAAAGAAGCGGTCGGTTTTATCGCTTTCAGCACTGAATTTCTCCAAGGATTTGCCGTTTAGGTTAGTAAGCACGCGGTACAGGTACACGCCATTCGCCAGCTTTTGTCCGTATTGGTCGGTTCCGTCCCATTTGAATTCGGTGATGTTCCTTCCGATGCGGAGCGGCCCCAGTTCTGCTTTGGTAATCTCGCGCACGATCTTACCCGTTACGGTAAGGACCTGTATCCGTATGTTTTGTGGTATTTCGCTGCCTGTTATCGTAAACACGAACGCCGTGGAGGTGGTGAACGGATTCGGATAGTTCAGCATATTGGAGATCATCGGTTTATTGTAGGTCTGGAACACCACTTTATATTCCAGGTTACCTGCGTTGTTCTCACTCCTGTCGGTCCCTTTCACCGTAAGTTCGTACTCTCCATCCTGCAACAAATGCGGCATGAATTCGAGCATGGCCGTATTGTCGGTTTGCGGGTCAGAAGGTGGTGTAAACCTGAGCGTATCGCCGTCCACCTTAAAGGTGCGCGTCCAGCCACCTTGTTCCATATAACGCAGGGTCACGGTTACCGCGGCGGTATCGCTTAACGGCATGAAACGGGCCTCGTCCTTCAGCTTGATGGTAATATTAGGTTTGGAAGAAACGATATCCTTATTGAGGATATGCATGCCATCGAAAGTAACATCCAGCAAAGGATTGGTTTCATCGGGCCGCACATAGAGATTCCTGTAAAGGAAATTATTGAAATGATGCTGTTCAGGTTGATCGTTGTCCGGATTCACTTCCAGATAGATCGTATTGGCGCCGGGATAAAGTTTGGTATCAATTACTGGTTTGAGTATGGTTGATTCACCTACTCGCAGAGAATCTATTCTTTCTGTGGCCAGTTGATGGGTATTGTTATTTCTGTCCACGAGCAGGAATTTCAGCCTTAAACTATCGAAAGGTGTCTGACTTATATTTCTGAACGCGATATTAAAGTCAACCTTCTCTCCCAGTTCCACGGTATCTTTTGTACTGAAATAATCTTTTGCCGACAAGGCTCCCTCCGGTACTTCTCCGTATTTAATCTGCCAGTATTTCAATTGCCGTGGTTCGTGATTAGTGGTTTCCTGTTGAGCAAGAACGAGCTTCAGCTTCGGATAAGCAGTAGGGTCTACAAAGTCAAGAGTAGTATCCTGTTCCAGTTTGGCGCTCTTATAAAGCAGGTCTTCAGAAAAATCATTTTTAATGCCGTAAAGCCTGAATTCGGACTGATCCACAGCCGCAGATCCATACGACGATCTCCAGTGTAAAGACTTCCATTCTTTGGCTGTTCCTGTTTCCAGCGCTTTGAGTGTACCATTATTTCCATGATGGGAAATGCTGTACCTGCTGGTAAAACTTTCAGCATTGTTTTTACCCACCCGCTGATCCACTACAGTAATATTTCCATCTTTATCTTTATCCAGAATGAACAGGAATGGCCTATTGCTGGTAAAGGAGTCAATCGTATTTATGCCTATCTCTTTAAACCGGCTGTACAGCGCGTCATCACCATAAACACTTACATCATTCTTCCAGTCGTTCACAAATATCGTGGAACCTGAGGTGGAGGGGGCCGCGTTCCAAATGGCAATTATCGCATCATTGTTTATGCTATCGAGGAAAGTTACAGCATCATGTCTTCCTGCGGCATTCTGGTGGTTGTAGTAATAAAATACGCCCACATCAATTCCATTTGCCGGGCATACCGGGTTTCTGCTTTTCAGTAACCCTGCGCTTCCAATACGCTGGTTCCGGATTTGTTTGCCTGTTTTCTTATCATAGGCCATGAATACAAGTGAATTCGCATAAGTTCCGCAATAACTCAGCGTTTTCACCACATCGTTGAGAAAAGTAAGCGGCGCTATGTTATCATTTACAAACAGAGTGGTAAAGAATTTAAACGATGTGATGGCTTCAGAAAAGGCAATTTTCTTTTCAGCATCATATTTTAGTTTTTCAGCCTCATTTTTCAGGAACTGGTAATAATGGGACTGGTTCCATCCTGTTTCAGAATCAGGTAGATAAACGAAGGAAGAAGTTGACCATTTGAACTCAGTTCCATCCTGCGGCACTACCGCTGTGCGCCAGTAATATACGGTACTGTCCAGCAAATTAACTGAAGGGTTGAATTCCAGTACACCACCCGCGGAAGAAACCTTTTGTTCCCTTAAAAGCGGGGAATTATACTGTTCCGTTGTGTCAATCTGCAGCACATATTCCATTTCCTTCCCGAAGGGATTGGAAGTGGAAGCAACAAACTTTTCCGGACGCTTGTTTACAATGGAGAACCTGTAAGGATAAACAGGTCTGGCTTCATCTTCATACACCACCACATCTTTCACGACCCTGTTGTTGTTTTCACACAATTCATCCGTGGTGTTTTCAGGATCAAGTTCAACTGTAACCTTGTTGAGTCCCTTGTCTCGTGTAGCGATAATGGGTACGGAAAGATAAATAGAGTCTCCTGCCGCAACGGGTTTGATCTTATCATAATAAAGTGTATCGGCCGTATTATCGGGCAAGGTACGGATCACCTTAACGAGGAGCGAATCGCCCGACATGTTTCCAATATTGTGCACTTTAATATCCAGTTCAAACCTGCTTTCAGCTATCGTAAGAAAAGAAGGGGTCACCTTTATGGAAGGTTCATCAATAGCATAGTCCGGCTTCGCGAAAGCGTTGAACTTTAATGCCGGATCGCCATGAATGGATATCTGCTCCGCATGCAGGCGCGCGGTGTAATCGTCCTGCCCTGCAACGGATATAATCCTTTCCATCGCATCTTTATGGATCAGGCCGAGAGAATTGCCATAATCCGTTTTCCCAATCATTTTATAGATGGCATCAATGTAAATATTAAGGTAGCTCACGATGCCAAAATGCGTACTGGCTACAAAAGCAATGGAGCCGCGTTGTTTGGAGAGGTTAAATTTTTCCGTGAGGGTTGATTTGGAAGTAAGGCGGGTGATATCGTAAGCGAAAAACCCTCCTGCATTGCAACCATTCACCAGGAATACCGGGTATTTGCCCTGGCTGTTGTAGCTTTCCGGATCATTAATACTGAACTCTAATATCGTTGCGGAAGAGTGCCCGAAATAATTCAGGATGCTCACACCTTCCTCAAAAAGTTTGCTGATCTGCAGTGTTGCCGCCTCCTGACCGATACCAGTGGTGGTTTTACAGAAAGTGTGCATTCTGGCGCCAAACAAAGAATCATCCAGCGTTTTCTTGTAGCCATTCATATAGTTGCACAATACAGTTCCCAGGTACTGATCACTTGCGCCCGTTACCTGCAACACGTTCTTCATCCATGACTTATCCGCGATATTACAGGAGGGTGTTTGTTGCGCCAGCTCATACTCCTTCACCTTTTCAAGATAATCTTCAATCTCCTGCGGCGTAATTACGGCCAACCTGCCGATAGGTGTTTCCGGGGTACCAATAAAAGTGCCCTCCGCTGAAAGAAAATTATCTGAACCCGGACTTCCAAACGTGGGAATCAGGTTTAATCTTTTTGCGTTGTCATTTTTTTGCTGGTCATAATAGGCATCATACAGTACGCCCCTTCCCATCAGCAACACAAATTTTGGTTTTACCGCGAACCTGGACCTGGCAAAGGACAAAAAGTTCTTGATGCTGGAAGGATGTTTATTAATCCCGAACGCGAATTGGTCCTCCAGTTCATGTATATCAATCACTATTGCATTGTGGTTGCCGCCAGCCGAAGATTTTCTGTAGTCACGGTAACGCTCAACCGGATTCCCCTGCGGACCATCATAAAGCAGCGGGTTAGATATTATAAGGTAATCTCCTTGTGCCGTTGAATTGTAGAAGTCCGTAAAATTTCGTTTCGTCATACCCTGGACCTGCCGGATATTAGCAGCCTGTTGCCCTACCATCATCAACGTCCGGGGAGTGGATGAAGGCGCGAGCATCACCTTAAATATATTTGGCGTGGCGTTATTCATTACATACCTTTTCCCGTTTGTAATATCATACAGTACAGGTGCGACACCTCCACTATTGAACTCCCTGATCTCCAGGTAATTTCCACTGGCGGATTCCGGCAATGAGAAATGAAAATTCAGTTGGTTTCCGAAACGAAACTCCCGGGGATAAGTAAGTGAGGTAAAAGAAACCACCATTCTATCAGTTGACACCTGTGATCCGTTCAAAATTTTTATGCTTGCTGTTCCGGAACTCAGGGAGGACGCCGGAATATTGCCCATGGTAAAGATGGAATCCTGCATGAAGTTCATCGCTTTGTCCAGCAGGTCCGTTGTTCCCAACTGTACTTTTACGTTTCGGGTGTTTAGAAAGTTCCCTGCAACACCAATTTTGATGGTTGCGGCAGGTCCGGATGTGTAGGGGGCCAGGCTTGAAAAAGACCTTAAAAGGCCGTTCGCATTATTGGAGATCACATTGCTCGACCAGAATTCCCCCTGGTCATAAGCGGAACTGTACACATATTCTCCAATCCGTGCCGCAAATCCCGGGTTAATTCTTGCTTTGTAAACAGTATCCACTGTGTGCATAAAATAATTCTCTTTGGGCACGGGCGGGGCGGCAACATCGTTGGCTACGGTTTCAAAACGTTTGTTGTTTCCCGCAGGGTTTACCGTAAGAAAAAACGCTGCCGAATCCGTGTACAAACTATGCCTGTCTGAATGCTGAAACCGTGCTTCCCTGTACAGTGCCCTGTCAGGTTTCCCATCGTTTCTTTCCCCCCAGAATTCCACATAATCCGTTGAAGCAGGCGTGCCTGTAGTGGTGGTATACAATGTAACTTCCTGCCCGTTCCGCCATAACTGAAGGTGCGCCATGGGAACGTTCTCCAGTCCTGCCGCGGCAAGCGACGCCTGGCTGATGCGGTAAAGCCCGCTTGACGCCACCTTGAATTTATAATAGGTTTTGTTATAATCGATCCAACTGTTGTTAAACTGACCATAGCCCGCCCAACTCAGTAAAACAAGAATAATGGTAAAGATTCTTTTCATGGTACGGCTCATTTTTCTTTTTTCTTCAGGTTGAACTTCAGCGAGAAGATATGCGTAAACAAAGGGTTTGACTGGTTTGCAAGGTTCGTGAACGCATAGTCGATATAAAAGTTATTCAACTTAAATCCCGCACCTATGGCCGGTTGATAGATCCACACTTTCTTTTGATTGAGGGTGTCCCCATCTGCGAGGGCCCGCTGAAAATTATTGATACCCGCCCGGATGCTGAACACATCCTTGTAAGTAGCTTCCAATCCGAGTTTCGGATCTGCACTTAAAGGATCACTGCTGATCACTGTATTTCTTCTTCCATCGAAGGTGAGGTCAATATTCGCTTCCGCCATCATGCTGATGGACTTGCTTATTTTGAAATTGTACCCTCCTCCGATAACCAGACGTGGCGCCGTGAGTTCGGTGGATTTAATCGGAATTTCATTGTTGGTGAGGTAGAGCACTTCTTTTTCCCTGTCGGTGAAAGTGAATGTCCAGGCGTTGAAAGTGGTCGTAAGGTCCCTTGCGGTGATCCCGAAGCGCCATTTCTTATCAATAACCTGGAAGCCGGCATCAATACCAAATCCCCAGGCGGTGGCAAAGCTCCCCACTTTCCGGTGAATGATTTTGGCGTTGCCCCCGAAACTTACCCTCCGCCCTTCCCTGGAAGATTTCAACTCCTGGGCCATGGAAAGCAAAAAAGCATAGTCTGCGGAAGAAAAGGTCTGGATGTTGTTGTAATTGATGGTTCCGTCCGGTTCCACCAGGAATAAGGTATTGGGAATATCATCTACCGCGAACCTGAGTACGGAGATGCCGATGGTGCGCTTATTGTTAGCTGTGGGAATAGCAAGTCCCGCGTAATCATATTTCCCGATGCCCGCGAAGTACTCGGCGTGCATGATACTGAGTTGCGGATCGTTCTTTACCCCCGTAAGCCCGGCCGGGTTCCAGTAACCTGCGGTCACATCTTCCACCCCCGCTACCTGGGCGCCACCCATCCCCAATCCTCTTGCACCGGCACCGATGTTGAGGAATTCGTTGGAATACTTGCGGAACTGGGCGAGCAAAGGCTTTGTTCCCGCCATAAATAGCAAGGCAATAATAAACGGTCTCAGGTATTTCATCCGGTCTTCTTTCAGAATAAGCATGATTGGTTCGGTTTCACAGGAAGGTCCTCTTTCATCAAAAGTACGAAGGAGCCCGGTTCCGGGATTATTTCCGACAAAATAAAACGGTATGGCCGCGCTTATATTGTGGGAAGGTTCACAGTGTTTTAACGGATATCACCCCCGTAAGAACACCGGTTATTTCCAAAATTAACACCGATCTGAACCTGGCGTTTTTCTTTGATCAACGCAGCTCCAAAAAAAGTATCTTTGCCCCGAAATTGTAGTTTTCTATTCAAAATGAATGCATTATGGACCTGGTAGCAGAACTCCGCTGGAGAGGAATGTTCCACGATATGACCCCCGGCACCGACGCCCAATTGAACAAGGAAATGACCACCGGCTACATCGGGTTCGACCCAACGGCCGACTCCCTGCACATCGGGAGCCTGGTGCCCATCCTGATGCTGGTGCACCTGCAACGTGCCGGGCATAAACCCATTGCCCTGGTGGGCGGCGCCACCGGTATGGTAGGAGACCCGTCCTTTAAGGCCGAAGAAAGGAAAATGCTGGACGAAGACGCCCTTCAAAAAAACCTCGCGGGCATCCGGGCGCAGTTGGAAAAGTTCCTCAATTTCGACCCGTCTCTTCCGAATGCGGCTGAAATGGCCAACAACTACGACTGGTTCAAAGATTTTTCCTTCCTCGATTTTATCCGTGTGGTGGGCAAACACATCACGGTAAATTATATGATGGCCAAAGACTCCGTGAAAAAACGGATCGAAGGCGACAGCGGGATCAGCTTCACTGAATTCACATACCAGTTGATCCAGGGCTACGATTATGTGTGGCTGAACAAACACAAAAACTGTAAAATCCAGATGGGTGGCAGCGACCAGTGGGGCAATATCACCACCGGAACCGAACTGATCCGCCGCATGGGCGGCTCCGACGCCTTCGCGCTTACCTGTCCGCTGGTTACAAAAACGGATGGCAGCAAATTCGGGAAATCCGAACAGGGCAATGTATGGCTCGATCCCGCAAAAACATCTCCCTTCCATTTCTACCAGTTCTGGCTCAACGCATCCGACGCGGACGCGGAGAAATGGATCAAACTGTTTACGCTCCTCGATAAAGCCACCTGCGAAAGCCTGATCGAACAACATAAGGCCGACCCCGCCGCCCGTCTTTTGCAGAAAAGACTGGCCGAAGAAATCACCCGCTTCGTTCACAGCCAGGAAGCGCTGGACGAAGCGTTGGAAACCACCGCCAAGCTGTTCAACGCGCAATCCGCCCCGGCTGAATCGCTCAGCGTAAGTGATCTCGAGGAGATGAATGGCATCGTGAAAATTGATTACGCCAGGGAAAAACTGGCAACAGGTATTGATCCGATCAGTTTCCTTGCTGAAACCGGCATCTTCCCGAGTAAAGGAGAAGCCAGGAAAATGTTGCAGAACGGCGGCATCAGTATCAACAGGAAAAAGATAGAAGACATGACCACTCCGGTAATGGAAGATATGTTGTTGCACAACACTTACCTGCTGGTACAAAAAGGAAAGAAGAATTATTACCTGGTGAAATTTTCCTGAACAAAGCAGATAACAGATAAATTAAAGGGTATGCATTTCAATAACGCATACCCTTTAATTATAAAGTCTTTAAAAATTGTTTTCGTTCCCGCTTACATGTCTTTCGCGATCTTCTGATAAGAAGTGGAAATTCCTTTGATGAGTGAAGAACTGAAACCCTGGTGTTCCATTTCGTTCAAACCGGCGATGGTACAGCCTTTGGGTGTGGTTACCTTGTCAATCTCCTGTTCGGGGTGTGTGTTTCTTTGCAACAAAAGTTCCGCAGCGCCTTTTACCGTTTGTGCGGCGATCAGGCTGGCGGTGGCGGCGTCAAAACCGATCTCGATTCCTCCCTGTATATTGGCCCGGATGTAACGCATCGCATAAGCGGTACCACAGGCACCCAGCACCGTTGCGGCATCCATCAGCTTTTCATCGATCACCACCACGGAGCCTAGGTTACTGAACAGGTTGTTCACGTGCCCGATCTGCTCGGTGGAAGCCGCGATATAACTGATACAGGTCATGCTTTCCTGGATAGCGATCGCTGTATTGGGCATGGCCCTGAAAATGGGGATTTCGTTCCCGGCAATCGCGGCGAGGTCCTTTACATATACCCCTGATATCACGGAGATGAGCAGGTGCTTTTGGGGATTGAGGGCGGATGTGAAACCGGAAAGTATTTCCTGATAATTGTATGGTTTTACCGCAAGTATAATAATGTCGGCTTCCGTGACAGCGGCCACGTTATCAGAACTGGTTTTTACCCCTTTCTCTTCCAGTGATTTTAACGTGGAAACATTCCGTTTGGTAACGGTAATATCGTAAGGCTGGGAGAACCCGCTTTTAATCAATCCTTCCGCTATCGCGGAACCAAGGTTTCCTCCGCCGATCACGGCTATTTTTTTGTAGGCCATAATTTTAATGTTGGATGTTGAATTAGTATTCTGTCAAACTTTATCATTCAAAAGTTGAAAGATTTCGGATGTTGGATTGCACTCAACGTTCAATCCAACATCCAAAATTCAACATTCAAAATTTATATCGCACTCAGCGCATCTTCCGCCACACCGCCGCCAATCACATTTTCCAGCGCTGTATCGTACAGGTTTTTCCAGTAGCCGATGTTGTTCCATCCTTCTCCGTTTACCCGGACTTCTCCTTCGGTAACGGTTCCCAGTTGGGAGAAAGCACAGCCTGTTGCGGTCAGTTCTTTTTCAAAAGCCGCACGGTTGCTCTCTTTCACGGACACCACCACCCTGCTTTGCGCCTCACCAAAGAGCGCCGCGTCTTTACGGAGGTCAGCAGGCAGTTGCACCGCGAAACCGAGGTTACGGTTAAAGCCGCTTTCAGCGAGGGTCACGAACAAGCCGCCTTCGCTGATGTCGTGCGCGGAATCGATCAGTTTCGATTTGATGAGCTGGCTGATGGCCTGCTGCACGTTGAACTCGTTTTCAAGATCGAATGCGGGAGCGGGAGAATATTCCACACCGCACACTTTATGCAGGTATTCAGAAGAATTGATGTCGTTCGATTGATGGCCTACCAGGTAGATATGATCGCCTGCCGCTTTGAAATCGAGGGTCATCTTTTCGTCCATGCTTTCGAGCAGTCCAACCATACCGATGGTGGGTGTCGGATAAACCGGTCCATCAGGGGATTGGTTGTAGAAGCTCACGTTTCCACCGGTAATCGGCGTTTCAAACTTTTCGCAGGCCGCGCCCATTCCTTTGATGGCGTACACGAACTGGTAATATACTTCGGGATCATAAGGGTTACCGAAATTAAGGCAGTTGGTCACACCAAGTGGAAGCCCGCCACTGCATACAATATTCCGGGCCGCTTCTGAAACGGCGATCATGCCGCCCACATAGGGATCGGAGAATACGTAGCGGCTGTTACAATCCACGGTAACTGCCAGGGCCTTATTCGTTTCTTTCACCAATACCACCTGCGCATCGGAAGGTGAATTGGTAGAGGTGTTCCCGGTGCCTACCATGCTGTCGTACTGGTGGTAGATCCATCTTTTGCTGGCGATGTTCGGGATCGTGATGATTTTTTCCGCCGTGGCCTTCAGGTTGGAAGGTACCGCGATGGTATCGGGATTGAACGCTTTTACTTTTTCGAGGTAAGCGGGTTCTTTGTATTCGCGGGTATAAACGGGTGCACCGCCGCCCAGCACCATACTTTCAGCGGGCAGTTCGGCTTCCAGTTCACCGTTCATATAGAAACGGAGGATACCGTCGCCGGTTACTTCCCCGATCTCGGAGCAGGGCAGGTCCCATTTTTCGAAGATGGCGGTAATTTCTTTTTCACGACCTTTCTCCACCACCATCAGCATTCTTTCCTGGCTTTCAGAGAGCAATAACTCCCATGCCTTCATATTGGCCTGACGTGTAGGTACTTTCTCCAGGTTGATTATCATACCCACGCCGCCTTTGGCGCTCATTTCAGAAGTGGAGCAGATGATACCGGCAGCGCCCATATCCTGCATGCCTACCAGTCCGCCGTTCTGGATCACTTCCAGGCAGGCTTCGAGCAGTTTCTTTTCCTGGAAGGGATCGCCCACCTGAACAGCGGGGAGGTCTTCAATACTGTTTTCCGTGATGTCGGCGGAAGCGAATGCCGCGCCGCCCATACCATCCTTACCAGTAGCGGAACCTACGATAAACACAGGATTCCCCACCCCTTCAGCGGTTGCGGAAACCGTTTGACCGGCTTTCACCACGCCCACACTCATGGCGTTCACCAGCGGGTTGGTATGGTAGCATTCTTCAAAATATATTTCACCACCAACTGTGGGTACGCCGAAACAGTTGCCGTAGTGGCCAATGCCGTGTACCACACCCGCGAGCAGGTGACGTGTTTTATCTTCTTCGATGTTGCCGAAGCGAAGGCTGTTCAAAGCCGCGATGGGCCTGGCGCCCATGGTAAAAATATCACGGTGGATACCACCTACCCCGGTTGCGGCGCCCTGGAAAGGTTCAATAGCGGAAGGGTGGTTGTGCGATTCAATTTTGAAAACAACGCCCCAGCCATCGCCGATATCCATCAGGCCGGCATTCTCTTCTCCGGCTTCTACCAGCAAACGTTTGCCTTTGCGGGGAAGGGTCTTCAGCCATTTGATTGAATTCTTATAACTGCAATGCTCGCTCCACATCACGGAGTAAGCGCTGAGTTCCGCAAAATTGGGGGTGCGCCCGAGTATTTGCTTGATCATTTCAAACTCTTCCGGACGGATGCCGAGTTTTTCGGCTACACTGAGGGTAATTTCCATATTAATATGCGAAGGATGTTAAAAGAAAGCGCAAAAGTACAAATAATACAGATGGGAAATACGCCGTATCTTTCTTGCTTTGTATCTTTTATCCAGGCTCAGTTATGCACATCGCGTTCGTTCATCCGCACAAGGCTTTCTTACCTGAACTTACCGCATATACCGGTTATTTCAGCAAAAAGGGGTGGAAGACTTCCACCTGGCATGTAACGGACCAACTTCCCCATGATGTTACCGTGGAATGGCGCATGATGGGTACGCATTACGCCGCCCGGCACCCCAAACGCATACTTATCCATGAGTATGCTTCTCCCTCCATGCCTCCATTCGCAGTCCTGAAGAATACGCTGAAAGGCTGTTTTAATACAACCCCTGACCTGCGGATTTTCCAGAATGAATACGTTCAGCGCTCGTTTACCTTCAAAAAACAAACACCTTCTGTCTTCAGAGACATGGGCATCCCCGAAAGCTGGCTCGCGGAAAGTCCCGCAGTTCCTCCGCTACATGACTTTATATATGTAGGCAGTGTGGAGAAAAACCGTGCGATCCCCCTCCTGCTCGACCGGTTTACAACTGCATTAAAAACGCATACTTTATTGATCGTAAGCCGGGATTATGCAGCGCTTCAAGAAAAATACAGGCATGCCGCCAATATCCGGTTTACAGGGCCCGTTTCCCCGGCAACACTACGGGAACTTATACTCCAGGCTGCTTTCGCCATCAATTTCATTTCCCCGGTGGCTCCATTTAACCAGCTTACGTCCACAAAATTCCTGGAATATGCCGCCTGCCAAAGGCGGATCATCACTACGAATTATCCCTGGATACAGGATTTCCAGCAACAATATGGCGGAAACTATTTTTACCTCGACACAGATCTGGAGAACCTGACCTGGGAAGCTGTAAACACTTTTAAATATGCCTGCCCGGAAGATATGCGGCCATTCACCTGGGAGCAACGGATCAAACAATCGGGAATAGAAAACTTTTTAGAACGATTTTAGATTAAAAATTTTTATATACAATCATTCATTCAAGGGTTTGGTGAATTTTTTCGAACAACTACACCATAATCACCACAATACAATAGAATTTATTAAAAATTCAGCCTAACGAATGTTATTTTATTGGTTTTATCTGTCAAATGCCTTTGATTTGCATATCAAAATTTGTATCAATGTCATTACGATTCCAAGCACTAAACTACCTGTCTGTTGACAACAACGAGACTTCGGTTCCCCCTTCCCTGAAGGTGACTTCCATTTTCGGTGAAAATGTTTTCACCCTGGAAAAAGCACGCTCCTTCCTGAGCGATGAAGGCTACAAAAGCCTCGTGGCCTCTATTAAAGGCGGTAAGAAAATCGACCGCAACATGGCCAATCAAATTGCTGCCGGCTTACGTCAATGGGCCGAATCCAAAGGCGTAACTCACTATACTCACTGGTTCCAGCCCCTTACAGGCACCACCGCTGAAAAGCACGATTCCTTCTTCACCCTGAAAAGTGATGGTACCGCTATCGAAGAATTCGACGGCGCGGCGCTGATCCAGCAGGAACCTGACGCCTCTTCTTTCCCCAACGGCGGTCTCCGCGCTACTTTCGAAGCACGCGGTTACACGGCCTGGGATCCATCTTCCCCCGCATTCATCATGGACATTGGTACCGGTAAAACACTGTGTATCCCTACCGTGTTCATCTCTTATACCGGCGAATCACTGGACTACAAAGCGCCCCTGATGAAAGCGCTGGAAGCCCTGAACAAATCCGCTGTTGAAGTTTGTAACTATTTCGATAAGAATGTAACCAAAGTTACCCCTACCCTCGGTTGGGAACAGGAGTACTTCGTAATCGACGAAGCATTGTTCAATGCCCGTCCTGACCTGGTACTCAGCGGACGTACCGTTTTCGGACACTCCCCCGCAAAAGGCCAGCAACTGGAAGACCACTACTTCGGTTCTATTCCTGAAAGAACTTACGCATTCATGCGCGATTTCGAACAGGAGTCCTATAAACTGGGTATTCCCCTGCGTACACGTCACAACGAGGTGGCCCCCGCTCAGTTCGAGTGCGCCCCCATCTTCGAAGAAGTGAACCTCGCGGTTGACCATAACACCCTGCTGATGGACGTGCTGGACCGCGTTGCCCGCCGCCACCGCCTCCGCGTGCTGCTGCACGAGAAGCCTTTCGCGGGCATCAACGGTAGCGGTAAACACAACAACTGGTCCATGGCTACCGATACCGGCGTTAACCTGCTGGCACCCGGTAAAACACCGAAGACCAACCTGATGTTCCTGACCTTCTTCGTGAACACCATCAAAGCCGTACACGACTATGCCGACCTGATGCGCGCCTCTATCGCTTCCGCTTCCAACGATTTCCGTCTGGGCGCCAACGAAGCACCTCCCGCCATCATCTCCGTATTCACCGGCCAATACCTGAGCAAAGTACTCGCCGATATCAAAGAAAGAGTAGGTGATAAATTCGATGAGCAAGACGAAGCCATCCTGAAACTCGACCTGCACCGCAGCATTCCTGAAGTAATGCTCGACAACACCGATCGTAACCGTACTTCTCCTTTCGCATTCACCGGCAACAAATTCGAGTTCCGCGCCGTAGGTTCTTCCGCCAACTGCGCCAACGCGATGACCGTGCTGAACACCATCATGGCTGAAACACTGAAAACCTTCAAAAAGGATGTGGATGCCCTGATCGAAAAAGGTGAGAAAAAAGAGATCGCCATCATGCACGTGATCCGCGAGTACATCGTTGCTTCTGAAAAAGTATTGTTCGAAGGCGACGGTTACAGCGACGACTGGGAAAAAGAAGCCGAAAAACGTGGCCTGGAAAACATCAAAACCACGCCAAAAGCGCTGGATGCCATGGTTTCCCCCAAAGCGAAAAAACTGTTCGAAAGCAATGGCGTTTACACGCATCCTGAACTGGAGGCCCGCCACGAAATTGAACTGGAAAAATACATCAAGAAAGTACAGATCGAAGCGCGCATCATGGGTGAAATGGCTACCAGCCTGATCCTCCCCGCCGCTATCAAATACCAGAACACCCTCCTTCAGAACGTAAAAGGCCTGAAAGAAGTTGGTCTGGACGCCGGAACTTACGGCCCGCAGAAATACATTCTTGAAAAAATATCCTCTCACATCGCTATCATCAGCGATAAAGTGGTGGAAATGATCGAAGCCCGCAAAAAAGCAAACGCGCTTACGGATACCCGTGAAAAAGCGATCGCTTATTGCGATGAAGTTAAAGGCAAATACTTCGATGTAATCCGCTACCATGTTGACAAACTGGAACTGATGGTAGACGACAAGGAATGGACACTTCCGAAATACCGCGAACTGTTGTTCCTGAGATAAAAATGGTACTGACTTGAACAAATGAAGCCTTCCCGTTTCGATGGGAGGGCTTTTTTTATGCCGGATGATGGCGTACCCGTTAAAACACCTATTCTCCCCTATGCACAATATTGCTAACTTGCCGCTCCATGGCAACGGATACTTCGAATGTACAGTTTCAATTGGCGGCCAGGTTTGTGCACCAGACTTCCAGGCATATTTTCCTCACGGGAAAAGCAGGTACCGGGAAAACGACTTTCCTTCGTTACCTGAAGGATACCGCCTACAAAAAAATGGCCATCGTGGCCCCTACCGGCGTGGCCGCGATGAATGCCGGCGGCATGACCATCCATTCTTTCTTCAACCTGCCCTTTGGCACCTACATTCACAACAAAGCGCATGGCTGGGGAGAAGAAAACGGCAACGTGTACAACAAACACCAGCTGTTTCACAAAGCGAAACTCAGCGGCGCCAAACGAAGCATCATCCGCGAAACGGAGTTACTGGTGATCGATGAAGTATCCATGGTACGCGCCGATGTGCTGGACGCGATGGACGCCATCCTCCGCAACATCCGCAAAAGGCAGGAGCCCTTCGGCGGGGTACAGATGCTGTTCATCGGCGACCTTTTCCAATTACCGCCGGTAGTGAAAGAAGAAGACTGGAACCATTTACGGGAAGTATACGCCAGCCCTTTCTTTTTCGATGCGCTGGTGCTCCGCGAAGCCGACCCCGTTTCCATTGAACTCGACAAAATTTACCGGCAGCAGGACCGGCGCTTCGTGGACCTCCTGAACAACGTGCGCAACAACTGCTGCACCCCCAGCGACTACGACCTCCTCCGCGACCATTACCAACCGGCATTCACACCGGTAGCGGGCGATGATTTTATTACGCTCACCTCCCACAACTTCAAAGCCGATGCCATCAATAAACAGGAACTGGATAAACTGCCCGGCAAACCCGTTTTGCTGGAAGCGCTGGTAACCGGCGATTTCCCCGAACACACCTACCCCGCCGACCGGGTACTGGCCCTGAAACAAGGGGCGCAGGTGATGTTCATCAAAAACGATAAAGGTGAGGCCCGGCGCTACTTTAACGGCAAGATAGGCCTCATCGAAAAGATAGACCTCGTTCAGGACCATATCCAGGTGCGTTTCCCCCATGAGCCCGACCTGCTTACGCTGGAAAAAGAAACCTGGCGCAACATCCGCTACCAGTTCGATGCCGAAAAGGACCGTATTACGGAAGACGAACTGGGCACTTTCACCCAATACCCCATTCGTACCGCCTGGGCCGTTACCATCCACAAAAGTCAGGGACTTACTTTCCAGAAAGCCATGATAGATGCCGGTCGCTCTTTCGCGCCGGGGCAGGTTTATGTGGCGCTGAGCCGGCTCACCAATATGGAAGGACTCGTATTGAAATCGCCCATTGAAGCGAACAGCATCAGTACCGATCCCCATGTACTCGCCTTCTCCCAGAGAACCATTGCACAAAACGCTTTACTGGAGCTCCTTGAATCAGCGCAGAAAGCATTCGCCGGAAAATCCATCCTGCAGGTATTCGACTGGAGCAAGCTGCGCGAAGAAGTGAGTGAATTCCTGGCCGCTTACGAAAAACGGGTGATCCTGAATAAAGAGAAAGGTTATATTCTGTTTCTAGACATCTCCAGAGTGCTGATGAAATTGCAGGAAGTAGGTGCCAGGTTTACCGCGCAGTTGCAACAATTGTTGCAGGATAACGGCAACGAGCCGCACCTTTTGAAAGAAAGAGCCACCGCCGCCACCACCTGGTTCAATGCGGAACTGGAGCAAAAAATATTAGTGCCGCTACAACTTCATTATGCGGAAATGCGGAACAAACCCCGTACAAAAAAATACCTGGATGAGCTGCGTGATATACAGCTTCAATTCGAAAAGCGACAACGGCAACTCAACCAGGTAAATGTTATTGTGCAATCACTTGCGGAAGAAAAGGATATGGATGCCATCATGGAAGAAGTAAGCAAACTGCATCGTCCGTTGTTCCCCCAAACCGCAATGGAAGCGCCCTCCCACCCTGCTGATCCCAAACCCGTAAAAGTGCCCAAAGGCGAGACCAAACGTATTAGTCTGGCCTTATTCAAAGAAGGAAAAAGCATAACGGAAATCGCCAAAGAAAGAGCGCTTGCCGTAACCACTATTGAAGGACATATCGCCGCTTACGCGGGAACTTCTGAGATTGATATCAACACCATCGTAACAGCGGAAAAACTCAACGCCATCGCCGAAAAGATACGCGCATTGGAGAGCTTTTCCCTATCCGCCGTAAAAGAACAACTGGATGATTCTTTCAGCTACTTCGAGATCAAATGCGTAGCGGCATATATCCGGCTTCAGGAAACGGGCAGCACCTCATAATACAGGGAAACCAGGCCCGTATCATAAGGAAAGGATTTTTTCAATTGTAGCTTTACGCGCCCGTTGAGGTCTTTAAACAGTGGCGTTCCGGCTCCCAAAACAATCGGGTGCATGGCGAGCATCAGTTCGTCTACCAGTCCTTCCTTCATGAGCAAACTGGTGATGGATGCTCCGCCATAGAGCCAGATATTTTTTCCTGGTTCGGCTTTTATTTGTTTCACCTTATTTACAATATCATCGGAAATGTACGTTACACCTTGTTCCTGCTGAGGATTACGGGAGAACACGTATTGCTTCATGGAAAGAAAAGCGTTCCAGAAGCTACTTTCTTCCTGCGCATCACTGGAAGGGATATGCGCTTTAAAGAGATCATAGCTTTTTCTTCCGAAGAAGATGGTATCGGTTTGTTGGAGGAATTCGTTCATGCCGTAGTCCTGGTCGGTGAAGCACCAGTCGAATTCACCGTTGGGGCCTTCTATGAGGCCATCGAGGGAGGTGGCGAGTTGGAGGATGAGTTTGCGCATAGATATTTTTTTGCGAAGAAAAGGATGGTGGGTGACAACGGTATGGCAGTTGGGGGAGGAATTTTTGGATGTCTTGATAAGTAAATGAAAATGTTTAAATTTATTCAACCCCAGGTAAGAATCCTAAAGAAATCCTTAAACTATGCTTCATACAATTGCTCAGCCAAAAGTTCGGTTCTTTTACATCCACAAGAAAAGAATTCATAAAACAAAAAAGCCCCCGTCAAAGTCGAGGGCAACTTAATGTTTTCACAACGGAATAATCCTTATTGTGATTTGCTTCGTCTGCAATATAAGCAAAAACCAATATTATACATATTCAGCTAAGTTTATTTTTAAACCTACACATTTACGGTAATCCGTAAATCTTCAATAGTAAACCTATTTATATTCATTGCAAACTGCTTAACAAAATGTCTATAAAACATATATTAGGACTTGACCTGGGCACTACTTCCATTGGATGGGCAAAAATAATAGAAGATGATCAAAAGACGAGTTCATCTATTGAATCGATTGGCGTTCGTGTAAATCCATTATCAACGGACGAACAAACAAACTTTGAAAAAGGTAAACCAGTTTCAGTGAATGCGGATAGAACCCTTAAACGGAGTATGCGTCGTAATCTTAGCAGATACAAACTTCGTCGTAAAAATCTGGTAGAGGTACTTATAAAAAACGAAATCATAACAACAGATAGCATTCTTGCCGAAGATGGCAAAGCAACCACCTATTCCACTTATGGCTTAAGATCAACTGCAGCCACAGAAAAAATACCACTCGAAGCATTCGCAAGAGTATTGCTAGCCATCAATAAAAAGCGGGGGTATAAAAGCAGTAGAAAAGCAAAAAATACTGACGAGGGGCAACTTATTGATGGAATGGCCGTAGCAAAAATATTATACGAGGAGCAACTCACACCAGGACAATTGTGTTTAAGATTACTTAAAGAGGGTAAAAAACATCTCCCCGATTTTTACCGATCAGACCTGGAGGCAGAGTTGAATAAAGTCTGGCAACTTCAACAACAGTTCCATCCTGACATTTTAACCTCCGATTTCAGGAAGCACCTGGAAGGAAAAGGCCAACGCGCCACATCAACAGCATTCTGGAGTAAATATGGGTTCAACACTGCGGATATTAAAGGAACTAGAGATGAAAAGAAGGTAAAAGCATATGAACTGCGCAGCAATGCGGTTCGAGCCGCATTATCTAAGGAAGAAGTTGCTTACGTGATTACTGAAATCAACAATGATTTAAACAAATCCAGCGGTTACCTCGGCGCAATAAGTGACCGTAGTAAAGAACTCTATTTCAACAATGAAACGGTTGGGCAAAACTTATACAGGCAAATTCAAAAAAATCCCCATACCCGATTAAAGGGGCAGGTATTTTACCGGCAGGATTACATGGATGAATTTGAACGTATTTGGGAAACTCAGGCAAAGCATTATCCTTTGTTGACCCCACAACTTAAAGAACAAATAAGAGATATTGTCATTTTTTACCAGCGAAAACTAAAGTCGCAAAAAGGATTAGTCAGCTTTTGCGAATTTGAGAGCAAGGAAATAGAAATCAAAAAAAACGGGCGGATACAAAAGAAGAATATTGGTTTAAAAGTTGCCCCAAAATCTTCTCCCCTTTTCCAGGAATTTAAGATATGGCAGGTATTAAACAACCTTCAATTTACACACAAAACAACTAAACAGGTTTACGTTCCAGACCTTGAATCCAAGCAAATTCTTTTTAACGAACTGAACATCAAGGGCAATCTGAAAGCTACAGAGGCCATCAAATACATTGGATACAATCCCAAGGAATGGGATGCTAATTATAGAATACTTGAAGGCAATCATACAAATCAGGCGTTGTTTAACGCCTATCTCAGAATATTAGAAATGGAAGGGTATGATGAAGATTTGCTAAAACTTGCCGGAAGCGACAATATTGAAGTGGGAACCATCGAAAAACCAGTATCGGAAATACTGACAATGATTGAATCCATCTTTGAGATGATGGGCATAAATACAGGAATCCTTCATTTTGATGCTGAACTAAACGGGAAAGAATTTGAAAAGCAACCCTCCTATCAATTATGGCACTTGCTATATTCAATAGAAGATGACTCGAAAAAGCATGAACAGGAAGATATCTTTTTGTATGGCAATAATGATATTGGCTTAAAGAAAAAGCTTTGTGAGAAATTTGGTTTTCGACCTTCACACACCAAAATATTAGTAAATGTTGCATTAAATAGTGATTATGGGAATCTTAGCAGCAAAGCCATCCGGAAAATAATTCCGTACATAAAAGAAAATAAATACAGCGAAGCTTGCAAACTTGCCGGCTACAACCATTCAGAAGCCTCACTAACAAAGGAAGACAATGCCAATCGAGCACTAAAAGAACGCTTAGATCCCCTGAAAAAAAATGAACTGCGTAGCCCTGTTGTAGAGAAGATATTAAACCAAATGGTAAATGTGGTTAACACGCTCATTGATGAAGAAAATAAAAAACTAAAAGCCAACGGCCACAAAGAAAATTTCCACTTCGATGAGATACGCATTGAGCTGGCGCGGGAGTTGAAAAAAAATGCTGCTGAGCGCGCAGAAATGACAACAAACATCAATGAAAGTAAAATCAGGCATGAGAAAATTATAAAGATTCTTCAATCTGAATTTTTCATCCATAATCCAACACGAAAAGATATCATCCGTTATAAACTTTATGAGGAACTAAAAAACAACGGTTACAAAGACCTTTACACGAATACTTATATTCCCAGAGAAAAACTATTCAGCAAAGAAATTGATGTGGACCATATTATTCCACAAATGAGTTTATTTGATGATAGCTTTTCCAATAAAACCGTTATATACAGAAAAGAAAACCAGGAGAAAGGAAATCAAACTGCTTACGACTTCATTCTGAGCAAATACGGAGAAGACGAGGCTGAAGCATTCGTAAACCGTATTACAGCCCTTTTCGAAATGGGTAAAAAAAGCAAGGAAGAAGGCATTTCAAAGGCCAAGCTACAGAAACTGCAAAAACGACAAAGCGAAATAGGAGAAGGCTTTATTGAACGTGATTTACGAGAAAGCCAGTATATCGCTAAAAAGGCTAAAAACATGCTTTTATCTATTACAAGAAGTGTATTAGCAACCTCAGGCGAAGTAACAGCCAAACTGCGGGAAGATTGGGGCCTGGTAAATATCATGCAGGAAATTAACATGCCTAAATTCCGGGCTTTAGGACTTACTGAGATGATCGACAAAAAAGATGGTGGTCAAAAAGAACGGATCGTGGATTGGAGTAAGCGGAATGATCACAGGCACCATGCAATGGACGCCTTGGTTATCGCATTCACAAAACGCAACCATATACAATACCTGAACTATCTGAATGCAAGAAAAGACGAAGGGCATAAACTTCATAATAACATTCTTGGCATTGAGGATAAAGAAACTGAATTAATTATTGATGATCTTGGCAGACGTAAAAGAAAATTCAGGCTTCCGATACCTAACTTCAGGGAATTGGCCCTGGAACACCTTGAAGGTGTACTTGTATCACATAAAGCAAAAAACAAAGTTGTCACCAAAAACAAAAATAAAATCCATACGGCAAAAGGTGATAAGATAAAAACAGAACTTACCCCCAGAGGCCAGCTACATAAAGAAACAGTTTATGGAAAGTACAGATACTACGTAAGTAAAGAAGAAAAAATAGGCGCTAAGTTCGACGAAAGCATAATTAACCAGGTAACCAACTCCATTTACCGTAAAGCTTTAATGGAAAGGCTTGTATCGAACGGAAACGATCCTAAAAAAGCTTTCGGCGGAAAAAATGCCATCAGTAAAAATCCTATTTATCTTGATAGTGAAAAAAAGCAAACATTACCAGAGAAAATCAAACTCACATGGCTGGAAGATGATTTTTCCATCAGGAAAGATATTAACCCTGGGAACTTTAGCGATGCAAAGTCCATAGAAAAAGTACTGGACCAAGCGGTTAAGAAAAAACTTTTTGAACGGCTTAAAGCGTTTGATAATGATCCCAAGAAAGCTTTCAGCGACCTCGAAAAGAACCCTATCTGGATGAATGAGTCGAAAGGAATTAGCATTAAACGGGTGAAGATCAGTGGCGTTAAAAACGCTACCAACCTTCACTACAAAAAGGATCATCTTGGAAGGCAAATTAAATCTTCGGATGGCAAGTTAATTCCGGTTGACTTTATAAGTACTGGCAACAATCATCATGTTGCTATCTACAGAGATCACGAGGGAAATTTACAGGAGCGTGTAGTCTCCCTCTTTGATGCCGTCCAACTTTCTTCAAACGGACTCCCAGTTATTGACAGGCAATATAATGAAGCTTTGGGTTGGACATTTCTATTCTCAATGAAGCAAAATGAATACTTCTTATTCCCTAACGAAAAAACCGGATTCATCCCCTCAGAAATAGACTTATTCAACCCCCAAAAAAATAAGGACATAAGTCCCAACTTATTTAGGATTCAGAAACTTACCACTGGAGATTATTGGTTCAGGCACCATCTGGAAACATCTGTGGAATCCAAAAAGGAACTTAAAGACGTTACATTCAAACGATTAAGTCTTTCAGGTATTCAAGATATAGTCAAAGTAAGAATCAATCATATAGGACAAATCGTTGGAGTGGGCGAATACTAATACAACCGCATTGTACGTAATACAAAATTTTGATTAAACTTACTATTTCGACTATTTAACTGATGTTAATAAATCCTCCCCATTTTACGGAAAACCGTTTTTCCTACCCCAATAATTAAACTACGTTTATTGCGAAATCAACCTGCAGCCTTTTCTGAATATCCATTTAAAATGAATGGATACTCAGAAAGAGAGGCCTGCTTTTTGAAATACTTTGAATAAACTATTCTTTCCAAAGGAGTTATCCTGAAGCAATAGTCTAAACAAAAGGCATTCGCAATGGCACTTTATTCAAATATCACCATACCGCAGGCTACGCTCATTCAAAATGAGCTAAGGGAAAAACTAGATATCACTGAACGGGATTTGAAAATCTCCACCATCGGCGGAGCGGATATATCCTTGAATTTATACAGTTCCACCATTTACGCCGGCATTATCCTGCTTTCTTTTCCCAGCCTGATTCCTATTGCTTATTCCCTTATAAAAGCCGAAACGCATTTCCCTTATGTACCGGGCTACCTGGCTTTCAGAGAAGTACCGGCACTCACTGAGGCCTGGCAACAAATGCCCACTAAACCTAATGTATTGATAGTAGATGGGCACGGTATCGCTCACCCGCGACGAATGGGCATAGCGGCTCATTTCGGCGTACATACCGGACAACCCAGCATGGGCTGCGCCAAAAAAATTCTTTTCGGAAGGTATGAAGAACCGAACCCTGAACAAGGCTCATTCAGTCCAATACTACACAAAGATGAACAACTCGGTTATGCATTCAGAAGTAAAGGAAAAACTGCTCCCGTATTCATTTCTCCGGGCCATCGCATCGGTATGAAGAACAGCCTGGAAATCATTCGACAATGTACCGGAAAATACAGGATTCCGGTACCTACCCGCCTCGCCCATGAGCTGGTGAACAAATTCAGAAGAGGCGAATTGAAAGAAGGCTTTTCACAATTATAACGCAACGCTAAATACCATTAACCCCTATCACCATGGACTTCAAAGACAAAATCAAACTGCTCGCGGAAAGAGTCTCCAAACTCAAAGACCAGATTAAAACCGAAGAAGCAACCAAGAACGCCTTCATCATGCCATTCATCAGCGAGTTGGGTTACGATGTATTCAATCCAATGGAAGTAACGCCTGAACTGGTGGCCGACATTGGCATCAAACAAGGAGAAAAGATTGATTACGCCATTCTGAAAGATGGCGATCCGATCATCCTGATCGAATGTAAATGGAACGGCGCCCCCTTAAACGTAAACAACGCATCCCAGTTGTTCAGGTATTTCCATACCACCAAAGCAAAGTTTTCCATCCTCACCAACGGCATTGAATACCGTTTCTATACTGATCTCGTGGAAGCCAATAAAATGGACGAAAAGCCTTTCTTCGTTTTCGATATTACCGACATCAAAGACAACCAGATCGAAGAACTGAAGAAGTTTCACAAAAACTATTACGATTTCGACAACATCGTCAGTACCGCCAATGAATTGAAATACACGAATGAACTGAAAACACTCATTCATAATGAAATCGCCAATCCCGGACCGGATTTTGTGAAGCATTTCGCCAGGCAAATCTACAGCGGTACTATCACGGCAAAAGTACTGGACCAGTTCACCAACTTCACCCGGAAATCATTTACGCAATACATCAACGACCTCATCAACGACCGTCTGAGATCAGCGCTTTCCAAAGAAACCGAGAGCCAGAAAGAAACAGAAGCCGCTCCGGAATTACCACCATCCACCGATAGCATTGTAACCACCGCAGAAGAGTTGGAGGCATTCTATATCGTAAGGGCAATACTCCGTGTGCAAATCGATGGCAACCGCGTGCACCACAGGGATGCCCTCTCCTACTTCGCTATCCTGCTGGACGACAACAACCGGAAAAGCATCTGCCGCCTTTACCTCACGAATACCCGGAAACAGATCGGGCTCTTTGATGAACAGAAAAAAGAAACCAAATGCGAACTTAAAACACTCGGAGACATATACCTATACGCAGATCAGTTGCTGAATACAGTTGCTGTACTCGACAAACAAAAACAGGTGGCGGAAGTGAAGGAATAGCTGCATCAATATTCTTCATTCAAAATTCACTCCCATGATTAAACGCACGCTTTATTTTGGGAATCCGGCTTACCTGAAAACGGCCAATGAACAACTGATTATAGAAATGCACGATTCAGGAGAAACCCAACCGGTCCCCATTGAAGACATTGGCATCCTGATCCTGGACAACACCCAAATCACCATTACACAGGTACTGATTTCCAAATTACTGGCCAACAATACAGCATTAATCACCTGCGACCACACCCATCATCCTGTTGGTTTGATGCTGAACCTGGATGGCAACAATTTGCAAAGCCAGAAATTCAAAGTACAGATTGACGCGTCCGTTCCGCTGAAAAAGCAGTTGTGGCAACAAACCGTGGCGCAGAAGATATACAACCAGGCCATGGTACTGAAGAGCCAAAGAGCCGAAAACAAGCTTTTACTCAACCTTTCAAAAGAAGTAAAGAGCGGCGATTCAGAAAACCTTGAAGGTCAGGCGGCGGCGTATTACTGGAAACATGTATTCCCCGATTTCCTGGAATTCCGCAGGGAACGATATGGCGCGAACCCCAATAATCTGCTCAATTATGGATACGCGTTACTACGGGCGATGGTGGCCAGGAGCCTTGTGGGGTCCGGCCTGCTTCCAACCCTGGGCATCCATCATCGGAACCAGTATAATGCGTATTGCCTGGCAGACGATATCATGGAGCCTTATCGTCCGTACGTGGACCTGGTGGTATGCGGGATCATCCGGCAGAATGGAAAATTTCTTGAAATGACGCCTTCTATGAAAAAAGAGTTGCTGAAAATCCCGCAGCTGGATGTTAAGATTAACGGGCAAAAAAGTCCGATGCTGATGGCCATTCAACGCACCACCGCTTCATTGGCGAAATGTTTTGAGGGCTTGAGCAAAAAAATCATCTATCCGGTGATGGAATAACCATGTATGAAAGGCTTAACGCATACAGGATCATGTGGGTATTAGTGTTCTTCGACCTGCCCACAGAAACGAAAAAGGACCGGAAAATCGCCACGAAATTTCGGAAAGACATTCTTGCGGATGGGTTCCAGATGTTTCAATTCAGTATATATCTGCGGCATTGCAGCAGCCGCGAGAATGCCGATGTGCATATTAAACGGGTGAAAAAGATTCTTCCTGAAAAAGGTCATGTGGGCATTATGTGCATTACGGACAAGCAGTTCGGGATGATGGAGATTTTCCGGGGTCATGAGGCGGTTGACGGGCCGGAAACGGTGCAGCAGCTGGAGTTATTTTAAAGAATCAGGATTGAAAAAACGGGGTAAAAACTCATTTTTTCAATCCTGATTTGGGGTTTAAGTTCTTGATGACTAGCTGGTTAGAGCGTTTGTGTTGTCGAAGAACTAATGTACATAATAATTTGAAAGCAAATCACAACAGTGGGCTATGGCTGCACTTACTGGTATAGGTTGTCGAAGAACTAATGTACATAATAATTTGAAAGCAAATCACAACCCGTCAGAAAAGTACTTATCATAGCCCCGAAGTTGTCGAAGAACTAATGTACATAATAATTTGAAAGCAAATCACAACACAACAATAAGAACGAAGTCACTTGTAACCGTTGTCGAAGAACTAATGTACATAATAATTTGAAAGCAAATCACAACGCCTTCCTAATGAAGCCTATCAGCTTCGATGTTGTCGAAGAACTAATGTACATAATAATTTGAAAGCAAATCACAACTAAAGAGCAGTTCAGGTACTTGCGACCTGTGTTGTCGAAGAACTAATGTACATAATAATTTGAAAGCAAATCACAACAGTACCATCAAGGATATGGAGCCGTTCAGCGTTGTCGAAGAACTAATGTACATAATAATTTGAAAGCAAATCACAACCGTAGCCGATGCTGGCCCCGTCGCCGATGCGTTGTCGAAGAACTAATGTACATAATAATTTGAAAGCAAATCACAACAATCAGTTATTTCAATTTCACTCTCCGGCGTTGTCGAAGAACTAATGTACATAATAATTTGAAAGCAAATCACAACTGTCGCCGGTGTTACTGTTGCCGGTGTTCCGTTGTCGAAGAACTAATGTACATAATAATTTGAAAGCAAATCACAACGTTCTTTCTATACCTGGCGAATTCACGGAAGTTGTCGAAGAACTAATGTACATAATAATTTGAAAGCAAATCACAACAGGTCGCTAATAAAGACGGTTTCCTAACAAGTTGTCGAAGAACTAATGTACATAATAATTTGAAAGCAAATCACAACGCTTCACCGCTTCTTACTCCACCAACCCTTGTTGTCGAAGAACTAATGTACATAATAATTTGAAAGCAAATCACAACGCTTCGCGATTTGAAGCGTTGCTTCGTTTTGTTGTCGAAGAACTAATGTACATAATAATTTGAAAGCAAATCACAACCACTCAGCTGAAGATAATAGGCGGCATTGGTTGTCGAAGAACTAATGTACATAATAATTTGAAAGCAAATCACAACGAACGCGTGGAACCAAAGCCGTTTCCACGAGTTGTCGAAGAACTAATGTACATAATAATTTGAAAGCAAATCACAACAAGGCGACCGGAAGCGTCAACGCTGAGCGCGTTGTCGAAGAACTAATGTACATAATAATTTGAAAGCAAATCACAACGAGTTCTTTGATTACATTTTCTAGTTTAGCGTTGTCGAAGAACTAATGTACATAATAATTTGAAAGCAAATCACAACCGCACGAAGTTTGAGTATACGTTCTGCTGCGTTGTCGAAGAACTAATGTACATAATAATTTGAAAGCAAATCACAACTGAAAGGCGGTTTCTGCGTTAGCGGCCGAAGGTTGTCGAAGAACTAATGTACATAATAATTTGAAAGCAAATCACAACCCGCTGCCTAAGCGGTCTCCGCCGAGTGTTGTTGTCGAAGAACTAATGTACATAATAATTTGAAAGCAAATCACAACGCACTGAGCAGCGTTTGGCGCTGCAAGATTGTTGTCGAAGAACTAATGTACATAATAATTTGAAAGCAAATCACAACTTAATGGCGAAACGGTAGGAACTGTTTCCTGTTGTCGAAGAACTAATGTACATAATAATTTGAAAGCAAATCACAACAATGTTGAAACTTCCGTCCGCAATAATGTGTTGTCGAAGAACTAATGTACATAATAATTTGAAAGCAAATCACAACCCTACTCTATCACGGAACGCGACGAAAAAAGTTGTCGAAGAACTAATGTACATAATAATTTGAAAGCAAATCACAACAGCAGTTTAACTTTCATGCTTTCGTGTTTTGTTGTCGAAGAACTAATGTACATAATAATTTGAAAGCAAATCACAACACCTTACCCACGATGTAAAAATGTCGTGTAGTTGTCGAAGAACTAATGTACATAATAATTTGAAAGCAAATCACAACCGAAAAGTTGGTTCGATGATGGCATGATTCGTTGTCGAAGAACTAATGTACATAATAATTTGAAAGCAAATCACAACACTTAAGGACGGTGCTACTTATGTATGTGAGTTGTCGAAGAACTAATGTACATAATAATTTGAAAGCAAATCACAACTTCTCCCTCTTCCTGCTTATCAGCAGGGTTGTTGTCGAAGAACTAATGTACATAATAATTTGAAAGCAAATCACAACCGAGATTATGGAGCGATACGCAAGAGGTCTGTTGTCGAAGAACTAATGTACATAATAATTTGAAAGCAAATCACAACTGCGAACTAGTTCAGCGGTTTCCGCCACCTGTTGTCGAAGAACTAATGTACATAATAATTTGAAAGCAAATCACAACGCCTTCATAGCCTTCGTTTGCTAATGCGCTGTTGTCGAAGAACTAATGTACATAATAATTTGAAAGCAAATCACAACGCTGTGATATTTACGCCGATTTGCACCCAGGTTGTCGAAGAAACTAATGTACATAATAATTTGAAAGCAAATCACAACTATCATAGAGAAGAAAACGGAATTGCCGAAGTTGTCGAAGAACTAATGTACATAATAATTTGAAAGCAAATCACAACTGTACCTGAAAATAGCGTTATCGGGAATAGGTTGTCGAAGAACTAATGTACATAATAATTTGAAAGCAAATCACAACCTGCGTCATGCACTTGTTTACCGGATCGAAGTTGTCGAAGAACTAATGTACATAATAATTTGAAAGCAAATCACAACGCAATGATCAGGGCAGGTACTCCCCCCACAATTCCGTATCTTACAACCTCCAACAAACGAACACCATATGCAAACCAACAATTTACTCCATAAAAAATTCAACATTGATCTTCCCATCTGGTCCGTTGTTGCACCTCTTATATCCGTACTTATCTTTCTTACCAGCACGGAACCGCTTTCCGGCCTCTGGGCCGCAGTAATGGCCATATCACTCATCAGCGTGGTGTTATCGGCGGTACACCACGCCGAAGTGGTGGCGCATCGTGTGGGTGAACCCTTCGGCACATTGATCCTGGCTTTATCCATCACCATCATAGAAGTATCGCTTATCGTTTCCATCATGTTAACAGAGGGCATACAAGGTTCTACCCTGGCACGAGACACCGTGTTCGCAGCCATCATGATCATTCTTACCGGCATTATAGGGATATGCCTGCTGGTGGGCGGATTCCGGTACAAAGAACAGGTCTTTATGAAACAGGGAGTGAGCGCATCATTGGTGGCCATCACCGCGATCGCGTTGCTTACATTGGTGTTGCCCAATTATACAACTAGTAAGGCCGGACCATTCTACTCCAACAGCCAGATGATTTTTGTTGCCATTATTTGCCTGGTCATTTACCTGGGATTCGTTTTTGTGCAGGCGATACGGCACCGCGATTATTTCCTGCCCGAAGGCGACGCTTCCCTGGATGAGGAAACACATGCCCCACCACCTTCTAACGCCACCACCGTTTCGAGCCTGCTGCTATTGTTGCTTGCACTCGCCATGGTGGTGATGCTTTCTAAAAAACTCTCTCCAGTTATCGAAAATATCGTGGTAAATATCGGCGCGCCTAAAAGTCTGGTAGGCATTATCATTGCCGCGGTGATCCTTCTTCCGGAAGGCATGGCCGCACTGAGGGCCGCAAGAAAAAACAGGCTGCAGACCAGTCTGAACCTGGCGCTGGGATCAGCCCTCGCCAGTATCGGACTCACCATTCCAGCGGTAGCCATCGTTACCTATTTCACGGGATTCACGGTAACACTGGGGATCGATGCAAAATCCACACTGATGCTGATGCTTTCCCTGTTTATTGTAAGCCTGTCCTTCAGTTCAGGCCGTACCAATATTTTGCAGGGCATCGTGCTGCTGGTCATATTCGCTTCTTATTTGTTTACGACCATCGTGCCGTAAGCTGGAATTCAACTGCTTCAAATTAATTAAAAGAAAACAAGTATTTACTGCCGTATCCATCTATTCATTTTTTATACCTTCGCCCAAAAACATGAAACCTGTCCTCCTTACCCTGGCCATTCTCTTTCATCTTGCAGGCCAATCGCAACCCAAAACCTTTGAAGGCATCATTCATTACAAAGTGGTGCACACTTCAAAACTTGCGGCTGTTTCTGCCACGGATTTTGCAAGGGAGAACCCCGGAAACACCATGACCATCTACATTAAGAACGGGAAAAAAAAGATAGTTGCAGGAGACTTTACCACCTATTCCCTCCCTGGCGAAGAGAACAGTTACCGCATCATTTCAGGTTTCGACACATTGTACACCATTGAACCCGATACAACTAAGCAGCAGAAAATCGAACAAAAAGCACAACGTTCTACCATTGCAGGCTACGATTGTGAGTCTGCCTCGTTTAAAGAAAGGATTTATACTTACGATTATTGCTTCGCGCGGGATATTATTTGTGATAAAAACAGCAACGATCCGGATATATGGCTCTCACAGAAAGTATCTTGTATCTTTTCAGAACAGGCGATCACCTGCACACAGGTAGAACCCCGGCCTTTAGATGACAGCATCTTCGCTCTGCCTGCGTTCCCCCGTACAAAATACCAATACAATATGCATTACACAAAGGCTGAATTGCCCGGCGGGTGGGGCAAATACTTGCAGCGAACGCTCAACGCCGATCTTGCACTGAAGTACGTTAAGATTCCAAAAGGAGCGGAAGGCGCCAGCGCTACGGCAAGGGTGGTTTTTGTAGTTACTCCGGCCGGAAATATTGCCGATGTTATGGTGGAAAATCCAAAGGAAATCCATCCAAAACTTGCAGCAGAAGCAGTGAGGGTGGTAACCGAATCAAACCGTTGGAAGCCGGTGACCTATCGTGGAAAAAAAGTGCCTCAGGTACTTGTTCAACCCATCAGTTTTGCAATTACGAAGTAAGCAACGAAACTATAATACAATAGCAATGGCGCATCGTTTCCAATGCGCCATTGCTATTACACCTCAACACCAGCGGCTGCTTTACCTTTTCGCCACGTCGAACTTCCTGAAAATCGCACGCACAGCCGACTGTATTTCTTTAGATGTAAGATTCCTGTTGTTTACCTCGTTCGTCGTCCATCCCTGCCATACGGCTTTTTCCGAGCGGGCGTCGGTAAGGGTTACCGTAATGGTACCTTCTTTAACGGGCACATCGTAGTTATCTATGCCCATAAACCGGGAGGGATAATACACGTTGAAAAGTCGCCGTGAATAAGGATTGTAGAACGTGCGCACAAAAGGTCTTGAATACACCGGGTCCGAATTCTGGCGCACCGATCTTTCTACCAGCACATCATAGCTCAACAATACATCCGGTCTCTTTTTCGATTCCTTCCAGCCTACCGTACGCTCCAGTTCCGTGGTTACGGCCGATCTTATTTTCTGTTCCTGAATCGTTTGTTTTCCGTGACCCTCTTTTTCCACCCAGGCGAACGTTTTGTAACGTCCGAAATCCGCGGTATCATCTTTTTCCACGTACACTTTCGATGTACAGCCTGTAATAGTGAAGAAGAGCGCCAGGTATCCGGCCCACCACTTCATTATCGTTTTCATAACGCCTCCTTTTTATGTATTAAACGACAAAATCGTGCCGCCGGACGCTAAGAAAAAGTGAAAAATAAATACTATCCCGCTTTGGTGGTATTCGCGGATATGCTTTCGATATACATCCGCAACTCCTCATCGTTCCGGTTCATTTTCTTCCGCAACCGTTCAAACAAAGCGGCCTCCTGCCCCGGTTCATACACCAGGTCCTCATCAGTAATGCGGTAATCATTCTCTTTGATCTTCTCTTTTACATCGTGCCACGGCATCGCAAGTTTTAACGGTTCCATAACTGACAGTTTGGTGATGAAGTAAAACTGCAAAACACAGGCCACCCGCATAGGTGAAAAAACGGTGAAAATAATTTTGCTAAATTTTTTAGTAATCCATAATTTAGCTGAAGAAAATAACAAAGCTCATGTACATCAACTGTAAAACCTGGTTCAGTTTCCGGTACGGAACCCTTCAGACTGAGGAACTTGTGGACGCGGCCGCTGAAGCAGGGGTTGATGCCCTGGCGCTGACGAATATCAACAGTACCTGCGATCTGTGGACTTTCGTGGCGCTTTGTAAAGCCAAAAACATCCGCCCCATAGCCGGCGTGGAAATCAGGAACGGCAACAAATTCCTCTACCTGTTGCTTGCGGCCAACAACGACGGATTGGAGGCGATACACCGGTTTCTGTCCGCCCACTTACAGGAGAAAAGGCTTTTTCCTGAAAACGCGGGCGCACATATCGTATTTGATAGAAAGGAAGATGGGTTCATTGTTTATCCACCCGGTGCGAAAAGCCCTGCCCTGCTGGAAAAAAATGAATACATAGGCGTACAGCCGGCGGAACTCACCAGATTGTATGGCGTAAACATGGAGCTGTACGGGCACAAATTCGTGGTGCGTCAACCCGTTACTTTCAGGAATGCGCAACAATATGCCATGCACCGTTTGCTACGGGCCATTGATGAGAATACGTTGTTGTCCAGGTTATCCCCCGATAGTATAGCCGGGGAACACGAAACATTTCTTGACGTGGAAACGCTCCGGGAATTGTTCAAACATTATCCCGGATTGGTGACGAATACCTATGAACTAATGAACGCCTGTACCGTGGAAATGGATTTCAGAACGGATAAAACAAAGGCGAGTTTTAACCCCACCAAAGAAGCCGACCGGCAGCACCTGGCAAAACTGGCCCACGAAGGATGCCGGGAAAGGTATGGCAACAGCACCAGGTACGAAGAAGCGGTACAACGTGTAGACAAAGAGCTCGCCATCATCAATAAGCTTGGGTTCAACGCGTACTTCATGATTACCTGGGACATTATCCGGTACGCGCAGCGCAAAGGTTATTATTATGTGGGAAGAGGAAGCGGCGCCAATTCCATCGTTGCTTATTGCCTGTACATCACCGAGGTGGATCCTATTGAACTGAACCTCTATTTTGAACGGTTCCTGAATCCGCAACGGACCGCCCCACCCGATTTTGATATCGATTTTTCCTGGACCGACAGGGATGATATCATCGCTTATGTTTTTGATAAATATGGAAAGGATTATGTTGCCCTGCTTGGTATGTATGCCACGTTTCAACCCAGCGCATTAATCAGGGAACTGGGGAAGGTATTCGGATTGCCGAAAGAAGAAATTGACCAGTTGTCTGAAGGCGGGCCTCCGGATGACGCCATTAAAAGGGATATTATACGATATGCGAAACTGATGAAGGATTTCCCGAACCACCTCTCCATCCATCCGGGCGGCATACTGATCTCAGAAGCGCCGATCGCCCGGTACGCCACCACCGATCTCCCACCCAAAGGATTTCCTACCGCGCAGATAGATATGCACGTGGCGGAAGACATCAACCTGATCAAGCTGGACATTCTCAGCCAACGCGGACTGGGCCATATCAGAGACGCCTTGAAATACATCCGGGAGAACAGGCAGGTGAACATCAACATCCACGATGTGGAGAAATTCAAAAGCGATGCGGCAGTCAGGAAAAACCTGAGAAACGCGCATACCATAGGATGCTTTTACATTGAAAGCCCTGGCATGCGGCAACTCTTACAGAAACTACGTTGCAGCGAATACCTTACGCTGGTGGCAGCCAGCTCCATTATACGGCCCGGAGTCGCCAGCAGCGGCATGATGCGCGCTTATGTGGAGCGGTTCCACGACCGCAATAAGGTACGGTACGAACATCCCGTAATGCAGGAATTGCTGGAAGACACATTCGGAGTGATGGTGTACCAGGAAGATGTGATTAAAGTAGCACACCATTTCGCGGGAATGGACATGGCCGATGCCGATGTATTGCGCCGCGCCATGAGCGGAAAATACCGCGGGAACAAAGAGATGCTCCGCATCAAAGCACAGTTCTTTTCCAATTGCCGGGCACTGGGGCGGGAAGAGGAAGCCACGGCCGAAATATGGCGGCAGATAGAATCCTTCGGCGGGTACAGCTTCTCCAAAGCACACTCTGCATCCTTCGCGGTGGAAAGTTATCAAAGTCTTTACCTGAAAACATATTACCCGAAAGAGTTCATGGTAGCGGTCATCAACAATTTCGGGGGCTTTTATTCCAGGGAACTGTATTTCTATGAACTGCACAAAACCGGCGCCGCGATACATCCGCCCTGCATCAACGAGAGCCATGTGTACACCCGCATCACCGGGAATGATGTGTACACTGGGTTCATTCATGTTAAATCGCTGGAAGAGAAACTGGTGGAGAAAATTTTGGAAGAACGAAGTCGGTGGGGAAGGTTCCTGCATTTGCAGGATTTCATTGAACGGGTGGCCCCGCCGCTGGAGCAACTGAATTTGCTCATACGCCTCAACGCGTTCAGGTTTACAGGAAAGAATAAAAAACAATTGTTGTGGGAGGCCAATTTTCTGCAAAAAAAGAACAGGAACCATATCCCTTCTTCTCAATCGCTATTCAGGGAAGAGCCAACGACTTTTCAACTCCCCGCTTTCCGGACCGATGCGCTGGAAGATATTTTCGACCAGGTAGAGTTGCTCGGGTTCCCGTTGCACTCTCCTTTCCCACTCACGGAAGAAAACCCGGCCCACTTCGTTTCCGCACGCGATATGGAAAAGCACCCGGGACAAACCATCACCATGCTCGGCTACCTGATCACCGTAAAGAACATCAGCACCATAAAGAACGAAAGAATGAGTTTCGGCACCTTCATGGATGACAAACTCGACTGGATCGATACCGTACACTTTCCCGACAACCTGCGCCAATACCCGATAAACGGTAAAGGTTTCTACCGCATCACCGGGAAAGTAGTGAACGACCTGGGCAACTGGGTACTGGAAGTGCAGCACATGGAAAAAGCCGGCTTAAAAAAAACAGCGGTTGCCGCGTTGTAAGTTCTTCGTATGTTCCTGCAGGAAAACAGACATATCGCCCATTTCGACCTCGATGCTTTTTTTGTGGCCGTGGAATGCAAAAAGAACAGCAAACTCGTGGGCAAACCCGTACTGGTAGGCGGAAGCAGCGACCGGGCCGTAGTGGCCGCATGCAGTTACGAAACCCGGAAATTCGGTATCCACTCCGCCATGCCGATGAAGCTGGCTAAAAGACTCTGCCCCGAAGCCATTATCATCAAAGGCGATATGGAAAGCTATAGCCAGCACTCGCGTGATATCACCAACATCATCGCATCGAAAGTGCCGCTCTTTGAAAAAGCAAGTATCGATGAATTTTACATTGATCTAACGGGAATGGACAAGTTCTTCGGCTGCAAAAAATATACGGATGAACTGAGGATGCAGATCATCAAGGAGTCTGGACTTTCCATCTCCTACGGACTAGCAAGCAACAAACTCATCAGCAAAGTGGCCACCAACGAAATAAAGCCCAACGGGCAACTTGAGGTACCTCCGGGAAACGAGAAACCCTTCCTGGCGCCGCTCAGGGTGAATAAAATTCCCGGTGTGGGCAAAGAGACCACCCGCCTTCTGGTACAGATGGGCGTGGAAACGATACATACCCTCAGCCAGATCCCCATCGAAATGTTGCACAACCTGCTCGGAAAATCCGGCACGGAACTCTGGAAAAGAGCGAACGGTATCGATGATACGCCGGTGGTTCCCTACCGGGAACAAAAATCCATCTCTACCGAAAACACCTTTCATACCGATACCACCGATATGCGCTTCCTGGAAACTGAACTCATCCGAATGACGGAATCCATCGGGCACCAGCTCAGGGAGCAAAACAAACTTACGGGTTGTATCACGGTTAAAATACGCTACTCCAATTTCGATACGGTTACAAGGCAATCTGCTATTCCCTTCACCGCGTCGGATCACCTGCTGATCAAACGGGTGAAGGAATTGTTTTATAAACTCTACGATAAACGTTTGCTTGTAAGGCTCATAGGGGTACGCTTTACCGAACTTGTACCGGGCAACTACCAGATCAACCTGTTCGATGATACCCAGGAAATGATCAGGCTATACCAGGCGATCGATGGAATCAAGATGAAGTATGGCGTGGACTATCTCACAAGGGGTGCTTCCGCAAGATAAGTGAAGAACGATGCTGACTATTGTTTAACGCCTAAGTATCGTTGCCTTTCTTAAAACAAGTAATCATATACATCGGATGATTTTCGGCGACTTCGGTGATCTCTGCCAGTCCGAATGCGCCAAACTCCTGCTGAACGGAAGCCTCATCATAAAAAAATATCCTGACACCCCCGAACTGCTCGTATTGATCTTTACTCAGAAGAGTACCCTGCCCGTACGTTGGAGATTTCTTCGATATCGCCGTAAAAATCATACACCCATTATCAGACAACTGATCGTAGCACTTTTTAATAAACCCGGCTCTGTCTTTTTCATCCAGCAGATGAATCAAAGCATGGCTGAAGATACCTTCATAGCGTTCATTGTCAAAAGGCATAGCTGTTACAGATCCGTGGTAAATCTTCATTTTGTCGCCATAGTGCTTTTGCGCCAACGCTATGGCGGTCTCTGATATTTCAATACCCGAAACTTCCATTCCTTTATCAAGGAAAACCTGCGCGTTTCTGCCGTAGCCCATTCCTGGAATCAATACTTTTTTAAACCCTTTATCAGCAAACACTTCAGCGGCCAGCAAAGCCGATTGCGCAGGCGAAAGCCCCCACATTTCCTGCTTGTCTTTAAACGCTTCTTCCCAAAATTCTGCCATGTTATTCTATTTTTTCTAAGAAATTCATTCACAAAAAATCATTCAGGACACCAAACCATTCTATCAGCTCTTTCTGCTTTTTGGTTAGTACATAGTGGTGATTGTCTTTCAAAATATGGAGGTGAAGATAGACAAGTTCTTTAGTTCATAAAACAATGAACCATCACTGGTAATCTATTTTGAAAAGAACAGAAAGCCTTAAAATCTACTAAAATGCATGCGGATGAACTACGTTAATAAAAATTAAGCTACGCAAATGAAAGGAGGTTGGTGCGTTAACCTCCTTTTCAATAGCAGATGAATGCGTTTTACCAGGGAATCTCTCCTGTTTCAGGATTGGTTTCTTCGCTGAAAAATTTACCTGTAGGTCCGTCTTTGTCTATCAATGCGTATTTAATCACCCTGTTCGCTGCTACGCTTACTTCGCCGCCATTAAAGAAAGTAAAGTCGGTCTTTGTAAGGCCCGGACAAACGGCATTCACTTTAAAATCCGTGTCGCGCAACTCATACGCCAATTGTACGGTGTACATATTCAACGCCGCTTTCGATATAGCGTAAACCCCGTATTTGGCAAAATTGTAAGCGGGCCATTCCGGATTGCTTTGCAAAGAAAGGGAGCCGACGCTGGTGCTTACATTTACGATTCTTGGTACCGCGGCATTTCGTAAGAGGTCCATGAACGCCTGCGTAACATTCGCCACCCCAACAATATTAGTTTTAAGCGCATTGAGGTATTCGTCCGAGTTGGCCTCCAGCACGGTGTACGGGGCGGTTCCTCCATTTATGCCCGCGTTGTTAATCAGCACATCCAATGCATCGATCCTTTTTCCGATTGCAGCACGGGCGCCTTGAATAGATTGGTTGTCGGTAACATCTAATGGTATGGCCTCCACATCGGTTAAGCCTTCTTCTTTAAATTTATCGACCGCTTTCAACCCGTTTTCCAGGTTCCTGCTTCCGATAAACACCCTGAACCCTTTCTGTAAAAGTTGCCTTGCGGTTTCAAAGCCAATACCTTTGTTTGCTCCTGTAATGAATGCTGTTTTCATATTATTGTTCTTTGATTCACTACAAAATTCCAGCATTCAAAAATGTCGTCATTTACCAAATGGTAAAAAGTAAATCACCGGATGTTCTTGCGTATCCGGCTCAGTGATTGTTGTGTAACACCAAGATAGGAAGCGATATAAGCCAATGGAACCCGATTGATGATGGTGGGATAATTTTCAAGGAACGCTAAATACCTGGTGGTGGCATCTTCCGATATTACGGGTCCTTTCCTGGATTTCTGGTACATGCACAACTGCACCATTTTATTTTTAATATTGTCCCAGCCTACGATGATATGCGACAATTCTTCCCAGTCGTTTTTGGAGAAAACAATAAGATCACAATCTGTAACAGCCTGAAGGTACTCAGCGGAACTAGTGTTTCCTTCAAAGTTCACATAATCACATACCAGGCTGTTTTCCGAGATAAAACAACGGGTGATTTCTTCACCCTTATTGTTATAGTAGCAGCCACGGATCACGCCGTTTATAACGAATCCAACCTGTCTGGGAATTTTTCCGGCTTCGGAAAAATAGTCGTCTTTTTTCAGACTGAGGGGCTTCCCTTTCTCTGTAACCAGTTCAATCTGTTGCTTGTTGAGATTTCCGAATTTCAGGATGTATTGAATCAGTTCTTCCATGAACACAGCATTGATAGTATGTTTGTTGAAATGCGCAACGCTGGTTCAGTGACTGATTTCCAGCCTGGCCATCAGGTCTATTGTGGTTTCATCCACGCTGAAAGTTCCGTTGTGATGAAAAGGCCCTCCAATAATACTTTTAGCCTCCACCGCAAAATTCGGAACTAAAACAGCGCTGTAATTTACCAAATGGTAAAATATTTTACCCATGCGTTTTTTCGCCTTCTTTTTTAGTGAAAAACAGCAGTCATCCCCATCAGCTAATCCACCGCCTTAACTTTTATATCCGCATATACTTCAAATTTCCGCTCCTCCGCTGTTTCACCCAGCAGGCTCAATACTTCTTCCAGGGTCTTTCTCAAAACTGGTATGCGTTCCCAGGCATGGGGATCGGGCTCACCAAAACGCTCTTCGTGACTGAAATTATTCAGGCTGTGAAAACGTATCTTATCACTGAATAAGGTGACAAGGATTTCCTTCGCTTCTGTTCCTGTAAAAACCCCATTCAGGAGGTTGAACTTACCATCCGGATACTTTACGGCTTTTTGTTTGCTCAAGGTTACTTCTTCTTGTTTCATGAATTGAATTGTTATGGATGAATAGATTTATTGTATAGTTTTTTCACAACAATGCACCGAACACTTATGCTGACGATGCAATTCGTGGAAAGCCCGGCTTGCATCAACTTACCCGATGAGTTCCCATGAAAATTCTCGTGTAAGCTGGTATTTATCCCTGGTTTGTGGATCCAGGCAAACGAGGTGTACCCAGCCGTTGCCGAACAGTTTCTTCAGTATATCATGTTCCTTAACGATGTTTTCAATCCTGGATGCAGGCGCGTATACTAGTACGGTTAGTCGAACCGGCTCATGATAAGGCTCCTTATCCGATTTAAAAACGGACTGCAGCGGAAGCCCATGCATCAGGTCGCTTGCATTGCCCTGCATCACACCGATCTTACCCGCTATATTCATGGTTATTTTACTGCCGCCGCCAAAAGCCACATTGTCTAAGGTAGAAAACAGGTACTGCGCGTTGATCCACTGCGCCACCACTACCGGTGCAGTAAGAATGTTGGTAAGAAGTGCACCGCTTTCGTCTTTTTCCCAATCGTAGGCATGCAGGAAAACACGTCCTTCCAGGTTGGCGTCTTTTGTGAGCCATCTTGGTCCGGCTATGAAGGCCGCATTTCTGGCCAGTCCCCATTCAGGGCGCACCTGGGCCCAGTCTTTGGCACGCAAAGCCGTAAATTTCCGCGCATGATCCGCCGTTGTGCTGACCCCCATTTCCCGACAGCGCCAAAGACAGTTTTCAGCCCGTGCGGTTTCAAGGTCTTTTTTCAGCGCCCGCAGCTTTTCAGAGCGCTGATTGTGTGCATGCTCCCCGAACAGCTCCACCTGATCGGTGGTGGTATTGTGGGCCGCGGCCAGGAAGGTTGTATCATCGGGGATATCTATACCCTGATTTCTCAATTCGTTTCTCACCTTTTCATTGTTCAGGATGCGCGCGAGGATACGTGCGTTGGGAGCGCCATGCCGTCCGCCGCAGGCGCCACAATCAAGAGCAGTAGCGTGCGCATTGTTTTCCGTAGTACTTCCATGCCCGCAAAAAACCACCAATGGCGCGAAGCGCTCCGTAAGTCCGATCATCTTTAACGCACCCGCCGCGAACGACACCTGTTGGGCGAAGGGTATCGGGTTGATGTCGGGCTCCAGTGCATAAGAAGGCGTAATCGACTGCTTCAACACCTTTGCAAGTGAATCCGCGCCTGAGGGAGAAAAGCTCCGGACTGCCATTGACACCCCACTGGCTAACCCCATTGCTTCCACAAGGCTGAAAGGCGCGGTGAATGTGTATTTGAGTGATTGGTAGAGTTTCTTCAACCCCTGCATCCGATGGTGTCCTTCCTCGCATGAATCATGGGAACAGTTCGGCTTTTCTTCGATATGGTAAGCGGGCTTCAGCAATACCGGGCAGGAAGCGTGGGCCTCACCGGTTACGGCGTTTCCGACCGATACGGGCAGGCCGAAGAATCCGGCAAACCCATAAGTTTCATAGTTACCCTGCGCTTCCAGCGCACGTCTGAAAGGTTCAGAACGCACATCGATACAAAATACCAGCTGCGCGTCAGGCCGTTCGCTCTTTTCTGGTGGCGGCGCGCACGAGAGTTGTTGAAGCAGGCCGTTACGGTAATGGGTTTCGTTCCGCGTAATGGTTTGATAAGTACCGGTAACATCTGCTTTATCCAAGGCATGACGGTGCCATTGGAGCAGGGCCTTAGCCTCCGGCCAGAGCAAACAGGTCAGTACCAACCTGAAAGCGAGGTATTCCGCTTGCGTAACCGTATGGGCGCATCCTGCATCTTCCCCGTCGGCCCAGTTCGTGCGGTATTGTATATAGGCAGCCCATCCGGGTAAAGTAGTCAGCAGCAGTGTCAGAAACTGTTCCTGCCCGGCGGTGCCAATTCCAAGATAAGCCAGGGTTTCGGTGATTACCGCCTTCGGGGTTACCGGCAGGTTCGTTAACCAGTATAGCTTTTGTTTATCGTTACCATGGAGTCTTTCATCAAAACGGATCAATGATAAGGTACTTTTAAGGAGTCCTTCTTTCCGGAGTGGCATTTGTATGGTGGATTGCCCCTGGTCGAAAAATACCTGCAGCCATTTTATACTTTCACGGTTAACACCTTGCATCTCTTCCGGCATTTCCCCTTGCTGAAAATAGACATTCGCCTCCTTTAATGCATCTTCAAACCTTAGTGTTTCAACCGGGTTCACGGCGATAAGATTTTTCAACGGCCAGAAAGGCGCGATTTTCGACCAGCTTCGCAAGATCACCGTTTCAAGGGGATGTACATTTTCCGATGCCCTGATCCTTACCGGTTTTTCCATTAACTCTTGTTGTAGCATGATGTTGTTTTTGATTTTCAGAACTGATATTTGTTGCGTTCAGCGGTAATTGTTTTGGGATGAGGCTGGCTCGCATTGAGCATTTGAACATATTTTTTGAGGAGCCAGCCGGGATAAGATTTCCACCTGGCGGGATGGATGAACAGCATCGCCAGCCATGATGCTACAAGCAGTACCGCGCCAATGAAGTGCAAAGGATTCAGTTCCTGAGGAACGGCTATATTCAGGGGCGCAAGCACCTGCCCGATAAGGTGTACACTAAAACCATAACAGCAACCAATGAGCGCTGACGCAACGATGGCCAACGGAAGCCTTAGCTTTTGGCGGCCGCGGAGGATAGGCAATGCGAACTGCGTTCCTGCAATCAAAGGAAGCAATACCAGGAACAGCGTTGTATCTGCCAGACTTATCCGCTCCCCGATCGTTAAGGAAAAAGTGCCGGCCGCTAATGCGCCACAGACCAGTGCCGGTAAAAATTGTTTCAGGGAAGGTGGATAGTCGAGGTCCAGTCTTTTTTCCTGCGCGGCTGATCCGGAAGCAAGGAACAGGTAAGCTTTAAACAGTCCGTGCCAGCAAAGGTGGGCGATGGCTGCGGGAAACAAACCAAGTCCGCACTGAACGATCATGAACCCCATCTGTCCCATTGTTGAGCAGGCCAGCATCCGTTTGATATCACTTTGCATCAGTTTCCAGAGCGTGCCCAGCAAAGCGGTGGCGATGCCTGTTGCGAAAATGATAGGCATTAAAACCGCCTCACCTGCCAATAAGGGAGCGAAGCGCGCCAGCAAAAATCCACCGCCATTTACCAGCCCGGCGTGCATGATGGCTGAAACAGGCGTAGGTGAATTCAGTGAACTGGTGAGCCAGCGGTGGAAGGGCCACAAAGCCGATTGCGTCATAGCTGCCAGTAATAAAAGTGAACCGGTTATAATGGTCCATTGGGAGCCTATGGATTGAGTAAGGATCGATTGTATTGACGTTTGTCCCGTAACGTTATACAAAATGAGGGCGGCGGTTCCCAGGAAAAAGAACCCTAATCCAAAATTTTTAGCCGCCAGTAGAGAAGATTGTCTTGCCGCTTCCCACCGGCGCTTGTGTAGCATAAGCCGGGTAAGCAGCAGGTTGCTGGTACCCCAGGAAGCCAGGAACAACAGCAAATGATCGGCGCACAGCATCAGATAAACCGAGGCTACCAGCATGACCAGGTTTGCAAAAAAAGAACGCTGCCTGCTGTCTCCTTCCAAGTACCTGGACGCGTAGGATCCGATGGATAGTGCTACAAAAGTCACCAGTGCGATGATGACCAAACTAAGGGCGTCAACATAAAACAGTGCCGGAAAACCAGTCATTTTTTGCTCCATTTTTAAGATTTTAATTTCGATGGGGGCAAAACTATCCTATGTTTGTATATAAGAAAAACGACTAATTCTAATACCTAAAATAAGATTTTCTAATAATGCTATTTGATGCCTTAACCTTGGAATGTTTCATCGCGGTGGCGGAAACCGGAAGCTTTACCCGTGCGGCCGGCAAGGTATCGCGTACCCAATCTGCCGTGAGCCAGCAAATCGCCAAGCTGGAGGGAATGATAGGAAAACCTGTGTTTATAAGAGCCCGTCATTTTTCGCTTACACCTGAAGGTGAGTTACTGCTTACTTACGCAAAAAAAATCGTGCAGTTAAACCGTGAAGCGATGGATCGGTTTATACATCCTGAGCTTCAGGGTGAAGTAAGGTTTGGTTTACCGGAAGATTTCGCCAGCGTTTTTTTATCTGAAGTGCTTACCGAATTCGCGTCCCTTCATCCCCGCGTTATGCTGAATGTGGAATGTGATTTAACGCTGAACCTATTTTCCAGGTTCAGGAAAAAAGAATTTGATCTTGTGCTCGTAAAGATGAGCAAGCCCGAGGATTTTCCCAATGGAATGGATGTATGGTCGGAAGCGCTGGAATGGGTAGGCAATAAAAACCTCGCTGATTTTGATGAAACGCAACAGGTGCCTTTGGTGCTCTCACCGCAACCCTGTGTTTACAGGGCGAGGGCGATACAGGCGCTGGAAAAGATAAACCGCAAATGGCGCATCGTTTTTTCGAGCCATAGTTATGCCGGAACCGTTGCCGCCGTAAAGGCCGGCATGGGCATTACCGTACTTCCCCGCAATATGGTGCCTGAAGATTTACACATTATCCGGGCAAAAAAACAACTCCCTAACCTGGATGATACGCATATATCGTTATTGAAGCACCACAATAAAAACCTGGTGGTGAACTCTTTTGAAAAGTTTGTGGTGGAGCGGTTGAATCCGTAGGGGAAAACATAAAAAGTGGGCTGAATTATCATTGCTGTAACAGTGCGAAGAATATCAATACCGTAATCGCAATTCAGAAGGAATGTAACACTACAAAGAGAATATTCACTACATCATGAATGATCTGCAGGTCAGCAGAGGAACAGCAGTAAACTATTGGGAAGAATTGGTAAACCTGAATCTTTTGATGAAGCAGAAAATTGGACGAGGGTATTTATTATGTGAATTAGTCCTTGTTTGATGTACAGATAAGGAACAATTCATAAAACTATCTGGGCATTAAGTGTACAGCTAAACAGTATGATCCGTAAAAATTCGCCGCTGTGTTTTTAACTTGAAGAACCGCAAAACAAAAAAGGCCTTCTTTCGAAGACCTTTTCTCTGGTGAACCCGCTGGGACTCGAACCCAGGGCCCATACATTAAAAGTGTATTGCTCTACCAACTGAGCTACGAGTTCATCCTTTTTTACTTCTCAGCTACCGTGCTGTTCCGTAATTGGGAGTGCAAAAATAGGAATTAATTATTTGCACCCAAATTTTTTGAGAATTTTTTTTCTGATTTTTTGAGAATGAATCATTTGCAGCATTTGAGGTAAGTTTGCGGCTTATTAACGAAAGCAGATGATGCAATCCTATTTCTCCAATAAAGTTGTTGTTGTCACAGGCGGAAGCGATGGTATCGGGAAAGCCCTGATAGACCTGCTCCTGCCCCTGGGCGCCAAAGTGGCCACCTGCGGAAGGAACCACGATAAATTGTATCAGCTCGAAAAAAGCTACGCCGGCAAACCACTGCATACCATGGTGGCCGATGTGGCTTCGGAAACAGATTGCAAAAGGTTCATCGAAACCACCATTAAGGTATTCGGAAGAATAGACATACTCATCAACAACGCAGGCATCTCCATGCGCGCGATGCTGAAAGACATGGACGCGGAGGTGATCAAAAAAGTGATGGACATCAACTTCTTCGGAACGGTGTACACCACCAAACACGCGCTCCCCCACCTCATCGCGGCAAAAGGAACCATCGTAGGCGTGTCTTCCATCGCTGGTTACAGGGGGCTTCCGGGAAGATCGGGCTACTCCGCTTCCAAATTCGCGCTGCAGGGCTGGCTCGAATCCATCAAAACAGAATTGATGGACGAAGGCGTGCATGTAATGTGGGTATGCCCCGGGTTCACCGCTTCCAATATCAGGAACGCGGCGCTCACGCAGAAAGGAGAAACACAGGGTGAAAGTCCGCTCGATGAAAAACAACTGATGACTTCCGAAGAATGCGCACAGCATATCCTGAAAGCGGTGGAGAAGAAAAAACGTACGCTGGTACTCACCTTCCAGGGTAAACAAACCATCTTTCTCAATAAATTCTTCCCGGCACTTACCGACAAACTGGTGAAAAGGTTCTATTTTAAAAATGGCGTTCTCACCAAATAAAACCGCAACCCGGCACGGATGGCAATTATCACCCTTACCTCGGACATCGGAAGGCAGGATTACCTGCCAGGCGCCATCAAAGGACGGCTGCTGCGGATAAACCCGGCCTTTCAACTGGTGGACATCACGCATGAATTGCCCCCCTTCAATTACCCCCAGGCCGCTTATGTATGCCGGAACGCCATCCGCAATTTCCCGGAGGGCAGCTACCATATCGTGCTGGTAAACCTGTTCGATGCGCCGCCCAGACATATATTGCTCGCGCTGCACCAACAGCAGTACATCGCTTGTGCCGACAATGGCCTGCTCACCATGATCCTGGAAGAGAAACCGGAAGAAGTGGTGGCCATACCCATTCCCCAGGATATACCTCCTCATACCCTGCACCTCACCGACGTAATCGGAAAAGCCATCGCGCAACTCAACAACGGGGCCGCACTGGAAGACATCGGCGACCCGCGCGTGAACATCGTGGAAAAACTGCCCATACGGCCAGTAAGCGGTAACAATTTCCTGGAAGGACAGATCATTTTCATCGATCATTTCGAGAATGTGGTGGTGAACATCACCCGTCCCCAGTTCGAAGCAGCCCGTCAGGGCCGCTCCTTCAAGATCGTTTTTAAACGCGATGAAGTGATTGACCGAATCAGTCATACCTATGCCGATGTGCCTGAAAGTGAAAAACTGGCGCTTTTTAATGCGTCAGATTATCTTGAGATCGCGATCAACAAGGGGAACGCCGCCGGACTGTTCGGTTTGCAGGGCTTCTCCGAGCAGGCAGGCAATACCGCCTATTTGCAGAACAGGCTGTTTTACCAGACCGTCAGGATTTATTTTGAATAGGTTTTCACCGGATTTTCGGAAGAAAAAAACGGATTAACCTCCCGTAAAAAACACAGTATCCCGCCGAAGCCCTCCCCTGGCGCGTATTGGAGCCGGGAAACGATGGTGTGACCTCCTTGTTAAAATAATCCTTACTTCGTAAATCACGCCCGCCCAATGCCTGATTATTATATATTTGTCCATCTTTTTCAAAATTGGATATAAACCAGACGTATGAACTTTAACCGTGTCAACAACCTTACCGGATGGATCGTTTGCCTGATCGCCTGTTTGGTGTACATTCTCACCGCGGAAGCGGGCGGCAGCCTCTGGGACTGCGGAGAATTCGTGAGCAGTTGCTTTAAACTCCAGATTCCCCACCCTCCGGGCGCACCATTGTTCGTACTGCTGGGCAGAATATTCATCGTGCTCTTCGGCGATGACCCGCTCACCGCCGCCAAAGGCGTGAACATGATGAACGCCATCGCCTCGGGATTCACCATATTGTTCCTGTTCTGGACCATCACCCATTTCGCACGGAAAATCGTTCAGCGTGGGAAGGAAGAACTTTCCGGTGCCAACCTTTTCGCGATCATGAGCGCAGGTGTGGTAGGTGCGCTGGCGTATACTTTCAGCGATTCCTTCTGGTACAGTGCCGTGGAAGGTGAAGTGTATGCACTTTCCTCCTTTTTCACCGCCCTTGTTTTCTGGGCCATCCTGAAATGGGAACACGCAGCCGACGAGGATCCCCATGCCGATAAATGGATCATTTTCATCTTCTTCATGATGGGACTCTCTATTGGTGTCCACCTGCTGAACCTGCTTACCATTCCCGCCATTGTAATGGTGTATTATTTCAAGCGATACAAACCAACCGGATGGGGCACCTTCCTGGCTTTTGTGGCCGGATGTGTGATCACGGGCCTTGTACAGGTAGTGGTGATTCAGTACTCCATTAAGCTGGCCGGAAAGTTCGATATCTGGTTCGTAAACGGATTCAGTCTGCCTTTCTTCTCCGGTTTCACCTTCTTTTTCGTGCTGTTGACCATACTCGTTGCCGTAGGTTTACGCATTGCGAAAAAAAGAAAGAGCCACTTTCTTTACCTCGGTCTCTGGTGCTTCACCTTCATGCTCCTCGGCTACTCCACGTACCTCACAACCATGATCCGTTCCAGTGCAAACCCTGGTGTGGACATGTTCAACGTGGACAATCCCAATGCCCTCGTTGGTTACCTGGGTCGTGAACAATATGGGGATTTTCCGCTGGTGAAGGGCCAGGTGTTCACCGCATCGCCTGTTGAGTACAAAGAAACAGGCATGAAGTACACCAAAGGCGAGAACAAATACATTGAAATTGGCCAGGATGTGAAACCCGTTTACGCGGAAGAGGACCAAATGTTCTTCCCCCGTGTTTGGGATGCCAGCAACGACCAGGGTCATGCGGATTTCTACCGCGACTGGCTGAACCTGGAACAGGGAGAAAAACCTACCATGGCAGATAACATCAAATGGTTCGTGAGCTACCAGAACAACTTCATGTACCTGCGTTATTTCATGTGGAACTTCTCCGGCAAACAAAACGATATCCAGGGATTCGGCAATGCCCGAGACGGTAACTGGATCACCGGTATTCCCTTTGTTGACAACGCTATGCTGGGCGATCAGAGCAAAATGCCAGACGCCCTCAAAGAAAATAAGGCCAACAACAAACTGTTCATGCTGCCCTTTATACTGGGACTGCTCGGCCTGTTCTACCATTACAGCAAAAGGAAAGAAGATTTTCTCGTGAACCTGCTGCTATTCTTCTTTACGGGTTTCGCCATCGTGGTGTACCTCAATCAGGCGGGTAACCAACCCCGTGAGCGTGACTATGCTTACGTGGGCTCTTTCTATGCGTTCGCCGTGTGGATAGGTCTTGGCGTATTGCAGATCCGCGAATGGCTCTCCAGGAAAATAGCCCTGCCCACCGCAGGTTATGCCTCCGCCCTCGTTTGTCTGCTCGCCGTTCCGGTGCTGATGGGCTTCCAGGAATGGGATGACCACGACAGGAGCAAAAAACAACTCGCCCGCGACCTGGCACGCAACTACCTCGAAAGCTGTGCCCCCAACGCTATACTGTTCACCTTCGGCGACAACGACACCTACCCCCTCTGGTACGCCCAGGAAGTGGAAGGCATCCGTCCGGATGTAAGGGTGATCAACAATAGTTTGCTGGGTATCGACTGGTACATCAACCAGCTCCGGTACAAAGTGAACAACAGCAATCCTATTGACGTGATCTTCTCCGCCGACCAGATACAGGGACGGAACCGCGACTATATTGTGTACAACGCCAAACAAGGTGTGCCACAGGATGCCTATTTCGACCTGAAGGATTTCCTGAAGAACGTGATCGCCAGCGATGATCCTACTTATAAAGTGGCACTACAGAGCGGTGAACGCATCAACTTCTTCCCGGTAAGGAAGTTTAAAGTGCCCGTTGATATCAATAAAGTGCGGGGCAACAACACCGTGAACGCGAACGATTCGGTAATGGCAGAAATGCGTTTTGAAATTCCCGCTGAAAGAAATGTGCTGATGAAGAATGACCTTGCGGTACTGGCTATTATCGCCGCGAACCAGTGGGACCGTCCGATCTACTTCACTTCTCCTTACGGTGAACTGGGTTTTGGAAATTACCTCCGGAAAGATGGCCTTACCTACAGGCTCGTTCCGGTAGCCAACAATACCACCCTGAACACGGAATGGATGATGGATAAATTGCTGAACAAGTTCACTTCCGGCAACGCCGATAAGCCAGGGGTATATTTCGATGAAGAGAACCGTCGCCACCTCAACACCATCCGCCTCGCTTACGCAGAACTCGGCGGACAACTGGCCGATATGAACCGGAAGGAAGAAGCCAATAAAATACTGAACAAAGGAGACGCCCTGATGCTGGAATCCAACATGCCCTACGGTATGCCCAGCACGGTTCGCGGATACCCGCACAACCTCGTGAGTATGCGCTTCCTCGAAGCCGCGCTGAAAGCTGGTAACAAGGAACTCTCCGCCAAAGTATCCGCTTCCCTCCGCAAGGACCTGGAGCAGCAGATGCGCTATTATTCTGCTTTACCTGAATCCAAACAAATGAGCCTGATGCGCGAAATGCAATTCGCTCAACAACTGATGCAGATGCAGAATGAACTGGAAAAACAGTACAGCGCCGGTACCAAACCACCCTCCCCCGAAGGTGGCCAGGTGATCACCAACGACAGTGCCAAATAACAAGAAAGCCCCTCCACACCGAGGGGCTTTTCTTTCTGCCTATTCAAAGCATTATCGAAATCAAATTTTCTTAAAATACATATGTACAGCTAAGATAAAATCACTTCAGTCCTAAACCCGTTGCGTCGTAGCGCCGTCGCGAGAAACTATCCCTCCCAGCAACAACCTGCCCACTCCCCATAAACCCCCCAAACCTCAACCGCTCTTTGCGCCTGCGAGGAACAAAGCAGTGCCACTTTGCGTTGCGAGGTACGAAGCAATCGCGTGAAAAAAAGCAATGCGTTGCAAAGCTGTGTGGCTGCGAGGAACGAAGCAGGGCTCCTTTGCGTCTTCGCGTGACACATCACTTCCCTACCCCGCAAAAAATCGCCTCCGCCATAAACGGCAAATGCTCCTCCATATCATCAAACGCCTCATCCAGGAAAAGCTTACTTCCTATCGCCCGCATCGTGATGTTCACCATTTTGGCCCACACTTCCATTTCAGCGGCACTCATCATCTTTACTTCCCCCCTGCTTATTCCCAGTATCAACAGATTCTTGATCAGCTCCGACACCTCTTCCTCCCTTTGCTTCGCAATATTGATGATAAGATGCGGGTTCTCGAAGAAGTCATTTCTGAAAAGCGAAAACTGATTCGCTTTCCGGCGCACATCCTGAAGAATGCTTGTAAAGAACAAACAGAACTTATCTTTCGCCGACTCCACTTCCGCGATCGCGTTTAACGCCACCTCACGCTGGCAATCCATATCACGCAGTACAACCGCTTCAAAAATCTCTTCTTTGGTCTTGTAATAATAGTACAGTGCGCTTTTCGATTTCCCGATCTGGCGGGCAATATCCTCCATGGTGGTTTTCTTGAACCCGAAACGCTGGAAGAGGGTATGCGCACCATTCAATATATCTTCCCGGATGGGATCCTTCTCAATTTGACTATTCACCATATTCAGTCGGTTTTAACAATCTATACAAAAATACAATAATGAGTGGGAGCACAATGGCCGGAAACAAAGAAACGCCGGGCAGTTTTTTAGTTTCAGCCGTTTCATAGCAGATTGTATTGATTATGATTTAGTTGCATTGATTCACTATTCTTTCTCTCTTTTGAAAATCTATTCCACAACATTCTTTCACATTTCCTTAACTAAACTTTTCGACCAAAATCTTCGATTAGTCGAAAACTGCAACTACTTTTGACCCATAAACCAAATTGGTCGAAAATTCATGGAACAAGTTATATTACAAACCACCTTCCAGCTTTTCACCTCGAAAGGCATCCACCAGTTCACCATGGATGAACTCGCGAACAGGCTGGGGGTATCCAAGAAAACGCTGTACCGGTTCTTCCCTTCCCGGCAGGACCTGGTAGAACAGGTATCCCTGCAGGTAAGCGACGAATACGAAGCAGCCATGCAAAAAGTGGACGAGCAACGCCTGAACAGTTTAAAAACACTGCTCGGTTACATTGCCGCAGTCGTGGAGTTCTGCAAGAAAACCTCTCCCGTCTATTTTTCCGATCTCCGGAAACACTACCCCTTCCAGTGGATGGAGCTCCAGCTGCAAATGGAAAAAACACTGCTTACCAGAGTGAAAAGGGTACTGGAAAACGGCATCAGCGAAGGTGTGTTCCGGGGCAACCTGCACCCGGAACTGGTGATGAGCATCTGGCAGCAGCACCTGCAAACTGATTTTGAATACGCGGCCCAACTCGTGAACGATTATTCCAAAGATGAAGTGTTCCGCCAGGCCATGTACCTCTTCCTGTACGGTATCATCGCGCCGGCAGCCATACCCAGGCTGGAAGACGAACTGCTGGAACTCAGCGCACAGCACCAGACGGCCATAGCCCGATAATTATACATACCAAACAGATGATTCACCAAACAACCATTCAAATGAAACGCTTTACCATGCGTCGCCTGCTTCCCATTTTGGCGATGACGGGCATACTGGCATCGGCCAGCGCCCAGGATACAAAAGAGCTTTCGTTGAAAGAAGCGCTTGACCACGCGTTGCAAAACAAGGCAGCCGCGAAGAAAGCCCGTCTCGACGAACAAAACAGCACTTATAAAATCGATGAAGTAAAGGCCAGGGCCCTACCCAACATTTCAGGCTCCGGATCGCTTACTTACAACCCACTTCTGCAACTGAGTGCATTGCCCGGTGAAATTCTGGGTCGCCCGGGAGAAACCGTCCTCGTGGCATTCGGTCAGAAATGGAACAGCGGCGCAGCCGTTACACTCACTCAGAACATCTTTGACCAATCCGTTTTTACCGGACTGAAAGCAGCGAAAACCACCCGCGAATACTACCTGATCCTAGGGCAACTCACCGATGAGCAGGTGATTGAACAGGTGGCCAACAGCTATTACCAGGTATTGGTGCAACGCCAGAAACTTGTGGTGATCGACAGCACCATCGCCACCACCAACCGCGTGAAAGAAGTGATCGAAGGCCAATATAACAATGGGCTGGCCAAAAAGATAGACCTTGACCGTACCAAAGTAAACATCTCTAACCTCCAGGCCCAGCGCCAGCAATTGCTGAACGCGGTGCAACTCCAGGAGAACGCACTTAAATTCTATATGGGTATGGACATTGCCATGCCCATCAACATCCCGCAGGACCAACTGGAAAAGATCCAACCCCAAATCGCACTGGCGGAAACTTCGGCGGATGTGAAAAATCTTACGGACTATAAACTGTTGAAGAAACAGGAACAACTGCTGTTGTTTCAGAAGGAAGCCGTGAAAGCAGAATACTACCCCACCCTCTCCCTGAACGGAAACTATGGCTACCAGGGGCTTGGCAACAAATTCCCGATCGGAAAAGGCAGCGCCCAGGGTGTGAACTGGTTCGATTACGCTTCCGTAGGATTGAACCTGAAAATACCCATCTTCAACGGGTTCGCTACCAGGTCGCGCGTAAGACAGGCCGATATTGACGTGCAGAAATTAAGAGCGGACATCAAAGACACTGAACTTTCCCTCGACCTCAATTTCCAGAACGCGAAAACACAACTCACCAACAGCATCATCACCCTCAACAACCAGAAAGAGAACGTGGCGCTCGCGGAAGAAGTGTACCAGAACACGCGCAACAACTACAACCAGGGACTGGCGCCACTGACCGACCTGCTGGACGCAGAAAACTCCCTCACCACCGCACAAAATAATTATTCCACCGCACTGCTCGATTACAGGCTCGCGGAAATCCAACTCATCAAAGCCCAGGGCAATTTAAAAACACTCTTAAACTAACAGTATATGAACAAGGCTTTCAGGATCATTATCGTGATCGTGCTTATTATCGGTTCTATCGGCGCTATCGCCTTTGTACTTTCTAACAACAAAAAAGAAGCTGAGGAAAAGACCGCCGTCGTGGCCCAAACCAACGCCACAATTGCTGTACGCGTAGATACCGTTTCGAAAGAATTGCCCAACCTCGATGTGATCGCCAACGGCAACTTCGCTCCTTCCCAGGAACTCAGTTTCTCCGCTGAAAAAGCTGGTCGTGTGGTGAACGTACTCGTAAAAGAAGGCGCTTATGTACAAGCCGGGCAAACACTGGCCACTATTCGTGTGGACCAACTTTCAGTAGATGTGCAAAGCGCTGAAGCTGCTTATCAGAACGCACTCACCGATAAAGAACGTTACGAAAACGCGTTCAAAACAGGTGGTGTGACCCAACAACAACTGGACCAGGCGCTGCTGAATCTTTCTAACGCAAAAGCTAAGTTGCAGCAATCGAAAATCAATCTCGGAGACGCGAACATCAAAGCCACGATTTCCGGGATCGTCAACAAACGTCATATTGAACCAGGCTCCGTGGTTTCCCCCGGTACGCCACTGTTTGATATCGTGAATGTATCCAAACTGAAACTGAACGTTACCGTGAACGAGGCCCAGGTAGCCAACCTGCAGGTGGGTAAACCCGTGAAAGTGAAAGCCAGCGTTTTCCCCGACAAAGAATTTTCCGGTAAGATCAGTTTCATCGCGCCCAAAGCCGATGCCGCCCTCAACTTTCCCATCGAAATAGAAATCAGCAACAACGCGGGCAACCAGTTGAAAGCAGGTATGTATGGCACGGCCATCTTCGATTTCCCGAACCAGGCACCCATTACCATTGTTCCGCGTACTGCATTTGTTGGGAGCGTGAACAGCAACCAGGTATTTGTGGTGGAAAACAACAAAGCCCTACTGAAGACAGTAACCGCTGGGAGAATACTGGGCGACAAAGTAGAGATCGTGTCCGGGTTAAACGAAGGAGACCTCGTGGTCACCAGCGGCCAGATCAACCTCGCCAATGGAAGCGCCATCAGCGTGATCAAATAAGCAGGAACATTTTTCCATATAAAATTCTAGTACATGAAACTGGCTGAAATTTCCATCAAACGCCCGTCGATCGTGATCGTCTTGTTTACGATCCTGACCCTGGGCGGCCTACTCGCCTATTCCACGCTTGGGTACGAACTGATTCCAAAGTTCGACACCAACGCCATTACCGTTTCCACCATTTATCCGGGGGCCTCTCCGAGTGAAGTGGAAAACACGGTAACCAAAAAAATTGAAGACGCCGTCGCGTCATTGGAGAACATTAAAAAACTGGAATCCAAATCGCTGGAAAGCGTGTCGCTTGTGACCATTCAGCTCAACAGCGATGCTGACGCCGATTATGCGCTGAACGATGCGCAACGGAAGATCAACGCGATATTAAAGGACCTGCCCGATGATGTGGATCCGCCCTCGCTCACCAAGTTCTCGTTGAGCGACCTGCCCATCGTTACACTCGCAGCTTCCGCCAACCTCGATGAATCCAAATTCTTCGACCTGATCGATAAAAGAGTAAGTCCCGTGCTCTCCCGTGTAAACGGCGTGGCGCAGGTGAACCTGATTGGTGGTCAGGAAAGGGAAATACAGGTGGAACTGGACGCGGAAAAGCTGAAAGGCTACGGACTCTCCGTTCCTCTGGTGCAACAGATGATCCTGGCTTCCAACCTCGACTTCCCTACCGGTAACGTACAAACGAGAGAACAGAGCATACTGATCCGTTTATCGGGCAAATACAAATCCGTGGATGAACTACGCAACCTGGTACTCAGTTCCAGGAACGGCATCCAGGTGCGCCTGGGTGATGTGGCCGATGTGCAGGATGGGTTGAAAGAAGTGGAGAAGATTTCAAGGGTGAACCAGAAGAATTCCATTGCGATACAGATCATCAAACAATCGGACGCGAACGCTGTGGCCGTGAGTGAAGAAATTCAAAAACAGATCGCGGTACTCGAAAAAGATTATGCTTCCAACGCATTGAAACTGGAAATCGCCAACGACAGTACCGTTTTCACGCTCGAAGCCGCGGATTCGGTAGTACACGATCTCTTACTCGCCGTAGTACTGGTGGCCGTTGTGATGTTGTTCTTCCTGCATAGTTTCAGGAACGCAGTCATCGTAATGGTTTCTATTCCCGCTTCGCTGATCGCGACCTTTATCGGGATGGCACTGTTCGGTTATACGCTGAACCTGATGAGTTTGCTGGGTCTCTCACTGGTGGTCGGTATCCTTGTGGACGATGCCATCGTGGTACTGGAGAACATCTACCGCCACATGGAAATGGGCAAGAACCGTGTACGCGCTTCGCTGGACGGCACCAAAGAGATCGGCTTCACGGTTACCGCGATCACCCTCGTAATCGTGGTGGTGTTCCTGCCCATCGCTTTGAGTACGGGCCTCGTTTCCAATATCATCAAGCAGTTCTGCGTAACGGTGATCATCGCCACTATGCTTTCATTGCTTTCTTCTTTCACCATCGTTCCCCTGCTCTCTTCCCGCTTCGGTAAGCTGGAACATCTTACGGGTAAAACAATTTTCGGAAGAATCATTCTCGGTTTCGAAAAACAACTGGATAAATTCACCCACTGGATCACAGGCATCCTGAAATGGTCCCTAGGCCACAAAAGGATCACCATCGCCATTATCGTGGCGCTTTTCTTCAGCTCCCTTTACATGCTGGGTGGCGGCTACATTGGCGGTGAATTCTTCGCAAAGAGTGACCGTGGTGAATTCCTTGTTCAGCTTGAACTTCCCAAAGATGCTTCCATAGAACAGACCAACCAGTTGACGCAAAAGGCGGAAGAATATTTAAGAAAGAAACCCGAGATCGTGGACCTGATTACTTCTGTTGGCCAAACCAGTGAAGGGCTTGGCGCCACACAGAGTACAGCGTACAAATCAGAGATCGATGTAAAACTGGTAAGCAAAGCATTGCGTGCAGATGACTCCTATGTATACGCGGCAAAAATAAAACGCGAGCTGGAACCCATACTGGTAGGTGCGAAAGTGAAAACCACGCCCGTAGGTATGTTGGGTACCGCCGATCAGGCACCGCTGGCGCTGGTGGTTACCGCCTCCGACCTGGATAGCGCCATGGTATTCGCCAACGCCGCACACGAAGAACTGAAAAAGATAAAAGGCGCCACAGAAACCAAACTCACCGTAGAATCGGGTAACCCCGAGATCAATGTACAGGTGGACCGGGATAAGATGGCGAGCCTGGGCCTGAACCTGCAAACAGTGGGTACCACCATGCAAACCGCCTTCAATGGCAATACGGATGGAAAGTTCCGCGCAGGCGAATATGAATACGATATCAATATCCGCTACAACAGCTTCAACCGCTCCAATATTGACGACGTGCGCAACCTGGAATTCGTGAACGACGCGGGCATGACCGTGAAGCTCGCACAGTTCGCCAACATCGTGGAAACATCCGGTCCGAGCCAGTTGGAAAGAAGGGATAAAAGTCCGTCCGTAACCGTACAAGGACAAACAGTTGGTCGCCCAACGGGAACCATCGCGGCTGAATGGCAGACCGCTTTTGAAAAGATCAGGAAACCCACGGGCGTGAACTATGTTTGGAGCGGTGATATGGAGAACCAGAGTGAAGGATTCGGCACACTCGGTATCGCTCTGCTGGCCGCCATACTGCTGGTGTACCTCGTAATGGTAACATTGTACGACAGCTTCGTGTATCCATTCGTGGTACTCTTCTCGGTGCCGCTCTCCTTCATCGGTGCACTGCTGGCCCTGGGCTTAACGAACAACTCGCTGAACATCTTCACCATCCTGGGCGTCATCATGCTGATCGGACTGGTTTGTAAGAACGCGATCATGATCGTAGACTTCGCCAACCAGCGGAAGAAAGCCGGAGAAAATACCAAACAGGCGCTGATACAGGCCAACCACGCGCGTTTGCGCCCCATCCTGATGACCACCATCGCCATGGTGTTCGGGATGTTGCCCATCGCCATCGCCTCTGGTCCCGGTGCCGAATGGAAGAACGGACTCGCCTGGGTGATCATCGGCGGACTGATCAGTTCGTTGTTCCTGACACTCATCGTGGTACCAGTGATCTACGCCATCTTCGACCACTGGATCGAAAAGGCGAACAAAAGAAAAAACAAAAAATCTATTGAAGAGCTGATGGTGGAAGACTATGTCCCCACAGCCAGTGAGGACGGTTTTACACCGATACATGTAGTGTAGTTTTCACGGTACCCGGTGGCACCGCTATAGCGGTGCCACCGGGTACCGTGTTTTAACGGATTCGCTCGGTTAGGATGGCTATGTTTTAAGAATGGGAAGGCCCGCTTTCGTTGGAAGGCGGGCCTTATTGTTGAATGAAACCGAAAGTATTTCAGTTTACAACCAAACAGCTTTTTCTTCGATCCAGGTATTTCTTACAGCGGGCATCTCCACATCGGCGTAGCCGAGGTACACCGCGCCCAGTACCATATCTTCTTCTCCCAACTGGTAATGATCTTTCATTACCTGGTGCGTGATCATTCCACCCGATCCCCAGTAGGAAGCGATGCCCAGCGCGGTGGCGCCAAGAAGTATGTGCTCTACCGCGGCGGAGGTGGCGGCCATCTCCTCCCATGCGGGAATTTTGGGCAGGTTACCGCGTTTCATGATGGCGATAATCAGGTGGGAAGCCTTGCTGCCCATATTGCGCAGGTTCTCGTAAGTGGCGGCCACGAATTTATCTTCCGGGGTATTGGCCTTGTACATATCCGCATGTTCCTGGCAGAATTTCGCCATTGATTCACCGGTATATACATAAAACCTCCAGGGTTCGGTTCTGCCATGGGTTGGCGCCCAGTTGGCCAGTTTCAGGAGATCCTTCACCTGCTCGTCGGGGATTTTCTGCCCGTTCATCATGGGCGGCTTGGTGGTACGGCGCTTTCTGACAATATGCTCAAAAGTTGTAAAAGACTGGTTCATCACAAATTCTTTGTTTCGGCGGCAAAGATAGGGGGAAAAAACAGTTGCGGAAATTGGGAACGGATGCTTTCTGCGGGAGCAACTTTTCATTTGAATAAATAACCCAGGCGGGTCGCAACAGGGTAAGCGTTTTTTAACGGGTGACATTAGGGGAAGAACACGGTTCCGGCAGGCGGAAAACAACGTCGGTGGCACCGGTTCTTCCCCCCCACCAGTCCCTCCCCCAACCTCAAACCTTCTCCAGCCAACAACTTCAACAGTTTTTAAGCGCCGAAATATCCTAAAAAAGAAAAACACCTTGTAAGTATTGATTAAAACACCTGCCAGACGTTCAGCAATACATCAAAAAAAGGTGGCATCCACCAGGATACCACCTTTACAAGACAAGGTTTAACAGCACCAAACAAACTTATTTATTCGCCCATTACTTCTTCCAGCTTCTTGTTCAGACTTTCACCTCGAAGGTCCTTCCCTACGATCTTTCCATCGGGACCAACAAGAAAACTGGCGGGAACACCACGAACACCATATAAACGACCCACCGCGTTGTTCCAGCCTTTCAGATCGGACACATGCGTCCAGGGCAGCCCGTCTTTCTGGATCGCGTCCACCCATTTGTCTTTTTCACTGTCGAGGGAAACGCTTAGTATTTCGAAGCCCTTCTCTTTGTACTGCGCATATTGTTTCACCAGGTTAGGGTTCTCAGCCCGGCAGGGACCGCACCAGCTTGCCCAGAATTCCACCAGCACGTATTTGCCTTTGAAATCTTTCAGGGCAACGGGCTTTCCTTCCACATTCGCCTGCGTGAAGGCAGGCGCTTCGGAGCCCACCGCCGTTAAGCTAACGGAGGCCATGCGCTGCACCAGTTCTTTCCCGGCATCGGTATTGCGCCATTTCTCTTTGATCGCATTGAAGATCGGTTCAATACGTGCCACGTCCATTTTGGCACCCGCGGCTTCGGAGAGGGCCACTACACTGAAATAGGAACCAGGATTCTGCTCCGCGAACAGGATTTGTTTTTCGTTCCTGTTGCTCAGGTTCTGACGGAACCGCTGGTCCACCATTTTGAGGAAATTAGAATCTTTTTTCTGCGCCTCGGTACCGGCATTGAACGCGGCATTCACGGCTTTGGTGAGTTCCATAATGGAGCCACCGATAAACTTGTTGTAGGCCATGTACGCATCGTATACTTTAGAACCTTTGTAGCTGGCGTTCAGCAGTGAATCTTTGGAGGTGATCTTCAGGTTTTCCCCTTCTCCGAAATAAAAGTAATGCGTATCGCCCATGTACACGGTATGCTGTTTTCCTTTCCCCTCATGATCCAGGCCCATCCGCGCATATCCATAACCGGTAACTTTTCCTTTGATGGTAAAAGTTCCGTTCACCACATCGGCCGAATCGGTTCCGCCACCGCCTTCCATGCTGGAATAGTCGATATACACTTTGGCGGGAGGATTCAGCTTACCGATCTTTCCGCTGATGGAGAAATTCGTTTGCTGCGCCAGGGCGAAAGCCGGGAGAATGGCCGCTACTAATAAAAAACGTTGCTTCATTTTAATTTTTTGCTGGTAAGTAAATAAAGGAGCGCAGGGTTAATGGGTTACATATTATCAGCGGGTGGCAATATCGATAGGAGCCCCTGGAATACCGTCTGTTTTTTTAACCAGTTCTCCATTTGCGCCAACGCCTACATTCAGGTAATAAATACTTCCTTCCACGCCAACGATCAGGGTATCACCGATAGCGCCGGAAACCTTCAGCATGGTAATTTCTTTTCCATTGAAAGTGGTTGTCAGCTCTCTGAAATCTTCGTTCTCCGGATTGTACCTGTAAATACGATCGCCCGAGGAGAAAAAGATTATTTCAGAAGTATTGGCAGCCCATAATGTATTGGGTTTGATCAATTCCGGACGCATAAACGCCCTTTTTCTCATGGCGTTGAAAGTGATCTGCTGTGTTCCTGAATTTCCGGGATTAAACTGGGCGTTGAACTTGTATTCAAATGTTCCGGTTTCCGTTTTGCTGTAGGCATAACCAATACCGCCCCTTATTTTCAACATCTTAAAAATATCGGTGCCGAGGTTTTTCGGATCGAAAGCGGTTCCCAATACATCATACGCTGTACCATAGTAAGTGGCGTCTCCGGGAATACCGAGCCGCACAAATTGTTTTTTAACTTTATCGAATCCGGTGAAACTGAAATAACCATCAAGTATCCCATCAGTATAAATCATTTCTGAAGAAAGCGTATAGTCTCCGGGTGCGGGCAGTGGGAACATCCCGAATATTGGTGCCTGATCCCAGGTCCGGGACTCACCCACGATCAATTTATCATTCACCACACCTACCAATACCCCGAAAGAGGAGGCGAACATATTGGATGCGGTTATCGTTTCGGGCGCATCAAAAAAATGTTCCTTCAGCACACGGTTCGCACGGAAAGTATTGGCATCTATCCGCACGCCGGTGTTTATCCCGTTTTTACCGAACACCCAATAGGTTTTAACTGTACCCGGCCTGTACGCTTCGGGTAACGCGACCAGTTGCGTAGGCGCTGTTGGCAACGGTGTATTCGGGTTAACGGCACCGTATAAGCGCGCCTGCACTGAGCCATCCATTTTAATAAACGAAACATGGGTTTCACCATTTTCAACACTCAGCACCGTGGTTCCCTTAAAGAAATTGGTTTGGCCAGACACAATGAAGTATCTGAAATATTTCATCCCGTTATCGTTGTTGATAACGGTAAGTTTTCCATAATACCTCTCTGCCTGAAGTCCGAAAATCACCCGCATGGCACTGCCGGAGTCCACCACATCCTCCAGTTTTGGATCGGGTGTTCCAATGCGCCATTCATAACTCAGACTGGAGGCAGATTTTATTTCAATCTTCGGCGCGATAATCAGACTATCGCCGACCAACACGTTGTAAACGGAATCCAACCCCGTAATTACCGGTTCCTCCGGCATATTGTAATCGTAATTTCCTTTGTCTTTATAACACCCCGGTAATACTGTAAACAACAGGCATACCATTGATGCATATACAAGAGCGCATATTTTTTTCATACAAATCAGTTGTTTTGGTTACTTCACTTCGTTGCCTTCTTCATCAATAAAATAATACAGACCAGTTTGCAGGTTCTTCCTGTACGGTATCTTTTTTTCAGGATTAGCACTGCTGTAGAATACATAATTCTCAGTTGCGCCATCTTTTTCAATCACGTATCCTTTCGAAGGATTTTTGTTCACCCATTTAAAAGGATCCGCCATAAAATCACGCACGAGACTTTCGAAATAGAGATTCTTGGGCGCATCCAGGCCATCGGTGGAAAGTTCAGTAAGGCCGGTTACAATAAGGAAAAATTCATGTTTGATCCTGGAGTAATAGGCCCCGAACCACATCCCCCACCAATTCGGACGTTCGAGCTTGTTGGAAAGAACCAGCTTCCCGTACACCAGTTTGGTCAGTTTAACATCGAAGTCTTCGTTGCCGTAAAGCCTGAAATGAAGGGTTACAGACTTATTGGTTAGCTCCGGATCTTTACTGTAAATGATGATGGGCACCTGCGTGAATCCTGTTCCTTTCTTTATGGTGTAATAGGGTTCAAGCGGCTTGAAGTGAAGGTTCTCTTTCGCGGTAGAAGAGTCCTTTTCCGCACGCAGGATAAACTTCCTGTCTGCTCCGGAAGAGTCTGTTCTGGATCCGGATATTCTTACCGGTATGTACACAGTATCGATTCCTTTACCCGGTGTATAAGCGAAAGTATGAATGATGCTGTCTCTGCTGGATCCCTGAAAATCGAGCATGATGTTATCCTTTCCGGAATATTTGAGTTCTTCCGCTTTCTGACATCCGGCGGCCACCACTGTGGCTATTAGTATGATGAGCAATATTTTTTTCATATTCCCTGATTTAAATGATGTTAGACTACCGTCCTCCGAATTCGATTTCATCGTTAGGAAGGGGCAGAATGAATATTTCGGGAGAAGGCGCGATCTGGTTGCCCAATTGTCCTACGATAGACCTGTTAAGGCGTTTGTAGAGGTAAAACAATTGTCCTTCAGCATAAAACTCTTTGCGTGCCTCCTTTACCAGTTCATCCATGAACGTGGCGTAAGAAGCCGTATTAAGTTTTGTGCCTATTCCCCTGTTCATACGCACGGTATTGAAGTAGTCGAGTGCTTTCGCGGGGTTAGATTCAAAAGACGCTTCCGCCGCGATGTAGTACATTTCGCTCAGCCTGATGGCGGGCACCACCTGCGGATACCTGTTGGCAAACTGATCGTCTTCATCTCCATTGGGGTTGCGGGCATACTTCATGATCCGCATGAAATTCTGGTCGAAAATAGAGAACCAGTGTTTATAGCGGTTGTCTTCTGCGCCCACGGAACCCGACTCATAAATACTCTTATAAGTAGTTTCCTTGAGTTGAATACCTCCGGGTCCGGTCTGGAAGAAATTAAAGATCGCAGAAGTTCTTTCTTGTACGGGCCACATGAAGATCAGTTCCGGGTAAAGGATCACATCCTTTTCTTCGGGCTTTACGGAAATGAAGTCAACTGTTTTCACCCAGGGAAACTTTTTGGAAGCGATCACTTCCTCCGCGTTCAGCAAGGCATTTTGTTTGTCGTTTTTGTACAGGTAAACACGTGCCAGTTCTCCGCATACCGCGTAGTAATTGAGCCGGTGTCTTCTGTTTTGCAGGAAAAGTGATTTTGAAGATGTTTCGGTAGCGGAATCATCGGCTACAGGATAACCCACTTTATAGGTCGCCGACAAAATGGAATCCACACCTTTGAGCAATACTTTCGCCTGCTCCAGGTCTTTCACGATATTGTTCAGCACTTCATCCGCGGAAGCGGTGGGCGTAACTTTGTTGGAGTACGCCGTTACATAAGGGATGCCCACTTTTTTAGCGGCCAGGTTGGAACCGAACAAACGAAAAACGTCAAAATGAAGGAACGCGCGCAAAGCGAAAGCTTCTCCTTTCACCAGTTCATAATTACCTGGATTGAAGACGTTTTTCTTTGCGTCTATTTCTGAAATAATCAGATTCGAGTTTACGATGGCGTTGTAAAAAGTGCGCCATGCATTGTCTTTCCGGTTGATAAAATTCCCATCCTTATAATTATACTGCGCGGTTTGCAGGTATCCTTTCGGGTCGTTGCCCTGCTCCACAGTGTAATTTTGCGCGAGCACTTCAGGAAATCCCATGGTAAGCTCCAGGCCATACAGTCCTTCTTCCGTACATTTTGTATAAGCGCCATTCAGCGCTTCGAAAAAGCCGGCCTCCGTTTTGAAAAGTTCATCTTTTGATATTTCCGTTTCCGGCTGAAGGTCAAGCCATTTTTTGCAGGATCCCAGTGTGCACGCCAACATCAGGAGCCATGTATATTTTATTAAAGTCGATCTCATCAGATTGAATTGAAGGTTGAACAATTAAAATCCAGCGGTGATGGAGAACGTAAAACTTCTCGCATAGGGATAGTCGATACCTCTTTCCTGTTTTACGGAAGACCATCTCCAAACATCGTTCATCGTGAATGCAGCCCTGAAAGATTTTACCGGGGTACGCGCGAGTTTCTCTCTGGCTACGTCGTAAGAAAGATACATGGATTGCATTTCAAGCACATTGTCTCTTTGAACAAACCTTGACGACACTTCGGTATTTCCAAGGTCTGCGATGTTTTTAAAGAAGGTATGGTCGCCCCGCTGCTTCCACTTGTCTTCGAACACCCTTGCATCTACGTTCCAGCGCGGGTCAGCGTTCTCTACCCTGTCTACCAGCGTCTGGTTGTACAGGTCACCGCCAAACCTTGTGTAGAAATTCAGATTTACCGTAAATTGTTTGTATCCGCCGTTTACACCGAAGAAACCTTCCCCTTTGGGTGCGCTGTTTCCTACCGGAACAATGTCCCTGGAACTCCATTCATAGGTAAGCGTTCCATCTCTTTTAACGTAGATTTCCATACCATGTTCAGGGTCAATACCCAAAGATGGCACAGCGTAAATAGCATCTAGCGACTGTCCTTCCTGGTACCTGAGCAATGGGGCACCCTTGTTCTCGTTGTTGCTTTGCGCATCATCCACTTTATCGTTGTAGGCTTTCAGTGAGTTGGATATTTTAACGATGGTGTTCTTATTGCGCACCATGTTGGCCATCAGGGTTACGTTGTAGTTTCTTCCACGCAACACATTGGCCTGTACGCTAAGTTCTACCCCCACGTTCTTCATGTCTCCCACGTTGTCCTTGTAAGAAGAAAAACCAGAAGAGGGTGGCAGGGAAATATCCGCGAGTAATCCTCTTGTTATTTTCTCATAATACCTGGGCATGATCAGGATACGATCCTGCCAGAATCCGATCTCCATGCCAGCGTCATAGTTTCTGGTTTTCTGCCAGCTCAGGTCGCTGTTGCCGTAATTGTTGATCACTGCGCCAATACCGGTAGAGTACCAGTTTCCCGTGAGGTAAGTATAGGTCGGATGCGACATGTATGGATCAAAAGAAACGGAGCCTGTAAGACCGGAGCTTACACGCAGTTTAAGCCTGCTGAAAGCGCTGTTGGCCATAAAATCTTCTCTGTGCAGGTTCCAGCCCAGCCCCATCGCGGCGAAAGGCGCTATTTTATTGTTCCTTCCGAATTTGGAAGAACCGTCCTGGCGGTATGTAAAATCGAGCAGATATTTGTTACTGAGCGAATAGTTAAGAGAGAAGAACGCGCCACCCAATCTCTCGCGATTCAAACGGCTGTAGGGTTTTGCGTTTTCACCATATCCTGCAGCGAAGCCCAGATCGGTAAAGCGGTCGTTGGTGAAGCCGATCGCCTCAATGGAGCGGTACCTTGAAAGATAGGTACGCATATTGGTACCCAGCATGGCGTTGAAAAAATGCTCCCCAACCTGCTGGTTGTAATTTAAGGTAAGGTTACCATCGAAGCTGGTTTCATCGTTGGACGTATAATTGTAGCGGCCCCTTTCATCCAGCCTGTCGGTGCCGTAATTGTAAAATTCGTTGGCGAAAGGAGAAGTGAACCTGTCTCCTGTGCTTTTGGTTTTGTTGATACTGGCCACACCTCGTGCTTTCAGTCCAGGCACTATCGTCCACTCAGCGGTAAGGGCATTGATCACCTCGAGGTATTGGGATTTGTCGAAGCTTCCAAGTGTGGATTCATACAACGGATTAAGAACGGGCACAATGGTTACGCCACCCTGTGCGTTGGTGCGCTGGCTCCATTCATCTACCACCTGGATGATACGACCAAGGGAATCCGTTTTAGGATAATACGGGTTCATACTGGCGTAGTTCCTGAAGTTGCCAAAGGGAGATTCTTTAGCTACAGTGTTCGTTACCGTGAGTTGGTTCCTGAACAGGAATTTAGAGTTGACGTTGTACGACAAATGAAGACCGGTGCTCATCCTGTCACGCGTGGACCCCTTCATCACCCCTGGCATTGTCTGGTAGCGCATTTCAAGTCCATAACGGATGGCCTTGTCACCGCCTTCCAGAAACAGGGAGTGTTTTTGCCCGAAGGTGGTTCTAACGGGTTGTGAAAGCCAGTACGTATTCACACCTCCCACCACAAGCGCTTTCTTGTGATAGTACAATTCGTCCAGTTGATCCTGGCTCTGGGTCTGGTTTTTCATCGCATCGTACACGCCTGCCAATCTTTCGTATTCCAGTTTACGTTCTGCATCCAGAATATTGTATTGGGTGAGGTCGGGCGTTGTCACGTTCAGTTCGTAATTATAATTCACCTGCAAAGCACCTGCTTTGGGTGCTTTAGTGGTAATCACCACCACGCCGTTCGCGGCTCTGGAGCCATACACCGCTGTAGCGGCGGCATCTTTCAGCAAAGTAATGGACTGTACCCGGTTGATATCGAGGTCATAGATTTTCTGAAGACTTACTTCATACCCATCCAAAATGAAGGTGGGAAGGTTTACGGCTCCGGCAAGATTATTCCTGCTGATGATATCGGTATTTCCACCCGGCAAGGCTGTAGAGCCGCGCACCGTAATATTGGGCAACCTGTTGGGATCAGACCCAAGAAGCGGATTATCCGCTACGCGGAACGAAGGATCAAACACCTGCAAACTGCGCAGCATATTCTGCGGGTTCACCATTTTAAGGTCCTCTCCTGAAACAGTAACAGCGGTCCCTGTAAAGTTATCTTTCCGGATGTTCTGGTAGCCCGTAACGACTACGTTCTGCATGGTATCTTTCTGTTGGGAAAGTTTCATGCGGATCACCTGCACCCCCTCTTTTCTGGCGGTAAAACGGAACGGCTCATACCCGAGGTAGGTAACAATTATTTCGGCGCCTTTTTCTACTGTAATGGAGAAGCCCCCGTCGGAAGCAGAAGAAGTCCCTTTATCGGAACCCTTTACAGAGACGCTGGCACCTTCCAGTGGCTTACCGGTTTCATCCAGCACCTTTCCTGCAACAAGTATTTCGGCATCCTCCATTGTAACGGCAACATCAGCACCTGGCTTAGGCTTTACTACTATGGTAGTGTTCACAATGGAAAATGTAAGTGGCAGGTCCTTCAAAGCCGCTTCCAGTGCTTCTTTCAGGGTAGCGTTCTTCAGGTCCACATCCACCTTCTCCATACCCTGGAGCAGTTTGGCGTTGTAGAAGAAAGAATACCCCGTTTGCCTGCTGATGTCTTTAAAGACAGTCTTCAGCGCAACATTAGAGAATTTAAGCTGAATGTGCTGCGCATTGCCCGAAGCAGCTACCTGTAAACAGCCTGCCAATAAAAAAATGGCCGTCCATTTCATAACCAGGATGGTTTTGGTTCTCGCTTGTTGTGTTTGGGACACAAGTTTGCGAAGAATGGGAAAAATCATACTTTTAACTTGTTGGGTAAATAAATTCAGTTGCGAAGCTGTACAAAGCCCATCTCTGGCCGGAAGCGCTGCAACGCTTTCGGCTTTTTTTATGAGCGCGGTCAAATGGACCAGGTTGGTGTTGTGTTGCGCATGTCAGTTGTTTGGTTGTTTTGGTTGATAAATAGAAATACAAACACCATAGGATCAGGGCAATACTGTCGCCTTACGGTCTTCCAGTTTTATATGCAGGTTACTCTGTTTCAATATTTCCACCACCTCCTGCAAAGTTGTTTGCCGGGGTATGGTTCCTTCAAATCTTTCATCGGGCAGTTTTCCTTCAAAGGCCACATCCACATCGTACCACCTTGCGATCTGGCGCATCACGGTGCGGATATCCGCATTGCTGAAATAGAACATCCCTTTGCGCCAGGCCATCACTTCATCTGTATCCACATTTGTTTGGAGGTCCACTTTTCCGCCTTCGGCTATCCTTGCCTGTTGACCTGGCTTAAGCAACGTGCTTTTTCCATCCCTGGCCACGGCAACGCTGCCCTCAAGAAGGGTTGTTCTTACAAAAGCCTCATCATTGTAGGCATTGATGTTGAAATGCGTGCCGAGCACCTGCACCTGCGCGTCGTTTTTTCCGCCGGATGTTCTGATGTCTACAAGGAACGGCAATTTCCCATTCGCGGAAGCGATGGGGCGTACTTCGAAATAAACTTCTCCTGAAACCGACACCTTTCTTTCATTTGCGGCGAACTGCACCGGGAAAGTGATGGATGATTCCGCATTCAGCCAGGCTTTGGAGCCATCCGGTAAAATAATATGATATTCGCCTTTTCTCGGCGTGGAAATAGTGTTGAGCAGGTTTTCAGTTGCGGGAAGATCCTGTGAGGGCTCAAAAATATAGGTAACCACACCATCCTGCTTTACGATCTTCACCCCACCTTGTGCGGCGAGGTCGCCGTTGCTGGCGGAATCCAGCACAATCACCGAGCCATCGGCAAGGGTAAGTAACGCTTTGTTGCCCCCGGGTTCAATCACAGGTGTTTCCACGGATGCGATTTTAGTCGAAGGCTCCTCTTTTTCGGAAAGGAAGAAAAAAGCGGCGGCCGCGCCAACAAACAGCACGAGTACAGCGGCCACACGTAACCACGAATTCCGGAAGAACCCGTTTTTAACAGGCGCCTGATCGTCTTCGCCTGCCCCAGCGTTTTGCAAGGGATAACTTTCATGTAAGATTTCGGGCAGGCGAAGTCGGTCAGCGGCCAGCTCCACTACATCGGCACCAGGTTGGTATTCGTCCCAGGCACGGGACAATACGGCCGTTAGCGCGGCATCATTTTCCGAACGGGAGATCCACTCCGCCAGTTCAGCATGTTCCGCTTCCGTGATGGTTCCCTGGAAAAACAGGGTTGCGAGCCTATAAATTCTTTCTTCGGGCATAAGTTGGTATGGTTGCACCATACAGCAAGACGATCGTCGGGAAGAAGAGGCATAGTCATCCTCAAAAAAAATAACAATTATTTTGCGAACGAAGTTCCGGCAGCCAGGAAACACAACAGCAGCGCGGCATTCCCCGGGTCTTTGAACAATGCGCTTCTTAATGTACGGAGCGCCTGGATCATGTGGTTTTTAACGGTTCCGGGCGATATCTGTAATTTTTCAGCGATCTCATCGTATTTCAACCCATGTTCACGGCTCAGGGTATACACCAGCTTTTGTTGCGGCGGAAGGGATTCAATCACCTGCCGCACTTTTGTTTCCAGTTCCCTCGCGGCCAGCGCATCTTCAGCATTTACTATTGGCTTCGCCACCGTATCCTTCAGTTCCGCCAGTACAAGCGTTTCCCTTGCCATTTTACGAAACGCGGTAACAGCCTGGTTCTGCGCCATCCGGAAAATATAACCACCCGCATTTTCCACGCCAGACAAAGCGGCCCTGTTCTGCCAAAGTTTTAAAAACACTTCCTGTACCACATCTTCCGCCAATTCGGCGGAATCGGTCAATTTATACATGAACCCAAACAGCCTGTGCTTGTACAAAGCGAACAATTCGGCAAAAGCCTGCTCACTTCCCTGTGACAGTTGTTGCAGCAATGTAGCTTCCGTATATGCCTGTTGTTTGTGCAATATGAGGGTTTACGGGTAAAATTAGCCAATCGGTGGAAATCCGGTTGCTTTAATATGAAAATGCAAACAAAAGAGCTTTTCCATACAAACTTTTTTCTTTCCAACGTTGCGTCGTAGTGTCGTTGCGAGAGACTGTTTCTTTCAAAGAAGCAATTAAATTTCACGCGATTGCTTCATACTTCGCAACGCAACGGCGCAACGCAGGGCTGGCTTCATTTGGAACATTGTTCTTATGAATTTCCCCTGATGCGTTGGGTACTGGCTTAAATAACAGGAGGGTGTACCGTTCCGTGATACACCCTCTCCATTTCAAAACAAAACAGCAGGCATTTAATAAATTAAATGTGGGCCTAAAAGTAGGCAGATCGTTTGCCCGGTATTGTCAATACATTTCAAACAGATTGTTAATGGAATGTAAACGGATGTTATTGAAGTATTTTTTCAATCAGTTGTAATTCATCGTTGGAAAAGGGGGCGCCGTTCAGGGCATCGATGTTGGCATCGAGTTGCGTTACGGAACTTGCACCAATCAGTACCGAAGTGATGCGCTTGTCTTTCAGCAGCCACCACAGGGCCATTTGCGCGAGTGATTGACCTCTGTTCGCGGCTACCTCGTTCAGGGCGCGGATGGTGTTCAATCTTTCTTCCGTGATGTCTTTCGATTTCAGAAAGCCATGTTGTTTGGAGGCCCTGGATCCCTCGGGAACACCTTTCAGGTATCGATCAGTGAGCATACCCTGGGCCAGTGGGGAGAACGGAATACAGCCTACCCCATGCTTTTCGAGCACATCCAGCAAACCACCTTCCACCCATCTTTCGAACATCGAGTATTTGGGTTGATGGATCACGCAGGGTGTTCCCAATTGCCTTAATACAGTGAAAGCTTTTTCCGCCTGTTCGGGTTTGTAGTTGGAAATACCGGCGTAGAGCGCCTTGCCCTGACGAACGGCTGTATCCAACGCCTGCATTGTTTCTTCGATGGGCGTTTCCGGATCGGGGCGATGGGAATAGAAGATGTCTACGTAATCGAGCTGCATTCTTTTCAGGCTCTGATCCAGGCTCGACAACAGGTATTTGCGGGAACCCCAGTCGCCATAGGGCCCGTCCCACATGGTATAACCGGCTTTCGTGGAAATAATGAGTTCATCGCGAAGGTACCCGGTGAAATCTTTCTGCAGGATTTTCCCGAAATTTTCTTCCGCCGAACCGGGTTCGGGGCCATAGTTGTTTGCCAGGTCAAAATGAGTGATCCCGCGGTCGAAGGCCCTGCGCACGATGGCCCTGCCGTTGTCAAAAACGTCCACTGAGCCGAAATTGTGCCATAGTCCCAATGAAATCGCGGACAATTTAAGTCCACTTTTCCCGGAACGATTGTATTGCATGGACTGATACCGCTCAGGAGCAGGAGTATAAGGAAGCATTTTTTGCTTTTAAAATTAAGGGATAAGACGGATACCCGTTTGCGTGAGTTCTATTTTCCGCTGTTTGTACAGCGTGCCGATGGTCATTTTGAATGTCTTCTTGCTCATGCCGAAGAAATCATAAATTTCTTCGGGGTCAGACTTATCATAATACGGGAGGTACCCGTTATTTTCTTCCAGCAAACGGAGGATTTTCCCGGCTTCATCTTCTACCCTTTCCATTCCTTTTTTGCCCGCGGCGAGGTCGATCTTATCTTCCCGGATGGCTTTGATGAAGCCGTTGAAAGTATCACCCACTTTGATGTTCCGATAAATTTCGTTGTGGTGCAGTACCCCGGTGTGCCGGTGGTTGATGATGCACACGTAGCCGATATCCGTTCTCCTGAGCACCAGTAATTGTACGGAGTCATGGACCTTTACCGAGAGGTCTTCATTAGAAAGAAAATATTCCACTTTCTCCGTTGCTGCCACGCGCCCGGTCTGCTCATCAATATAGAGGTACACCATATAGTGGCCACCCACCCGCATTCCGGTGATCTGTTTGGATTTGGGCACGAAGAGGTCCTTGGTGAGGCCCCAATCGAGGAAAGCGCCTTGTTGGGTAACGGAAACCACTTCGAGGTAGGCGAACTCCCCCACTTTTGCTTTGGGTATTTCAGTGGTGGCGATGAGCCGGTCCTCCGAATCGTGGTAGATGAACACTTTTATCTCATCTCCGATATTTTTTCCTTCCGGGATGTATTTCCTGGGGAGAAGAATGCCTTCAGCGCCATCATCGAGGTACACTCCGAAATCGAGTGCGCGGGAGATGGTGAGCGTATTATAATCTGCAACTTTAATCATGCATGGTAATTCAGGGTTGCAAGGTAGGCAAATGAACGGAGTTTCGGAGAAGGGGCGCATTACCTGAATCAATTACCCATGCAACTACTGACTCCAGCAGCAGCACAAGTTTTTTCACTGTGCTAAAAGTTCGAAAAAACGGAAGTGACTTCAGTAAAAATCACTTCCGTTAAGGGGAAAACCACGTCGGTGGCACCGGTTTTATTGATTTAATAAATTTACCATCTGATTTCGTTCTTGTAGATCACCTCTTCCTTATGGTTAATAAACTGTACCGTCATTGTTTTTTCACTTAGGGAGAATACCGCGAAACCCTGTTGGCCTGCGGCGAAAACACCGCCTTCCGGGTGTTTTTCTACGGCCCGAGCTTCGGAACCGGCCCCGGAAATGAAGTGGTGCGTGAAGCCCGCAGGTTTGGTGTGTTCCAGGTGGTGCTCGTGTCCTGCGATGTAGGCGTTTACTTTATGTTTCAGGAACAGGGGTTCCAGCAGTTCCCTCATGCGGCGCGTATCATCGGTATTGCGGCGCCATCCTCCGGTGTAGAGTGGGTGGTGCCCCACCACGATCTTATAATGGCAGGTGGTATCGGCCAGTTGTTCTTTGAGCCAGGTCATTTGTTTTTCAACGCCACCCTCGGGGTAGCGGGCAGGATTCTTTTCTCCCCGCATCTGCTTTTCTATGGGATCGGTATCGATAAAAATGAACTTGGCTTTCAGCTTCTGCTGTCCGGGTACATTAAAAGTGTGGGTATAGTACCTGGAAGTCATGCGCCAGCGTGAACTGAGTTCGGAGTAGTCTACCTGGGCTTGTGCGTTGGTAAGGTAATCGTGGTTGCCCAATACCGGGTACCAGGGAAAATGGAGCGATTGCGCGGTATAGATGTTCTCGAAAGAGACCAGCCAGTGGTGGTCGCGGGTGCTGGCCACGCCATTCGGATAGAAATTATCGCCTGTGGCGATGATGAACCGCGCGCCGATATCATGCGCTGCTTTCCCCATGCCTTCCGCAACCTCTTTCTGGTAATTTTCGCCGTTCCTGCCCCAATCGCCCAGCACCAGGAAATTCAATGCATTGGACGGTTTCGCCAATCCTTTAATGGAATCCTTACGGTACCCCAGGTCATCCACCACCGGGGCCTGCGCATTGGTTTGCAGTGCAAAAAAGAACAGAAAAAGAACGATCGCAACTCTCATTTGTACATATTTTTTAATTCGAAAACCCAGCTTGCTAAAGGCTGTAAATCACATTAAGGTTGCAAAGGGAAAGCATCCGGATGGAAAAAAGAAGTTATTATTATGTTGCGTAACCCTAGTACTTGCGCACACTCCCGCTTCCTGCGGTACGACTCTCCACAGCGGCTTCGCCGCGGTAGGAAATATCCCCGCTGCCATGGGACCTGGCTTCCAGCTTAACACTGGCGTACACCCAGGCGTCGCCGGAACCATGGGAGCGCACGTTTACATTTTCAGCGCGCAGTTCCTCAAGGTGGAGATCGCCTGAACCCGTGGTTTGCGCATCCACACTTCTTGTATTTCCTTTCAGGTAAATATCGCCGGAGCCGGTGGTTTTTGCTTCCACTTCCGGCGCATCCAGTTCCAGGCGAAGGTTACCGGAGCCGGTTAGTCCGAGATCAAATTTGTTGGGATTGGTAAGCAGGTTCTCCCCGAATATATCGCCAGAACCATATACTTTGAACCCATCATATTGCGGCGCCCGCAGGTAAACCTTTACATCCCTGTGCGTGGTGATATTGGTATTCTTCCGGAAACGAATCTTCAATTCGTCTCCATCTTCCACCAGTTCCACGAATGGAAGAATGTTTTCTTCCCCCTCAATTTTTACAGGAGCATAAGGCTCCTGTGATACATAAACATTCATGGAGCCGTAAACGGACACTTTAGTAAAGGCGCCAACATTACGCTCTTCACTGGTATACACCTTGTTTCCGTTTACCCGGTCCCGGGAAGAAAAACGACAGGACGCGAGTAGAAAAACACCTGCCAGCAGCAGGGAAAAATACTTGTTCATGGGTTATTTTTAGGTTGTTTTCAGGCTGATTACCAAACAGTTAAACAGAAACATTTTAAAGAACATCCTTCAAAACTAATCCTATTATCGCTGCCGGTTTTCACCCAATTTTACTGATTTTTTGGCGGACGGACAGCGATTTTTTTCTTTACCTTCGCACCACCATGACGGAAAAAATACTCATTCTCGATTTCGGATCTCAGTACACTCAATTGATAGCACGTGTTGTGCGCGAGGCAAATGTTTATTGTGAGATCGTCCCTTACCATCATACCATTGAATTCGATGACACCCTGAAAGGCATCATCCTCTCCGGCTCCCCGTTCTCCGTGAACGATCCTAACGCGCCGGTGGTGGACATCGCCGGCATGATCGCCCGGAAACCGGTGCTCGGCATCTGCTACGGCGCCCAGCTTACGGCGAAGAACTTCGGTGGCAGGGTAGAAAAATCAAATAAAAGAGAATATGGCCGCGCATTACTGCGCAAAGAACTGGACGATGCGCTGTTACAGGGCATTTCAGAAGAATCGCAGGTTTGGATGAGCCACGGCGACTCCATTCTTGAACTGCCGCAAGGCTTTGAAATACTCGCCACCACAGATAGTATTCCCGTAGCCGCCTTCAGAAAGAACGGCAGCGACACGAATCCATTATATGGACTGCAGTTCCATCCGGAAGTGTACCACTCCACGGAAGGTAAAAAGATCATCAGCAATTTCCTCGTGAAAACATGCGGATGTACCCAGGACTGGACGCCCGCGCACTTTATCTCCGATACAGTGGAAGCGCTGAAAAAACAGATCGGCGACAAAAAAGTGATCATGGCTTTGAGCGGCGGAGTAGACAGTACCGTGGCCGCCACATTGATTCACCGCGCCATAGGCGACAACCTGTACGGCATTTTCGTAGACAACGGTGTACTGCGCAAAAATGAATTCCAGCAGGTACTGGATATCTATGCGCAGCTCGGTCTCAATGTAAAAGGCGTGGACGCAAGGGAAAAATTCTACGGCGAACTCGCGGGCAAAAGCGATCCCGAAGAAAAAAGAAAGACCATCGGCAGACTATTTATAGAAGTGTTCCAGGATGAGGCCCAGCACGTGGATGGCGTTGAAATGCTTGGACAAGGCACCATTTACCCCGACGTGATTGAAAGTGTTTCCGTTCATGGCCCGTCGGTTACCATCAAATCGCACCACAATGTAGGCGGCCTGCCGGATACAATGAAAATGGGACTCGTGGAGCCACTGCGCTTCCTGTTTAAAGACGAAGTACGCAGGGTGGGACTTGAACTCGGCATCCCCTACGATCTTTTGTACCGCCACCCCTTCCCGGGACCAGGTCTCGCGATCCGCATACTCGGAGAAGTGACGGAAGAAAAGGTACAGTTATTGCAGGAAGCTGATCATATCTATACCAAAGGGTTGAAAGAGCACCAGTTGTATGATAAAGTATGGCAGGCGGGAGCCATCCTCCTCCCTGTGAAAAGTGTGGGCGTAATGGGCGATGAAAGAACTTACGAATACACGATCGCATTGCGCGCCGTGACCTCGGTAGATGGCATGACCGCCGATTGGGCGCATCTCCCCTACCAGTTCCTCGCGCAGATGTCGAACGATATCATCAACAACGTAAGGGGCATCAACCGGGTGGTGTACGATATCAGCAGTAAGCCTCCCGCGACGATTGAGTGGGAGTAACCGATTTTTCATATAAACCCCGACGGATGAACAAACGCTTCCCGTTTTTTATACTGGCGCTGTGCTGCAGTGTTCAACTTCTGGCGCAAACCCCTTTCAGGCATAAACTGGCGGTATTCGCTCCTTTATACCTCGATTCGGCTTACAACGGGTTTCAGTATAAACATGGGAACACGCTCCCCCGTTACATTATACCCGGACTGGAATTTTACCAGGGCGTGCAAATGGCCCTAGATTCCATGAACCTCGAAGGCGTTCCGCTGGAAGTATTCGTGTACGATACCAAATCGAAATCAAAACCGTTTACCACACAGGTCCGCGAAATGCCTGAAGTGGAAATGATTATCGGTGCGGCATCCGCAGATGAAGTACGCATACTCGCCAACGTTGCACTCGAAAGAAAGATACCGTTCATTTCCTCCAGCTTTCCTAACGATGCGGGTGTGGTGAACAATCCTTATTTCGTGGTATTGAATTCCACTTTGCCCGCGCATTTCCGCACTATCTACCAGTTCCTTCAAAAAACACATGCTTTACACAACGTGGTTTATTTCAGAAGGAAGTCAACCCAGGATACCTGGCTGAAGGATTTGTATACCGAAACAGGCAATACCGCAACCGGCACTCCGGTTAAAACGAAGTTCGTAGAACTTGACGCGGATTTTACAACAGAAGATATTCTTCCCTTCCTGGACAGTAATACTACGAATGTTTGTATCGCAGGAAGTATGGACGAGACTTTTTCCAAGCAACTGGCTGCCACCATCGCGCCACTCACAAAGGAATACCGGTCCAAACTCATTGGCATGCCCACATGGGATGGTTACCGCGAACTGAACAAACCTGAATACAGGGACCTGGAAATCGTTTATACGGCACCGCTATACAATCCGCGCACCGATAAGATCAGCGTGACCATCACTGAGTTGTATAAGAACAAGTTCTATTCCCGCCCCAGCGATATGGTATTCTGGGGTTACGGCGCCGCCTGGAAATACGGAAGACTGCTGCTGGAATACGGACGCGATGTGAGTTCTAACCTTGCGGTAGATAAATTCGACGTATTCACCGATTACGATGTTCAACCAGTGCTGAATAAACAGACCGACACACTCGATTATTTCGAGAACAAAAAAGTGTACCTCGTATCTAAAATGAATGGCGTGGTAACAGCAGCCAGGTAAGCCAACCTTCTCCCCTTCCACTTGTTGATAGAAAACAACGCTATCAACATGCCATTGCTTCAATTCACGGAAAAAGGTATTTACTGCGCCCAGGGCGATTTCTATATTGATCCCTGGCAACCTGTGCGGTATGCCGTGATCACACATGCACACAGCGACCACGCCCGCTGGGGCTCACAATATTATTTGTGCCATAGCGCAAGTTTACCCATCCTAGAATTAAGGCTTGGACCTGGTAATTACAGTACCATGGAATGGAACGAAACCACCATCATGAACGGTGTAAAAGTTTCTCTACATCCGGCAGGGCATATTATTGGTTCTTCCCAAATCAGGGTGGAATACAAAGGCGAAGTATGGGTAGTGAGCGGTGATTATAAACTGGAGCATGATGGGCTGAGCGGAACTTTCGAACCGGTACAGTGCCATAATTTTATTACTGAATCCACCTTTGGACTCCCCATCTACCAATGGGAACCAGAGGCACAGATTTTTGAACGGATGCAGCGTTGGGTGCAGCAAAACCTGGAGAAGAACCTGAGTTCCATTTTACTGGCTTACAGTTTGGGAAAGGCGCAACGCATCCTGCCCTGTTTACACAGCATCACCGGAGAAGTGTATGTGCATGGCGCGGTCTGGAACGTGCACCAGGCGCTGGTTGCGGCGGGACATCAGCTTCCGGAAGTGATCCGTGTAACGCCAGATACAGATCCTGCCCGTCTGAAAAAAGCCATCGTAATTGCACCACCAGGCGCTGATGACAGTCCGTGGATGCGTCGTTTCGGCCCGCATGCCACCGGCATTTGCAGTGGCTGGATGCAGGTACGCGGGAACCGCAGAAGAAGGAATGCAGATGCCGGATTCGTATTGAGCGATCATGCCGACTGGCAAGGGTTACTCACCGCGGTAAAAGCGACCAACGCCTCCACCGTTTATGTTACCCATGGTTTCCAATCCGCGTTCAGCAGGTACCTCAACGAGCAGGGCATCCGATCAATGGAAGTGCAAACCCGTTTCGGAGAAGAGGAGGAAGAACAACTCATCAGCCAAACTTAACCCATGCAGCGATTCTCTCAACTCATACAAACACTCGGTACCAGTACCAAAACGGGCGATAAACTCCGGGCCATGGAAAACTATTTCCGGGAAGCGCCCGACCAGGATAAAGTCTGGATGATCGCACTCTTCACCGGAAGAAGACCTAAAAGGAGCATCAATTCAACTTTATTGAAAACCTGGTGCATGGAAATAACCGGACTGCCACCCTGGTTGTTTGAAGAATGCTACCATACGGTAGGCGACCTGGCTGAAACGATCGCATTATTGTTACCGGAAAACAAAACGAATAATAAGGCTTCCCTTTCTTTAAGCGACTACATCAATGCGCTCGCCACCATTGGACAAGCTACGGAAGATCAAAAAAAGATTTACATATTATCAGCCTGGGAAACCCTTTCAAAAGAAGAATGCTTCGTATTCAACAAACTCATCACCGGCGGCTTTCGAATAGGGGTATCCCAACAATTACTCATTCAATCCCTCGCGGGCGTAACGGGTATGCCCGCACCTTCCGTTGCCCATAAGATCAGTGGGAAATGGGATCCCGCCACCATCACCTTCATCGAGTTGTTACACGGCGACGATGCGGCAACTGACCAGTCTAAGCCTTACCCGTTCTACCTTGCTTATCCATTGGAGCAATCTTTAGAAGAACTCGGGATGCCCGATGAATGGCAGGCGGAATGGAAATGGGATGGGATCCGCGGACAAATTATCCTTCGCGACAATGAACTTTTCGTGTGGAGCAGAGGGGAAGAATTGCTCACGGAGAAGTTCCCGGAATTCAACGAATTCGCTTTCAACCTGCCCAACGGAACGGTACTGGATGGTGAAATCGTAGCGCTGAACGCGAATGGCGTACTGCCTTTCGGTAAACTTCAAACCAGGATCGGACGTAAACAATTGAGTAAAAAACACCTTACCGAAGCGCCCGTTGGTTTCATCGCTTACGACCTGCTGGAATGGGATGGCGCCGATAAAAGAGCAACGCCGTTGGCGGAAAGAAGGGCATTGCTCACTTCCCTCATCAGCTCCATCAATCATCCTTTTCTTCAATTGTCGCCGCACCTGGAATTTTTCAGTTGGGATGAATTGTCTATGCTGCGGGAAAAATCGCGGGAGAAACAATCTGAAGGACTGATGCTGAAAAGAAAAGATTCCGTTTACCAAACCGGGAGAAAACGCGGCGATTGGTGGAAATGGAAGATCGATCCCCTCACCATTGATGCGGTGCTGATTTACGCGCAGAAAGGACATGGCAGAAGGAGCAATTTATATACCGATTACACTTTCGCGGTGAAAGATGGCGACAAGCTGGTAAGTTTTACCAAGGCCTACTCGGGACTCACCGACAAAGAACTTGCGCAGGTAGACGCTTTCGTGAAGAAGAACGCGTTGGAAAAATTCGGCCCGGTAAGGACCGTTAAACCGGAACTGGTTTTTGAACTGGCATTTGAAGGCATCGCCGCTTCCTCCCGGCACAAATCCGGGGTGGCACTTCGTTTCCCCCGCATCCTTCGTTGGAGAAAAGACAAATCGCCGGAAGAGATCAACACATTAGAAGACCTCAAAAAACTGTTGGAAATATATGGCTGAGCACGTACCCATATATAGGTATTTGCCCGTATGTTCCATGCTGTTAGTTTTACTGGATCAGCAACAGGCCACAAAATAATTTTCGCGTGCCAATATGTGAGCCACATGCCACCTATGTGTAATACGTGGCATGTTTTTTACGATCTTTAACCGGCGATCCTGCTCAAACGGATCGCAGGCAAGATTGGCAAAACGCAAACAACATACGGGAGTCCAAATCATCGAAGAATGGATGCTTTCCGTTGGGAAGCGTCCATTTCCATTTCAGCGGCAGACCTGGGAGGCCATCTGCCGGAACGAAAGCGGACTTGTAAACGCGCCAACCGGTTTCGGGAAAACCTACTCCGTTTTCCTGGGCGCGGTAGCGGCTTTTATGGACAAGCATCCTGCCGATTTCCGAAGTAAAAAGAACAACGGGCTCCAGTTGTTGTGGATCACGCCTTTGCGGGCACTGGCCAAAGATATCGCGCGTGCCATGGAGGAAGCCCTTTTGTTGCTGAACATCCCCTGGGAAGTAGGCATCCGGAACGGCGATACCGATACAGCGGAAAGACAGCGGCAGAAGAGAAAAGCCCCTGAAATACTCATTACAACGCCGGAGAGCCTGCACCTGCTGCTGGCGCAGAAAAAATACCCGGACTTCTTTCAGCACCTGGGCACCATCGCCGTAGATGAATGGCATGAGTTACTGGGCTCCAAACGCGGCGTGCAGGTGGAACTGGCCATCTCGCGGTTGTACCACCTTCAAAAATCCAAAGGTCTCCCCCTCCGCATCTGGGGCATCAGCGCCACCATCGGGAATTTGGAAGAAGCGAAGGATGTATTGCTGGCACCTTTAAAAGGGGATGGCTCAATTATTAAAGCGGCTATTAAAAAGGAAACTGAAATCCATTGTATTTACCCCGATGAAATCGAAAAATATCCCTGGGCTGGTCACCTCGGCATCAAGCTGGTCGAAAAAGTAATTCCAATTATCGAATCCAGCACTACCACCCTAATCTTCATCAATACCAGGGGCATGAGCGAACGATGGTACCAGGCGCTGCTGGATGTTGCGCCAGAACTTGCCGGTGCCATCGCCCTGCACCACGGCAGTATAGAGCAGGAAACACGGATTTGGGTGGAAGAAGCACTCCATACCGGTACCCTGAAAGCAGTGGTATGTACCGCGAGCCTTGACCTGGGTGTCGATTTTCGGCCAGTCGAAACCGTTATACAGGTCGGTTCCCCCAAAGGTGTGGCGCGTTTCCTTCAACGTGCGGGTCGTAGCGGTCACCGACCCGATGCGCCCAGTAAGATATGGTTCCTTCCCACGCATTCGCTGGAACTGATGGAAGCCGCGGCATTGAAGGAAGCTACCCGGGCTTCGCTCATTGAGCGCCGGGAACCGATGCTGCTGTGTTTTGATGTACTCGTTCAATACCTCTGTACGCTGGCTATTTCGGAAGGGTTCCGTCCCGGAGAACTACTACCGGAAATCAGGTCCACCTGGTGTTTCTCGGCCATGCAGGACCATGAGTGGGAAGAAATCCTTCATTTCATCACCAATGGCGGCAATGCCCTGCACCAATATGATGAATACAAAAAGGTGGAGATTGATGAAACCGGCCTGTACAAAATTACCGGTCGCAGGATCGCGATGCGTCACCGGATGCACATCGGCACGATTGTGAGTGACGCGATGCTGAAAGTGAAATTCATTTCCGGTGGTTATATTGGGGTGATCGAAGAATGGTTCATCTCCCGCCTGGAGCCCGGCGACGTGTTCACCCTCGCGGGGCGCAACCTGGAACTGGTGATGATAAAGGACATGAATGTGCTCGTAAGAAAATCGAACGCATCAAAGAGTATTGTGCCCAGTTGGATGGGTGGCAGGATGCCGCTTTCCGCCAACCTGGGCGCGGTTTTGCGCAAGCAGTTCAACGAAGCCCTGTCGCCAGCTGCTCCGGAAGAAGCGAAGGCCCTGCATCCACTGATGGCACTTCAGGCAAAACTTTCTACGGTACCTTCTTCCAACGAGCTATTGATTGAACACATTGAAACCAAAGACGGGTTCCACCTGTTTGTTTATCCCTTCGAAGGAAGACTGGTACATGAAGCCATGGCCGCTATCCTGGCTTACCGCATCAGCAGGATCACCCCCATCACTTTTTCCTTCGCGATGAACGATTATGGATTTGAGCTCCTAAGTGATCAACCCATTCCCGTTGACGACAGCAATGTGTACGAACTGTTCAGCACCGATAACCTGCTGAACGATATCCAACGTAGCGCCAACTCCACGGAGATGGCTAAACGAAAATTCCGGGACATCGCCGTGATCGGCGGACTGATTTTTCAGGGTATGCCCGGCGAGAAAAAGAAAGCGCGCCACCTGCAGGCTTCCGCCTCCCTGCTGTTCAACGTATTCAATGAATATGACCCGGACAATGTACTCCTCAAACAGGCGTACCGCGAAGTATTCGACCAGCAGATGGAAGAGGTCCGTCTCCGGAACATGCTGGAGCGCATCAGCCAGTCGCGCATCGTGATCAATTTCCCGGAGCGCTTAACCCCCTTTTGTTTCCCCATCAAAGTGGACAGCATGCGCGAGAACATTACTTCCGAAAAACTCGAGGACAGGGTGCGGAAAATGCAGTTACAGTTGGAAAAATAGCCCTTAACTTTGCCCTCCCATGCAGGCGCCGATTCTTCATATTTGCAAAGCACAACACCTCTGGCTCACGCCGCAGCGGGCGGTTTTCTGGGAGGAGCAACGCACCCTCATCGTATCCGACCTGCACCTCGGGAAGACGGGCCATTTCAGGAAAGCAGGCATAGCGGTGCCCGCTTCACTTTTTAAGGAGGATCTGCAAAGACTCCTTGCACTGATCCAGCATTTCCAGCCGGAAGAACTGCTTGTAACGGGTGATATGTTTCACAGTCATTCCAACATAGAACTGGAACTTTTCTCCCGCTGGAGAAAAGATATTTCGAGCCTTCGTGTCCGACTGGTAAAAGGCAACCACGATATATTGCACAGCGCATGGTACCACGAACAATCCATTGATTGTTGTGACAACAGCGTTATAGGCCCATTCAGCTTTGTTCATGACCGTAAGGATTTTCAATCCCCTGACAATGGACTTTACCCGATCAGCGGGCATATCCATCCGGGCGTCCTGCTCAACGGCGGCGGCAAACAACAGCTTCGGTTACCCTGTTTTTATTTCGGAAATGAAGGCGCTATCCTTCCCGCATACAGTAAATTTACCGGAGCCGTGGCATTGGGTCCGCAGGCGGGTGATCATATCTTCGCCATTGCCGGGGAACAACTTTTTAAAGTTCAATAAAGCAGATGTCGCATAAAAAACTTCATATCGCCTGGGATCCAATCTATGCGCATCCGTTGCCCGAAGGGCACAGGTTTCCCATGCTTAAGTACGAACTCATCCCCGGGCAGTTACAATACGAAGGCACCATCACCGCACGGCATCTTTTTTCCCCACAATGCTGTACGGATGAAACGGTATTGCTTACGCACGATGCAACCTATCTCCACAAACTCCACACACAAACCTTATCGCCCAAAGAACAACGCGCCATCGGGTTCCCACAATCTCCGGTGCTCACCCAACGTGAACTGGTCATAACCCAGGGCACGATCGATTGTTGCACACATGCTTTTAACAATGGCGTCGCCCTGAACGTTGCCGGCGGTACACACCATGCCTTCCGCGATCGTGGAGAAGGGTTTTGTCTGCTCAACGATTTCGCCGTAGCCGCCAACTATATGCTGCACACCAACAAAGCCTCCCGCATCCTGATCATTGACCTTGATGTGCACCAGGGCAACGGAACCGCGGCCCTTTTCGCTGAAGAGCCGCGTGTCTTCACTTTCAGTATGCACGGCGCGCACAATTACCCCTTCCGGAAAGAACAAAGTACACTTGATATTCCCCTGGAAGACGGCACCAATGATGACACCTATCTTACATTACTGAAAGAAAACCTCGCAAAAATCCTGGGTGAATTTCACCCTGATCTTTGTTTTTACCTATCTGGCGTGGATATCCTTTCCACGGACAAGTTCGGAAAACTGAACATTTCCATGAAAGGATGCAGCGAGCGGGACCGGCATGTATTTTCCGTTCTTCAACAACGCCAACTGCCCTGTGTGGTAGCGATGGGTGGCGGCTATTCAGCCGATGTACGCATCATCACAGAAGCGCATTGCAATACGTTCCGCCTTGCGAAAGAAGTATATGGACTGGATTAAAAACGAGCCTTAGTTCAGTTTCTTTTTCAACGAACTCACCTGCTCCTGTAAATTCGACACCAATCCTGCCAGTTGGTTCACATCCCACCGCGTTTGAACATTCGCTTTGGAAAGGATCATCTGGGCCTGCCACAATTCCAGCACCTCATCAGTGTTCACTGTATAGGGCTGGTAAGTAGGATTATCACTCACCAATGTAAGTTTATTCTTCACCCGGTTGTTCTTCATCACCCTTTTGTACACCACCCCTTCCGTCCTGGATATTACGATATACGTCTGGTTGTTCTTCACCGACTCCATATCATCCACTTTCTCTCCTACGATTACTGACCCGCTGGGGGTGGGCATCATAGAATCGCCCACAATCTCGAATGCCCTGTAATTCCCGGGGGCCAGCATCGGCAGGGTGAAGGTATTCAGCTCATCAATAAATTCGGGATCAGCATACCCGTTCAGGTAACCTGCGGCGGCCTTTACCGGAACGAAAGTGATCTCATTCTTATCAGCGGCCATTTTCTGGGCCCTTCGTTTCGCCAGGTACGACCCTTTCTGTTCGGAGAGATCACTGCGCATCAGTTCATCGAGGCTCACCTTAAAAAGGTCACTCACGGTCTCGAGTACCTCAAAACGCGGGTCTGCCCTTTCTTCTTCATAAGCGCCGAGCAGGGAGCGTTTGATCCCCAACCTCGTCGCGAATTCTTCCTGTGTAAGTCCCCGTAACTTGCGGAGGTATTTCAGGTTTTGTCCGGCTAACGACATACTAATAATTTTAGGGCAAATTACTAATTATTTTAGTTACATCAAATTATTTTTTGCTCGTACCTTTACGCGCACTACGATACCAAGCAATATGGCCACTACTAAAAAGAAGAAGACCCCGAAAGAACAGCCCATCATACTTGTAACGAACGACGACGGCATCACGGCGCCGGGCATACGCAACCTGGTGGAAGCCGTTCGCGGACTTGGCACCATTGTGGTGGTGGCGCCTGACAAACCCCAATCAGGCATGGGACACGCCATCACCATCGGGAGTCCGCTGCGTCTTTCCAAAGTTCAACTGTTTGAAGGTGTGGAAGCATGGCAATGTACCGGAACACCGGTGGATTGCGTGAAACTCGCCGTAGATAAGATACTTCACCGTAAACCTGATATCTGCGTAAGCGGCATCAACCATGGCGCGAACCACTCCATCAACGTGATCTATTCTGGTACCATGAGTGCCGCCGTGGAAGCCGCCATTGAAAGCATCCCCTCCATTGGTTTCTCCCTGCTGGATTATAGTGTGGAAGCGGATTTCAGCGGCGCAAGGCAATACGCGCGTGAAATCGTGGAAACACTGCTCAAAAAGAAGATGGACAACCACATGGTCCTGAACGTGAATATTCCGGCTATTCCCGCCCAGCTTATCAAAGGCATTCGCGTATGCCGCCAGGCTTATGGCAAATATGAAGAGGATTTCCTGGAACGCGACGACCCGCATGGCCGTAAGTATTTCTGGCTCACCGGTGAATTCAAAAACCTTGATAAGGGGAAGGATACGGATGTGTGGGCGCTTGAAAATAACTATATCAGTCTGGTACCCGTGCAATTTGACCTCACGAATTACGTTCTTAAAACCAAACTCGAAAAAACGTGGCCGTAATCAGTTTCAGGAAAGATCATTTGGGCTTTGGCATGGCACTCGGATTCCTGGCGCCATTGCTGGGCTTCCTGGCATATTATTTCATCCGCTTCTATCCCACTTTCGGATTTTCAGAATACCTCCGCGCCCTGGGCATGAACAAACCCCTGCTCACAGGCATCAGTACCATCTCACTGGTGGCGAATGTGATCCTGTTCACCATCTACATCAATACCCGTCGTGACCAAACGGCCAAAGGTATTTTTGTAGTATCATTGCTGTACGGAATCATTGTGCTGCTCTATAAAGTGATCGCTTAAGCCATTGCTGAGCCGTTCAACTAAAAAGGTTCCGCGGGCAGATGAAGTATTATATCATAGCCGGAGAAGCTTCCGGCGACCTGCATGGCAGTAACCTCATCAGATCATTGCGGAAAGAAGACCCGGCGGCAGAAGTACGCGCCTGGGGTGGCGACCTGATGGCGGAAGCAGGTGCCGATCTCGTAAAACATTACCGCGACCTCGCCTTTATGGGCTTCGTGGAAGTACTGATGAATCTGCGCACCATCTTGCGCAACCTGGATAAATGCAAAGCAGATGTGCTGGCGTACCAACCTGACGCACTCATCCTCATAGACTATCCCGGATTCAATCTCCGCATCGCCGAATGGGCCCACCAGAACGGATTTAAGGTCATTTATTATATCTCTCCGCAGGTTTGGGCCTGGAAAGAAAACAGGGTAAAGAAGATAAAACAATGCGTGGACAAGATGCTGGTAATTCTTCCCTTTGAGCAGGAATTTTATGAGAAATGGGATTATAAAGTTGAATATGTGGGCCACCCGTTAATAGAAGTGGTGCATAACAGCATAGTACAACCGAAAGATGCGCCGTTATCCGACAAACCTATTGTGGCCCTCCTCCCCGGAAGCAGGAAACAGGAAATACTCAAGAAGCTGCCGGTCATGCTGGAAGTAGCCAGGCAGTTTCCTGATCACCAGTTCATTGTAGCGAAAGCGCCCGGGCAGGAAGATGCTTTTTACACAGCCATGCTGGCACCGTATCCGAATGTAAGCAGTGTACGGAACCAGACTTACCCGCTGCTGAAGCAATCACGTGCAGCCCTGGTTACATCCGGAACGGCCACTTTGGAAACGGCCCTGTTCCATGTGCCGGAAGTGGTTTGCTATAAAGGAAATCAGCTTTCTTACTACATCGCAAGAAAGCTGATTAAGGTAAAATACATTTCGCTGGTGAACCTTATTATGGATAAGGAAGTGGTGAAAGAACTGATCCAGGATGAACTGAACCCTGAAAGCTGTACCCGGGAACTGAAAAATATCCTGGAAGATGGTCCAGAACGTACGCGTTTGCTGGAAGACTATACAACGCTCACCACACTGCTGAGTGAAGGTGGTAACGCTTCGGAAAAAGCCGCACGTTCCATCGTAACCTATCTTTCCGTTAACTGATCCAGTTACGGATCAGCCTGATCAGGATCAGGATCACCGCGGCCAGGAACATTAAGATCGATATCCGGTTCATGCCATGCATCAGCCGGATCGAACGGTTTCTGGGCGCGTTCGGATCACGCTTCTTCAGGTAAAGGTATTCTGCTATCTGTCTCCAGATTCCCATAATTACACATTTACCCGCAAAGTTCCGGTATTCTGCTCAATTCCCCAGCGGATTCATCCGTAATAACTGGCAAAGGACTTCATACAGGTTCTGGTGCCGGTGGTTGTAGCGGAACTCGGATTCTTTCAGGTGGAGATAAAGACTGGTCCTGTTCAGGCCCCTGAATTTACTGAACCTGGTTCTGGCCAGTGCCCAGAAAGTATCCAGTTCATCCACATAACCACGGGTTTTCTTCAGCATGAAAAGATTTTGGTCCACGCGCAACAACTTCCATCCATCCGGATCGATAAATGCCTGGTAACCCGCGAGGTGCTTGCTGAAATACTCGATAGAACCATTCAGCAGGTCGCCTTTTTTGAGTTTTTTCATGGCCTCACAGCCTTCCTGATCAAGGGGAAGCACCTTCACGCGTTGGTCTGAATAAGAAACGCTGAAGAAACACGGAACCCTTTCTTCCTCCATTTCTTCCACTTCTTCTTCCATACCCGCCATTAGCGCGGGTTCCTTCTTTTTCGCGAAGGCCGGATCGTTGATGCGGCAAATCTGTTCCCGGATCAGTTTGAGGTAATTGTTGATGGTTACCCTGCTGACTCCTGTAATAGTAGCAATTTCCGTGGCGGTAAGATCTTCACTGAAATACGCGAGGATCTTCTTCACCTCCTTTTCGCTCAGGTGAGCTCCTTTGAAGAATTTGTTTCTCATAGCGGCTATACTTTATAGCCGTAAACTTCCGCCAATATTCACGAAACAGATAGTTAAATTATTACTAACGGCAAGTTTCGTAGATTGAACCCGTAAAATTCAATGCTGAAAGAATCCCTGGTATTCCTGAACCCGGACATTGGTTTGGATGAACGGTAAATCAATCACTTAACAGTGTCCTTAAAAGGGCAAGCACCTTTCCCGCATCCGGCAGCATCGCTGCTTCCAGCGCCACGTTCATGGGTACCGCGGGCAGGTTCAACGCCCCCAGCACCTGTACCGGCGCATCCAGGTTTTTAAAACAGTTCAGACTTATTCTACCTGCCAGCGCCTCCGCGAATGAGTTGAGTTGTTGTTCTTCGGTAAGTACCAGGCATTTCCCGTGGCGACGCACCGTATCGTACACCAGTTGTTCATCCAGCGGGTACAAGGTCCGGAGATCAATCACTTCCACTGCTCCCTCTAATTGTTTCGCGGCCTCCATCGCCCAATGCACCCCCATGCCATAAGTGATCACGCAACATGAACGCCCTTCCTGTACTTTGTCTTCATGGGCCCTGCAAGCCACCCTTCCTTTGCCGAGCGGAACCACATAATCCGGAGCCGGTTCAGGGGTGCGAGCCGCTTCGGTTCCAGGCACTTTACTCCAGTACAATCCCTTGTGCTCCAACATGACCACGGGGTTGGGTTCGTAAAAAGCCGCTTTCATCAAACCTTTCATATCCGCGGCATTGGAAGGGTAAACCACTTTGATCCCTTTAATAGAAAGCAGCGTGGTTTCCACCGAGCCACTGTGGTAAGGACCTCCGCCGCCGTAAGCCCCAACGGGCACACGTATCAGTGTTTGAACGGGATATTTGCCGTTGGTGAGGTAACACGACTTGGCAATCTCACAAACGAGCTGGTTGATGGCGGGATAAATATAATCGCCGAACTGCACCTCCACGATGGGCTTTAAGCCAACTGCTGAGAGTCCGGCCGTTGAGCCGATGATATATGCTTCCTGAATGGCGGTATTAAAGACCCGGTGATCGCCGAACAACTCAGCAAGTGTGGCCGCTTCGCGAAAAACACCACCCAGTCTTCGCCCCACATCCTGGCCATACAACAGGCTTTCCGGCTCCGCATCCATGATTTCCCTTATCGCGAAAAGCGCGGCATCCACCATGGGTATCTTTTCCTGCGCTTGTTCATTCCTGTTACCCGACTCTTCTCTGATGGCCGCGGGCGCAAACACGTGCTCCTGCACTTTGGAAGGATCGGGTTCCGGGGCCGCTTTGGCCAACTCAAAATCATGCGCCACCAATTCTTCAGCTTCCCTCCTGATCTGCGCTAACGTATCGGGCGTTTCACCCTGTTCCAGCAATTGTTGTTCAAGTAAGATGAAAGGATCCGTTAAAGCATGTTGTTGTAGGTCTTCCGCGGACCGATAGAATTCTCTTCTGACGCCGCTGGTATGATGTCCCAGCAACGGACAGGTAGCCCTTACAAGAACAGGCGTTCTTTTTTCCCGCACCTGTGCCACCACATCCCGCATCACTTCAAAGGAACCTATAAAATCACTGCCGTCCACTTCTCTTCGTTCCAGTCCTTTAAAGCCGGCGGCATATTCCCAAGCGTTCATTGACCTGGATTCTTCTCCCCTGACACTAATGCCCCATCCATTGTCCTGCACCAGGTAGATGACCGGAAGCTGGTGAAACGCCGCGAACTGGAAAGCCTCACTCACTTCTCCTTCCGTAACGCTGCTGTCGCCAAGGGAACATACCACGATTGGCTTTTCAGCCCATCCTTCATATTTATGAAGATGCTGTTCCAGGAACTTCAGCCCCTGTGCCACACCGGTAGACGGGATCACCTGCATACCCGTGGCGCTGCTCTGGTGGATCATGGAGGGCCTGGAAGCATCATTGCTGCTGGGATGCGCATAGTAGCACCTCCCGCCACTGAATGGATCGTCCGCTTTCGCGAGCAGTTGCAGCATAAGCTCATAAGGACGGAAGCCCATGCCGAGCAGCAGTGACTCATCCCTGTAATACGGGCTCACAAAGTCCTGCGGCAGCAATTGAAACGCGGTGGCCAGTTGAATGGCTTCATGCCCTCTTGAGGTAGAATGAACATAACGACAAACGGAACGATTGGCCTCGTAAATAGCGGCCATCGCGTGAGCGGTGGCCATGAGGCGATAGGCGTGCAATACATTCATACGGACAAATCTAACAAAAACTAACAACTGTTCGCATAACAGGCAATAAAAAAGCCATTCGGGAAGAATGGCCTTTTTGAAAATTATTTTACTTCCAGTTCGAACATGCTTTCATCTTCCATGAATCCTTCCAGTTCGTCGCCCACCACACATTCTCCCACACCTGCCGGGGTACCGGTAAAGATGAGGTCGCCGATGTTTACGGAAAAGAAGTTTGAAATATAAGCGACGATCTTATCGAAGTTGTGCATCATCATAGCGGAGCTACCTTGCTGCACGAGTTCTTTGTTCTTATACAAACAGAAATTGATGTCCTTCTTATTCTTCAGGTTCGCCACGGGTACCCATTTGCCGATTACGGCGGAGTTATCCCACGACTTGGCGATTTCCCAGGGCAATCCTTTCTCCTTGCAGGTTTGCTGGATATCCCTTGCGGTGAAATCAATCCCAACGCTTACCGCGTCATAATATTTATTGGCGAATCTTTCCTGGATGTACTTTCCATTCTTGGATACCCTGAGCACCAGTTCACACTCGTAATGCAGTTCATTCGTGAATTCCGGGTAATAGAACGGTGTGTGCGCCTGCAGGAGGGCACTTTTGGGTTTCATAAAAATGATCGGATCGTCAGGTATCTCATTGCCTAATTCTTTTGCATGAGCCACATAATTTCTTCCTACGCAGAATATCTTCATATTCAAATAAGGTTATGATTAGAAAATCAACTTGGGTAAATAAAAAAGACATTGGATGAAAGGGGTTCCCGAAGGGATATTGAATATTAAAGATTCTGACAATCAGAGGGGTTTATTCATGCGAAAATATGGATTCGGCAACTAAATTCATAATTCAAATACAAGATTATTATACAAATTCATGGTTTTTTCCAGCCCCTGGAAGACAAAATCCTCCACGAGTTCCACGCAGCGGTTGATTTTCTGCTCCACAACGGGTATTTCCTGCGCTTTCCATTTGCTCAATACAAAATCAGCCTGCTTTCCCTTAGGATAATCGTTCCCGATACCGAACCGGAGTTTCGCGTAGTTGTCCGTTGCCAGGGTGGCGCTGATGTCTTTCAAACCGTTCTGCCCACCGGGGCTTCCGCTGCCCCTCAACCTGATCTTAGATAGTGGCAGCGCCAGGTCATCTACCAGTACCAGCAACTTATTTACTTCAATCTTTTCCTTGTCCATCCAGTATTTCACGGCCTTTCCACTCAGGTTCATGTAAGTGGTGGGCCTGATCACCACGAGTTTCCTGCCTTTCAATGAAATACCGGCTACTTCGGCCAGGCGTTCCGTTTGAAAGAAAGCATTGTGTTTGCGCACAAGCGCCTCCGCGATATCAAAACCGATATTGTGGCGGGTGTGCGCATACTCCTGACCGATATTCCCTAAACCGGCGATGAGAAATTTTTCCATGGGGGTAAAAATAAAAAAACCCAGCCTTACGGCTGGGTTTCGCAAACGTAAGTTCAGTTATTTCTTTCCTGCCGCTGCTTCTTCCTGCTTCAACTGACGGGTCATTACCACGGAAGCGATGGGAATACGGGGAGAGTTCAGGATTTCCATACCAGGCGCTTTCACATCTTCCACGCGGATGTTACCGTTCAGATCGAGGTCTGTAACGTCCACTTCGATGCTTTCCACCAGGTCTTTGGGAAGAGCCTTCACTTTCAGGGACTTCATTTTTGTAACGAGACGGCCACCAGCCTTCACACCTACGGAAGAACCGGTGTATTTCAGGGGCAGGGTAGCGATCACTTTCTTATCTTCTACCAGTTCCAGGAAATCAACGTGGATCAGTTCGTCGGTGATTTTGTCGAACTGCAGGTCTTTCATGATGCACCTGTAAGTTTTTCCACCCGCTTTAATTTCAGCGATTTGGAAATCCGGTGTATAAACGAGTTTTTTGAAAGCAGGCGTAGGAGCAACAAGGCTCACTTCTTCTGCACCCCCGTAAATTACAGCAGGCACGAGTCCCTCAGAGCGGTATTGGCGGGTGGCTTTTTTGCCAAACTCGGTCCTGAGTTGTCCTTCGATTGTAATTGTGTTCATTTTTTATGTTTGTTTAAAGATTCCTCAACTGTTTCTCCGCTGGCTGTGAATGAACAGGCTGTTGATGCTTCTGTTCTCAAAAGCGTTCCGGATGGCGATGGCGAAAAGATCGGCCACACTTAACACTTTTATTTTGGACGATTCCTGTTTCAGCGGGATGGTATCACAAACCACCAATTCTTCCAGCACACTGTTTTCGATGTTTTCGTAGGCTTTTCCGCTGAGTACCGGGTGTGTGCAGAGCGCTCTCACGCTTCTCGCTCCCTTATCCTTCAGCAGTCCGGCACTTTTCGCCAAGGTTCCGCCTGTATCACATATATCATCGATCAGCACCACATCTCTTCCTGCCACATCACCGATCACCACCATACTTGCGATTTCGTTGGCCCGTTTTCGGTGCTTGTCGCAGATCACCATTTCGGCTTCAAAATAACTGGCGATTTCCCTGATCCTGTTGGCGCTACCCACGTCAGGGGCCGCAAAGGTAAGGTTTTCCAGTTTAAGTTGCTCGATATAGGGAATAAAAATAGCGGAGCTGTCGAGGTGATCTACGGGGATATCAAAATACCCCTGAATCTGCGGCGCGTGGAGGTCCATGGTTACCACGCGGTTGGCGCCGGCGGCGGTGAGCATATTGGCCACAAGTTTGGAGCCAATGGCCACGCGGGGTTTATCTTTCCTGTCCTGCCGGGCGTAACCATAATACGGTATCACGGCGATCACTTTGTAGGCGGAGGCCCTTCTGGCGGCGTCGATCATGAGGAGCAGTTCCATCAGGTTGTCGGAGGGCGAGAAAGTACTTTGCACCAGGAAAACCATATCTCCGCGGATACTTTCCTGGAAAACGGTCTGGATTTCGCCGTCACTGAATTTCTGAATGGTCACTTTTCCCAGGGGGATGCCGAATTTCTGGGCAATTTTCTCGGCCAGGTACTGTGATCCGGTACCTGAAAAAATCTTGGCAGACGGTTGCATAAAAGAAGAATGTGGGGCGAAGTTACATTTCGGCTCCGCATTTTCTAAATATTAACGGAAAAAAATGAAAAATAAGCGTTTACGGGATAGATAGGTTGCTTGAAATACGGGTGGATAAAGGGCTTTCAAAAAAAGAGGCTGTACCTGCTGATACAACCTCTTCAAAAAAATTAGGCCGGCTTACTTCATGGCGGTAGCCAATACTGCCGTGGATGCGGTTGCTACCGTGGGCATTTGCTTCATATTCGCTTTAGCGAGTTCTTTTTCAACGGTTTCCTCCGGCTGGTTCAGGGCGTAAAACACGGAGGAACAGATGAATACTGAAAAGAACAGTGCTACAACATACATGCCCACACAAAACAGGATGGGATGCAAAGCGCCTAACGGGCTACGGGGTTTTCGGTTCATAGTCTTGGATATTGGGTTCGTTTCACAAATATTGGATGTTTCAAAGATAACATACCCATATACCGGTACAAGCGTAAAAACACGTTAGTTTTCCCTTGCAGTATTTAACATTTAATTGTGAATAGGTGAAAACACTGGCTAGCAAAGAGGTGCTGAAAGGATACCTTTGGGCAAAAGGAGGAAGCATGAAAGAAGAGGTGGTGGAAAAGGAACCTGAAATGGTAAAAAAGAAGCCTATCAGTGAGTGGGCGGAAGATGATAAACCCCGTGAAAAGCTGGTCAGCAAAGGGCCTTCGGCGCTGAGTGATTCCGAGTTGCTGGCGGTGTTGTTGCGGTGCGGCACGAAAGAAAAATCAGCGATTGAATTGTCGAGGGAAATATTGGATACCAGCAATAGGGAACTGGCGCAGTTGTCAAAAAAAAGTGTTTCGCAGCTGATGCGCATAAAGGGGGTAGGCAAAGCCAAAGCCGCTATGATCCTGGCAGCGCTGGAGTTCAGCCGCAGGAAGGAAGCCTCCCCTCCTGTTGACCTGCCAATGCTGAACGCGAGTATGGGTGTGGTAAAGTACCTCAGGGCACAGCTAAAAGACAAGCAGCACGAGGTATTCGGCGTGATCTACCTGAACCAGGCGAACAGGGTGAAGGGTTTCGAAATCATCAGCCTGGGCGGCATCGCGTCTACCGTGGCAGATACGAGGATCATCCTCCGGAAAGCGTTGGAAGCGGACGCTGTGGCCATGATTCTCTACCACAACCACCCGTCCGGAAGCCTGCGTCCCAGCGGGGCCGATAAAGAGCTCACCTTCAGGATCAGGGAAGCGGCGAGCTACCACGACATCAGGCTGATCGACCACATCATCGTGAGCGAGCGGGGATATTACAGTTTTGTTGAGCACGGGGCACTTTAGGAGAATGAGCGCATAGCAATTGTGGTGGAAGGTATCTGCGCTTCTTTGCTTAAGGGTTCTTAGCTTAATTACCTGGCCAAATCAGGAAGTCGAACACAAGACCCGGTTAACCTGGTTTCTGAGTTTATACACTGCCTTTGGCGTGTTATTGCCTGAAGTGTTGTTGCTTCAATTTACACCCACCATTGCCAGAGCAACTCTTAACTTCAACAGGTCAACGTTAACTTATAACAGACCAACCTCGGATTTTTGATCCAATTTCGGCTCTAATGTACCAGGCAATGGTAGAATACTACAGCCATGATTCCCATAATTTTTCAACTCCCTACCGTAATTAACGTGCATCAAGCCTCGGGAAAAGGTCCGCCGCCAAAATTAATGGGCATCTGCACTTCTTCGAGGTCCTGGATGGGACCGTTCACCGTTTCGAAACGCTTTACATTATCGGTTAGCGCTTTCATTAACCGCTTGGCGTGTTGCGGCGTGAGAATGATTCTTGATTTCACTTTACTCTTAGGTGTTCCCGGCATCACGTTCACGAAATCCACTACAAACTCCGCATGGGAATGCGTGATCACCGCGAGGTTAACGTAAACACCTTCCGCCATCTCCTCCGATATTTCAATATTGATCTGGTTCTCCTGGTTATTTTGCTGTGTCATAATGATTAAGAATTGGCTGTAAATGTATTTAAGTACCGGGATATATCAGAACAAAATCTGCCACTGTAGTGAAAGTTCTGTCCTGCCTTTTCCCTGTATGGTATTGTACCCTGAACCGGTTTCCGTGACATCCTGCTTGCTGGTATGGGCCACGCGGAACCAACATTGAAAAGACTTCCTGAACTTGTAAGTGAACATAAGATAATATCTCCACCCCTTCCCATAAAAAGCGGGAACACCCTGCTGAAATGGAATATCTTTCTCAAGCGCGTACATACGGGTATTGTAACTCTCCGTTTGAAAATATTGTATTCTGCCATCCAGGTGGTACGATTTCCCCGGAGGCGTCCATCTCGTTTCGGCCAGCCACAAACTACCGGTTTCGGGTTTGTTGCCGCTATCTTTCCAATGGACGTATTCAAACCTTGTTCTGTAGTGCCATTCACGATCCTGAACTACCGACCAGTACAGTTTTAACCCATTGACCAGCCTTTCTTCCGGTGTTTCCATCAGAACATCCATCCTTCCATTGTTCTGACTTGCGGATGAAAACCTGTAAGTGACCCGCCATTCTGAATTCCTGTCCGGCTTACCGGTGACCTGTATCCTGAAAGCGGAACCCGTACCCGGAGCGCTGACTCGGTATTTCAACCAGGGGTGGTAATACACATCTCCCCATACATCCAACACCATGCGGAATGGCGATATGTATTTCAGTCCTGTGTACATCCCAAATTCATTTGATGGTTTGGAGGAGGCCCCGAATATGCTTCCGTTCCAAACATTATATCCCGATGAGACCGCACGCAAAGCTACCGCCAATTCAACGGCCCGGTAAGGCGTCATCAGCAACCCGCCGGTGAATGCCAGCTTTCGCCGGGCATCTGCCGCACACTCTCCGAACAGGTACGCAACCTTCCCTACGTACGATACGTATATGGAAAACGCATGTTGGTTACTGGTATTTTTTCTCAACACCTGGTATGGTTCACCACCATCCTTCAGTGGATGCTGCCAATGCCATCCGGCCCAGTTCAATGCCAACTTCAGTTTTTTCTGTTCCCATTGCACGATACCGCCCATTGCCCACAATTCCAGTTTGCCTTTTCTATCCATCTCTGTGGTTGTTCTGTAGGTTCCGGCCAGATTCAGTGCAGATGCTTCCGTTGCGCCAGGGCCTGTTACATCAATCGAGGCACCCAGCCTGCGTAAACCAGTATAGCCGGTAAATGAAATGTTCCCGGTTTTATATATCATAGCCACACCTCTGTAAAACTGAAGTTCTCCGGCTGATGTATGTGCTTTTATCGGCTGCGCCTGTCTGAATACCGCAGCCGAATTCCCGCCGGGTCCCGCCCCCATGCCCTGCCATTGGATTAAACCCTGTCCCATGTTTATGGAGAAATCGCCCAGGTTCAGTTGCGAAATACCCTTCCAGTTCGTCAACTGCAGGTGCGCCGACATAAACCCGTTCAGCTTTCCGCGGGCGAGAAACATTTCACCGGCATCCTTCTCCAGTGTAACACCCCATTGCAGCGATCGTTTGTATTGGTACCTGTACCTTACCTGCCATTTTTCCGGAGCACCTGCGTAAACAGGAGGATTGCTTTCTTCCGAAAGAAATCCCCGTGCGCGTTGCACGACACGGCCAGCCGCCATCGACAACCGCCTTTCTCCCTTCTTCCACCTTAACTTCCAGGGCACGTCCTCTTCCTGCACCCACCGCAGGTATGGCTTAAGTTTCCTGATCAGCGCCACATCCCAACCCGGTATGGCCTGCAATTCATATATTCCCAGGATCGGACCAAATAAAGCCCTATACGTCAGCAACCGGGATATCTGCCAATCTGAAAGCCAGGGAATCAACACCATTTCTTCGCGTTCCGCCCTGTTCAGGTTAATCCCCCGCCTTTCCAGCTCCTGGAGCTGCTCCTGCCAGTTGAACTCCACCTCTTCTTCCCCACTGTTCATCGCCGCTTCTTCCAGCTGTTGCTCTAACTCCAGTTCCGCTTCCTGCGCCGGGCAAAAGAAAGAAATCAGGCAATACATCAACCCCAACAATCCCTTTCTCATAGTCTTTTGCTGTTAATATGTATGGCCAACGAAGACGAAAATCCCATTGGAAAATGGAGTCTCCCACCCGCTTCAATAGCACAGTTCCCATAAAACAGTCCAAAGCCTGCAAAAAGAACCTGGCTCCCCGTTAGCCATCCTGCCTTCGCCCAAACTTTTTCAGCGGGCATCACCTGAAGGCCAAGAAAAGCTGCGGTTGCCTGATCTTCTTCTGTAATCAACAGGCATTTTATATTGAAGTACTTACCGGGGGCAAAAAGCAATCCTGTTCTCAGCAGCAATGGAGGACGCCATTCTAGAGGTACCGACCATGGATTTTCCAGCGTGGCCGTAAATATCCAGGAATGGTTAATCTTCCGGCACAATCCAATACTGTAATGCGGCCATCGCGCACCTTCCATGCCCATGGCCCGAAGCATTCCCATGCCCGCCGTTGTACCGACCCGCCAGCCCGCTCCCAGGCTCTTTGAAGCACCCAATAAAAAATCAACTCTTTTCAATTCAGTGTTTCCTCCCGCATGAACACCTCCAAACCACGCCTCGTCACCAGTATTGAAGCAGGCGGCCACTTGACTGAAATGAATGCCCGCGCCAATCCCCGGAACATGGTGCGCGAGCGCCCCTCCCCAACCCTTTTCCGGCACGGCAAGTCCGGGTTCAAACAAAAGCTGGCGCACATCGAACACAGGAGTCCTCAATCCCTGCGGCGGATCAAAGTAAGCCGTTTGAACCCGGACAGATTGCCCCTCCACACCTAAAAAATAAAAGCAACACCACCACAGCAACCAAGATTTTTTCATCCCTTCATTTTTTCAGTTTCACAAATATTTCTCCGGAAGGCAGCTTCCAAAAGCCCGCTTCCGCCCGGATCAATTTCTTCCGGACCAGGGCAAGTTAGACCGCATCGGTTGCCGCCACAACCGTTTTTTTCTTTTCTTTCAAGGGTTTAAACACCTAACTTTGCGCCATGCAATTACTCGATGGAAAAGTTGCCTCACAGGCAATAAAGGAAGACCTGAAGATCAAAGTGGCCCAACTGGTAACACAGGGCAAAAAAACGCCGCACCTGGCCGCGATTCTGGTAGGCAGCAACGGCGCCAGCGAAACCTATGTGGCCAGTAAAGTGAAAAACTGCGCCGAACTGGGCTTCAAATCAACCCTGATCCGCTTCGAGGAAAGCGTGAACGAATTCATCCTGCTCGACAAAATCAGGGAACTCAACGAAGACAAAGACGTGGATGGCATCCTCGTTCAACTTCCCCTTCCCGCCCATATTTCCGACGAAAAAGTGATCAACACCATCCATCCTTCCAAAGATGTGGACGGCTTTCACCCGGAAAGCGCGGGCAAAATGATGCAGGGCCTGCCCACCTTTCTCCCCGCCACCCCCTACGGCATCATGCTGATGCTGGAACATTATAATATAGATACCAAAGGTAAACATGCGGTGGTGATTGGCCGCAGCAACATCGTAGGTCGCCCCATGAGCGTGCTCCTCAGCAGCAACCACCCACAAGGCAACTGTACGGTAACGATCACCCATTCGCATACGAAGAACCTCGCGGAACTTTGCCGGAACGCGGATATTATCGTTGCCGCACTCGGAAAACCCGAATTCCTGACCGCCGATATGGTGAAAGATGGCGCCATCATTATTGATGTGGGTATTACGCGGGTGGCCGACGCTTCCAAAAAAACTGGTTTCCGCATTGCAGGAGACGTAGCCTTCGCTGAAGTGGCCCCCAAAGCATCCTATATCACTCCGGTTCCCGGTGGTGTTGGCCTGATGACCATCGCCGCCCTGATGCGCAATACTTACAACGCCTGCATCGCGAAAAACGAAGCGGAAGAAGAAGACTAATAATGAACACTACTGCTCATATCACCACACAACTTCCCTTGATGGAAGCCTTTTACACCCTGCAGGGTGAAGGCTATCACCAGGGAAAGGCCGCCTATTTCATCCGCCTCGGCGGCTGCGATGTGGGCTGCGTTTGGTGTGATGTGAAGGAAAGCTGGGACGCCTCAAAACATCCTCTGGTACCGATCAGTGAGATGGTGGCTGAAGCCGCAAAGTTCCCTGGCAGGTTGGCCGTTATTACAGGCGGAGAACCACTCATGCACCCGCTGGATGAACTGACGGAAGCCCTGCACGAAGCCGGTTTTCAAACCAATATTGAAACTTCCGGCTCCAGCCCGGTCTCCGGGAAATGGGACTGGATCTGCTTCTCCCCGAAAAAGTTCAAGCCCCCAGTAGACGAGATTCTTCCGCTCGCCCATGAACTGAAAGTGGTCGTATTCCATAAATCGGATTTCGAATGGGCCGAGCACTGGGCGGAAAAAATGAGCCCATCCTGTAAACTTTATCTTCAGCCGGAATGGGATAAAGCCGAAAAAATGACCCCGCTTATCGTGGATTACATTAAGGAAAATCCCCAATGGGGACTTTCTTTGCAGACCCATAAATACATTAACGTACCCTAAGCGTTAAAGGACCGCTATTTTTCCTCCCTTTCCGGAATATTTTTTGAATAGCTTCGTTAGTAGTAGATCATTATGCTTATCCACATAAAAGCTATTCATTCTAAAAAAAGCCGATGAAAAATATCCTGGTCGCCTTGCTGTTTATTTTACTGGTACAGCATGCCGCAGTGGCGCAGTATAATCCTGAGAAAGTCAATAAAAAAGCCGTTCAGCAATATGAACTTGCCATGAGCAAGGCTTCGGAAGAAGGATTAACAGAAGCGATGAAGCATCTTGAAAACGCCTTGCGCATCGATCCGAAGTATATGGATGCGCATCTTTCACTGGCAGGCATATACGGAGAATTCAAGCAATATGAGAAGGCTGTGCTGTCTTATGAAAAGGCCAGGTCGCTGGATGCCGCGTATTTCCTGGAATACAACCTTCCCTACTCCATCAATCTGGCGGGAAAAGGCGATTTTGAAAAAGCGCTGAAAGCGGTGGATGAATTCCTCACCATTTCAAACCTGAATGAAACGTCCAGGAAAGCCGGCGAATACCGAAAAAAATGCTACAGCTTCGCGATCAGTTATCAGGAAAAGCATCCGGGTGAAAATTACCTGTTCTCGCCCGTGAATATGGGCGCAGGCATCAATTCGAAAGATGCGGAGTATTTTCCATCGCTCACTGTTGACCGCAAACAACTTGTATTCACGCGCCGGATCAACAATTATAATGAAGATTTTTACGAAAGTGAACTGCTGGAAAACAAGTGGGGACCGGCAAAGGGATTAACCGGAGCCATCAACACTAACCTTAATGAAGGCGCGCAGAACATTTCACAAGACGGGCAAATGCTGGTATTTACCGGATGCAATTTTGAAATTGGATTCGGCAGTTGCGACCTGTACTATTCCATCCGGACAAAAAACGGCTGGAGTGAACCGATGAACATGGGCAGGAACATCAATACGGAATTCTGGGAATCGCAACCCTGTCTTTCCCCGGATAAAACTGCGCTTTATTTTGCCGCAAGAAGGCCCGATGGATTTGGCGGAAGCGATATTTATGTGAGCAAACGCATGGCCAACGGGCAATGGAGCGAACCGGAGAACCTGGGTCCCGGCATTAATACCATCGGAGATGAAAGTTGTCCTTTTTTACATGCTGACAATGAGACCATGTATTTTATGTCGAACGGCCACCAGGGATATGGCGGAGATGATCTTTTCCTGGCGAGAAGAAAGCCGGACGGCACCTGGGGTACACCTGAAAATCTCGGTTACCCCATCAATACCATTGAAAATGAAGGAAGCCTGTTTATCGCATCGGATGGGAAAACGGCTTATTACGCCAGCGACCGCAGCGACAGCTATGGCGCACTGGATCTCTATACTTTTCAATTACGGGAAAACATAAGACCCGCCGCCACCACATGGATCAAGGGCCAGGTGTTCGATGTAAAAAATAAGTCTGGCCTGCCCTCCACCATTGAACTCACCGACCTGACCTCGGGCCGCGTGGTTTCCAGATTACAAACTGATGAAGACGGCAACTACCTTTCTACCTTGCCTGTTGGAAAGAATTTTGCCTTCTCCGTAAACAGGAAGGGCTATTTGTTTTATTCTGAAAATTTCGCCATCAGTACTAACGATCCCGATAGCGCCTATACAAGAAATATCCCGCTTCAGCCATTTGAAAAAAATGCGAAACTGGTGCTGAACAACATCTTCTTTGATGTGAACAAATACGAACTGAAACCTGAATCCAGAGTAGAATTAGACAAGCTGGTTGCACTTCTGAAAGAGAACCCCGGCATGAAGATCAGGATCAACGGGCATACCGATAATACCGGCAATAAAGCCGACAACCAAAAACTTTCTGAGAACCGTGCAAGGGTGATATACCTCTACCTTACCGATCAGTTCGTAGCGAAGGAAAGGCTCAGCTACAAAGGCTTTGGGGATACTGAACCCATCGCGGAAAATGATACGGAAGCTGGAAGGGCACGCAACCGAAGAACGGAAATGGAAATCATTGAGGTGGCCGACAAATAATTCAATAGGTGAAAAAACGCGTTAAAACCGTGATTTCACCTATTGCCGGCGACCAGCGCATACTGTAGCTTGCGGTTATAAATGTGCGTTATGAATCCGTGTGTGAATGTTTTTGAAATGGCCCTGGCCAGTTTACCGGCGATTGGGAAAGTGGTGGCGAGGTTACTGATCCAGCAGTTCGGGTCAGCGGAACAGGTTTTCAGGGCATCCCTGAAAGAATTGGAAAGAACAGAAGGTGTGGGCCGCAGAAGAGCAGGCATTATCAAGGGGTTTACTGATTTCAGGAAGATGTCCGCTACGATCGAATCCCTGGAAAGAAAAAATATAAGTTCTCTTTTCCTTACCCATCCGGCTTACCCGCGCAGGCTCACACATTGTTATGATCCCCCTACCATATTGTACTTCCGTGGCCAATGCGACCTGAATCCCGCCAGGGCCATCAGTATTATCGGAACACGCAACCATACGCGCTATGGTAAGCAACTAACAGAACAATTAGTACAGGACCTTGCGCGTCACCAGGTGCTGGTGATCAGCGGACTGGCGCATGGAATAGATGGCATCGCGCACCATGAAGCGTTAAGGCATGGATTAACCACCGTTGCTGTAATGGCAAGTGGTCCGGATGTGATTTACCCGTCAGAACATTATGAACTATCCAAACGCATATTAAATGGCGGTGGCTTATTAACAGAGTTTGGTCCGGGCATACAACCCGAAAAACATCATTTCCCGAGCAGGAACCGGATTGTGGCGGGAATGGCAGACGCCACAATTGTAGTGGAAACCGGGGAAAAAGGCGGCAGTATCATTACAGCCGAACTGGCCCAGGGGTACCATCGTGATGTGTTCGCCTTTCCGGGAAGAATACACGATGAGAAAAGCAGGGGATGCAATATGCTGATAGCACGGCAAACGGCGCAACTGATTCATTCCGCCGAAGATGTGATCAGGTGCATGTCCTGGGACATCCCGGAAAAAATGGCCACTCCGGTACAACCCAGTTTTTTCCCCGAAATGGATGAGCAGGAACTATCCGTGACGACAATACTAAAAGAACAAGGCATCCTGCATGCCGATGTGGTGGGCGGCTTTGCGAACATGAGCGCTGGAAAGGTCTCGGCGGTACTTTTGCAGTTGGAAATGAAAGGGATAGTTGTTTCGCTACCCGGAAAAACATACAAATTAAGAGGGCCATAAAAATTTCATTTGGAAGCTAGGGACGCTGTACGCTATCTTTGCACATGGCAAGAATAAACAACTCCACGGCAAAAAGTATCACCTCCCGCTTCTTTGGTGAGGGACTTACATTTGATGATGTGCTCCTGGCTCCAGGTTTTTCTGAAGTACTTCCACGGGAAGCCGACATCCGCAGTAAACTCACAAAATCCATCACACTGAACATCCCCATGCTCTCCGCGGCAATGGATACCGTTACGGAAGCCACGCTGGCCATAGCGCTGGCGAGAGAAGGTGGTTTAGGCATTCTCCACAAGAACATGAGCGTGGAAAAGCAGGCCGAACATGTAAGAAAAGTTAAAAGAAGTGAAAGCGGCCTCATCATCGATCCGGTTACATTACACGAAGACGCAACCATCGCCGACGCGTTAAGGCTGATGAAAGAGAATAAGATCGGTGGTATTCCCATTACCGACGCGAAAGAAAAACTGGTGGGTATCCTCACCAACAGAGACCTTCGCTTTGAAACCGACAAACGGAGAAAAGTACAGGAAGTGATGACAAAAGAAAACCTCATCACCGCACCCGAAGGTACAGACATGAAAAAAGCGGGACAGATTCTCCGTCAATACAAGATCGAGAAGCTTCCCGTTGTCAACAAACAGGGACGACTGATAGGATTGATCACTTACCGCGATATCCTTCAACTCATCAATAACCCCAATGCTGTAAAAGACGGGTACGGCAGGTTATTGGTAGGAGCCGCGCTCGGCATTACCAAAGACCTTCACGACCGCGCCGCGGCTTTACAACAAGTCGGCGTGGATGTGGTGAGCCTGGATAGTGCGCACGGTCACCATATTGGCGTAATCAACGCGTTAAAGTCGTTGAAGAAAAACTTTAAAGGACTACAGGTTATAGCAGGGAACATCGCCACAGCCGCGGGCGCGAAAGCACTTGCGGATGCAGGAGCTGATGCCGTTAAAGTAGGTATTGGACCAGGTTCTATATGTACCACACGCATTGTGGCCGGAGCCGGCGTACCGCAACTCACCGCCATCATGGAAGCGGCGGCGGCCCTGAAAGCAAAAGGCATTCCGGTAATCGCGGATGGTGGTATCCGTTATACCGGAGATATGGTGAAAGCGCTTTCCGCAGGTGCCAATGTGGTGATGATGGGTAGTGTTTTCGCAGGCACCGAAGAAAGTCCGGGTGAAACCATTATTTACGAAGGCAGGAAATTTAAAGAATACCGGGGTATGGGTTCAATCGGCGCCATGCAACAGGGAAGCAGCGACCGTTATTTCCAGGATATGGAAGACGGCATTAAGAAACTGGTGCCTGAGGGAATCGAAGGACGCATCGCGTACAAGGGTAACCTGAACGAAGTAGTGGCGCAGTTCGTAGGCGGATTGCGCGCAGGAATGGGCTATACCGGCTCTAAAGACATTAAGGCGCTTCAGAACGCAACCTTTGTTAAAATCACCAACGCGGGTATGCGCGAAAGCCACGCCCATGATGTGGAAATAACAAAAGAATCTCCCAACTACAGCAGAAAATAAAAGTTGTGGTGTACAAAACAAAGGGAGGATGCGTCTTAATGGATACATCCTCCCTTTTGTTTAAGCCTGGAAAAAGAACAGTCAATCGCCAGATTTCTTTAATTTCCACTTTCCTGCAATGAAAAAACAGTATTCGACTTTCCCCGGATGGGGTCTTGCACTGGTTGCTGCCCTATTATTATGGGCGGCCTGGCCGGTATCTCCCCTTAGTTTCCTGGTATTTTTTGGATTCGTCCCGTTATTGTACCTGGGCACAACTACGCCGTCACGGCGCAAATTCATGTTGTGCACGGCGCTTGCGATGGCTGTATGGAACGGCCTCACCACCTGGTGGATATGGAACGCGAGTGGCATAGGCATGGTAGCGGCAGTACTGGTGAATACCCTTGTGATGCTTTTTCCCTGGTTCATCTACCATTTTGTATTAACAAGAAAGGGTGCTACCTGGGGAGGATATGCCTGGTTGCTGGCCTGGCTGAGTATGGAGTATTTTCACTTGCAGAACTGGGGCCTTAGCTGGCCCTGGATGACCCTTGGAAATGTATTCGCTACACAACCAGACTGGGTACAATGGTATGAAATTACCGGCACCAGCGGAGGCTCGTGCTGGGTGTTACTGGTGAACCTGATGTTGTTCCGGCTGCTTACCGCCGAAGCAGGATTCCGCAGGAAATCCATCGCTGCGGCAAGCGCAATACTATTGCCGCTGCTGTTTTCCTTTTCGCTCATACAATGGAGAACCGGTAACAGAAAGCAGCCCGCCCGCAATGTGGTAGTGGTGCAACCCAACATTGATCCCTACGAAGAAAAATTTCTTGCGGGCACGCAGGAAATGCAGATACAGCAATTGATCCGGTTGAGCGAATCGCAGATCGATGAAAACACCGCGCTGGTAATATGGCCGGAAACCGCCATCCCGGTGCAGGCATGGGAAGAAGAACTGAAACAGAACTATTTCTTTTATCCGGTGTACGATTTCCTGCAACGGCATCCGGACGTCAACCTCTTTACGGGCATCGACGGGTACAGGAGACTTCCAAAGGACGCGCCAAAAACATTAAGTGCCCGCAGGCTGGGGGAAACCGATCAGTATTATGAAGCGTTTAATTCCGGTGCGTTGATACATCAGGACACTTCCATTCAGTTGTACCACAAATCCAGGTTGGTACCCGGAGTGGAAATGATCCCGTCCTGGCTCGGTTTTATGGCTTCACTGGCGGGAGAATTCGGTGGCATCGCCGGCACTTATGGCAGTCAGAAGGAACGAACTGTTTTGGGTAAAGAAGATGACTTCTTTAAGATCGCCCCTTCGATATGCTACGAAAGTGTTTACGGTGAATTCATGGCTACTTATGCCCGTAACGGCGCGAACATCATCGCGATCATCACCAACGACGGATGGTGGGGAAATACCCCTGGCTATAAACAACACATGCAATATGCGCGGCTGCGTGCCATAGAAAACAGAAGATGGGTGGCCAGAAGCGCCAACACCGGTATTTCGTGCTTTATAGACCCGCTGGGAAAGGTTTATCAGCCTCAACCATGGGATGAGTCTTCCGCCATAAAACAAGAGATTTATCCATCGGAAACGCTCACTTTCTTTTCAAGGTTCGGAGACGTTCTTTCAAAAGCCGCGCTCCTCTTGCTGGCCGTATTACTTATCGCCACCTTCACCATTAAAAACCACGCGCTAAAATAATTCCCATGTTCAGAAATGAAGTACTATTTAAAGGACAGCCGGTTTTTTACGGCAAAACGGGTGAGGGCCCCGCGGTAATACTGGTACATGGTTTTGGAGAGGACCATCATATCTGGAAAGAAACCATTCAGCGATTAAGTAAAAATTTCACCGTACTATTTCCCGATGTGCCCGGAAGCGGGCATTCTCCCCTTAATCCATCACTTTCCTCGATTGATGATTATGCCGGAGCCATACACGAGATAGTGGCGCATGAAAAGATCACTGCTTTGTCGATGGTAGGCCATAGTATGGGCGGATACATCACATTGGCGTTCGCGGAACAATATCCCGATAAACTCACGGGATTCGGCCTGTTCCATTCCACAGCCCTGGCCGACAGCCAGGAAAAGGTGGAAGCCCGGCGGAAAGGCATCCGTTTTATCGAAAACAACGGAGCAGCCGCTTTTCTTAAACAGTCCACACCCAACCTGTTCACTCCCGAATTCTGTGAGCGCCATCCCGAAACTGTTCAGCAGATAATGGATCACGGAAAAACGTTTACCGATGCAGCGTTGATACAATATTACGAATCAATGATCGCGAGGCCGGAGCGAACCGAAGTGCTGAAAAATGCGACCGTGCCGGTACTGTTCATCCTCGGGAAACAGGATCAGGCGGTATCGTTTGCCGATACTTTGCCGCAAACTTATCTTCCGGCAGTTGCTTACCTGGAAATACTGGAATCGTCGGCGCATATGGGTATGTTTGAAGAAAAAGAAAAGAGCATGGCTATTTTGGAGAAATTTTTGCGGGAAATTGCCGTTTATAAGGAGTGATTCTAACAGAGATGATGAAAAAACTGATTGGAACCGGTGTTTTGGCACTGCTGAGTATCATAAGTTTCGCCGCCCATATTTCGGGGGGTGAAATGTTCTATAAATATATCGGTCCCGGCGCGAATGGCACGCTGCGATACGAAATCACGCTCCGGCTTTTCAGAGATTGCGACGCCGGAGGTACTAATGTGGCTACAATGCCTACAAGCGTAATCATAGGCCTTTTTGAAAACCTTACCAATGGAGCGTACAGTACCGTTGTTCCCATAAACGTTTCCAGAACCAGAATGGATCGTCTTTCCCTTGACAACCCTTCACCTTGTATCATTAACGCGCCGCGCGTTTGTTACGATGTCGGTTATTTTACTTTTACACGTGACCTCGCCCGCAATGAGTTCGGCTATACCATTGCCTACCAGACCTGCTGCAGAATTGACAACATCAGCAATACCATCGCCAACGGCAACTCAGAAAGCGGATCACCTGGCGCAACGTATGTGGCCAGGATTCCGGGTAGTAGTACGCTTGGTGCAACTGATGTGAATTCCAGTCCGGTTTTCGCCCTGAGTGACGCCTCTCTGGTATGCAGGGGCAACAACCTTACCCTCGATTTCTCAGCCACCGATCCCGATGGAGATGAGCTTACCTACGAATTTTGTTCCGCTTATGGAAGCGGAACGAAGGGGAACGCCACAGAATCGGCCCCGTCTTCGCCCGCGCAATACAACAACCTTTCTTACCAGGCCGGCTACAGTGGGGCCAGCCCGCTGGGCAGTAATGTTTCCATCAATGGTTCCACCGGAATCATATCCGGCATAGCCCCAACGGGCGGAAATATCCGTCCAAACGGTGTTTCTTATTTTGTGGTGAATGTATGTATCACAGAAAGAAGGAACGGAAATGTGATCAGTACACACAGAAAAGACTTCATATTAAAAGTTACGGCCTGCCAGATCGCCGACGCTGATCTGCCAATCAATGCTGTAACCTGCGATGGCCTATCGTATACATTCAGTAATCTTTCCAACTCGTCGCTTATCCGAACTTATTACTGGGACTTTGGCGTACCCGGCTCAACGCCCTCCACCGACCCCTCGCCCACCTTCGTGTTTCCAACCCCTGGAGATTATACCGTTAAGCTGGTCATCAACAGGAACGGCGACTGTTCCGACTCCGCCACCACCACCGTAGGCGTTTACCCGGGCTTTAACACAGATTTTGAGATTGTGGCAGGATGCGTGGATGTTCCCGTAAAGTTTATTGATAAGACCGTTTCCCAGCATGGAACCGTAAACTCCTGGAAATGGGACTTCGGCGACCTTTCCACCACGACGGATATTTCTTCCCAGCAAAATCCTGACTACAAATACGGTACATCAGGAACAAGGAACGTCATGCTCATTTCCGGCAACGACAAAGGTTGTACCGATACCTTATACCAGACATTTGAATTGCCCGACAAACCCGTTGTTCAACTTGGTTTTCGTGATACTCTGATTTGTAGCATTGATACGCTTCAACTCAGAATGAATGGCCCGGGCACCTACACCTGGTCTCCAAACTATATGATCAGCGATCTCACTGTGGCGGAGCCGCTGGTTTCACCTGATGTAACCACCACCTATATTGTGGACCTGGATTACCTCGGCTGCAAAGCGCAGGATTCCGTAAAAGTGAACGTGGTAGATTTCGTTACACTTTATGCGGGAAACGATACCACCATCTGTCTCACAGATGACCTTACGCTGAAACCCGAAACAGACGCGCTATATTTTCTCTGGACCCCGGCAGGCACGCTCGACAGGGATAACGTCAAAAACCCCGTAGCTACGCCGGTTGCAGCCATCACCACCTACCAGGTAATCGGAAGTATCGGGAAATGTTCCGCAACGGATGAGGTAACCGTTTTCGGCTTCCCCTATCCCATTGTAAACGCCGGGCAGGACCATGTTATCTGTACCGATTCACTTGTACTATTAACGGGTACACACAACGCTGACAGGTTTTCCTGGAGTCCGGCTTCAACATTACTAAATTCGAATACCCTTACGCCAACGGCTTTCCCGGCCACCACCACCGAATATTACCTCACCGCGCAATACCTTACAGGGTGCCTGAAACCAGTTACTGATACAGCATTGGTGACCGTGATTCCACCTGTACCGGCTTTCGCGGGAAATGATACCGCTATCGTTGTGGGACAGCCACTCCTGCTGAACGCTACGGGAGGCGACATTTATGAATGGGATCCGCCGTTGGGATTAAGCAACACCCGCATATTCAACCCCATTGCAAACATTTCCTCCGATCAGACTTATAGCGTGAAAGTAATTACCAATGAAGGTTGTTACGCTTACGATACGATGTCCGTAAAAGTGTTCCGAACAGCTCCAGATATTTTCGTTCCCAATGCCTTCTCTCCCAATGGCGATGGCCACAACGACATATTCCGCGCATACCCGGTGGGTATAGCCCAATTCAATTACTTCCGCGTTTATAACCGATGGGGGCAGCTCGTTTTCAGTACCTCCACCCCTTCCGCAGGCTGGGACGGAAAAATAAACGGGAAACAACAAAGTACCGGTACGTTTGTTTGGCAGGCCGACGGCGTGGATTATACCGGTAAAAAAGTGTTCCGGAAAGGTACCGCTGTACTGGTGAAATAACATTTTATTTTCCGGATTTAAATTGTAAATTCAGAGCAGAAACCCAGTTCCTTTGACCCCGTTTTTGACAACCAGCCCAAAAACAAAGGACGGTGAGAAAACTCTTGATCTTTGTGCTTCTTTTTGCTGCCGGCTACCCTGTGATGTCCCGCCATATCACCGGAGGTGAAATGTTTTATGAATACCTCGGATCATCCGGAAACGGACACAACTACAGGGTAACACTCAAACTTTACAGAGACTGCTATTCTTCAGGCGCTCAGTTGGACCTTACCGTGCAGTTTGGCGTATTCTCCAATGGCACCAATAGCCTGGTGAGAACAGAATCGGTTAATCGCTCAACCGTAGAACAGGTTACACTTGGTTCCATCAGCCCCTGTATCAGTAATCCACCGCAATTGTGTTATGAAGTAGGCTACTATGTAGCAGAAATAAACCTTCCCGCCTCCACCGCCGGCTATACCATTTCTTTCCAGCGTTGCTGTCGGGTAGGTGGCATTGAGAATGTGCTGAATTCATCCAGCATGGGGGTTACCTATCTCGCCACGATACCTGGCTCTTTAAGCGAACCCACCGCACCTGCCAACAACAGCGCTCGTTTTACGGGAAAAGATGATGTGCTGATCTGTGCAAACTCTTATTTTGAATATGATTTCGGCGCGGCCGATCCGGATCAGGGTGATGTGGTGACCTATGAATTGTGTGAGGCATATATGGGCGGAAGCATGAACTCTCCTTCTCCCACAACGCCAGATGCTCCTCCCTACAACAGTGTGCCATACTCTCCCGGATACAGTGGCGGATCACCAATGGGTTTAACAGTAAGCATCAATCCGAATACAGGCCTGGTGAGTGGTACAGCACCTTATGCCGGTATTTATGTGCTTACCGTTTGCGCCTCGGAATACCGCAATGGCAGACTGATCAATGTGAATAGAAAAGATATCCAGGTGGCCGTGGCCGGTTGTCTTACCACTGATGCCGTGCTCTACCCGGAATACCAGCTGTGCGAATCTTTTACTTTCAGTCCGAGTAACAGGAACAATAGCCCCCTTATCAATGCGCAGCAATGGGATTTTGGCGTGCCCGGCACCAACACGGATGTTTCCAACGAAATGAATCCCACTTTCACTTTCCCCGATACGGGAACGTATACGATCACCCTTACCACCAACCCCGGACAGGATTGCTCCGATGTTACCACTGCTACCGTTCGGGTGTATCCGGGTTTTCGTCCGGGTTTCCGCTTCTTTGAATCCTGCGCCACCGTTCCCATCAGTTTTGAAGATACCACCACGGCAAGGTACGGCACCGTGAACTACAGGCATTGGGATTTCGGAGATATAAGTACTCTGGCAGACACCAGCAATACTCGGAATCCAACCTACACCTATGGCAGCGTAGGCACACGATTGGTAACCATGATTGTAGGCACCAGTAAAGGATGCAGGGACACCATTTCGAGTAACGTGAACGTTTTGCTGAAGCCGCCAATACAACTCACCAACGATACGCTCATTTGCACCATAGATACCTTACAGCTGAACGCAAGCGGCATCGGCACTTTCACCTGGAGCCCGAACTACATGATCAGTTCAACTACCGGTCCCTCCCCGCTCGTAAGTCCTGATGTGCCTACAAAATATTATGTGAACCTGGTCACCGTTCCTGGTTGTGAAAATATTGATTCTGTATTCGTGGATACCCGCTCCTTCGTTACGATTGATGCGGGAAGGGATACGACTATCTGCCAGACGGACAGCATCACATTACGCCCATCCGGTGACGCGCTTGGTTTTACCTGGACACCGGAAGGTTTGCTGAACAACAACCGCTTGAAAAATCCTAAAGTAGCACCAACTGTGTCCACCACCTTTACCGTTGAAGGCACCATCGGAAAATGTGCTGCCACCAGTTCCGTAAACGTGAACGTGATCCCCTACCCCGAAGCCAATGCAGGTCCCGATCACACCATCTGCCTGGATTCTTCCGCCATCCTGATCGGCTCCTACACAGGCGCATTCTTCAACTGGTCACCTTTACCAACGCTATCGAATACCCGAAGCATGAACCCGGTGGCAAGTCCTAAAGTCACCACAGCATATGTACTAACGGTTACGGACACTGTAGGTTGCCCCAAACCATTCCGGGATACGACCATTGTGAATGTGATGCCAGAGGTAATGGCCTTTGCCGGGAACGATACGCTGGTGGTCACCAATCAGCCCCTTCAGTTGAACGCTTCCGGCGGCGAACTGTATGAATGGACGCCTCCCATTGGGTTAAACGATCCTTTCTCCCAGCGGCCCCTCGCCCTGCTTACGGAAGACGCTTCTTATTCCCTGAAAGTGATCACGCCCTTTGGATGTTACGCTTATGACACGTTGAACGTGAAAGTATTTAAGACCGGCCCGGACATCTTCGTTCCCAATGCATTCACGCCTAATGCCGATGGACACAACGATGTTTTAAAAGCTATTCCCGTGGGCATCATGAAGTTCGATTATTTCCGTATCTATAACCGCTGGGGGCAACAGGTGTTCGGCACCAGCGATCCTACAAAAGGATGGGACGGAACGGTGAACGGCAAACCGCAATCAGCCGAAGGATTCGTTTGGATGGCCGCCGGAACGGACTATATGGGCAATCCCATGCTCAGGAAGGGAACGGTAGTTTTGGTAAGATGACGTATTATTGGCGAAAGATTGAACTATGCAGCAAACCATACTTGTAACCGGAGCCACCGCCGGTTTCGGAAAAGCCATCGCCCATAAATTCGCCGCCAACGGCTGGAAACTGATTGTTATCGGAAGAAGGAAAGAAAGACTGGAGGAACTTTGCGCCGAACTGAAACAAAAATACAAGGCGGAAACACTGGCATTGTGCTATGACATCCGGGATAAAGCGGCCGGTTTTTCCGCCATCGAAACACTTCCCGATGCCTGGAAAAAAATTGATGTACTGGTCAACAACGCAGGACTGGCTGCCGGAAGGGACCATTTTGAAGATGCCTCACTTGACGACTGGGAAGCGATGATAGATACCAACCTGAAAGGACTGCTTTATACCTCCAAGGCCGTGATTCCACTGATGATCGCGGGAAATACCGGGCACATCATCAACATCGGTTCCATCGCCGGGAAAGAAGTTTACGAGAAAGGAAATGTGTACTGCGCCACCAAACATGCGGTGGACGCTATCTCCAAAGGAATGCGCATCGATCTCCTGGAGCATGGCATCAAGGTTACGGCCATTCATCCGGGAGCAGCGGAAACGGAGTTTTCCCTCGTCCGATTCAAAGGCGATCAGGCGATGGCCGATGCCGTATACAAAGGGTATGAACCGCTGCGCGGAGAAGACATCGCCGATATTGTTTTCTATACCACGTCGCTCCCCCCGCATGTGTGCATCAACGACCTGGTGGTTACGCCAACGGCCCAGGCCAATTCAGTACATACTTTTAAAAAGTAACCCGCGGCCTATTGGGCCAGCGATACCCGCACCTGTAATCCCGCACGTGTTGTGGTGATGGGTGCCGAAGTGGACACTTTCGGTTCCACGCGCCGCTGATCGAAGAACAACTTCACGTTCACCCGATTGTTCAATACATAATCGATGGATGGTGAAATGGTAACGATCCGTTGCCCGGAAGTAGGAAGCGCGCTGTTCAGGTCGAGCCTGCTGTTCGCGGTGGCATCATCGCGCCAGCTGAGGTCAAGCCTGAAATTGATATCGTTGTCCAGTTTTTTAGATGCTTCTTTCTGCCCCGGGAGTTTCACGCGGAACGGAAGCGGGAAACCTCTTTTGCGCCAGCCCGCGCCAATCGTGTATTCTGTGGTACGATTCTCACTCAGTTGGTAATCAATCAAACTCAGGCTCAGCGTTCTGCTTTTGCGGTATTCAAAACGGGTAGTCAGTTGATTAGTAAACTGAAGGTCCACATCAATAAACGGCTCAAACCTTTCGCTGATGGTCACGTTGGGCACCAGGAAATACGGTACGAAGTTGCCGGAAACGGAATCGATAAAGCCGGGCATGCCCAGTCCGAGCGGATCCGTGTACAGTAACGCTGATGTATAACTGTTCATGCTCAGCGTGCTGTTGTACGCATGTTTCAAGGTTACGTTGGTGAATGTTTTTTCCAGCGCCTTTATCCGTGACAGTCCATTGTAGGTAATGGTCCAGTTCGGCTTGGGCAGTATATTTTTGAAAGGGTTCGATTTGATGTTCGGATTCGATTGCTCTATCAGTTCAACACTGTTCGGATCTTTATTGGTATACGCTGCCAGGAAGGCTGGGATCAGTACATCCTGCGCGTATTTCCCATAGCCTTCATAATATCCGTCAGCACCCTGTCCGCCACTGTAACCATTCTTCGCACCCAGTCGCTGAGAGAGGACTAACCTGTTCGCTTCAAACTGGCGGAAGGTTTCAGAAATTTCATTCACCTTGAAAGGCGTGAACAATGTCTGGTAAGAAATATAGCTGATGCTGAAACCGCCTGCCGTATATGGACTCAACCGGGAGAACCCGCTGGAGCCGGTGGTATCCTTGTACAATTCAGAATATGACTTATTGAACTGCTTGTTCAGGTTCAGGTCGATGGTAAGGTCACGAACGGGCTGCAGTTGTGCGATCACATTCAATTGCTGCGTGAAACTCTGTTGGATCAGCAGGTTGAAATTCGGATCACGGGTCAGTCTTCCTTTGCGGGCGAAATCATTTATATAGGAAGTATCGGGTTGCCTTCCGAATATGAAGTCGAATCCGGGCGACATGGTGGCCCAGTTCTGACCGAGGAACTCGGTACTGTCGGTATAACCCGGTAACCTGGTGTTGTACGTTTCATCGTAGGTAACGCTTACCCTTTTCAGGGAAGTGAGCACTTTTCCGATACCGCGTACAAAGCCACTCATTTCAACCGGAGGATTGGGATCGCGGCGGGTATTCTTATTCGCTGTACTGTCTTTTTTATCGCCCGCTTTTTTATCCTGTTTCACGCGTTCACCTTCCAGGGCGCGCAGAAACTTCGATTTGCTGTACAGCATGGTGAAATCAAATTCACCTGTAATGTTCCGCTGCTGGCTGTTTTCAATGGTATTGCCAAGGGCGATCGCCAGCCTTGAGGCGCCGATCCAGTTGTAGCCCGCGGCGTAACCCACTTTCACGGAGGTCCAGTCCAGAATGGGCAATTTGCTGGTAGGCAACGTGTAGGCCACTTTTGCACTCTGGCGGTACAACGTATTCCTGCCGCCTTTCAGGAAGTTCTTTCTTACGGAATCCTGTTTTTCTTTGGTATTGATCCTTCCAACCGGTTCGTCGATCCGGGCGTTGTTGGTGGCTGAGAAATCAAGATTCAGCGCACGCGAGATATCCCAGCGCAGGTTGTAGATGCGGTCGAACACAAAGTATTTATCGTAGGTCTCCGGAATCTGGTAGTTGCCGCCGCCAACATTTCTCGGACGTATCGCACCGAACTGGCGGTTCACATCGGCCCGGAAGCCCAGCAGCGACGGTGCGGGATTCAGGTTAAAATCTTTCAGCAGGTTAAACCACGGCGATCGCGACCGGATCAGCTTTTTGAAAGGCTCCCAGTATTTCGGTTGCGCCGTATAGTTATACCCCACACCACCGCGGTGGCGGGTGAGCTCATCGTTCTGAATGAGCGGACTGCTGCTTTCCGTTTTGGTATAAGAATAGGAGAAATCAAGGTTCTCGATACTATAGATCTTCAAAGGCTTTCCGGAAGTATTCAGCTTCTTCACATTCGTGAAGTTCACGGTCTTAATGGTGGTTTGCGTGATCGCGTCATCGCGGATGGAATCCTTATCAGCCGCGGCGGCGTTGTTGAGCTTTTCTTTAAATGTAATATCCAGATCGTAAGGATCGTATTCCGGCGTACTAACGGTTCGCGTAACGCCCGCATACACTGGAATAGACACACCTACTTTTTGCGGAAGCAATTTGCCCAACTCAAGATTGGTGGCGATATCAAACTGTGAATAGTCCTCTCTCGATCTTTCATTGGCGCGTTGTTCCAATGTGCCGAATCCACGACTTTTTACGTTCCCGGAAACGGTAACGGTACCCAGATCGGCCAGCGTAATGTCTACCCTGCCCAAAGCGGCGTAACCGCCTTTTTCATCGATGGCCGAAAGGCGCAGTTCGTTGAACCAGGCTTCGGTACAAAGTGCGGTACCATTATCATCCGGGTTTTCGATCCCTAAGAATATACCGCGCACTTCGCCCAGGTTCGGGTTCCCGTAAATGGCATAACTCTTCCCGTTGATGACACGGCGATAGTATTGAAGCGAGTTGCCGACATTATTTCGTTCCACTTTCAGACTGGTGAGCAGGCTCAAATCGAAATCGAGGTTATTCGCCGAAGGCCATACGAGTGAATCCAGGCTCTGCCCGGGTTGTGTGATCACCAACGGAATTTTGATCTCATAGTAGTTGGAAACGAAATCCGTTCCGATCCTGATCACAGCGTTCAGTTTACCATCTCCCACAGGGAACTGTCCGATCACGGATTCCGCATGTGTGAACATAGACAACCTTCCATACTGGCGGAAGTCCATATTCATGGTTTTGAAAACGCCACGCGCTTCGCCTTCCTGCAGGTTGCAGATCTGTAAACTCAGGGCCTGTTCGTTCTGCAACAGGTTCACGTTATTGTTACTGAGTTGCTGCATCCTTTCGATGCCGGGCGGTATGCGGTACGGTACGGGAGAACGGCGGTCGTTCTCTTCAATGTTTACGGCCAGTGTATTGAGTGTGGTGGTGGAATTGGGATCGATGTCGATGTATCGCCCGGCGGTATCCAGCTGGTAGGCGAACTTCCGCCACTGGTTGCGCACGAGGTCCAGTTTCGCGAAACGGAGCACTACAGTATCTTCAAAACCGGTGAGGTACATCCTTACAAAACGGATGGATTTAAAGTCGGGGATATTGCCCACTTTGTTCTGGTATTCCGCGATGGGAATACGGAACTGGTACCAGGTTTCATTCCTCGTGGTGCCATTCTGCAAGCGTACGCTTACCTGGCGCTTATCGGTAATGAAGTTGGAACCCACGGGCATGTTGGGCTGGATGTCCACACCGTATTCAAAATATTCTTCCAGTTCGTTTAATGTATTGTCCCTGTTCAGGTCTTCCTGGTCAGGATACAACGTAAACGCGGTGGTAAGCTGGTCGCCGCTGGAAGCGATGGGTGAGTTTCCCTGTGGACTATTGATGCGGCTATAACGGCCAAGGATACCCGTATTGCTTTTGTCGTAAATATCGTTCCGGTAGTTGACGAAGTTATCGTTGGCCGGGTCATTGAAAGCTTCTATGTAAACGCTTGAATTTTGACCGTAAATACTCCGGAGGGCATCGAGGTAGGCGGAGAATTTCACGCGTTCTTCCTCATCGGTCAATCCATCCAGTCCCACATCCTGAAATTCCCTGTCTGCGGGATCATTGCTGAACGCGTTCGTTACCTGGATCGGGTTGGCCGGCACTTTTCCCCAAACGGTGGAAGTATCGGAAGGAGAAGGAATGTTGGGCGTATTCAGTCCATTTTCGAACTGGCGACGGGAATCGCGTAGAATATCTTCTGAAATATTTCCGAGGTTGAAGAAAAGCTTTCCGCCTGAGGCTCCGGGTTTAAGGAGATAGGGATCCTGTACCCAGAATTCGATGAATTCCACGTTCCCGGTTTCGAAGTCGATCTGGTCAAGGCCGCGCATGATCCCACCCCAGCGGTCGCGGGGGTTGGAAAGGCGTCCATCGGGCCCCAGACTTCCGGGTCGGGTATCAAAGTTATACGGGCCTTTATCCATGGGGTAATAAGCCATATCGAAGGTCACCAACTGGTTCTGTCCCAGGTCAGGCGTTCGCTGGGGGAATATCTCCTGGCTGTTTACCGAACGGGTTTCCGGCTTGGAAAGTTCATTCACATTATCCCGCAACGGGTTGTTGATGGCCCGCCGGTCCTGCAAAGTAGGTTCGATATTGTACCAGGCGATGCGGGCACGGTTCTGGCCGTTGGCCAGGTTATTACTCAGTTCCCCTTCCGGGAACAGCGGATTGCCTTGTGGTGTGGAAGCGAGGGTCCAGCCTATGAGCGGGAAACGAAGGTCGATGCTGTTGCGGGTTCCTTCAAAATCATCGATATAAACAAGACCGGCATCTCCTTTCCCGATCTGCGCGGGGTGACCCGGTTTCAGGTAAGCGGCCTCTCCGTAGGCATTGATGCTGGAAGGTGCGTTGGTGCTGTAAAAAGGAAGTTTATCCAGCCAGCGGGTAAGCCGGGGTATTTCAGATTTGTAGTTGAAGTCTACCCCATACATGGTATTCTTAATAGGGTCTTCGCCGATCTGCATTTTGGTGAAGAAAGGTCTTTCGCCCAAACGCACCATCGTGGCGCCTAACGTGAATTTTTCGCTGAACAGGTAATCCAGCCGCAATCCCATATAGTTCCGTTGCTGCAAACCGAAACTGGCGTTGTTCTCGAACTGCACGTCAACCGGCACATTGGAATTGATGATGCTCTGGTTGAGAATCTTCACCGTCCCAAGACTGTAGTCGATCACATAGTCCACATTCTCTACGAGCAATTGTCCGCCTGCGGTGATCGTAACGGAACCCGGCGGCACGTTATACGCGTTCAGGCTGATCTCGGAGCCATCTCCTCCGCTGCTTTTTGCCGTTCCCCGCATCACATAACGGTTCAGGTTCGCATACGTGGAGGCGATAGACTTGATGGTATCGTACAATGGATAATAGACATACTTATCTTTCAGTTCCTGCGGACTGTTCCGGAAAGCGATGGAATCCAGGTCGCGACCAAAAGGTTCCAGCAGGGGGAAGATCACGCGGCTTTGTTGCGTGACGACTGTAAACCCTTCAATATAATCGAACACCCCATCGGGTTGGGGATCGTTCTGGTTGTTGAGCCGGTCCAGGTTCAGCACGGTAAGCAGGGGCACACCGGCGAGATCACCTTCGGGAAGAAAACGTTTTTCACCTAAACTTGGTTCCTGGTAAAGAATATTCAGTTTAAAATCTTCCCGCTGCAGGTTGTAAGCGCCAACGGCGTACACGTTCTTCATCATCAGGTCCCAGAGCGGAAGATAAGTTCGTTGGGAGGTGGCTTTCAGCAATTTCAGGAACAACACTTTGGAGGTTCCGGGTAAGGTGCTGGTGGTATCCGGTGGCACATCCTGAGAGAACTCCCCTACCGTGATTACACGGCCATTGTATTGGTATTGGTAAGCCACCGCGAGCACTTCATCTTCCCGGAGTTGCTGAATCAGTGAAATAAAGCCTATTTGCGGATTGTAATAATATTCGTCGGGGCGGAGTTTCCGGGCGAAGGTTTTTTCAAAATCTTCCACGGGTCTTAATCCGAAAGCATTCAACCTACTTTGTACGAGGGCCGGGCTGCGGGAGGAAGGATCCTGCACCAGCCTACTGTAAAGATCGTTGGCATTGTTGTCGGGCAATGGATTAGCAGTCAGCGAATTGATGTTCGCGTTAAAAGGGTCGGCTTCACCAATATCCATCAGGCCCACCACATCACGGGTGTCGGTGGTAGCGCCGTTCCTGTTGGTGACCCATACTTCCATACGGAGGATCTGCACCTGAGAGTTCACCACGGGCAGGTTGCTCATGGCGGTGTTATAGTTGTTCCTGAAGTACTGACCTAGCAGGAAGTGGCGGTTCTCTTCGTATTCGTCTGCTTTAATCTCGAAAGTTTGTGTGGCGGCTCCGCCCTGCGTGGTTTGCGAACTGCGTTGCGAGCGCTGGTTGGCGAGTACGCCGGTCACAAAAAGTTTACCGAACTGCATCTGGGTTTTCACCCCGAACAGGGATTGGGCGCCTGGAATAAGCGTTCCTTTGGAAGAGAAGTTCACGTTCCCCGCTTCGAAGCGTTTCACGATCTCATCATCGCGGCCCACGTAATCGAGTTTCAGTTGGTTCTCGAAATCGAAAGTGGACTGGGTATTGTAACTGATGGGCAGTTTAAGTTTGTCGCCGATGTTACCGATCACATTGAGGTTGGCGTTGAGGTCAAAATCGAAGCCGCCGTTTCTACGGGCGCGTTCGGGCAGCGTGGGATTCTTGATGTTCTGTCCCTGGTAGCCGGCCATAATGTCTACATACCCTTGCGGACGGATATCCACCTTGCCATTGCCGAAGAGCCGGTTGAAGAAACTCTCGTGCATCTGCAACTGGGGTTTATCCAGTTTCCGGTTCAGGTCGGAAAGCGTGGCGGCCCGCTGGCGGAAATAGTTTTCTTCATCCATCCTGCCTTTCAACTGGAGGAATTCATCGAAGCTGAGGGCAATGGGATTCCTGTAATACCGGGTCCCGATCTTTTCTACAATATAATACTGGTTGGTTTTGGGGTCGTATTCTACCGTTCTTTCAATATTGGAGGGATCTCTGAAATCGAAGCCTTTCCGTTGCGGATTGGTCATAGCATCGCCTCTCCGGTCGCGGAGGGGATACTTCAACGTATCTGCAGCAGTTTTGGCGGTATCCTGTTGTTGGAATGCTTTAAGTGGTGCGGCCACGGCCCTGTGCTGAAACAAAATCCACCCTGCGGCAACCAACAAAGTTGCTGTTAGTATTTGAAAAGCGCGTCTGGTCAAAACTAGTTTTGTGTTAACGGGTAGAAATGGTTCAAATAGCTTGCAGGGATTTTTTGATGATGGTTTCAAGGTTTTCGGTTCCATTGTCTGCTTTCAGCACCTTTTTAATGGCCTGTTCGGCAGTAGCGCGGGCAATGCCCAGCGCGATTAACGCATTTAACGCATCCTGTTCCAAACTATTGCCTGCCGGCAATGAAATATTAGTAACAGTTGTGTTGTGTTTTCCAAGTTTGTCTTTCAGCTCGACGATGATCCGCTCCGCGGTCTTCTTCCCGATCCCCTTGATCTGTTCCAGCCACTTCACGTTACTCTGGGTAATGGCGGCCACAATATCTTCCGGCTTCTGCGAAGAGAGCATTACCCGGGCGGTGGCGGCGCCCACGCCTGAAACACTGATGAGGTGAAGGAAAAGTTGTTTTTCTTCGAGGGAATAGAAGCCGTACAATACATGTGCATCTTCCCTGACCTGGAGCCAGGTATGGAGCATACCTTCCTCCTTATCCTGGATATAGGAATAGGTTGGAAGGCTGATGTGGACTTCGTATCCTACGCCGTGCACATCCATCAGCGCAATGGCAGGCGTTTTTACCGTAAATTTTCCTTTCAGAAAGGCGATCATACTGCGAAAATAGGATTTCCCTTAATTTTACACCCATTCTTGAAAAAAACTTAAACCACGTTTCATGACGAATAAGATCACTGCCGCCATTACAGCGGTGGGAGGCTATGTTCCGGAAGACAGACTTACGAACGCCGACCTGGAGAAGATGGTAGACACCACAGATGAATGGATCCGCACCCGGACGGGTGTGGAGGAAAGAAGAATACTGAAGGGAGAAGGAAAGGCTACCTCCGACATGGTGGTGCCGGCCGTGCAGGAACTGTGCCGCAAAAGAGGAATTGAACCCTCTGAAATTGACTGTCTGATCGTGGGGACAGTTACACCCGATATGGTTTTCCCTTCCACCGCCAACCTCGCCTGCCACAAATTGGGCGCGGTGAACGCCTGGGGATTCGACCTGGCCGCCGCGTGCAGTGGGTTCCTCTACTCCCTTTCAGTAGGGGCCGCGCTGATCGAAAGCGGACGGTATAAAAAAGTTGTAGTAGTGGGCGCTGATAAAATGAGTTCCATCATCGACTACACTGATCGTGCCACCTGCATTATTTTCGGAGACGGTGCCGGTGCCGTGTTACTGGAACCTTCCACCGACCCGGAATCGGGCATCATAGACAGTATTCTGCGCAGCGACGGTGGCGGCGCCCCCCACCTGCACATGAAAGCGGGTGGATCCCTCAACCCCGCCTCCCATGAAACCGTGGATAAAAAAATGCACTACGCTTACCAGGAAGGTCAGCCTGTTTTCAAAGCCGCCGTGAAAGGAATGGCCGATGTAAGCTATGAACTCCTGGAACGCAATAACCTCACCGGTGACGACATCGCCTGGCTGGTACCGCACCAGGCCAACAAAAGGATCATCGATGCCACCGCCGACAGGATCGGACTTTCCCACGATAAGGTCATGCTGAACATCCAACGCTTCGGCAACACGACAGCGGCCACCATACCACTGTGCCTTTGGGAATGGGAATCACAATTAAAGAAAGGCGATAACCTGGTGCTCGCGGCCTTCGGCGGCGGATTCACCTGGGGCGCCATCTGGGTTAAATGGGCTTACTAATAATAAGCCTTCCCTTCAATCATCAAATAAGAACATGAGCAAACAACAGCTTTCAGGGTTCGGCTCCACCGCCATCCATGCCGGTCACCAGCCCGATCCCAATAATGCGCACCTGACACCTATTTATGCGTCGTCCACTTTTACGTTCGACTCCGCGGAACAGGGCATGCTGCGCTTTGAAGGAAAAGAACCAGGGTACATCTACACCCGCTGGGGTAATCCAAACTTTACCGAAGCGGAAGAAAAGATATGTGCTCTGGAGGGATTCGGAATAGCCGATAAAGATGGGGACCGCATCCAGCTGAAAGCCCTGCTGCACGCCAGCGGGCAGGCCGCCATGACCACCATGTTCCTCGCCAACCTGAAAGCCGGGGATAAAGTGTTGTCTCATTTCTCCCTCTACGGCGGCACGCACGAATTACTGCACCGCGTGTTACCACCGATGGGTATAGAAACATTATTGCATCGCCTCGACAATGCGGATGAACTGGAACAATTGCTGAAGAACGATCCCAACATCCGTTGGATACACCTGGAAACACCGGCCAACCCCACACTCCAATGCGTGGATATTGAAATGATCTGCACCGTGGCGCAACGTTTCCAGGTGAAAGTTTCGGTTGACAATACTTTCGCTACGCCCTATCTGCAACAGCCTTTTAAGATGGGCGCTGATTATGTTTTCCATTCCACCACCAAATACCTGAACGGTCATGGTACGGCCATCGGTGGCGTATTGGTGGGAAAAGACATCCAGGCGATGAATACCACTGTACTCAAATGGTACAGGCTGCTGGGCGGCAACGCCAACCCCTTCGACGCGTACCTGCTGATCAACGGGATCAAAACCCTGGAGCTGAGAATGGACCGGCATTGCAGCAATGCGATGGCCGTAGCGGAATTCCTGGATAAACATCCCGCGATCGCGAAAGTAAATTATACCGGGCTTGCCCATCACCCTGACCATGCGCTGGCTTCCCGCCAGATGCGTCATCCCGGCCCCATGCTCAGTTTCGAACTGAAAGATGGATTAGAAGGTGGCATGAAGTTCATCAACCAACTCAGCTTCTGTACGAAAGCAGTATCGCTGGGTACTACGGATACGCTCGTGAGCCATCCGGCAAGTATGACACATTACGGTGTTCCGCGTGAATTAAGGATCGCTTCCGGCATTACCGACGGGCTGATCCGCATGAGTGTGGGCATTGAAAACATAGAGGATATTCTCAACGATATAGCAAACGCGCTCCAATAAATATGTCCGTAATCATCAGGCGCGCGCAGCGCGAAGATTGTACCCGCATCCTTGAACTGGTGCATGAACTCGCGGTGTACGAAAAAGCTCCGGAAGAAGTAACTGTTTCACCGGAACATTTCGTAGAAAGCGGGTTTGGCCCCAACCCCGTATGGTGGGCATGGGTAGCCGAAGTAGGCGGTAAGGTGGAAGGCTTTGCGCTCTATTATATCCGGTTCAGCACCTGGAAAGGACAGCGTTTGTACCTCGAAGACCTGTTGGTTACTGAAAAAATGCGCGGAAGAGGGTTGGGTAAAATGTTGTTCGACGTCCTGATTGCCGACGGCAAAGAAAAAGGATTGAGTGGAATGGTATGGCAGGTATTGGAATGGAACGAACCTGCCATACGATTCTATCAAAAATATGGGGCGAAGCTGGATGGCGAGTGGGTGAACTGCGCCATCTCTTTCTAGTGTACGCTGTTTACTTTAACGTCTTTGTTGATTTTGTGCACCAGTCCCTGTAATACGCGGCCAGGACCACTTTCGGTAAATTCAACCGCGCCATCTTTCAGCATGGCTTCCACGCTTTGCGTCCACCTAACGGCCCCGGTCAACTGATTTTCAAGGTTTACTTTAATCTCGTTGGGGTCCATCACCGGAGCGGCAACCACGTTCTGATAAACAGGACATATCGGTGTTGAAAACTTTGTATGCTCAATTGCGCCGGAAAGTTCGTTCCAGGCTGGTTGCATCAATGGAGAATGGAATGCGCCGCTCACATGCAGCAGCAGTGATTTACGTGCGCCTGCTTCTTTCAAAGCCACCAACGCCAGTTCCACCCCTTTCATCGTACCACTGATCACCAATTGCCCGGGACAGTTATAGTTGGCCGGCACAACAATTTCGCCGGACTCTTCCTGCACTTTTGCGCAGATCATCTCAACTTTATCGTCCTCCATCCCCAATACAGCGGCCATGGAAGAAGGGGTCAGTTCACATGCCTGTTGCATAGCAGAGGCTCTGATGGATACAAGTTTGAGCGCGTCTTCAAATAAAAGCGTTTTGTTGGCCACCAGCGCTGAAAATTCTCCCAAAGAATGTCCAGCCACCATATCCGGCTTCGGATCTGTAAGAGAATTGTAAGCTGCTACAGAATGGATGAAAACAGCGGGTTGCGTAACATTCGTCTGCTTCAGTTCTTCTGCGCTTCCGTTGAACATGATGTCGGAAATCCGGAAGCGAAGAATCTCGTTGGCTTTCTCAAAGATATCCCTGGCAAGCGGGTTCGTTTCATACAATTCTTTTCCCATTCCAGGAAACTGTGCTCCCTGGCCGGGAAAAATATAGGCGTGTTTGTTCATCTACTAGGTATTAGGGCAGCGAAATTAGGCAATTATTGAATACCCTAATGCAGCTTCGACCCAATCAGCCGGATGAACTCACTCCTGGTTTCATTCTTCTCGAATTCGCCCCAGAAAGCGGAAGTGGTGGTAACGGAGTTTTGTTTCTGTACGCCGCGCATCATCATGCAAAGATGCGACGCTTCAATCACCACGGCTACGCCCAGGGGTTGAAGGGTATCCCTGATGGCATCAAGTATCTGGTTGGTGAGCCTTTCCTGCACCTGCAAACGGCGGGCATATACGTCTACAACACGGGCGAGTTTGCTCAACCCTGTAATATATCCGTTAGGGATATACGCAATATGCGCTTTACCGAAAAAAGGCAACATGTGGTGCTCGCACATGCTGTACAGTTCAATATCCTTCACAATTACCATCTCGTTCACTTCTTCGTTGAACTTGGCGGAGTTCAGAATATCGTACGCGTTCATCTGGTAGCCCTGGGTCAGGAACTGCATTGCTTTGGCCATGCGTTCCGGGGTCTTTAAAAGACCTTCCCTGTCGGGGTCCTCTCCCAGTAAGGAAAGCGCGCTGGTATAGTTTTCCATAAGGCCGGCAGTAACCGTTTCATCGTACTGCTCAGTTTTTTTGTATGCCATCGGAATTGTTTTCTGTTGATTTATATGTTGGCGGGGTATTCTACAAAGTTTCTTTCGGTTTCGTATAACCGTATCTGCAGGTCTATCTCTCCGGGAATATGCGGCCGGAGCAGGTTAAAGATCACCACGGCGATGTTTTCCGCGGTGGGATTGATGTTTTTGAAAAAAGGCACGTCCAGGTTGAGGTTCTTGTGGTCGAAATGTTCCAGCACTTCCCGCTGCACCAGCTCCGACAATACTTTCATATCGATGAGATAACCGGAAACAGGATCGGGATAACCCACTACTTTCACCACCAGTTCATAATTGTGACCGTGGTAGTGCGGCAGGTTGCATTTGCCAAACAGTTCAGCATTCTTTTCCGCGGACCAATCTTCCACATGAAGCCGGTGCGCCGCGTTAAAATGTTCTTTCCTGAAGACTGCTGTTTTATGTCCCATAATTGAATTTAAGCCGTAAATCCGGCATTAGCCGGCGCTGCAACGGAAGTTTGCCGTTCAAGCTACCGGTAAAGTGAGAATATAACAGGATCAGTAGGATTTTGTTTAAATATTCCGACCGAAAAGTTTAACGGCCGAAATATTCCACGTAAATCCTGGGTGTCTCGTAAAGTTTGATGCAATGCAATTGCACACCTGCTGGCAATTGTCCTTCCAACTGGTTCCAGATAGCGATGGCCAGGTTTTCCGTGGAACACATCTTATCTTTCATGAACGGCACATCCATGTTCAGGTTCCGGTGATCGAGGTGTTCGATCACATGGATGCGGATGAGTTCGCTCAGTTTCTTCACGTCATATAAAAAACCGGTATCAGGGTCTGGTTCGCCTTTAAAAGTAACGTACAATTCATAGTTGTGCCCGTGCCAGTTGGCATTGGCGCATTTGCCGAACACAGCTTCATTCTGCTCAGGCGACCACCTGGGATTATAAAGTTTGTGCGCAGCGTTAAAATGTTCTACACGGGTCAAATACACCATAGCCTTCCCGAAATTTTTGCAAAGGTAATATTTCCGGTGAATGTATTGCGTTGATTTAACGAACTTAGCAGGATGAATGTATGTTTGATCGCCTCTACTTCATTCGAAATCAATGCTTCCGGCGAAAAAATAGCCGATCTTTCCCGTCGTGGCAAGTTCCGTATTTCCACCCTCGTTTCGGGGGTAGGTATTATGGCCGCTACCCATTGCATTACAAGGGAAATTGAACGGAACAGGCCCGATTTCCTGGTACAGGCCGGCGTTGCCGGCAGCTTCTCCGACCAATATCCGCCGGGCACCCTGGTGGCCGTTTCACACGACCTGGTGGCCGACACCTGTGTGAAGGAGTCCATCGGATACCGGCACCTCACCGACATGGGACTTCAGCCCGATGCTTTCCCCTACCGCAACGGATGGCTTGAAAACAAAGGCCCTTTCCCCGACAACATCCCCATCGTGAAGGGCATTACGGTGAACGAGATCAGTACAGACAGTGAAAAAACAGCCTGGTTCCGGGAAAAATACGGGGCCGTCACCGAATCCATGGAGGGAGCAGCATTGCATTTCGCGGCGCTCTCCGCAGGTATACCTTTTATCCAGTTGCGTACCATTTCCAATATGGTAGGCGAACGCGACAAAGAAAACTGGCAACTCAAAGAAGCCATTACCCTGCTCAACCACCAGCTTCCCAATTTACTCGAAAATATACTTCAGCAATGGAACTCACGATAGGCTTCAGTCCCTGCCCCAACGACACTTTTATCTTCGACGCGCTCATCAATGGCGGGATCGATACGGGCCCATTCCAATTCAAACCCGTGCTCGAAGATGTACAAACCCTGAATGAATGGGCATTGCAAGGCAAACTGGATATTACCAAACTCAGCTACAACGCCTGGTTCTCGGTAAAAAATGAATACACGTTGTTACAAGCCGGCAGCGCGTTGGGCAAAGGCGTAGGCCCCCTGCTCATCAGCCGCGAACATATCCCCAATATTGAGGAGCGCATCGCTTCAATGGACATCGCCATTCCCGGATGGCACACCACGGCACACATGCTGCTCCGGTTCGCGTTCCCCTATGCTGAAAAGAAAACGCCGGTGGTATTCTCCGAGATTGAACAAAAAGTGCTGTCCGGCGCGTTCCCGTTGGGCGTGATCATTCATGAAAACCGGTTCACCTACCAGGAAAAAGGACTGCACCTGGTGATGGACCTGGGCGCACACTGGGAAGAACAAACCGGCGCCCCCATTCCTTTGGGTGGAATCGTAGCCCGGACAGGTTTAGGACCTGAAATACATGCAGCGCTCAATAAAATGATCCGGGAAAGCCTGGCGCTCTCCTGGAAATCATATCCAACCTTATCGCCATACGTGAAAGAGCATGCGCAGGAAATGGAGGAAAAAGTGATGCGGCAACACATTGAATTGTACGTGAATAATTTTACGGAAGACCTTGGAACGGAAGGTAACCGGGCGATTGAGATCATGGGAAGAACGATGAGGTGAGGCTTCATTTCAGCGCTTTCGCATACACTTCCAAACAACGTTTCCTTGCCATTTCATGGTTCACAATTGGTGCGGGATAAGAAAGTTCATCCAACTCTGGCACCCATTTCCGCACATACTTCAGCTCCTTATCAAATTTCTGGGTTTGCAAGGTAGGATTGAATACCCTGAAATAAGGCGCAGCGTCGCAACCACTTCCGGCGGCCCATTGCCAGCCGCCATTGTTGGCCGCCAGGTCGAAATCAAGGAGTTTCTCCGCGAAATACGCTTCGCCCCAACGCCAGTCTATCAGCAAATGTTTGGTCAGAAAACTCGCGACGATCATCCGCACGCGGTTGTGCATGTACCCGGTTTCATTCAGTTCCCGCATACCAGCATCCACGATCGGGTAGCCTGTTCGCCCTTCCGTCCAGGCGGCAAATTCCTTTTCATCATTGCGCCACTTTATGGCATCATATTCTTTTCTGAAAGCCAATCCGCGACCAACATGGGGGAAATGCCAGAGTATCATGTGGTAGAAGTCGCGCCAGATGAGTTCGTTCAGGTAAACTTCACTGTGCTCCGCCGCTTTTCTGGCGAGGGCCCGGATGCTTATTGTTCCGAAGCGCAAGTGTACCCCTAACCTGGAAGTTCCATGGATACCGGGGAAATCACGTTGCTCTCCGTATTTTTTGAGCAGCTCCGTTGAAAGACTTTTTGAAGGAAAATTCTTTTCCGTTGCTTCAAAGCCCATCGATTTCAGAGAAGGAATGGGTTGAGGGGACTGCCTGAAAAAGTTTTTAAACAACGCCTTTGTATGCTTTTCTTCCATCCATTCTTCCGTGACAACCGATTTCCATTTTTTACTGTAGGGTGTGAATACGGTGTAGGGCTTTCCATCGTCTTTCAACACGTCCTCCTTTTCAGCGATCACCTGGTCTTTGAACGAGTTAAACTTAATACCCTTCTTATTTAAGAATGCTTCGACAGCAGCATCTCTTTCCAGCGCATAAGGTTCATAGTCATGGTTCGTAAACACCGCCTGAACGGCATACTTCTTTACCAACGTTCCAAACACTTCAAGTGGCTTTCCATAATACACTTCCAGCGAGCTACCCTCCTTTTCAAGCGTTTGCTGCATTTCTTCCAGCGCATCATAAATGAACTGGAGCCTTCTATCGTGGGGCGAAGGAAGTTTTCCCAGAATGTCTTCATCGAAAATAAAAACGGGCAATACAGGATATTCCGAACGAAGCGCGTGGTACAAAGCGGTTTGGTCCTGCAAACGGAGGTCGCGCCGGAACCAGCAGATCACGATTGAAGAAGTTGTTTCAGCCATAAGGGCAAAACAACAAACTGCACATCAAATAGTTGTTTGGAGCAATTGGAAAATTTGAGCGGCGGCACCGGGACCGAATTGTTTCCCGTTGAAATCTCCCACCCAGCGCAAACCGAACATCGCATTGGTGAGGAACATTGCGTCCGCGTTCATCAGACGTTCAGGATCAGCGGGCAATTCATTGGTTGTCCATCCAAACTGGGGGAGTCTTTCCAGCAGGCGACGGCGCACCGTTCCCGCAACGGGACCTTCACTTAAAGGTGGGGTAAAAAGCTGTTCCCCTTCCTGCCACCAGAGGTTGGCGATCGTGGAATCAGCGACTCTTCCCCAGGCGTTCAGCACCAGTGCATCGTTCCAGTGCTGCTTTTTCGCGTGAAGCGCGGCCGTTAAGTAAGGCAGGAAATTGTTTGTTTTAAGCGCGGAGAAGGTATCCACTGTTTTACGTGCGGCCTCAAAAACGCCCAGCACCAACCCGTTGCTGTTCAGTTCGGAAATTCCGGCCGGAGCCGGCATGGTTTCGATGATCCAGTGGGGGGCCTGTGAAACGGCATCGTATAAACCACCGTCCCCTCTTATTACCGTGAGCCTGATCCTGGCAGCAGTACTATGACCATTTTTTCCCGCCAGCTCCGTCGCCTGACGGGACAAATTTTCTGCAGTGAAAAAACGGGACAATTCAAACCCCAATAACTCAAGTCCATGGAACAGCCTTTCGAAATGGAGACCGGCATGTAGTAGCCTGCCATCCACCAGCTTCATTGTTTCGAAAACACCATCTCCGTAACGGAGACCGCGGTTCTGCGCAACCACAATGGGTTCATGCGCAGGCAGCAGTTTTCCGTTAAAATTGATCTTCTGAGCCGGTGTTTTATCCTTCAACCAATCCGTTTTTTACCGCGTATAAAATGAGGCCGGCCATAGATTTTACACCAGTCTTCGATTTCAGCTTATCTCGGATCGCCTCTACGGTCCGGGGGGAAAGGTCCACGATATCGGCGATTTCCTTGGTGCTTTTTTCTTCGCACATCAGTTTCAGGATGGCGATCTCTTTTTCGCTGAGGTGCACATCCTGGGGAAGGGTCTGTTCCACGGTGCGTTTGGTGCGTAAACCACTGAGGAGCGCCTTGTTGGTGAGGTCGTTAAAGAAGAACTCCTGCTGGTAACAGGTAACGATGGCCTGGTAAATGGATTCAGAATCGGAGTTTTTGGTGAGATAGGAGTTGGCCCCTATTTCCATCATCCTGGAGATTACAGAAGAATCATCGTGCATGGAGAGAATGATCACCTTCACTTCAGGGTATAGTTTCCTTATTTCGGGGAGAGTGGCGATTCCGTCCATAATGGGCATCTGGATATCGAGCAGGATCACATCAGGCTCAATATGTTTGAGGAGGTTGAGCAACTGCATGCCATTATCGGCTTCGGCGATGAGCTGAACGTCTTTCTTCATGGAAAGCGCTGTTTTCACACCGGCGCGGAAAAGGGCGTGGTCATCTGCTATGGCTACTTTAATCGGTTGCCCCCCTGGCAAATCAGTTTTCTTCATAGGTACCAAATTTCGGGGATTTTCGGGGTTGTTGTACAAAAAATTTCGATTGCAAGTTTAGGAAGAAAAAGGTGAAATCCTATGGTAGAAATACGCATTTATTGTAAGAAACACCGAGGGATAAATACGCATTTTTCGTAGAAACACCACCAATAGTACCGTTATTTCCCCATTCTGTAGAAGTCTTTTTACGATTTGCGCCGTAATAACCGAAGTGTTAAAATAGGGAGATTGTGCGATTGTCCACATGTTTATCCACATCTATATTTGTATCGAAAGTTGATTGACAAGGATTAGCAACCTCAAACAATCCAATGTCCGAAACAAACCGTCCTGAAGTTATTCCAATATCCGTGTAAAGGCTAACGCAAATTCCAATGTCAATCAACTTCTTTTTTCTGTAATAAGTTTTTTCGTCATAGTAGTAATTGTCGAAATTTTTGGTCAAACCTTGTTCCTTTGAAAAGTCCAATGTCCTGAAAAGTCCAAACCGTCCAAACATCCTTTGAAAGAAATCAGAAGGTCCCTATCCCTGGTAGATCCAGATCCATGAATTTCCTTATCCCTGACCTTCAAGAATTTTAAACCCCGCCGAATGGCGGGGTCTTTTTTTATCCGGCTAAAATAGTTGTGGATCAGTTGATGAGTTTGTTCCGCATGGCGTACATGATGAGGCCGGCGATGGTTTTGGCGTTTGCCTTTGTTTTCATGTTTTGGCGGATGGTTTCCACGGTACGGGGGCTGAGGAAAACTTCTTTGGAAATCTCTTCCGTTGTTTTGTCTTCGGCGATAAGTTGGAGTATTTTCAATTCTTTTTCGGAGAATTTGATGGGATTGGGGTAGAACTGCCGCACCTGTTTTTTATGCTGAAGCTTCAGTAATACCGCTTTATTCACGAGGTCGTTGAAATAGAAATCATCGTTCATGCAGGTGAGGATGGCATTGTAGATTTCTTCCGGGTCGCTGGTTTTGGTGAGATAAGCATTGGCGCCCATTTCCATCATCTTGGTGATCATCTCCTGGTCGTCGTACATCGTTAAAACGATAATTTTCACTTCTTCATATTCTTTCCTGATCAGGGATATCGCGTTTACCCCATCCATTTCAGGCATTCTGAGGTCCATCAACAGCACGTCAGGAATCTTGAGTTTCAGTTTGTGCATCAGGTCCTTACCGTCTTCGGCTTCCCAAAGAATTTTCAGGTAAGCCCTGTCTTTAAGTGCCATCTTGATCCCGTCCCTGAATATTTTATGATCGTCTGCAATTGCTACTTTGATCAGGTTCTCAGTTGCCATGAATATTGGGTGATTTAAAGGGTATTGTTGCTTAAAGTTATACAATTAGTTGCCAAATAAAAGTGCGGACAAATCTATTTTACCATGAACGTTTTTTTACGCGGTATGAATGTTGCTTTTACGATGCGCAGGGTATATTCCACATCCCTTAAAACGGGCAATACTGCGCTTGACCATCCCTTTACTTCCAGCTACTTTTGTAAGTACAAGCCCCGTTTTTAAAGTCCACTCTCTTTCAGGAGCGTTCTGACCCTACATTCGCAATTTTCCTAATACGACTCCCGTGTTCTTACGAATCGAAAGACCGTAAATTTACTATTTTATCCGCGTAAAAATTCGCAATTTTACTACGGTAAAATACGTTCATTTTCGCTTGAAACAATTGTCTGTATTGAATTTCGGGCAATTTATCGAATCCAGTTGTGTTTTGCACCCATTGCGTAGTTTTTTTTTTTGGTGGTAATTCAGATTCCAAAAATTTCCTGACCACCGTAAAAAATTACTACAATGATGCAAAAAGAAATCATCGCCAAAATGCACGCGGGTGTAGGCGAGCACATCGGCTTCGAGCTGGGTGCGAAAATGGTAAAAGACTTCCAGGATGCACATCCGAATGACACACAGAGCGTGTTCTGCGGACGCAACATTATCGAGGAAATCCTCGCTCAGCCTGGTTGTGTTGGAATCAAAATGTTCAACGCCCTCACTGAAACCGGTGCAAGAACCCTGGTTTTCGTAGGTCTGGACGAAAGAGGCCGTCACATTCTTGAGTATGATGCCGTTGACCAACACGGTATGCTCATCAAGAAAGAAGGTATTGTTGCCGACCGTATTATCATCCGCCCTCCAACAGATGGCAAAGATGGTGACGGCACCACACCTCCTCCCACTACTACGACTTCCTGGTGGTAGTTTCTACTACTGGTAAGCCAGTATAATTTTGAATAAACCGTTGATTTTATATATTTGGTATAAAATCAACGGTTTATTATTTCACCTTTAGCCTACATAAGTCTATTTTCATCCTTTTTGCCCATTCTTTTATTTCTGTTATACTTTAAGTTTCAGAAAGAAAAGCAACTATGGGTAATATTTTTTTACTGTATTTATACCTTTCTAAACGACATCTCTTTAGTTTACCTGCAAGGAGCATCACCTTCCACTTTTCTGCTGAATATTTTCACCATACTGGAGTTCGGTTTTTTAACCTGCTTCTTCTACTTTTCCATTCAGAATAAATGGTTTAAGAAAATTCTTCCTTACCTGATTGGTGCGTTTATCTCCTTTAATATTGTATACCTCATTATTACACCGGAGCCCGAGCTCGCCAGCATGAACTCTGTTCCCGCAACCGTAGAGGCATTTCTGCTCATCAGCATTTCCATTTTCTTTTTCTTCGAACAAATCAGCAAGCCGCAGGCGTTCTTTATATACCAGGTTCCTTCCTTCTGGATTGTTATTGCTGTATTACTCTATTTCTCAGGCGCATTCTTTATATTCATTTACGCGGAAAATTTCACCAACAGCGAATTGAACAAGTATTGGGTGATCAATTACGCGCTGAATGCCACGAAAAACATTCTTTTTGCGATCGCCTTCCTCATGAAAAGCAACAATGACCAAAATCCTACGTTAACCAACAGATTCCCTGAACATTATACAACAAGGTTCTGATGATGTATAACTAACCCCTATTGAATGAACGAATTTCTTTTACAGGCCACGCAGAAAGCTTCCAGTATTCCCACCGTACTTTTTTTTGGTACCCTGGGCATGTTGGCGCTGACCATAGGCCTTATTACATTCATCATCTTTCACCAGCGGCGGGTAATCCGTTACCAGCTTAAATTGCAGCAACTGGAGGAAGAGCAGCAGAAAATCCTGCTGAACGCCTCCATCCGGCTGCAGGAAGAGGAAAGACAACGCATTGCCGCCGACCTTCATGATGATGCAGGTCCGTTGCTGGCCACCGCAAGGCTTTACCTGAACGAGAACCTCGTGAACCAGGATAAAACCACGCAGCTTCAATCCATTTATAACGCCAAACAGATTATTGACGATACCATTCAACTGGTCAGGAACATTTCTCACAGCCTGATGCCCCCTACCCTGAAAAACTTCGGATTGGAATCGGCCGTAAACGATCTTTTTCAGAAAATATCCGGCTCAGGTAACCTCAATGCTTCCAGCCGGTTCCACGATTACCGCGAACGCCTTGAAACAGAGCAGGAACTCACTATTTTCAGGGTGATTCAGGAGCTGGTAAACAACATCCTCAAACACAGTAAAGCGAGTTTCATCCATCTGACCCAAAACCTGAACGACGGAAAATTTTTCATCCGCCTTCACCACGATGGAAAGGGACTTACGCAGGCCGATTATGAACGACTCACCATGAGTGCCGCCGGATTGGGCCTGAAAAATATACAGAGCCGGTTAAAAGTAGTGCAGGGGAAGATTTTATTTGAAAAGGACCATTCCCAGACTTATTATAAAGTAACCATAGAAATGGATGTGCACCAGGAACCAGGGCGTTGATTTTGTGCATTAATCCATAACTTTAAAGCAGCTCAAATATTACTATGGGAACCACCATCAAAGTGGCGATAGCCGATGACCATAAAATATTCAGAAAGGGGGTCATCCTCTCTCTAAGACCGTACACCAATATCAAGTTTGTGCTGGAAGCGGAGAACGGGGAAGAACTGCTGAATGGTTTGGCAGAAGCGGAACCTGATGTGATCCTGATGGACCTTCGCATGCCCCAGAAAGATGGTATAGAAACCACGAAAGCCGTCAGCAAAGCGTATCCTAATATTCATATTATAGTACTGACCATGTACGAAGACGAGCGGTTCGTTTCGCACATGATGGAAAACGGCGCCAACGGTTACCTGCTGAAAAGCGCCGATCCAGCCGAAATAAAGCGCGCCATTATTGAAGTGAGCGAAAAAGGGTATTACCTGAACAACTTCGTGAACCGCATTCTCCTCCGCAAATCACACGCGCGCACCAAAACAATTCCTTCCCTCAACAGCGAGATCGTAATTTCAGACCGGGAAAAAGAAGTGATCCGCCTGCTTTGTATGGAACTTACCGCACAGGAGATCGCCAAAAAGCTGGAAGTAAGTCCGCGTACCGTGGAAGCCATCAAAGACAGACTGATGGAGCGCTTCGGCGCAAAGAATACCGTGGGACTGGTTTTTTTCGCGGTCAAAAACAACCTCATCGACTGAATCTACCGCGTACTTATCGGGTATTTCCACCGTATAATTACTATTGGCTGGAATGGGTAACTAATGTAACTTGGCGCATCGCAACTTCCTATGAAAAGACGCGAATATCTCCTATGAAAGGCCTGTAACAACCCCAAATTACCCATGTTAGTGGCCTATTCAACCCAAACCGTCATCTCCTTGCTGATCGCCTGTATTCCATTACTGGCGGCGTTTGTAATCTTGTCAAGGAAGCTCTTCCTCCAGGAATCCATGGCCTGTTTGATGGCCATTTGCGTTATCTCTTTTTTTAAGGATATCCTTGGCGCCGTATCCACCTTATCGCCCGCCGGACATGCACTGGTGGAAAATGTATTCCTGTTGCTGAACTTCTGCCTTATTCTGCTCGCCTGCAAATCCATCATAAAGGCCAGCTACTTTCATACTTTGGTGCCCGGCATCATGCTTTCCGTAGGTGCGGTATTCATTACTTATATGCTGCTTACGGGCCCCGACCAACCGCAATCGGGTATCCGCTTCGCGGCCTGCCTGCTTATCTTAAGCATTTCACTGTACGTGCTGCTTAAACTCATGGCCGTGCAACAGCTCACCATCTTCAAATCACCTTTGTTCTGGACAGCAGCCGGTTTCTTCTTTTACCATTTCCAATACCTGCTTATCGAGGTGCTGGGACACCAGCTTTTTGCCGGAGAAAAGGATTTTCCTTTTTATGCCTGGATCATCATGCTCCTCTCCAAATTTGTTACTTATGGCTTTTTCCTCACTGCCAGTTTGCTGAACCTGGAGAAAAACATGCAAACGCCCGGAAGAACGGCGCTTGGTTAAATGACCATTTCCGGAACGGCATCAGCAGCGATCAGCCGACCGGCCGTTTTAGCCCGGATTTCTTCTACTGAAATACCCGGAGCCCGCTCGAGTAAGCGGAACCCATCCGGGGTAACATCCAGTACGGCCAGTTCCGTCACGATCTTCTTAACGCAACCCACGCCTGTTAAAGGAAGGGTGCAGGATGGCAGTAATTTGGACTCCCCTTTAGGATTGGTGTGCATCATGGCGACAATTATATTCCGGGCACTCGCCACCAGGTCCATAGCGCCACCCATGCCTTTCACCATTTTACCGGGTATCTTCCAGTTGGCAATATCACCCGTGTCGCTTACTTCCATCGCGCCCAAAACGGTGAGGTCCACCTTCCCGGCACGGATCATACCAAAACTTTCAGCGCTGTCGAAAAAGACACCGCCTTTGATTACCGTAACGGTTTCTTTTCCGGCGTTGATCAGATCCGCATCCACTGCCGCCTCATCGGGATAGGGTCCCATCCCCAGCATCCCATTTTCACTCTGCAGCATGATGTTCACGCCTTCAGGAATATAGTTCGCCACCAGGGTCGGAATACCGATGCCAAGGTTTACATACATCCCATCTTTCAGTTCCTGCGCGATCCTTTTCGCGATACCAAATTTATCAAGTGCCATCGATCGTTATTTTAGGAAGCGGCAATAGCGGCCAGCTTTCCGGTTATTTCAAATTTTTCGACCAGGTCGGTGCAGTAAGCGCTAAGTTTGGGGTTAATCTCGTTCAATACAAGGATATCTTCTTCCAGCAAACGGTTTACTTTCTCAACGGCTGTTTTATCGTCGCCCCATTCCAACAGCGTATTCTGGTCGTTCTCACGCTTATCTTTCGCATAATCATCAATGTCATCCATCAGGAGAAAAAAACTGATGAGGGCAAACCAATATTTGCATACCAGTTCTTCCTTCCCTTCGGGTATAGCCAGGGCATTAAGGGCAAAAAGAAAGGCGTCGGCCCTTCGCAAGGCCACTGCTTCCGGCTGATATGGCAATGCTGCATTTTGCCGGACAAAATGATTGTCCATCAGTTCCAGCCATCTGGTGTTGCCTCCATGCCCCTTCGCCTTTTCATAACAATAAGCGAGATGTGCTTTTTCATCCGTTTCACCAAACTCTTCACGGGCAGCGCTGTGCAGCACGTCTTCAAAGAGGGCCACAAACGGGTCCGAAATCAATTGTTCTAACGGTACGCCAATTCTGTACAACAGATCGCAGAAAAGCGGGATGAACAGGTAACCGGGATTGTGCCGCAGGTACAACAGTTTTCCTTTCCAGTAGAGATTGCCTTCGGGAACTTTCTTGTCTACATAAAAAGCCGCGATTTCCGGTGCGATGCCAAAATTTCCGGTGAGATGATGTTTGCTCAGGAACATGCAGGAAGGTTATTGGTGAATGGAAACGGTCCTTCTTTCTATTCTTTTTTCATAGTCCGTTCCCTGGAATACGCGGTGCACGTAAATTCCCGGAACATGGATGGCATCAGGGTCGAGTTCGCCGGGTTCCACCAGTTCCTCTACTTCCGCAATGGTAATATTGCCGGCCCTGGCCATGGAGGTGGAAAAGTTCCGGGTTGTTTTACGAAACACCAGGTTTCCATAACGGTCTCCCTTCCACGCTTTTACCAATGCGAAATCGGCGTGCAGGGCCATTTCCATGAGGTGTGGTTTCCCGTTGAATGTTCTTATTTCCTTACCCTCAGCGATTTCGGTACCATAACCCGCGGGCGTAAAAAACGCGGGGATACCCATGCCTGCCATCTGGATGCGGGTGGCCAGGGTTCCCTGCGGAATCAGGTCCACTTCCAGTTCGCCACTCAGGAGTTGTCTTTCAAATTCAGCGTTTTCGCCTACGTAGGAGCTCATCATTTTTTTGATCTGCCTGGTTTGGAGCAGCAGGCCGAGGCCGAAATCGTCTACACCCGCGTTGTTTGAAATACAGGTAAGTTCTTTTACGCCACTTTTAACGAGCGCGGCGATCGAGTTTTCAGGAATACCGCAAAGTCCGAATCCTCCCAGCATAATGGTGGCGCCATTGGGGATGTCGGCTATCGCGGCTTCTGCATTGGCAACAATCTTATTCATTCGGTTAGCTTATTTGGTGTTTAGTTGCAGGGCAAAGGTAACGGCTGCTCCTGGTTATCTTGGCGCCGATTTGAATGGCAGCTTCCGTTTCAGCAGCAGCGAGTCCCTGAGCTTTTTCAGTACTGTCGAATCTTTTTGAATTTTAACGGAATCGGCCCTTCGTTTGATTGAATCCGCTTTCGCGAGCGCCTGTGCTTCTTTAGCGGTTTTAATAGAATCGGCTTTTCTTAGCAGTTCCTTTTCCCTGTTGCCCTGGTTGATCAGAGAATCGAAAATTGTTTTGGAAAGATCGGGCCTTCCTTTGTAGAAGGAGAAACTTTTTTCGAAAGTCTGTTTATCGGTCCCGTGCATGGCGAATACCTGCTGGTACATTTTTTCCGATTCTTTCTCCAGGACAAAAGTGGAATCCGCGGCACGCTTTTCCATCGCGAGTTCATCCACCCGAATCAAGTCCCAAAGCACTTCCTTCATTTTTTCAGGTGGTAATACACCAGATGGCAGGTCCCTGTTGCCGCAACTGAAAATAAACAATACCCCTATTGCGATAACCCAAACAGGTGTAAACTTCAGGCCATGCCTCGTGCTTCTTTCCTTGCTTTTTCTATGCTCCATACTATTTCAATTCCTGTTGGTAACGTGGTCCATTGGCTATGTCTATTTTCTGTAACAGATCCCTGGCCCGGTTCTTTTCGTCGGGCGGCGCTTTGCTGTACAACCGGATAAGTTCATCGCTTCTGCCCTGCATAAAGAACTGAAGTATCATGGAGTTGGGTTGCTCTGTATTTACCTGGTTTAATTTATTCAAAGCTTCCAGTACGCCTTTCCTGCCTTCGGGCGCCGCGGCATATAGTTTATCGAATCCGTTCCTGAAATAATCGTACATGGCATCGTGCACCAGCGTGTACCTGGCACTGAGTAAGTTTTCCGTGAGCCAGTACCGGTTGCGCATACCATCGAATGCTTTCCAGCCGGTGATGTCTCTGCTCTCCGGCGCGTTGTTCACTACGTTTTGCGCTTTCTGAAAATACACATCTCCCCCTTTCAGCGAGAAGGAATTGTAATCCATGCCCAATATGATGTATACATAATAAGCCAGTGTGGCCGTAAGGTTGGATGCGAGCGGATCGCTGCCCTGAATGCGGTTTTCGTTGAATTCAAGCGGGGTGAACTGCGCATAGCGGAAGGTGAGCGCATTGTCGAGGTAATTCACCAGCGGACTTAAATACGAAGAATTATACACCGGCCTTGCGGCTTGTACCGTTAACGATGCTTTGAATGCATTGTTTTCCAGTGCCTGGTCGATATTGATGAGAAAGTTGCACTCAATTCTTTCCTGGGATTGAAAGGCATCGTTGGTCCATTTCCTGTTGTTGAGGAAATTGTTGAGCGCGGTTTGAAGGGTCTGAAATATTTTTTTATCGGTCTGCGAACTTACACGGTTAGAGATCACCGTTACTTTCGCACGAAGTTCCTGCGCACGAACCGAAAGGCCGGTTGCCAACAGGAGACAGATGATAAATTTTAACTTACGCATTCAGGTGAGGCATTAACAGGTTCACAATATCCGTGGCTACATCTTTTTTTGATTTGAGCGGAAATGCTGTTTCCGTTCCATCTTTTCCAAAAACGGTAATTTTATTGGTATCGTGTCCAAAACCGGCACCGGCTTCGCGGAGCGAATTCATCACGATGAAATCCGCATTCTTGGCCGCCAGTTTTCCTTTCGCATATTCTTTTTCGTTGGTTGATTCCAGCGCGAAACCCACCAGTAACTGATCTGCGCTTTTTAATTCCCCAAGTTTTTTCAGGATATCCGGCGTTCGGGTAAGTTCAATTGAAAAAGCGGCTTCCTGCTTTTTAATTTTTTCAGCGCTCACCGTTACAGGCATGTAATCCGCCACCGCCGCGGCCATGATCGCCAGGTCGGTAAACGGGAAATAAGCAACCGCCGCATCATACATTTCCTGTGCTGAAACAACCGGAACCACTTCAATACGTGCATCGTTCAAGGACTGCTGCACCGGTCCTGAAACAAGCGTCACTTCCGCCCCCCGGTTTGCGAGTTCCAGCGCAAGCGCCTGCCCCATTTTCCCGGAAGAATGATTCCCTATAAAACGTACAGGATCGATCCGTTCGTGCGTAGGACCAGCCGTAATCAGTACTTTCTTTCCTTTCAGTTGTTGGGTATGGAAAAAGAAATGTTCCAGTTCTTTCAATATCTCTTCCGTTTCCGCCATTCTTCCATCTCCGGAAAGACCGCTCGCCAGCGGACCGTTGCCTACCTGTAAAATTCTCACCCCGAAGCTTTCCAATTTGGTAAGATTGTCTTTAGTGGTGGGATGGTGCCACATATCCTCATCCATCGCGGGCGCCACCATTACCGGACAGGTGGCCGAGAGCCAGGTGGCCAGCAAAAGGTTGTCGCATTGGCCCGTGGCCATTTTAGCGAGTGTATTACAGCTTAAAGGCGCTACGACCATGATGTCGGCCCACCGGCCCAGCATGACGTGGTTCGACCAGGACGCATTGTCCGATAGTTCCACCAAAACCGGGTTTCCGGCGAGCGTGGAAAGCGTTAGTGGTGAAACAAAATCCCTGGCAGCAGGCGTCATTACAATTTTTACCTCGGCACCTGACTTTGTAAGCAACCGGGTGAGGAGAATGATTTTGTAAGCGGCGATGGAGCCGGAGATTCCTAATAATATTTTTTTGCCTTGAAACATGTGGGTGAGGCTTAAAACAAAAAAGCGACCGGGAAGGCCGCTTGAAATTAGTTATTATATCGTAAATGAAATCAAAAAATCAGCTGAACAGGTCGTCGTTGTTCTTCCTGTGGTAGATTTTTTCGTCCATGAACTCCTGGGTAGCGAGCAACGCAGGGTTCGGCATTCTTTCGTAGGCGCGTGAAATTTCGATCTGCTCCTTATTCTCGTGAATTTCTTCCAGGCTATCGGTATGGCTTGCGAACTCTTCCAGTTTGTTGTGCAGTTCTTCTTTCAGCGCAATATTGATCTGGTTGGCTCTTTTAGCGATGATGGTGATAGACTCGTATAAGTTACCGGTTCTGTTCTTGATCTCGAGCAGACTTTTGGTTTCCACCACGTTGCTGGTATTAGCGCCCAGTTGTCTTCTTAACTTGCTCATTTGTAACTGCGTTTATATTATTTTGGGACAAAGTTAAATATCTTTTTGCTTCCGGCAATAACTTACTCTCCGGGAAGCGGTCTGAGAAGTCATTCACTTCTCCGATTACCTGTTCAAAACGTTCTCTTTTTTTCTCCGGAATACTCATTGAAGCGAACTGGTAGTAAGATTTGATGACCTGTATCTTGTATTCTTCGCTTTTATACGAATCGGGGAAATTGTTCATCAAAGCCGTGAAAGCGATACCTGCGGCCCTGTATTGCCCTACGTTATAATACAGTTCAGCATTCCTGTATTCCTTCAGTTCCAGTTTCGCACGGCACTCATCGATGATAGCCGTAGCTTCTTTTACTTTTTCAGAACCCGGGTGGGTATTGATAAAAGTCTGCATCATGTTCATGGCCTTATAAGTATTGGCCTGATCCAGTTCAACTTTGGGGGACTGTTTATAATAACTGAACGCCCGCATAAAATCCATTTCTTCGGCCCTCGGAGAAGTAGGGAATACTTCCAGGAATCCTTTAAAATAGTTTTCGGCGCTCAGGTAATCGCGCATATTGTAAAAGCTGTAGGCGAACTTATAGTAAAGATCTTCAAACTTTTCAGTGCCTTTGAAAACGGGGAACAGCTCCTCGTACAGTTGCTGCGCGTAGTAATACTTTTTCTTTTCGAAATAAGTATCGGCCATTTTGAGTTTGTACTCATAGTCGGTACTTTTCTGCACCTTGCTGAATTTGGAGCAGGAGCTGAACAGGAGAACGGCCGCAAGAAGACTGAAGAATGATCTCATAAAGTCGGCAAAGTTAAAATATTTCTTCAAATATGTAGGAAATTCCGTGGCGAACAGGTAGGCTTGCCGTTAATTAAATGATAAAAAGCCCTCCTTTAAAAGGAGGGCTTTTTCTATGAGAGGCAAAAAGTCTGCTTATTTTCTTCTCAGATTAGGGTGTGGAGCAGGCACGTTGTTCGGGCCTTCTTCGTTGGAACCATCACGCAGGTCAACAGTGTTCGGGTCACCACCGGCTTCACCATATTTGAATACGAAGCGGTCGTTGCTGATACCTTCTTTCTCAACGAGGTAGTTGATAACAGCGTTTACGCGATCCCAGCTCAGCTGTTGAGCGGATTTGTTGGCATCACCGTAACCTACCACGGCAACTTTACAGTTGGGGTTGTTGCGGATTTTAGCGGCAACACCGGCGAGAACAGCTTGTGCGTCCTGGCTCAGTTTAACGTTTCTGCCAGTGAAGGATACGCTGGGCAGGTCACCGATACCGCAACCACCGAAGTTACCTTTAGCGATCAGGTCTCTCAGTTCAGCGCAGCAGGCTGGCTCTGGGCATTTACCTACACCGTCAGCGTCAACAGGCTGGCATTGTGTTGGAGTAACCAGTTCCTTGTCTTTGTAGTCAGGTACACCGTCACCATCAGTATCGCGGCTAACACCGTGAGAATCAACGGGAGCACCGGCAGGAGTGTTAGGCTCCTGGTCGAATTGGTCGGTAACACCGTCGCCGTCAGCATCGTCCAATACTGGCTTGGGCAGCTTCATGTGGCGGGGAGCGTTGATTTCGTTGTAAGCGTAATCCAGCGGGTTCAGCCACCACAAAGGAGCTACACGTTTAGTGGCGCTTCCAATGTTGAAGTTCAGACCTACGCTGAAGAAGTTCATGAAGTCCTTGTCAGGAGTAAGGATGTTGTTGGCAACACCTACGTTCTGGTAGCGCTGACCATCCAACAGGTCATCACCAGTGAAAGTGAGGCGATCTTCAAATGCCAGGCTTACGCGCTTACCGAGACGGAAAGCCATACCCAGACCAACTGTAGCGGAAGGGTTGAATCTTTCTTTGAAGAGTTCACCCTGACCGTCATCTTCTCCTTTGGTATCGTAGTCTCCATCGAGAAGATCTTTCAGGGCATCTTTTGTATCTTTTCTATTGTCAAAATCGTTCCCGTTGATCCCGGCATAGTTATACAGTGTAGTTCCATTGTAGAGATCGTGGTAAGTCTTGGAAATAGTTCCACCGATACCACCGAATATGTAACCAATAAAATTAGATTGCTTCTTGTGGAAACGGATATTATTGAAAGTCACAACACCCTGGATACCAAGATCCTGAACGCGGGTTCTGTAGTTGTCGAATGCGGTAGCATTGGCTGGCTGACCATATCCTGCTGTACGTTGCGCAGTGGAGAAACCAGCGGTTCTTTCTTTCCAATTCAATCCTTTACCCATACCCCACATGTATTCCATACGGAGGGCGAATACATAACCGAGGTCTTTTTTAACGTGAACACCGAAGCCTGGAGTTGGCATTACGGAAGGAACATCACCAATGATGTTGAACAAACCACCTTTTACACCAAATTCCCACTGGCTCCTCGGCTTGGCGGGGAAGCTGTAAGAATTGTTCATGAATTCGTTGTGCTGTGGAAGTCTTTTCGCAGGAATAACAGAGGAGTCCATTACATCGTATCCAGTGCCGGATTTCTCCTGGGCAAAGGAGCCAGATGTAACGAGGCACAAAAGCCCGAATAAAAATTTGTACTTTTTGCTTACCATAACTTATTATTGTTAAGTGTTTAAAAATGGGCCATTTAGTTCGGCAAAAATATATATAGTACCTTAATTACCAAATTTTTTGTTGACTAACAAGGCTCTACGCAATTTTTATACCCGCTTTCAGCAACTTTACCACTAACTTGCAGCACGGTCATCCCTAACAGGCACAAATACATGAAACTGGCAAAATCGGTCATACAGGAAGAACTGAAAGTGTTCGAAAAGGAGTTTGAGCTCGCGGTTAAAAGCAGGATCGCGCTGTTAGACAGGATCATGCAGTATATCGTAAAACGGAAAGGTAAGCAACTCCGGCCAATGTTTGTACTATTATCTGCCAAACTCTGTGGAGAAGTTACCCCAGCCGGTTACCGCGCCGCTTCCCTGGTGGAACTCCTCCATACCGCAACCCTGGTACACGATGATGTGGTAGACGATTCCATGGAAAGAAGGGGCTTTTTCTCTATTAACGCATTGTGGAAGAACAAGATAGCTGTGCTGGTAGGAGATTATTTGTTATCGAAAGGGTTACTGCTTTCCCTGGATAACCACGATTTCCGGGTGCTGCAAATCCTCTCCGAAGCCGTCCGGAAAATGAGTGAGGGAGAACTTCTTCAAATGGAAAAAGCCAGGAACCTCAACCTCCGGGAAGACATTTATTTCGAAATTATCACCAATAAAACCGCTTCCCTCCTTGCCTCCTCCTGCGCCGCAGGCGCCTACTCTTCTTCTGGTGGAGACGAAGCCCTTACCGATAGGATGCGGGCCTTCGGGGAAAAAGTTGGCATCGCCTTCCAGATCAAAGACGACCTTTTCGATTACGGAAAAGAAGATGTGGGCAAACCTACCGGGAACGACATCAAGGAAAAAAAACTCACTTTACCCCTTATTTATACGCTAAATACCGTTGCGCCTGCCCTTCGGAAAGAACTGATTTACCTGATCAAGAACCATAATACCGACCGGGAAAAAGTGGATTATATCATGAAAGTGGTGCAGGAATCAGGAGGAATAGCGTACGCCGCAAAAAAAATGCAACAATACCGGGACGAGGCACTCGCATTGTTGCATTTATTCCCCAAATCGGATGTACGGGATGCACTGGAAGAATTGGTCAGGTATACAACTGATCGTTCCTATTGATTAAATTTTTATCCTTCCGGTAGCTGTAAATAATAACAGCGACCATTAAAAATGGCCGCTGCGCTATTAGTTATACCAATTTATTTATTGTTTCCCCATTAACTCCACACTCCTGTTGATGAATGCGGTCAGGTCGTTGCCTTTCAGCAATCCCTGCGACAGCAGGGCCAGATCAGCCAGGTTACGCACTTGCTTTTCTTTTACCGGAACCTGCTCCTCGGCAAGTATCTGCTGGTAAATCGGGTGGTTCCCGTTCACCGTGAGGGTTACTTCATCTGGCATGGCAGCGTAGAATCCACCCATTTGTCCGTTAATGGCGGCCATATCTTTCATACGACGCATAAACTCGGGACGGGTGGCAACAACGGGCGCTGATTCTGGAGAAAGTCCTTTTACTTCAACGGAAACATGGAGCTGGTCCAGTTTCAGGTCGAAAAGGGATTTCAGTTGGGCAGATTGCTCTTCGGTCAAAACTGAAGCATTCCCTTCAGACTTGTCAACCAGGTTATCGGCGATATCCGAATCCACCCGGGTGAACGTGACATCGTTCCATTTCATCTCCATATTGTTGATGAAAGCGGCATCCACAATGGTCTCCATTTTCACCACGATATAGCCTTTGGCTTTGGCGGCCTGGATATAACTGTCTTGCTGAACCGGGCTGGTGGTATAAAGGATCACGGTTTTACCTTCTTTGTTTTTCTGAAGGGTTTCCGCAGCCATTTTATATTCTTCCAGCGTGTAAAATTTCTCGTTGTCCACATCCTGTAACACATGGAACTTCGCGGCTTTGTCGAGGAACTTATCGTCGGTCATCATGCCGTACTTCACGAATAGTCCGATGTGTCCCCATTTCTCTTCAAATTCCTTACGGTCTTTGTTGAACATTTCCTCTAGCTTATCGGCCACTTTCTTCGTGATGTGGTTGTTGATCTTCCGTACATTGGGATCGCCCTGGAGGTAACTGCGGCTCACGTTCAATGGGATGTCCGGGGAGTCGATCACCCCATGCAGCAGCATCAGGAATTCCGGTACGATGTCCTTCACCTCATCGGTCACGAAAACCTGGTTGGAATAAAGTTGGATCTTATCTTTCTGAATTTCGTAGCTCTGCTTGATTTTGGGGAAATAAAGAATACCAGTTAAGTTAAACGGATAATCCACATTGAGGTGGATCCAGAACAACGGCGGTTCTCCGAAGGGATAAAGTTCCCTGTAAAAATTCTGGTAATCTTCTGTGGTAAGGTCTGAAGGTTTGCGTGTCCAAGCCGGTTGAATATTGTTGATTTGCTTTTCTTCAAAGAAGATCGGCACCGGCAGGAACTTACAGAACTTTTCGAGGATGCTGCGGATGCGCCCTGCTTCCAGGAACTCTTCGCTTTCTTCGTTGATGTGCATCACGATGTCGGTTCCGCGGAATTCTCTTTGTGTAGGCTCCAATGTATATTCGGGGCTTCCGTCACAACTCCATTTCACCGCTTCCGCTCCTTCCCTGAAACTCTGGGTAATCACATCCACGTGCTTACTCACCATGAAGGAGGAGTAGAAACCAAGTCCGAAATGGCCGATGATATTGGCTTCGTTCTGCCCTTTGTATTTGTTGAGGAATTCTTCAGCGCCGCTGAAAGCCACCTGGTTAATGTACCTGTCCACCTCTTCGGCGGTCATGCCCACACCCCGGTCGGAGATCGTGAGTGTTTTGGCTTCGGTATCAATTTTAACGTCGATGCGCAATTCACCCAGTTCACCTTTCGCCTCGCCAATGGAGGAAAGGGTTTTGAGTTTCTGGGTAGCGTCTACCGCGTTACTAACGAGTTCCCGCACGAAAATTTCGTGGTCGCTGTACAGGAACTTTTTAATGATAGGAAAAATGTTCTCGGTTTGAACCCGGATCGCACCTTTTTGCATAGCAACGATATTTTTTTGACCCTTCGGGGTTCAAAGAAAGTGCCAGCAGGGGCGAAACTGCCAAATTTGCGGAACTACAGTTAAATAAGGTCTTTCAGACGGTCAACAACCTGGTCGATCTCTTCCTTCGTGTTATTTTTACTGAAAGAGAAGCGCACGGTAACCTGGTTGGGGTTGTTGTTGATGGCCCTGATAACGTGAGATCCCTGCTCCGCGCCGGAAGTACAGGCACTGCCGCCGGAAGCGCAGATGTTGTTGATATCAAGGTTGAAAAGCAGTAATTCTGACTTCTCTGTTTTAGGAAAGCTCACGCTCAGCACGGTGTACAGACTTCTACCCACCGGATCGCCGTTAAAGCCCACGCCTTTCACGTGTTTCTTCAATTGCTCCATCATGTAGAACTTCAGTTCCTGAATGTAGGCGCTTTCCTGTTCAAAATTATCCATCGCCATTTCCAGCGCACGTGCGAACCCCACGATACCGTAAAGGTTTTCGGTACCCGCGCGCATATTTCTTTCCTGGGAACCGCCGTGGATGAACGGCTTGATTTTCACATTCTCGTTCACATAAAGCAGTCCCACACCTTTGGGACCATGGAACTTATGTCCGGCGCCGGTGATGAAATGCACGGGTGTATTCCTGAGATCGAAGGGATAGTGCCCTACCGTTTGAACGGTATCGCTGTGGAATATGGCGCTGTACATTTTACAGAGATTACCCACCGCATGAAGGTCAAGTATATTACCAATCTCGTTGTTGGCGTGCATCAGCGTAACCAGGCATTTTTCTTCGCTGGAAGCGAGTATCCTTTCGAGGTCCTCCAGGTCCACATGACCATTAGGAAGCAACTTTACATAAGAAAGTGCCGCCTCACCTGCATGGTAGAGGTGTTCAACGGTATGCAGAGTGGCATGGTGTTCAATGGGAGAAGTAATGATATGCCTGCAATTCAGGTCACGAACGGCGGAACCTATCGCGGTATTGGAACTCTCGGTGCCACCGCTGGTAAAGAAAATTTCCGCCGGGTGAGCATGCAACAGTTTTGCTACGGATTTACGGGCGTTTTCCACGGCCAGACGGCTTTCCCTTCCATAAGAATAAATAGAAGAAGGATTACCGAATTTCTCTGTGAGATACGGCATCATGGCGTCCAGTACGTTCGGGTCCAATGAAGTGGTGGCGGCGTTGTCTAAGTAAATCCTTTGCACTGTTGTTTGATTTTAATGCACTTGCGTATCTGTAAAATTGCGGAAAATATGTGGAATAACAGGTTTGCCGACTGTTTCAATCGACAAACCTGTGTATTTTTTACATAAACTCCTTGATATCCTGCATTAACCGGAGGGCAATATTATTGGCCGTTGTTTCAAAATTACTTTCCGCGTAAATACGGATGATGGGCTCCGTATTGGAAGTGCGGAGGTGCACCCAATCGTTGTCGAATTCAATCTTCAGCCCATCCTCCTGGTTGATGGGCTGGTTCTTGTATTTAGCACTGATCTTTCCGAAAATGGAAGCCACGTTAAAGCCTTGTTCCAGTTCGATCTTGTTCTTGGAAATAAAGTAATCGGGGTATTTCCCACGGAAAGATTTTGTGCCGTTGGGATGTTCAGCCAATGCGCTGAGGAAGAGCCCAATCCCGATCAGGGCATCCCTGCCGTAATGGAAATCGGGCACAATAATACCGCCGTTCCCTTCCCCGCCTATTACGGCATTCACTTCTTTCATTTTCTTCACCACATTCACTTCTCCCACCGCAGAAGGATAGTATTTACCACCGTGCGACAGGGTTACTTCCTTGAGTGCCTTTGTAGACGACATATTGGAGACCGTATTTCCTTTCCTGTGTTTCAATATATAATCGGCCACGGCCACCAGTGTGTATTCTTCTCCGAACATGGTGCCGTCTTCACAAACAAAGCAAAGGCGGTCTACATCGGGGTCCACGGCAATACCCAGGTCGTATCCTCCTTTTTTCACTTCATTGCTCAGCGCCACCAGGTTCTCCGGTAAAGGTTCTGGATTGTGGGCGAATTTCCCATTCACTTCTTCGTGCAATACTTTTACATCCGTAACGCCCAGTGCTTTCAGCAGCGGCGGCACAAAAAGCGCTCCGGTGGAATTGATCGCGTCCACCACCACACGGAACTTACGTTTGCCTATGGCTTCCGCGTTCACCAGCGGGTAATTCAGGATGGCATCAATATGGAACTGCATGTATTTATCGGTGGTTTCCAACCGGCCGAGTTTGTCTACCTGTGCAAAAACATAATCATCATTCGCGGCTTTTTCCAATACCATCGCCCCTTCTTCCGCACTGATGAATTCGCCCACTTCATTCAGCAATTTCAGCGCGTTCCATTCTTTGGGATTATGGCTGGCGGTAAGAATAATACCTCCCGCGGCTTTTTCAGCAGGAACGGCCATTTCTACTGTTGGCGTGGTGGAAAGTCCGAGGTCAACCACATCCAGTCCCAGCGCATTTAATGTACTCACCACCAGGTTGCGTACGAGTTCGCCGCTGATGCGTCCGTCGCGGCCGATCACGACTTTACGTGATCCGCCTTTTGCTGCCAGCATAGTGCCGTAAGCCGCTGTAAATTTAACTACATCGATGGGAGAAAGGGTATCGCCGGGTCTTCCGCCGATCGTTCCCCTGATCCCTGAAATACTTTTGATTAGTGCCACGTTGTATCCGGTTTTGTGCAACAAAAATAAGGGAAAGGGAAGTAGGAAGAACAGCCCCGAAGCACACAACCGATTGCCGAAGATTTTGACGAATGTTGAATTTTAGATTTTGGATTTTGGATTAACGGGGTCAATTTTGACGGAATGGATGGCGGGAAAAGGCAAGCAATACGCAAGCTGATAAATAAGCAAGTCATTCAGCATTCAAAATTCAAAATTCAAAATTTCAAATGGCTGAATGGTTTGAAGCGTGGTTCAATACCCCCTACTATCATAAATTGTATGTGGAAAGAGATGAGCAGGAAGCTGCCGCTTTTATCACCAAGCTCATCGATTACCTGAAGCCTGAACCGGGTGCCAGGATGCTGGACATTGCCTGTGGAAAGGGGCGTCACGCCAAACAACTCGCGGATGCGGGCTACGACGTAACAGGCATCGATATTTCACCTGACAGCATTACGGAGGCGCAACTCCTCGAACACGACCAGTTGCGGTTTTATGTACATGATATGCGCCTGCCCTTTCTCATCAACTACTTTCAGTTCGCCTTCAACTTCTTCACCAGTTTCGGCTATTTCCGGACCCGCAGGGAACATTCTAACGCGATCCGGACTATTGCGCAGTCCTTGCAGCCGGGAGGGAAATTCCTGATCGATTACCTGAATACACCTTATGTGGCTGAAAGACTGGTTCCCGCTGAAACCAAAACCATCGGCACCACGGTTTACGGCATCAAAAGATGGCTGGCGGATGCCCATTTTTATAAAGAAATCACGGTAACCGACCCGGCGCTTCCCACCCCCATGACCTTCACGGAAAGAGTGGCCGCTTTCTCGAAAGAGGACCTCACCGGCATGTTGAACAAACACGGACTTGTGGTAACCGATGTTTTCGGCGATTACCTGTTTAACGACTGGAACGAGCCACATTCCCCCAGGCTCATCTTGATCGCCGAAAAACAATAAACTGCCTCCATGAAGTACGCGCTCGCCTCCCTTATTTTCTTCCTGATATCCTGTGGGGAAGAAGCCACAAAGCCCGTTGTGATTACAGCACAAGACTCCTCCCCCATACATCTGCGCATAAGCGGTGCCGTTTCCTGTACGGTTGGAATGAATAGTAGCGACAGCGCTATTTTCATGAATGGCGGCGGTGCTGCATTCGAAGAAACCGAGGAAGACAGTTTGCGTCCTTCAGCAAAAGAAAAAGGTATGGTATGGATACCGGGCGGTATATTCAGTATGGGTTCTGTTAACCCATCCGGCATGCAGCAAGGCGGCGGCGAACCCATGCACGACGCGCGACCGGTGCACCGCGTGCAACTTCATGGCTTCTGGATGGATGCCAACGAAGTAACCAACGCACAATTCGCGGCCTTCGTAAAAGCGACAGGCTATGTTACCGTGGCGGAACAAAAGCCCGATCCTGCTGAATTCCCAGGTGTTTCGGCCGATAAACTGGTCGCGGGCTCCGTGGTATTCAGGCCCACAACACAGAAAGTTTCGTTACAGGACCATCTGCAATGGTGGCAGTATGTTCCCGGAGCAAACTGGCAACATCCTTCCGGATCAGGTTCTTCCATCAAAGGGAAGGACAACCTGCCCGTGGTGCATATCGCCTGGGAAGATGCCGCCGCTTACGCGAAGTGGGCCGGTAAAAGATTGCCAACCGAAGCGGAGTGGGAATTCGCGGCGCGCGGCGGTAAAACCGGCAACCTCTACGCCTGGGGCAATAATTTTACGTTGAACGGGAAACACATGGCCAATACTTTCCAGGGTTCTTTCCCCAACCGGGATGAAGGGAAAGACGGTTTTACAGGTATCGCTCCTGTGGGACAATATCCGCCAAACCCTTACGGGCTTTACGATATGGCCGGAAATGTATGGGAATGGTGCGCAGACTGGTACCGGAACGATTACTATGGCTCGCTAACGGAAGCTGTTAACCTAAATCCGTTGGGACCGGAAGAAGCCTTCGATCCGGCTGAACCCGGGATGAAAAAGAAAGTTCAACGCGGCGGCTCCTTTCTTTGTACCGATGAATACTGTACCCGTTATATGGTGGGCACACGGGGAAAAGGAGAATACCGCTCCCCCACCAACCATGTGGGATTCCGTTGTGTGAAAGACCATTGACGCGCTGTAAACAGGATAGTTTGGTGATTAATTTCGTGGTTCCAACCGTATACAGGTTCGAACGGAACACATTGATAATAAAAAGATAACCAAGGAGTTTTCCACAAAATTCCTCCCTCAGGTTAGCGGCAACTCCGTATTTTTACAGTTATGACACTTATGGATGCATCCGCACCAGGAGCCTTTTGGAACGGCCCGCTGGCCCGGCTCGACCAGGAATTATTTCATCTGCTGAACGGGAAATGGCACAATAGTTTCCTCGATTCGTTTCTCCCGTATATGAGGGAATCCATTATCTGGATCCCGCTTTACCTTTTCCTGTTCGTGCTGGCCTGGAGCAATTTCGGGAAAAAAGGACTGGGCTGGATCGTATTCGCCATTCTCACCGCGGCACTCACGGATATTGTATCCAGCGGCATCATCAAGGAACTTATCCCCCGCTTCCGACCATGTAACGACCCGCAACTGGCGCACAGCGTACGTTTCCTGGTACTGAACTGTCCAAAAAATTCCAGTTTCACATCCTCCCACGCCGCCAGCCATTTCGGTGCGGCCATGTTCATTTTCCAGACTTACCGGTACATCTGGAACAAAGCCTGGATCGCATTCCTGTGGGCCGGTATGATCGCTTACGCGCAGGTTTATGTGGGCGTGCATTTCCCGCTCGACATCCTTTGCGGCGCACTTGTTGGTTGCGGGATCGGATGGGGCACCTCGTTGATTTTTAACAGACAGATAGGATTGCGTACCTTCGACAAACTTTCAACCCAATCATGATCGAAATATTTATACTGATCGGCCTCGTAATTGTGAACGGTTTGTTCTCGATGGCCGAGATAGCCCTTGTTTCCGCACGAAAAGCCCGCCTTGAAGCCCAGGCCAATAAAGGCGATAAGCAGGCCCGTGAGGCCCTGAACCTGGCCAACCATCCCGATACGTTCCTGTCTACCGTGCAGATCGGGATCACCCTGATCGGTATTTTAACAGGTATCTTCTCGGGCGAAAACATCAAAGACGATGTACTGTCGTTCCTGGGCAGGTTCCCCGCGCTGGCGCCTTACGCCAATGCAATCGCAACCACGATCATCGTAATTTTTGTTACCTATCTCTCCCTCGTGCTGGGAGAACTGGTACCAAAAAGAATCGGCCTTTCCAACCCGGAACGCATCGCCAAAAGCGTGGCCGGTCCCATGAAAGTAATCAGCATCATCACACACCCCTTCATTGTATTGCTCACCAAATCAACCGGTCTCATTACCTCCCTGCTGCGCATCAAAACCAACGAGAGTCAGGTGACGGAAGAAGAGATCAAAGCTATGATCAATGAGGGAACTGAACACGGCGCCATTGAAGAAGCCGAGCAGGAAATCATTGAAAGAGTGTTCCACCTGGGCGACAGGAACATCACGTCACTGATGACGCACCGCAGTGATATCGTATGGTTCGACATCAGCGATACCGAGGCCTCCATCCGCGAAAAAATCATGGAAGACCCGCACTCCATTTACCCTGTATGCGAAGGGCAGATTGATGAAATCAAAGGTTTCGTATCCTTGAAAGACATGTATGTTTCCAACGACCTTACCCAGTTCAAACACCTGATGCGCCCCGCACTTTTTGTACCCGAAAACAATACGGCCTATCAGGTACTCGAAAAATTCAAACAGGCCAAAGCGCATTCCTGCTTCGTGGTGGATGAATACGGCACCTTACTCGGCATGATCACGCTGAACGATATTCTCGAAGCCATTGTGGGCGATATCAATGAACCCGATTATGAAGATTATGAAATCGTGGAAAGAGAAGACGGCACCTTCCTCGTTGATGCCCAACTTCCGTTTTACGACTTTTTAAGGCGTTTCGAAAAAACGGAATGGATGAACGAAGGAGAACACGAATTCGATACACTCGCCGGGTTCCTGCTCCACGAACTGGAACATATTCCCGTTACCGGTGAAACCATGGAGTGGAAAGGGTTTCGCTTTGAGGTAATTGATATGGACGGGCATAGAATTGATAAGATACTGGTGAGTATTTCGGAGGAATTGCGGAGTGAGATGGAATAGGAAGTTTCAATTCCACGCAAAGACGCGAGGGAGCAAGGACGCAAGGCGTTAGTTGGTTTTGGGTAGGTTTTCTTGCGTGTTTTTTTTCGCACGCAACGGCGCAACGACGCAACGGGATTTAGAAAACGGCGCTCCATACGGCGTCGGGGAAACCCAGTTTGCCACTTTTACGTTTGCCGTTCACCGTTATGTGCATCATGTTGATTTGCTTATCGATATAATCGTAGAGCAGTTTATTGGAGATATCGATTCTTTTGGGTGGCGTGGGAATACCGGTCACTTCAAGGTAACTCCATACCGCTTCGGATTCTCTTTCAAAGCCCAGGTATTTCATGGAAACGGTTTTGCCATCGGCTTTCACCAGCAGGTGTTTCCGGATATAATCGCTTACCAGCGAATCCATCGCTTCGTGGTTGGCGGCGTTCACCAGGTCGGCTGGGCGGTTGTAGACTTTCTTCAGGGCGTTTTCAAAGTCGTCCGTAAAAATTTTCACGGCAACTTCCAGGCTTTTTTCCGAAGCATTGTGGTTGATTTCGGTCACACTCACATAGAATGGATGGGCGGAACTGGTCGTTAACTGAAAAAAAAGCCACCATTTACATAATAATAGTACCATTTGTTGCCTTGAATTTTTCTGGTACAAACTTCTGATTTATTTTGTAACCAGTTTCAACTGATCTGTTAAAAACACCCCCATGCAGGACTTCTGGCTCTATTTCGGTCTGGGTAAGGACCATATCGCCGACCTTCAGGGTTACGATCATATCCTGTTCGTGGCCGCCCTTTGCTTACGTTACCTCTTCCGTGACTGGAAAAAAGTGCTGATCCTGATCACCGCATTCACCATAGGACATTCCATTACGCTGGCACTGAGTGTATTAAATGTGGTGAACATTTCTACGGCCTGGATCGAGTTCCTCATACCGGTGACCATTGTATTTACGGCATTGAGCAATGTATGGGAGAAGAAATTCGAATTCAAAACAAAGTTTCCGCTCATCTATTTTCTTGCCCTGTTCTTCGGACTGATCCACGGACTGGGCTTTTCGAATTACCTGAAGAGCCTGCTGGGCAAGAGTTCCAGCATAGCAGGTGAGCTATTGGCTTTCAACCTGGGATTGGAAGCGGGCCAGTTGCTGATCGTGGCAGCGATCATGCTGATTTCCTGGATCGTGGTGCAGGCCATGCGGATGCAACGGCGGGAATGGCTGCTCTTCGCTTCCGGTGGTATTTTCTGCCTATCTTTACTCATGGCAATAGAACGATTTCCGATATAAATTCAACCAAACACACGTGAAACTCCAATGAAAAAACTTCTTTTCGCAGCATTGGCAGTGGGTGTAACGCCGGTATTGGCGCAAAACATCCAGAACAACCCCGGCTCCAACCACGGCAACAAGTTCGAGCAACTGGGCACCATCCTTCCTACTCCCAACGAGTACCGCACCGCAAGCGGAGCCCCCGGCCCCAAATACTGGCAGCAACGCGCGGACTACGACATCAAGTGCGAACTCGATGAAGTGAACCTGAAACTCAAAGGAAGCGAGACCATCACTTATTTCAACAATTCTCCCGATGAATTGCGCTACCTCTGGCTGCAACTCGATGAGAACGAACACAGCAGCAGCAAGAACGCCAATTACCAGGATGGTTCCAGCCTCGGAAGAGCCACCACCGACAGGCAACTGGAAAACATGCAGCCCAAGCCGAATGACTTCGGGGTAAACATCGAAAAACTGACGGACGCAACAGGTAAGGCAATCCCCTACACCGTAAACAAAACGATGATGCGGGTGGACCTTCCAGTAGCACTGAAGCCCGGAGAGAAATACGTGCTGAAGATCGACTGGAACTATAAGATATCCGACCGCATGGCAGAAGGTGGTCGCGGCGGTTATGAATTCTTTAAAGAAGACGGCAACTACCTGTTCACCATCACCCAGTGGTTCCCCCGTATGTGTGTGTACAGTGACTTTCAAGGCTGGCAGAACCACCAGTTCACCGGCCGGGGAGAATTTGCCCTCACCTTCGGGAACTATAAAGTACAAATGACCGTTCCTGCCGATCATATCGTTGGGTCAACCGGCGAGTGCCTCAATTACCCGCAGGTGCTTTCCCCTACCCAACTGGCACGCTGGCAGAAAGCGCAGACCTCCAAAGAACCGGTAGAGATCGTTACCCTCAGCGACGCTAAAATCGCGGAAGGGAAAAAAGCCGCCGGTAAAAAAACATGGATATTCAAAGCCGATAACGTTCGTGACTTCGCCTGGACCTCTTCCCGCAAATTCATCTGGGACGCCATGCCCGCTTACGTGGAAGGTAAAAAAACCATGTGCATGAGCTTCTACGGAAAAGAAGCCTATGGTCTGTACCGCCCCTACTCCACCAAAGCCGTGGCGCACACCATTAAAACATATTCCAAGTTCTCTATTCCTTACCCCTACCCGGTTGCACAAAGCGTGGAAGCCGCTAACGGAATGGAATACCCGATGATCTGCTTTAACTACGGCAGAACGGAGAAAGACGGCACTTACAGCGAAGCCACCAAATACGGTATGCTCGGGGTAATCATCCACGAAGTAGGCCACAACTTCTTCCCCATGATCGTAAACAGCGATGAACGCCAATGGACCTGGATGGACGAAGGGCTGAACACGTTTGTGGAATACCTGACGGAAGAACTCTGGGACAATAAATTCCCTTCCCGCCGTGGCCCCGCCTTCATGATCACCGATTATATGAAGATGCCCAAAGAAACACTGGAGCCCATTATGACCAATTCCGAGAATATAGCGCAGTTCGGCCCGAATGCTTATTCCAAACCCGCGACAGGCCTGAACATTCTCCGTGAAACCATCATGGGACGCGAACTTTTCGATTTCGCATTCCGGGAATATGCACGTCGCTGGGCCTTCAAGCATCCCACACCGGCCGACCTGTTCCGTACCATGGAAGACGCCAGCGGTGAAGACCTCGACTGGTTCTGGAGAGGCTGGTTTTATAGCATCGAAGCTTGTGATATCGCTATCGATACCGTAAAATATGCGCGTCCTGATTTCAATGCCGCAATTCCAGGCGGTGGCGGCACACAAAAAGTGACTCAGAAGATCGCTCCACCTATGGGATCGAATTTTGAAGACATTTCCAAGATCAGGAACAGAGAAGATAAATCCATCGTTTTTGAAACCGATGTTGACACCTCTCTCCGCGATTTCTACTGGAGATACGCGCGCGGTCTTGAGAAAATCGATACCAGTTCCGTTACGCTTGAAGTGCCTTCCAACGTAGAAGCCGTGGATGCGGAAACCCGCGCCAAACTGGCCAACAAACACCTGTATGAAATCAGCTTCGTGAACAAAGGCGGACTGGTAATGCCACTGATCGTTGAGTTCACCTTTACCGACGGCACCAAAGAAGTGAGCAGGATTCCCGCCCAGATCTGGCGCAAAAACGAGAACAAAGTGACCAAAGTTTTTGTAACCGATAAAGAAGTGGCTTCCATTAAACTGGATCCCATGCGCGAAACCGCCGATATTGACGAGAGCAACAACACATGGCCCAAAGTTTCGGCGCCATCAAAGTTCGCCACCTTCAAAATGAAGCAGGGCGCGGTAAGGGGCCAATCAACCGGACCGAATCCCATGCAACGTTCTAAAGAAAAGAAAGGATTCTAATTAACGCGGATCAATAAAAAAGGAGGCTTTTCAGCCTCCTTTTTTATTGATCCGAAGTTTTCTTATCAACGCTTTCCTTCTTTTTGGGCATGCGTCCTTCTTTCTTCAATTGCTGGTGTATCAGCCATTCCAGTTGTCCGTTCACACTCCGGAACTCATCGGCGGCCCATTTCTCCAGTGCATTGTACACCTCGGCATCCAGTCGTAAAACAAAGTTCTTTTTTGCACTCAAAACACATCATTTTCGTTGATACACTTAATTGTGCAGCGTTCCTGCATTCAATACCGGCGTAGCCGCTTTTTCGCCGCACAACACCACCATCAGGTTGCTCACCATAGCGGCTTTCTTTTCCTCATCCAATGTTACGATCTGTTTTTTATTCAGCATCTCCAAAGCCATTTCCACCATACCCACAGCGCCTTCCACTATTTTGGCCCTTGCAGCCACAATAGCGGTGGCCTGTTGCCTTTGTAACATAGCCCCGGCGATCTCAGGCGCATAGGCCAGGTGACTGATGCGCGCTTCAATCACGGAGATGCCCGCAGGTGCCAGGCGCTCATTCAGTTCCCGTTCCAGCATCTCATTCACTTTCTCGCCGCCATCCCGCAGGGTGATGCCCGAGGCATTTTCTTCTTCCAGGCTATCGTACGCGTAACTTACCGCCAGGTGACGCACGGCGGCCTCACTTTGAATTTCCACATACTGATCGTAGTTGGCCACATCAAAAGCGGCCTTGTAGGTATCTTTTACCTGCCATACACAAACAGCGGCGATCTCAATGGGGTTACCCATTTTGTCGTTTACCTTCAGTTTTTGTCCGTTCAGGTTCTGTGCCCGGAGCGAAATATTAAAGGTTTTGAAAAGCGGGTTCACCCATAACAGTCCATTCTCCTTTACCGTACCCACATACTTGCCGAAGAACACCATTACGCGGGAATGGTTAGGGTTCACCACCATAATGCCTTTAGCGAGGAAACCGAACAGGATGAATAAAAATACGCCCAGCCAAACGTATGTGACGCCACTTCTAAACAACGTCATCATGTAGATGCCCGCGCCAAGCGCAAGCAGACTAAGCAACAAGGCCAGGTAGCCGGAAACGGGTTTAACGAGCTTTTCCATAAATTTTAATTTGATATCATAATGATATCAAATGTAGGATAAAAAATAATTTCAGTGGAATAAGCATGAAAATATTTTTTATCCAAAGCACGCCCCTATCGGCAGCGCAAGGTTTTTAACGGAACAGGATTGGCTAAAACACTGAGGAACGGGGAAGAAAATGACAGCGGAGCCATCCGATTTGGATGTGAATAGCTTTAAAATGAGAAAAGCACCGGCTTTTTAACCGGTGCTTTCAGCAGAAAAACATTTAAAAACTTTAAATACCCTATCCTCCAGTGCGTCCATCACGGGTAAGTACCTTTTTCTTCCCCTCATTCTTTTTCTCAAATTCAAGTACCTCCTTCGGCTTGGCCACTTCTTTTTTCTCCTCGTTGCCTGAAAGGGCGTTGTTCGTTTGTTCTTCCAGCTCTCCCAGATTGTATATCATTTTTTTTACGAGTAACCCGCTTCCTGGTTCATAAGTACGCCATTCGCCATGCTTTACGGCAGCGCCTTCGTGTTTAATCACCTTCTGAACGTAGGTTCCGGGTTTCTCTACATTCTCCACCACCACGGTGTCCATTTTTTTAGCCGGGTTAAAAGAGAGCCAGCTTTCCTCCCGGATCAGTTCGCCCTGGTTGTTGTAATAGAGACAAATACTGTCTTTATTCCCCCACTTGTATTGTTCCATGCCAATAGGGTCGCCCATCAGGCTATAGATGCGCCATGGACCTTCTTTTTTGCCATCCTTAAAAACACCTTCTTCTTCAAAGCCAGGTTCACCGCGCAAAGTCTCGTAACGGATTACCCAGCGCCCTTGTTTCAGGCCGTTAAAATCTTTGCAATTCAGGGTATCGCCCTTCACTCCGATGATAAACTCCTTGCACTGCGCCATCACATCAGAAGAAATGAACAACAGGATCAATAAAATAAAACGCATTTCAGTAAGTTTGAATGATCATAAAACGTGAAAACACCGTGTTTATGATGGATTACTTAAACCAACACCATGCAACACACGAGAAAACTAGCCGCATTGCTGCTAACCGCCTCCCTTTCCACCACCTTTCCATCCGCCGCACAAATCAAGCCAACAAAGGCAGACGAAAGGATAAAGGGCATTTCACTTCGTAAAGAACTGGAAACCAACGAAAAATTACAAAAATTAATCTTCAGGAATGTGGGTCCTGCCATCATGAGCGGTCGTGTGAGCGATCTTGAAGTGAACCCTGCCGATCCAACAGAATTTTATGTGGCGTACGCCACCGGTGGATTATGGCATACCACCAACAACGGGCAATCGTTCGAACCGATCTTCGATAACGCGGATAACCTGTTCATGGGCGATATTGCCGTGAACTGGAAAACCCGCGCGATATGGGTGGGAACCGGCGAGGTGAATGCGAGCCGCTCTTCCTATGCCGGTACAGGCGTGTACAAGACCGTAAACAACGGGCAAACCTGGGAATGGCTCGGCCTGCCGGAATCGCACCATATCGGGAAAGTGCAGCTTCATCCCACCAACCCGGATATCGCCTGGGTAGCGGCATTGGGACACCTCTATTCTCCCAACAAAGAACGTGGTGTTTTTAAAACAACCGACGGGGGAAAAACATGGAAAAACACCCTTTCCATAGACGAAAATACCGGGGCCGTTGAAATGGAAATTGACCCTAAAAATCCGGATGTTTTATACGCCGCGATGTGGTATAAAACACGGACCGCCTGGAACTTTGAAGAATCCGGCAAAACATCGGGCATCTATAAAAGTACCGATGGCGGCAACTCCTGGAAGCTGATCTCCACCAAAGAGAGCGGGTTTCCTTCAGGAGATGGCGTGGGAAGAATAGGGCTGGCCGTTTACCCGCAAAATCCATCCATTGTTTACGCGGTGGTAGATAACCAGTTTAAAAAGGAAGAACGCAGTGCATCTACCACCAACGAATACACGCTCCGCGACCTGAAAGGACTCAGCAAGGAACAATTCGCGGCACTGGACGCGGAAAAACTGAATAGCTTTTTAAAGAAGAACCGGTTCCCTTCGGAATATACCGCCGCTTCGCTGAAAGAAAAAGTTGCTTCAGGCACCTTTAAACCTTCCGTGGTATACGATTACCTTAAAGGCCCCAACGATGACCTGCTGGACAACTCCGCCATCTACGGTTGCCAGGTGTACAGGAGTGATGATGCCGGCCTCAACTGGAAACGGGTGGATACCTCAAAACTGGACAACATGTACAGCACGTACGGCTACTATTTCGGTAAAATATTTGTATCCCCCTCCAACGCAGATAAAGTTTTCATCACCGGTGTTCCCCTGATGATGAGTACCGACGGCGGAAAAACTTTCAAATCAATCGATGGGCCCAATGTACATTCCGACCACCACGCACTTTGGGTGAACCCCAACCGCGATTCCCACCTGATCAACGGGAACGACGGGGGCATCAACATTACCTACGACAACGGAAAGAACTGGTTCAAAGCCAACAGCATCCCGCTCGGACAATTCTACTCCGTGACCACCGATAACGCAAAACCCTATAATATTTACGGTGGCCTTCAGGACAACGGGGTATGGTACGGTCCCTCCACCCACAAAGAAAGTTACGGCTGGACCGACGACGGCGTTTACGCCTGGAAACGTCTTGGCGGTGGTGATGGCATGATGGTACAGGTGGATCCCCGTGACAACAGTACTTTCTACTTCGGCTCTCAGTTCGGTTCGTACATGCGTACCAATAAAGAAAGATCAAACTTCAGAAGGATCCGGCCCAGACATTTTGTGGGAGAAACACCCCTTCGCTTCAACTGGGAAACGCCTATCCTCCTCTCCGCTCACCATCCCGATGTATTTTACATGGGCTCCAACCGGTTCCATCGTTCTCTCAATCAGGCCGACACCCTGATCAACCTTTCCGGCGATCTCACCAAAGGCGGAAAACCCGGCGATGTTCCTTATGGCACGCTCACCTGGATCGCGGAATCTCCGCTCCAGTTCGGCCTGCTCTATACCGGCAGCGATGATGGCCTGATACACATCTCCCGCAACGGCGGTTACTCCTGGACGCGCATCGCGCAAAAACTTCCGCAGGACCTCTGGGTAAGTTGTGTAACACCTTCACGCTATGATACCGGTCGTGTTTATGTTTCCCTCAATGGGTACAGAAATGATCATTTCGCGCCGTTGCTGTATGTTAGCGACGATTACGGTGGAACCTTCCGCTCTATCTCCAATGGCTTACCCCCTGAACCCATCAATACGGTGAAAGAAGATCCCAAAAACGCCAATATCATTTATGTTGGAACCGATGGTGGGCTGTATGTTTCTGTGGATAAAGGGAAAAGCTATATGGCTTTCGGGAACTCATTGCCTAAAGTGCCTGTTCATGATATTGCGATCCAGGAAAGAGAGAATGAAATTGTAGTGGCTACGCATGGGAGAAGTATATATGTTGCGAAGTTGGATGAGGTGCAGAAGTTGTGATTTTTTTTCACGCAATGGCGCAATGTTTCGTTCCTTGCAGGAACAAGGGATGCAAGGCTCTGATTTCGTTCGGACGATTATTATGGAGGAGCGTATTTTATTTCTCGCAACGACGCAAAGGCGCAACGTTAGAGCCCGATTCGCTATTCTTGTTATAACTATATAAGGGGTGCTCTGTAAGAGACATCCACTTATATTCATGCATCTTTTTCTGGAGTAAGCCTGGCAATCGAAGATATTACCAAAACGTGTTTGCAAGCTAACAAGGCCTTTGCGTCGTTGCGCCGTTGCGAGAAAAATATATTAAGATACCATAACCTCCCCCCCAATCAACGGCACCTTACGTCTGCAAGATTGCGCACTGCGAAGCAGTTGCGTGAACCCCTACAGGAAAGCCTGTACCGCCAACGCATACCCCTTCATCCCTAACCCGCAGATCGTTCCCTTCGCCTTCGCCGATACGTGTGAAATCTTCCGGAAATCTTCCCGCGCATGAACATTACTGATATGCACTTCAATTACCGGTGTGCGTATGCCGGCAATACAATCCCCGATGGCCACGGATGTATGCGTGTAACCGCCAGGATTCATGATGATGCCATCGTAGTCAAAACCAAATTCCTGCAAAGCGTTGATGAGTTCTCCTTCCACGTTACTCTGGAAATAAGTGAAAGTGATGTCCGGAAAAACTGCTTTCAGCGTTGCGAAATAATCTTCAAAAGTTTGCGCCCCGTAGATATCGGGCTCACGTTTTCCAAGCAGGTTCAGGTTAGGACCGTTGATGATGGCGATGCGCATACGACGAGTTTACTGTAAGATAAAAGTTCCGGGTGGTATGCCCGGAACTCCTGATGAACTATTTTTTACTATCCCTGATGAGTTGAATAAAATCATCGAAAAGGTAGCGGCTGTCGTGCGGGCCCGGTGTGGCTTCCGGGTGGTATTGTACCGAGAAGGCAGGTTTTCCTTTCACGCGGATCCCTTCAATGGAGTGATCGTTCAGGTTGAGGTGTGTGATCTCGATATGGTCCGCTTTTTTCACCGCTTCCGGGTCAACTCCGAAACCGTGGTTCTGCGTACTGATCTCACACCGGCCGGTAACCAGGTTTTTCACCGGGTGGTTAAGACCGCGGTGTCCGTGGTGCATTTTGAATGTGGGGATACCATTGGCCAGGGCCAGCAACTGGTGACCAAGACAGATACCGAACATGGGCTTGTTTTCTTCCATCAATGTTTTTACCGCGGTGATGGCGTAATCCATCGGTGCCGGATCACCGGGACCATTGGAGATAAAGTAACCATCCGGTTTGAAGTTATTTACTTCTTCCAATGGTGTTTTCGCCGGGAACACTTTCACGAAAGCGCCGCGATCGGTCATGCAGCGGAGGATATTTCTTTTCACCCCGTAGTCCATTACGGCGATGCGTATTTCAGCATTAGGATCACCCAGTTCATACGCTTCGGTGGTACTTACCTGTGAAGCCAGTTCCAGCCCATCCATGGAGGGCACTTTAGCCAGTTCGGCCTTCAGTTGCTCCAGGTCGAGGATTTCCGAGGAGATGATGCAGTTCATGGCCCCTTTGGTGCGTACGTGCGCCACGAGCGAGCGGGTATCCACGTCCTCGATGGCCACGATGTTGTTCTCCACCAGGTAGTCCTGGAGGGAACCGTTGGCCTGAAGGCGGGAATACTGTTCTTCGAGGTTGCGTCCGATCAGTCCGCGGATTTTCACGTTGCCTGATTCGACATCTTCTTCCTTCACACCGTAGTTGCCCACATGCACCGAGTTCATGATAAGAATCTGCCCGTAATAACTAGGGTCGGTAAACACTTCCTGGTAACCGGTCATGCCGGTATTGAAGCATATTTCACCAGCGGTGGTGCCGATCTTACCAAAAGCTTTTCCGTAGTGTACGGTGCCATCTTCCAGAAGAAGGATGGCCTGAGAAGAAGAGGTATTCGCCATTTGTAAAGAAAAATTTTGCAAAAGTAAAAAATAAAGGCCGAAAAAAAGGCAAGACCTTTAAAAGTCTTGCCTCTATGAAGAAAATTAAAACATCGTTCTTATTCAGCTGCTTTATCTTCCGCAGGAGCGGCAGTTTCTTCAGCCGGTGTAGCTTCAGCGGCAGGAGCAGTGGTTTCTGCTTTCTTAGCGCTTCTGCTACGACGTGTTTTCTTCGCGGGCTCATCGGCTTTAGCGGTCGCTTTACCGTAAACCTCGTTGAAGTCAACCAGTTCGATCAGTGCCAGTTCAGCATTGTCACCCACCCTTTTACCGAGTTTCAGGATCCTGGTGTAACCACCGGGACGTGCAGCCACTTTAGGCGCCACCACTGTGAACAGTTCTTTCACGGCCTCTTTGTTTTGCAGGTAGCTGAAAACAACGCGGCTCTGGTGCATGATCTGCTCTTTGCTGGCGTTCTTGGTGGACTTGGTGATCAGGGGCTCCACATAAGTGCGCAGCGCCTTGGCTTTGGCCAAAGTGGTAACGATCTTTTTGTGGTTGATCAGTTCGATAGAAAGGTTGCTGAGCAACGCTTCGCGGTGGGCTTTCTTACGACCCAGGTTGTTGATTTTATCGCCGTGGCGCATGACATTTGAGTTTAATTCCGCCGCACCGTGTCAAGGAGTTGCAGCGTACTGATTATAAAAAGAAATTATTCGTCGTCCAGTTTCAGCTTGCTGAGGTCCATACCGAAGTGGAGTCCACGTTCGCCAAGTACCTGTTCGATTTCGCTGAGGGATTTTTGACCGAAGTTGCGGAACTTCATCAGGTCTTCCTGCTCGTACTGTACGAGTTCGCTAAGGGAGTTGATCTTCGCAGCTTTCAGGCAATTGAAGGCACGTACGCTCAGGTCGAGGTCTTCCAGCGGCGTTTTCAGGATTTTACGCAGTTGCAGCGTTTGCTCATCAACCAGGTCTTCCTTCTTCTCTTCCTTGTTGTCGAAAGTGATATTCTCATCGGTGATGATCATCAGGTGCTGGATGAGGATGCGGGAAGCTTGTTTCACGGCTTCTTCGGGGTGGATGGTACCATCGGTGGTAACGTCCATCACCAGTTTTTCGAAGTCGGTGCGTTGTTCAACCCGGGTATTTTCGATCGCGTACTTCACGTTTTTGATGGGCGTGAAGATAGAGTCGATGGGAACATATCCGAATGGAGCGTCTTTCACTTTATTGTCTTCAGCGGGAACATAACCGCGGCCTTTACCGATGGTCAGTTCGATATCGATTTTAGCTGAAGGATCCATAGTGCATATCAGCAGCTCGGGGTTCATCACCTGAAAGCTCTGGGTACCTTCGCCAATCATGGCGGCGGTGAATTCAGATTTTCCTTTGATGGTGAGCATGATCTTTTCCGAAGCAACTTCGCCGTCGATGGTTTTCTTGAAGCGAACCTGTTTCAGGTTCAGGATGATCTCGGTCACATCTTCAGTTACGCCTTTGATCGTGGCAAACTCATGTTCAGCCCCTTCAATCCTGATACCTACAATGGCATAACCCTCCAAAGAACTCAGCAATACCCTGCGCAGGGCGTTTCCGATGGTAACACCATATCCGGGTTCCAGCGGACGGAATTCAAATTGTGCTTCAAAATCAGTTGCTTTTTGAAGAACGATTTTGTCGGGTTTCTGGAAATTTAAAATGGCCATATTTAAAATTTCGGTTTTACTTTCTTACACAAACGGAAATCCCGGAACTGAATTCCGGGATCCGTTATGGATTATTTAGAGTACAATTCTACGATCAGTTGTTCCTTGATGTTCTCAGGAACGCTCTCTCTTTCGGGATATGCCACGAAAGTTCCCTGCATTTCAGTCTCGTTCCAGTCGATCCAACTGAACTTCTGGTTCTTACCGCGGATCACGCTGGTTACAGCGGTATTGGCGGCAGATTTTTCTTTCAGTCCGATGATATCACCTGGCTTCAGTTGATAAGAAGGAACGTTTACCACGTCACCGTTTACGGTAATGTGTTTGTGCGACACCAGCTGACGGGCAGCGGGGCGGGAAGGAGCGATACCGAGGCGGAACACGGTATTGTCGAGACGTGCTTCGAGCAGTTTGATCAGGTTTTCACCTGTAACACCTTTCCTACGGGCAGCTTCTTCAAAAGTTCTGCGGAATTGTTTTTCCAGTACACCGTAAGTGTATTTGGCTTTTTGCTTTTCACGGAGCTGAAGGGCGTATTCACCCAAGCTCTTTCTCTTACGGGCAGCACCGTGCTGACCGGGAGGGTTGCTGTTTTTGTTCAGCCATTTGCCATTGCCCAGGATGGGCTCACCAAAGATTCTGGAGATTTTGGTCTTGGGACCAGTGTAACGTGCCATAATGTTTAATGCTTTCGATTTTTTTATGAATCAGGTACGTGATCAGTGAAAAATCGTAAAAAATAAATCACGTGCCTAAAATGAAAATTTTGAATTCTGAATTTTGGATGCTGAATGAAGGGTAGTCCAACGGTTCAACATCCAAAATTTAAAATCCAAAATTCAAAATATAGTTAAACCCTTCTCTTTTTGGGAGGACGGCAGCCGTTGTGCGGCAGCGGGGTTACGTCTTTGATCATAGTTACTTCAATACCGGAGTTGGCGAGTGCGCGGATAGCGCCTTCACGACCTGAACCGGGACCTTTCACGTACACGTCGCATCTTTTCATGCCTGCTTCCAGTGCTACTTTAGCGGCGTCCTGTGCAGCCATCTGAGCGGCGTAAGGTGTATTTTTCTTGGATCCGCGGAAGCCCATTTTACCGGCGCTTGACCAGGAGATCACCTGCCCTGTTTTGTTGGTAAGGCTGATGATGATGTTATTGAAGCTGGCGGAGATATGTGCATCACCGTAAGCATCCACCTTTACAATTCTTTTCTTCGTTGAGGCTTTGGCTGCGTTGCCTTTGCCACCTTGTGCTTTTGCCATAGTTGTTTTAAACGAGGTATTCTTTAACAATAAAGTTCAGCTTATCCCTCCCCGCAGAAGAATACGGATCCGGGAATCAGCGCATCACGCCGCGGCGCGATTACTTCTTAGGAGCCTTCTTCTTACCTGCAACGGTTTTACGTTTACCTTTGCGGGTACGGCTGTTGGTTTTGGTACGCTGACCACGAACAGGGAGACCTTTTCTGTGGCGCAGACCGCGGTAGCATGCGATGTCAAGCAAACGCTTGATGTTCATCTGCACTTCACTGCGAAGCTGGCCTTCCACCTTGAACTCACCATTGATGATATTACGGATGGCAGCCTGTTCTTCATCGTTCCACTCATTTACTTTCTTGTCGAAGCTGATACCAGCTTTGTTGAGAATGTACTGAGCAGTAGAACGGCCTATTCCGTAGATATAGGTAAGCCCAATCTCGCCCCTTTTGTTCTTCGGTAAGTCGATACCTGAAATACGAGCCATGTTGCTATTTTGATTTTTAAATGTTAACTGCGCTTGCGCTTATCCCTGGCGTTGCTTATAACGGGGATTCTTTTTGTTGATCACGTACAGCCTACCTTTTCTCTTCACGATCTTGCAATCTGTACTTCTTTTCTTGATAGAAGCTCTGACTTTCATGATGAATGTTTATAATTATTTATGTTCCAATTACTTATACCTGAAAATGATCCTTCCCCTGCTCAAATCATAAGGGCTCATCTCCACACCCACCTTATCGCCCGGAAGAATTCTGATATAGTGCATCCGCATTTTCCCGGAGATGGTGGCCAGTATCTCATGACCATTTTCCAATTTCACCTTGAACATTGCGTTCGACAATGCTTCTAATATTATCCCGTCTTGCTTTATAAGTGCTTGTTTCGCCATACAGATTTTGGGAGCGCAAAGATAGCATTATTACCCCGAATCTGAAAAAATATAATAATTTTTTTTCAGAGCCTGTGGATAACACCTGCTTTTTCGCTGCTCAGGGCGCAAATCTACATCAAAATCAATTGGGATGCAACTCAACTTTGGTCATGGCCAGGTAGTAGTTCTGGAGCTCATGCACGTAAATTGAGCGGTTGATGTGCCGCCTGTCTTCCCGGTACCAGATGTCCATTCCCATAAAACTGCCTGCCTGCGGTATCCAGAGGCGGAACGGACCTTTCAGGTATTTCACCGAACCATCGGTCTGAAACTGAGCCTCAAACCCCAGAGTCAGCAGTTGTTCGTGATTCAGCGGAATGGGATGTACATCTTCCGCAGGGTACCAGAATTCCTGCACATCCGTTTTTACCTGTACCAGTTTATCATCCTTCTGTACCCCGGTTACCTCTCCTCTCCATTCTCTTCCTTCAAAACTGGCAATTACATAATCTCCTGCTTTTAAGTCGTGAACGTTGATCATATGGCAAATTTTAATGGAATATACCATTTTTTTCTATTCCGCCCAACTCATTACATAGCCTTGATTTTCAATATCCAATGCGGCTTTTGTGAGTTGAAGCGGGTGAAAAGTATCGATCATTACGGCCAGTTCCTTTGTTTCTTTAGCTCCAATGCTTTTCTCCACGGCTCCGGGGTGTGGTCCGTGCGGAATTCCGGCGGGATGCAGGGTAATCATCCCCCTGGTCACATGTTTCCTGCTCATAAAATCGCCATCTACATAATAAAGCACCTCGTCGCTGTCTATATTACTATGGTTATAAGGAGCCGGGATGGCATCCGGATGGTAATCATAAAGCCGGGGAACGAAAGAGCAGATCACAAAGTTGTGCGCCTCAAAGGTCTGATGTACGGGAGGTGGCTGGTGCACCCTTCCGGTGATGGGTTCAAAATCGTGGATGGAGAATGCAAATGGGTAGCAACAACCATCCCACCCCACCACATCAAAAGGATGCGTGCCGTAATGCAGTCCGTACATCATTCCTTTTTTCTTTGCCCGCACCAGGAAATCACCAACTTCATCGTGTGTGGCCAGGCGATGCGGAGGACGAATATCACGTTCGCAGAAAGGTGAATGCTCCAGCAATTGCCCGAACTTGCTCATATACCTTTTAGGATACCGTACCGGACTGAACGATTCCACGATCAGTAAACGGTTCTCTTCGGAGGCAAAGTGCAACTGATAAATGGTGCCCCGCGGGATCACCAGGTAATCGCCATAACCGAAGTCGATTTCACCGTACATGGTTTTCAATACGCCTTTGCCTTCGTGCACGAAAATCACTTCATCCGCATCGGCATTCTTATAGAAATAGGTCTCCATACTTTTCCTGGGTGCAGCCAGTACAATATGGCAATCATTGTTGACGAGCACGGGTATTCTGCTTTCCAGGAAATCATCGGCCGGTGGCACCTTAAATCCCTCAAAACTACGGTGGCTCAGCATTTTCTCCTCTGCAATTTCAGGCGCCACGCTGTATTGCGGTTCTGTACGCACGATCTGCGTGGGCGGATGGCAATGGTACAATAAAGAATAATCGTTAGAGAAGCCCTCCGTAGAGAAGAGTTGTTCTGAATATAATTGTCCGTTTGGTTTACGGAATTGTGTATGGCGTTTATGTGGGATGGTTCCCATTTTATGATAATGCGGCATGATTAGAAGTTTTACCTGTAAGGAAAATAATGAAAGAAGCAGCATGAAGATGACTACCGCGAGATAGCTTCCAGCGACACGAGCAGGAAGTAGTACTTCCAGACCCGTTTATCGATCCAATAGGTAAAATTGCGGTGAAGTGGCATGGCATTTTTCGTTGGTGTGAAGATAGGGAAAAACACGGTACCCGGTGCCACCGCTATAGCGGTGGCACCGGGTACCGTGTTTTTCTGAGGGGGTATTCCGTTAAAAATACACCTCTTCTTATTGGCTCATTCCTGTATTCGCATGTCGTGGACCGAAAATGTATACACATCCATTCAAAGAATTCTCCCGAAAATCACTCATGCTGCCTGTATTGTATCACCTGATAACGCCGCAGAAAATCACCTGGCGACAGCGCGGAAAACAACGTCGGTGGCACCGGTTTCCTCCCAACCGCCTTTTCTTACCCAAAATACCTTTTGTTCCATCCATTTTCGTCCCCGTACAAACACCCACCATCTCCATTCGCAAATCACGCACGCACCCCATGTTTTTCCCAACATTCAAATCATGTACATTGCAACCCTAAAATTCACAGTTGAAAAAAATAGGCATCATTTCCGATACACACCACTGGCTGGATGAACAGGTCGGAAAATATTTCAGCGACCGCGATGAAATATGGCACGGAGGCGATTTCGGCAATATTGAAGTGGCGAAAGAACTGGAAAAGATGGCGCCGCTGCGCGGCGTCTACGGCAATATAGACGGTTACGATATACGTAGTGTTTACCCCGAGTTAAATGTTTTTACCTGCGAAGGCGTGAAAGTAATGATGACCCATATCGCAGGACACCCACAACGTTATGCGCCGGGCATCAAAGAACTGCTGGCATTGCACCGCCCGCAACTGATGATATGCGGACACTCCCATATCCTTAAGATCATGTACGACCAGAAATTTCAATGCCTCCATGTAAATCCGGGAGCTGCCGGTAAGCAGGGCTGGCAAAAAGTACGCACCATCGTGCGGTTAACCATCGATGGGAAAGAAATGAAAGATTGCCAGGTGATAGAACTCGGTAAAAGAGGATAAAAAGACGGCCATGACCGGAAATTTCCCGCCATGGCCGTCTACACTTAACAAAGAAACATTTATGCTTCGGAAGGTTCAGACTTCTTACTGGAAGACTGCTCTTTCAGTGTAAAAAATATCTTGCCTTCTTCCTTATTCAAATCTGCGATCAACACATCTCCCTGCTTGATCTTCATGGTCAGAATCTCCTCCGCGAGCGGATCTTCCAGGTGCTTCTGCAGCGACCTGTGCAGCGGACGCGCACCAAATTGCTGATCGTAGCCCTTCTCTGCGATGAAATCCTTCGCTTCTGGTGTAATTTCCAGTGAGAAGCCCAGGTTCTGCAGGCGTTTCAACACGCCTTTCATCAGGATATCGATGATCTCAAAGATATGCTCTTTGTTGAGCTGGTTGAAGATCATGATGTCGTCGATCCTGTTGAGGAACTCGGGAGAAAAGGTTCTCTTCAGTGCTTTTTCGATAACGGCCTTGTTGTTTTCTTCCTGGTTCTGTACACGGGAAGCGGTGGCGAATCCTACCCCATCTCCGAACTCTTTCAACTGGCGCACACCAATGTTGGAGGTCATGATGATGAGCGTATTCTTGAAATCCACTTTCCTTCCGAGGCCGTCTGTAAGCTGACCATCGTCCAGTACCTGGAGCAGGATATTATAAATGTCCGGGTGCGCTTTTTCAATTTCATCCAGCAGGATCACGGAGTATGGCTTGCGGCGCACTTTTTCGGTGAGCTGACCACCTTCTTCGTATCCCACATATCCCGGAGGCGCACCAATCAATCGGCTTACCGTGAACTTCTCCATGTATTCACTCATATCAATGCGGATGAGTGAATCTTCGGAATCGAACATGTGGCGTGCGAGGGCACGGGCCAGCTCGGTTTTACCTACACCCGTAGGGCCGAGAAATATAAAGGTGCCGATGGGCTTCTTGGGATCTTTCAAGCCTACCCTGTTCCTTTGAATAGCTTTTACCACTTTTGAAATGGCTTCGTCCTGGCCAACCACCATGCCTTTGAGGTCCTGCCCCATCTTGCGGAGCTTCTCGCTCTCGGCTTCCACCATGCGTTTTACGGGGATGCCGGTCATCATGCTCACCACTTCGGCGATGGCTTCTTCATCAATGGGATAGCGTTTGTGTTTGCTTTCTTCTTCCCACTGGTGCTTGGCTTTTTCCAGCTCTTCGCCCAGACGCTTCTCCGTATCGCGCAGGGCGGCGGCTTCTTCAAAACGCTGGCTTTTCACCACTTTATTTTTTTCCTGCTTAATGTCTTCGATCTGTTTTTCCAGTTCGAGGATATTTTGCGGAACGTTGATGTTTTTCAGGTGCACGCGCGCGCCCACTTCATCCATCACATCGATGGCCTTATCAGGCAGGAGGCGGTCGGTCATGTAACGATCACTCAGTTTCACGCAGGCATCAATCGCGTCATCCGAATAACTTACGTTGTGGTAGTCTTCGTATTTGGATTTGATGTTGTTGAGAATCTGAATGGTTTCATCAATAGATGGCGGATCTACCATTACTTTCTGAAACCGGCGGTCGAGTGCGCCATCCTTCTCAATATACATGCGGTATTCATCCAGCGTGGAGGCGCCAATGCATTGCAGTTCTCCCCTCGCCAGTGCAGGCTTGAAGATGTTGGAGGCATCAAGTGAACCACTCGCGCCACCTGCGCCAACAATGGTGTGTATTTCATCGATGAACAGGATCACGTCGCGGTTCTTTTCCAGTTCGTTCATGATCGCTTTCATGCGTTCCTCGAACTGTCCGCGGTACTTGGTTCCCGCCACCAGCGCGGCAAGATCAAGGGATATCACTCTTTTATCGAAGAGTACGCGGGATACTTTTCTTTGTACGATACGAAGCGCGAGGCCTTCTACGATGGCGGTTTTACCCACACCGGGTTCACCGATCAGGATAGGGTTGTTCTTTTTTCTCCTGGAGAGAATCTGCGAAACCCTTTCTATTTCTTCTTCCCTTCCAACAATGGGATCGAGGGACCCCATTTCGGCCATCCGGGTAATATCGCGGCCAAAATTGTCCAGAACCGGGGTTTTGCTTTTGGCGCTGCCGGATTGTTTTGCTCTTTGTTGTGCATATTTTTTTTCTTCGTCGAAATCATCTTCGTTCTCGTCGGCATATTCGGAGCGGGGCTCATTGGAGCGCACTACGCCGAGTTCATTTCTGAAAAGATCGTAGTCCACATCGAACTGATTCAAGATTTGTGTGGCGATGTTCTCTTTGTTTTTAAGAATGGAAAGCATGAGGTGTTCCGTTTCCACAGTAGCGCTCTTCAGCGCTTTGGCTTCAAGCACCGTAACACGGATCACCTTCTCGGCCTGCTTGGTGAGCGGCAGACTGTTGATGTTGGCGATATTTTTACCCGTTTTATCTTTTACGGCCATTTCCACTTCCTTCCTGAGTTCATACAGGTCCACGTTGAAGTTCTTGAGTATTTTGATGGCGGTATTTTCACCTTCTCTTATCAATCCTAATAAAAGATGTTCCGTACCGATAAAATCATTCCCCAAACGCAACGCTTCTTCCCTGCTGAACGAAATAATCTCCTTAACCTGGGATGAAAAATTGTTGTCCATTTTCGTTGAATTACGGTGTGTTACAATAATAACAAATATTTTTGGATTCTGTTGTGCTGCATTGCTGCGGCATTTGCACCTAAAATATTGCTGTATATGCTGTTCAAACTTGAAGCCAAAGAGAAATTCAATGTGATTATACCGGATGGCCCCGATTTATCTGCCTCTTTGACAGAAGCGATAGAGCCTGAAATAGTTGCGTTGCTGGAAAATGAAGTAAGGAACGTAGTACTGTCTTTAAAAAATGTTACAACATCGGAACCGGGCGTTGCCGACATATTGGCCCGTGTACAAAGCGCGTTCTATGCCAATGAGTCGTCTTTTGTGGTTTGCGAAATGGCCGATGGAGTAAAGAAAGCGTTGGAGGAAGCTGAACTTTACGATGCCCTTAACATTGTTCCCACCGAAAGCGAGGCCTGGGATATGGTCCAGATGGAAGAAATAGAACGGGAATTAATGCGGGAGGATCCAGAATAAAATGCAGCATCGGGCGTTTAAATTTGTCTAGCTAATTAAATCAACTTCATGTTCGGCGTAACCATCCTGGGAAATAATTCTGCACTGCCCGCATTCGACAGGCATCCTACCGCCCAGGTGGTAACCCTTGGCGATCAGCAGTTTATGGTTGATTGCGGGGAAGGAACCCAGATGCAGATGGCGCGTTACAAAATCAGGCACAGCCGCATTTCAAGAATATTTATCTCCCACCTCCATGGAGATCATTATTTCGGCCTGATCGGCCTGCTCACCAGCATGGGACTTTTGAGCCGCGAACAGCCATTGCACCTCCATGCGCCGCCGGGATTGATCGATATTATCCAGCTACAACTGAAAGTAGCGGACACGGTTCTTCCTTACGAACTTATCTTCCACCCCCTTTCCGAGGAAGGAACGATTGTACTGGAAGAAAAACTAAGCGTATCCTGCTTCCGTGTTTTCCACCGGATCGAATGCTGGGGATTTGTATTCAGGGAAAGAAAGAACCCACGGAAGATAGACCGGGATAAAGCCGTGGCCTACGGTGTTCCCGCAGCTTTTTACGACCGGCTGAAGAAGGGGGAGGATTATACGAATAAGAAAGGGGAACAAATTCTCAACGAATGGGTCACGGTTCCCAACCGGGCGCCACTGAGTTATGCCTATTGTGCCGATACCGTGTATAAACCGGCTTTGTGCGCGCACCTCCAACACGTGAACCTGCTCTACCACGAGACCACTTACCTTGCAGATCTGGAAGAACGCGCCATGTCGAGGTTCCACAGCACCACCCACCAGGCCGCGGCCATGGCATTGGAAGCGGGTGTACACCGCCTGCTGATTGGGCACTTCAGCTCCAAATACGATAAACTGGATGCTTTCCTCGAAGAGACCCAAAGCATCTTCCCCGCTACCGAACTGGCTTTGGAAGGTTGTACCTTCCTTGTTGGGGCAGCATCTCCATTCAGCAACAACGCCGCTTTCGAAAAAGAACAAAACTCCGGGGTCACCACTTCCTGATTTCACTCAACCGTTTGCGTAGCATACCCGATGTTTTCCAGTGAAGGAATCCTGTAATTTCATGCCTTCAACTCATGTGCATGAAAAAGAAACTGATTGCCGCAGCCCTGCTGCTCGCCACCCTGAACACCAATGCCCAGCAAAAAACAAATGCCGCCGACATCAAAGAGAAAATGCAGTGGTTCGCCGATGCCAAACTCGGTATCTTCATTCATGCGGGCATCTATTCGGTGAAAGGGGTATCTGAATCCTGGTCGTTCCACAACGGCAACATCTCCCATAAAGATTATATGGACCAGTTGAAAGGGTTCACCAATAAAAATTATGATCCCGCAGCCTGGGCCGACCTGATCGCGCGTTCCGGCGCAAGGTATGCCGTAATCACCACCAAACATCACGATGGCGTAGCGATGTACGATACAAAACTGAACAACCTCAGCATTGTGAAAGCCACGCCGGCAAAGAAAGATATGATCTCCCCCCTCTTCTCCGAACTAAGGAAGCGAAGCATCAAAGCCGGCGCATATTACTCCCTGATAGACTGGACACATTCCGATTACCCTGGTTTCCTCAAAGACAGTTCCCGCTATAAAGTAGAAAACGATTACAACAGGTGGCAACGTTTCAGACAATTCTTTCAGGCACAGATACAGGAAATCAATCAGCTTTTCAACCCCGACCTCTGGTGGTTCGATGGCGACTGGGAACATTCCGCAGAAGAATGGGAATCTGCCAAAGTAAGGCACCTCATTCTCTCCAAAAATCCCAACGCAATCATCAACGGAAGACTTCAGGGTTATGGCGACTATGAAACGCCTGAGCAGAATTTCCCCGTTTCCCGACCGGAATTCAACTGGTGGGAACTGTGTATGACCACCAACAACAACTGGGGTTACCGGCCCACAGATACTGCGTGGAAAACACCGTACGAGATCATCACCATATTCATGGATGCCGTTTCCAATGGAGGAAACCTTTTACTCGATATTGGCCCGAAGGCAGATGGCACCATCCCTTCCGAACAAATTCATCTGCTCGAAGAACTGGGTAAATGGAACGCCAAACATGGTTCAGCCATATTCAACACACTCCCGGGTTTGCCGCAGGGACATTTCTATGGTCCGAGTACCATCTCCAAAGACTCTTCAACAATGTATCTCTTTCTTCCCGCAGGTGCCCGCAATCAGGTTATGATAAAAGGATTGAAAAACAAGATCGAAAGCATTAAAGTGATGGGGAGCAATACACCACTTTCACATAAGGTGGTAGGTAAGATATCCTGGAGTCCCGTTCCCGGACTGGTTTATATCCCCGTTCCTGAAAATGTGCAGGATGAATATGTTACCGTGCTGGAAGTAAAACTGGATGGGAAGTTGAGCTTGTATGCGGGGAAAGGAGGATTGAACTAGCAAGCAGCATTGAACGAGAAAGCCCCGCCTTATTAAGCGGGGCTTTTTTATTTGCAGCAGATAGCGCTTAACTTAACCTGCCAACATAATCTTTCATTTTCTCATACAATCCTTCGCTTAAAGGGACCACGGGCAAACGAACTTCATTCTCTATTAGTCCCAGAATCTGCATTGCGGCTTTCACTCCCGCAGGATTATTTTCCGCGAACAACAACTCATATCCTTCGATCAACTGGTCGTTAAGTTTTTTCGCGTTAGCGAAATCGCCGTTCAAACAAGCGTTCACCATACTTGTGAACTGCTTTGGGAACGAATTGGCGGCCACGCTGATCACGCCTTCCATACCACAGGCTACCTGGGGCAGCACCAGCGCGTCGTCGCCACTTACCACGAGGAAATTTTCAGGCTTATCGCGCAGGATCTGCATGCACTGCGCCATATCACCACTGGCTTCTTTGATGCCCGCTATATTGGCCACATCGTGTGCAAGGCGCAAGGTAGTCTTCGCTTCCAGGTTACGTCCTGTTCTGCCGGGCACATTGTACAGCAATATGGGCGCGGGCGTATTCGCGGCGATAGCCTTGTAATGCTGGAACAATCCCTCCTGGGAAGGTTTATTGTAATAAGGGCTCGCGCTAAGGATGGCGGCCGCCTTATCGCAGGGCAGGTACGCCATTTCTTTTATCACTTCGGCGGTATTGTTTCCACCGGCCCCTACTACAACGGGCACGCGGCTGTTTACCTTTTCGAAAGTGAATACAGCGATATCCTTTTTTTCTTCCTTCGATAGCGTAGGTGTTTCACCGGTAGTGCCCAGCGTAACCACATACTGCACTCCACCATCTATAACGAAATCGATTACGCGTTCCAAGGCGTTAAAATCAATGGAACCTGCTGCATCGAATGGCGTGACAAGGGCCACACCCGTACCCCTCAGCGTAGTTTGTAAAGACATTTTATTCAGTTGGTATAATTAAAGCTAAACCTATACTTCTTCCCAGAAACCCATCTTGCTGAACTTTTCAATCCGGTCCTCGATGCGTTTTTCGGGTGCAATTTGCTTTAATTCTTTCAAAACTGGAAGCAGGTAATTCTTTAATTTTTCCGCGGCCGCGTCGTAATCCCAGTGGGCGCCACCATCGGGTTCGGGAACCACGCCATCTATCAGGCCGAATTCCTTCATTTTATCGGAGGTCAGCTTCAGTTCTTCGGCGGCTTTTTCCTTGTGGTCCCAGCTTCTCCAGAGGATAGAGCTACAGGATTCGGGAGAAATAACCGTGTACCACGTATTTTCCATCATGAACACCTTATCACCCACTCCGATGCCCAAAGCACCACCAGAAGCGCCTTCGCCTATGATCACGCAGATCACGGGCACTTTCAGGCGGATCATTTCATAGATGTTCCGGGCAATAGCTTCTCCTTGCCCGCGCTCTTCGGCTTCCAATCCGGGATAAGCGCCGGGCGTATCAATCAGGGTGATCACCGGCTTATTGAATTTTTCGGCCAGGCGCATCAGGCGCAAAGCCTTGCGGTATCCTTCGGGGTTGGCCATCCCGAAATTGCGGAGTTGCCGCATTTTGGTGTTGATCCCTTTTTGCTGGCCGATGAACATCACGGTTTCTCCACCGAAATCAGCGAAACCTCCTACCATGGCTTTATCGTCCTTTACATTCCTATCGCCATGAAGCTCCACGAAATTGGTGGTCATCTTCTGGATGTATTTGAGCGTGTAGGGCCTGTCGGGGTGCCTGCTCAACTGTACTCTTTGCCAGGAGGAAAGGTTGGAGGTGATCTCTTTTCTTTTCTCTTCTATCTTATTTTCAAGGTCGTTTATAGAAGTGCTGAGGTCCGTTTTAGATTTCTCGGCAGTTTCTTTCAGTTGCTTGATCTGATCGGCGAGGTCCTTGATGGGCCTTTCGAAATCGAGGAACTGACGGTTCTGTAATTCAGGCATGAGCAGATTTTGAGGTGTAAAAATACAGGCAGAAATTTTTTTGAAAAAAGTTTTGTTTTGAAAAACAATTTCCCGTTATCTTTGCAATCCCAAAACGGAACAACCAGTTGTTTTGTAGCGGTAAGGATCGGTAGTTCAGTCGGTTAGAATGCCGCCCTGTCACGGCGGAGGTCGCGGGTTCGAGTCCCGTCCGGTCCGCGAAAAGCGTCTCAAGCGAGGCGCTTTTTTTGTGTCCTAATTATTTTCTACCCTCCTATCAGCAACTCCGTTGGTGCATACCCAAACTGCTTTTTGAACGCATAAGAAAAATGCGAAAGGTTCTCGAACCCTACTTCATAACACACATCAATCGGCTTTTTCTTTTTTTCGACGAACTGGTAATGCGCCAGGTCCAGTCGTTTTTTGGTAAGCCATCGTTGCGGTGTGGTGGAAAACGTTTTCCTGAAATCTCTTTTAAAAGTGGTGAGGCTCCGGCCGGTGAGGTAACCAAATTTCTCCAACGGCATGTTGAACATGAAGTTCTTTTCCATGTAATCCGCCAGGTCTATTTTTCCTGGTTCCTCAAAATTAGCGAGTACACTATCTATACCGGGGTCGATTGAACGTAATATGGTAACGGCTTCCGTTAGTTTTAACTGCGCGATGCCTTTCGGCAGGTCGTTCATCTCAAAATACGGGATCAACGACGACAGGCAACTTTCCAGCAACGGATGACCGGCATAATGGCGTATCCGCTGCACATCGGTTGTGGCCGGCTTCACCTCCAACCCGGCATAGAAGTTCCGGAGCCATTCCGTAGTCAGGTGCATGACCACTGTTTTATGGGCAAGCCCGTCCTTCGGGTAATTGATGATGGTGGCCAGTTGGTTCCGGGGTATCAGGAAAATATCTCCTTTTTTAAACATATACGATCCTTCAGAACGAACGATCTTTGTTTCCCCCGAAATAAACCAGATCAGCATGTGCTGCTCGAACATGATATCCGATTTGAAGAACTTGTCCTGGTAGCAGGACAACTTAATGTCTTCGGTAATGTACTTAGCCTGGTATTCCATATTGTGACCATATTTTCATAACAGCTTCAAATGTAGAGAAACTGCCGTCATTAAATTTATTTGTACAGGAGCACGCACGCTGAACTTCAGCAAAAAGGAGTACTGGCCGGCTCGAGGTATTCGAAAAGAAAGTAGGTAAAGCAGAGGCTTCTCAAGCCGCTGTAAAGTTCGCATAGTTTATTGGAGCGTTCCACCTGCAGGAAATCTTTGACCATCACCTGTTTTGAAGCTGCCATCAATTCATCGGTGATCAGCAGATAGGAACGGCCGGGAACATTGTTCTTCAACAGGCGGTGTGCTTCCACCACTACTTCTCCATATATTTTGTGGAACCTTCCGATTGAGTACGCCGCGATCGCCCCATAGTGAGCGATCGCTTTCAGGTGAAGATTCAGTTTAAGATTGAAACGAATCTGAAGCGCTTCCACTTTTTCATCAAAAGCGGTCTTCATTGTTTCGAACTGATCGTATAGTTCCTCTGCCGTGGGGATTGATTTCCATTTGAAGAAAAAGATCGCATCCCCTTCAATTTCCGCGATCTTCATCTTCAGGGTATTGTGCTGAACAAGGGAGGAAAGCAATTCCTGCGTAATGATTCTTCCGGTTACAAGATCAGTATTGCGCACCAGTTCTGTAAATCCGCTGATATCGGGAATGAACACCAGTCCTTTCCTGGGGTGCTCCTGGTTGCCGAACACCATCCGGAGTCCGCTTTTTATGGCTGAAATTTTCATTCTACAAGTTTTAACTGACCATGAATTGAATACCGGTCATCTCTTCTGTAAATGACCAAAGTCGCTGCGCGCTGTTTTCATCCAACGCATAGGGTTGTACGCCGCTTTCATGCAGCTTCGCTTTTGTGCCGGGATCCCCAACCAACAACTCGGCGATATCGCCATCTTCACAATAAACCCCTCCGGTATTGCTGAGTTGCGAACTGGTAGCGGCCCAAACAGTGGTTGCGGCTCCCTGCGGGATGGTCTTCAGCGAAGCGAGTACTTCCGGACGTATATTGCCCGCTTCATCCAGGAAGCCCATCTGCTGAAACAACTCAGGTGGCGCCTCCCTTGCCAGTTCCGTTCCTGCAATAGAGCCGGGATGCACAGAATAAGCTCTTACATTGTAGGCTTTCGCACGGTTATCCAGTTCCAGCGCGAAGAGGTTGCTGGCAGTTTTGGATTGCCCGTAAGCCTGGAGTGTTTCGTAAGAACGGTGTTCAAAATTCGGGTCATCAAAATGGAAAGGAGACAGGTGGTGTCCCAATGAGGAAACGTTGACTACTCTCGCCCCGTTCGCCTGTTTGAGTGCGGGCCAGAGCCGGGCGGTAAGATGGAACTGTCCGATGTAATTGGTAGCCAGTTGAGACTCAAAGCCACGTGAATCTTTGCGAAACGGCACCCACATGATACCCGCGTTGTTGATCATGATATGCAATGGCCGTTTAGAAGAAAGGAATCGCTGCGCAAATGCATCTATAGATGCCGGATCCATGATATCCATCGCTTCGATTTCAACATTTGCGACGCCTTCCAGGTTTCTTTCCGCTTTTTCCACGTCTCTTGCCGGTACGATCACGGTGGCGCCTGCGGCGGCAAGCGTTTTGGTGGTTTCCAGTCCGATGCCCGCGTTGCCGCCTGTTACGATGGCAATTATACCATAGAGGCTGATGCCCTGGATCACTTCCGCTGCGGTGGTGAATTGGTTAAACCCTGTGTGTAATGGTTGTTGAAGCGCGCCCTGGTAGTTGTTCTGTATCATTTTTAATTTGTTTTGTTGATACAAAAGTAGGGTGCATGTTTTCAGACGACTTTGTTCAAAAGTCCGAATTTGCTTTGTTTAAAAGACCATTCTAAAACTCAGTTTTTACGTTTTACAGCTTCTGTTACTTCAAAAGGCTTGTACGGGCTAAGGTTGAAAGTGACGTTCCCGTTGGAATCGTTGCTCTTATCTCCCGCTACTTCAGCCGTAAGCGTGTACTTAGCAGATGGATCATAGCTGTCTGTTTTTAAGGAATAGAAGAACATATTCTTTTTGAATGGAATCCCCCGGAACTTATCGGCCAGCGCTTCATGCGGATCAGTGGACACAACAACCCCGTCTTTCAATAACCTTACATGCTTTACTTTCAGAAATGAACTTCCCTCCGTAAAAAAGAACCCGACCTGCACGCGACCATTCGCATATACGTTCGCCGTTACATCCCATTCCAGGGTCTTGAACGTAGTACTGATCTGCGCTGGTCGCCAATTGCCTACGATATACCCTCCTTCTTTAAAGTAGTCCACTTTCAGCGCGTCCAGACGCGGGTAGTGAAAATAAAGTCGCTCCTTAAAATTGCTGAAGTCTTTTTGTGATGGCATACTCCACGCGGTTTCGGCCAGGGCCAGCAGGCGCGGGAAGTTCTGCACATTAATATCCTTCACTTCCTGGGGAACAGCGGGCCACATGTTCGCCTGAACACCCAGTACGTATTGCTGTTCGTGGTTGTTTAATCCTTTATGCGGGTCATAAGCGTACACATCTTCAAGGCGGTTAGGACCGGAATAATTGAGGTCGGCCATGGTTCCATCGTGACGGGAATGCTGCTGGATATCGAAGTACATCGGACCCGTGGGTGTGGCCACCGCATAAAAGCCGTGTTGCGCCGCCTTCTTCACCGCGCCCTCACCCAGCCAGGCCATAATGGCCGTGGAGTTGGGCAGGTGCTCCACATCGGCGAGGATATCGTTCCAGCCAATGGGTTGCTTTCCCTTTTTCACAATGATCTCGCTTACACGCTGCACGAAATAACTTTGCAACTCTTCCACCCGTTTCATATTCCTCGCTTTCATAAAAGCCTGCACATGTGGTTCGTTCTCCCAAAGCCGGTGCACCACTTCATCACCGCCAAAATGAATGTATTTTGAAGGAAAGAGCGCCGCCACTTCTGAAAACACATCATCCAGGAAAGTATATACTGCTTCCTTAGTGGGATCCAGCGGATTGGGCGTGAACTGGAAACCCCAGTAACTCCAGGAATCCATGAACGGGATTACATAGTCCGGATCACGCTTTTTGTTCACCCCAAGTTCGGGATAGTTAATGATGATGGGCCAGCAATGCCCCGGCACATCTATTTCAGGAACGATCGTAATGTTGCGTTCCGCGGCGTAGGCGATCAGTTCTTTAAGTTGCGCCTGCGTATAATAACCACTTCTTTCAGACGGCTGCCCATGCTTTGCGGGGAATACCGTTGCTTTTTCTGAAGTAAGCGCCGGGTGCTTTTTGATTTCAATCCGCCAGCCCTGATCGTCGGTAAGGTGGAAATGAAGCGTATTCAATTTGTACAGCGCCATTACATCGAGGTACTTCTTCATCACTTCCATGCCATAAAATGTGCGGCTCACATCCTGCATGTATCCCCGCCATCCAAAGCGGGGCGCATCTTTGATGTACAAAGCCGGAAGCTTAATACCCGGCAATTTTGTTCCATTCTCCTTTTCAACGGCAGGCGGCAGCAATTGCCGGAGAGATTGTACCGCATAGAATATGCCTTCCCTGGTTCGCGCAATGGCAGTTACTTTTTCAGGGGTTATCTGAAGTGTGTACGCCCCTTTAACGGTATCAGGAAAATCTTTCGAAACAATAAGGTGAATGGTATTTTTTGATGCCTTAGCTTTCCGTTGAATGGAAAGCTTCATTCCCGCACCGCGCTTAAGCATATCCGTGAATAGAGATGCGACCGGAACAGCTTCGGGAGAAGAAATAATTTTTGTTGTTGGACCGAGTTGAAAGAACCCTTTATCCTGAACTATGGACAAGGGTTTTGGAATGATATGCACTGAAACCTCCTGTGCATATAACCCTGTACAAGATAAAAGAATAACACTGAAAAAGAGGATACGTTGTACCATACTGCCGTAGATCAAAAAAATCAGATAATGCACTAATTTATGCAATGGCGGCAGTGATAAAACACGCAATGGTTTGCGTGAAATTTCCGTATCAGACCAGGCTCATCTGCGTGGCGATCCTCACCAGCAGGGCGGTATTCTTTGCCCCGAGTTTCGCGAGCAAACTTTTTCTGTGCGTATCCACCGTGGTAACGCCAATAAACAACCGTTCGGCGATCTCACTGTTGGTAAGCCCTTCCGCGATGAGCGACAGCACTTCTTTTTCCCGGCGGGTGAGTACGGGCACACCAGGATCTGGCGCGGCCCGCAGGGCGCGTGCCGCTTCGTGGCTGAAATATGTTTTTCCTTTGGCCACACACTGAATGGCCTCCAGCAGTTCTTCCCGGGAAACATTCTTCAGCACGTATCCACTGGCGCCATGCTCCATCATTTTCTGGATGAAACTGGGTTGGTTGAACGTGCTCAGTCCAAGAATGAATACGGAGGGGTATTGCTTTTTAACGGCGGCGCATAACTCTATGCCGCTTTTATCGGCCAGATTAATATCCATAAGAACCACATCCGGAAGGTGTTGCTGCAGGAAAGACATACAGGACCCGGGAGAAGTGGCATGGCCAACAAGTTCTATGGCCGGCTCATGCTGCAGCAAAGTGCGGATGCCTTCTATCACCATGTAATGGTCGTCTACTATGAATACTTTTGTTGTCATGCAATAGGAATTTCAATCAGCACTGAAGTTCCTTTACCGGGTTCAGACTGCACATCAAGTTTTCCCTTCAGGTAATCGACACGGCTCGCGATGTTGCTCCAGCCGATGCCGCGCGCAGCGCGGATGATCCCCGTATCAAATCCTTTCCCATCGTCTTCCACAGTAACGGATATGCCTTCATTGTTGCGCACCACCTGCACCAGGGCTTTTGTGGCGGCGGCGTGTTTCAGCACATTCCCCACCAGTTCCTGCACGATGCGGTATACCGCGATGGACGTATTGGAATCTACTTCCGCCTGCTCCAGTCCGATGGACTGGTATTGCAACGCAATACTTCCCGACTGGTTGATGTCTGCACAAAAATCTTTCAGCGCCGCATCCAGGCCGAATTTCACCAATGCTTCAGGCATCAGGTTGTGGGCCACGCGCCGCATTTCGTTGATAGAACTGTCCAGCATATCTATGCCGCGTTCAAATGCCTGCATATTTTCAGGCGTCATCACAAGGTTCCCTTTCATGGTATTGAATGAATATTTTATGCCGGACAACATTCCTCCCAGGCCATCGTGAAGGTCCTTTGCCAGGCGGGTTCTTTCTTTTTCTTCCCCTTTTAACACCGCTTCCGTAGCAGCGAGTTGTTTTTCGGTCTGCAGTTCATTGATGCGCTTCTGCTGCAACGCCTGTTTGTGGCGGTAGTTCCTGTAAAGCAGCAGGATGATGAGCATTAGCGCCAGGGCGCTCCCCAGCAATATATAATTGAGCGTATTCTTCTGCCGCATACGGAGTAACTGGATCTGCTTTTCGGCTTCCAGTTGTACGATCCTGCTCTCTTTCTTTTCGGTCTCGTACTTTTTCTCCAGGTCCGAAGACTGTTGTGAAAGCACTTCCTGCACCATCTTTTCAAGCTCTACTATCATTTCATCATCGTAATCCATGCCCTGATCCAGCCTCCCTTCAGCATAAGCAATATGGGTAAGGAGCCTGAGGGAAGAAATGCCTTCGAACCTGAAATTGTATTTTCTGCTGGAATCGAGCGCCATCTGCGCGTACTTTTTTGCTTCCGCAAAGTTGCCGGTCTGAAGTTCAACGATACCCAATCCCCGGATCACACCGGTTTCACTTTCCTTCATACCAACAGCCTTAAACAGGGGCCAGCTCTTTTCCAGGTAAAATTTCACCCGGGGATAATCTTTTTTCTCCAGGGCAATGCCACCCAGGTTCTGGTAAACAGTGGACTGAATCCTGATGTCCTGCTCTTCCATACCAATCTGCAAAGCATCCTTCAAAGCGTTCGTCGCTTCATCTAAACGTTTCAGCGAAACATAGTTCATGCTCAGGTTGATGAGTGCGGTGGCCTGCATGGTCCTGAACCCGTTCTTTTTTGCCGCGGCCAGCGCTTTTTTACCGTATTCTTCCGCCTTATCGTATTGTGCACGACGGTAATAAAGTATCTGCAAGGCATCGTCCAGTTGCACTAATAAATAAGGGGTAGCCTTTCGCTCCACAATGGGCCTGCCTTTCAGACAATATTCGATCGCTTTTTCGAATTGCCCGTTATCACGATAGCTTACGCCGATATTAAAGAGAGAAATTCCGATATTAAGTGAATCCTTCATTTTTTCCGACACTTTCAACGCCGCGTTCTGGTAATGCAAGGCCGAATCGAAATTGCCCTGGATGAGGAAGGTATTGGCATAGTAGGTATTAAAAAGATAAATACCGTGGTCATACTTTAGTTTTTCGCTGAGTTCCCGGGCCATCACCAGGTACTTCCTTCCATTGGCAGGATCACTTCCTTCGTAGGTTTCTCCCAAACGGATGAGGTGAATCACTTTCGATGTATCTTCTTTCAGCTTTGGTAGCGCTTTCAACATACTATCTGTTTTTACATTCTGTCCCAACAAACAGAAATGCAGCAGATAACCAACAATGCTCAGCAGAATTTTTCGCATACAGAAATTTAAAGAAAAAAGGATGCACTACAAATAACGTGTTTTCCGGAGCAATAACGTCTCCCCTTTTTCCATGATTTAAAAGCAGCAGAAATCCTGTTTTTGGGGGATAGGAACGGGCGGTGGGCGAAGGTACTTTTACCGCAATAAATCAAACAACCATGAAACGATCTTTCCTCTTCGGCGCGCTCCTGTTTTCCGGGTTCCTTACGGCAGAAGCAAGGAGCTGGCGCATCAACAATAACGCGGGCGTGAACGCCGACTTCACCACTTTCAACGCGGCGGTGAACGCAGCCGGCGTTCAGGACGGCGATACAATTTACCTTGAACCCAGTGCTATTGAATATACCACCGGAAGTATCTCTGTAACGAAAAGACTTACCGTAATTGCCGCCGGTTATTTACTTGATCCTTCCAACGGCACTTATCCGGGTAATCCTGGTTTACAACTGCACACCTACGATACACGCCTTGCTTTCTTTCGTTTGGCCAGCGCCGCGAGTGGTAGTAAGTTCTTAGGCGTTACCATCGCCGGTTCAGTGTATATGAACGGGGCCAGCAATATTGCTTTTGAAAGATGTCTTTTCGGCGGTGGACTTTATTTTGAAAACGGCACCAACAACAATACAACGGTGAGGAAATGCTACCTGAACGGTGCGGCCATCAGTTCCAGCCTGAGTGCCACCATCACCGGCTTCGTATGTGAGAACAGCATCTTCAACTCGAACGCACACATCAATTTACCGAACCTCACTGGCACAGACAATATTGTAAGGAATAACAGTATCGCTAACGCGTCTAATTCCTTCACACTGGTAAATACTTATTTCGTGAACAATATCGTGGGCACTTTTTCCCAGAACTCGCTCACCAACTGTACCATCAAAAACAATTTCTTTCAGGTGAACCAAACCTTGCCCGGCACCGCTACCAATAACCAGGTGAGCGCGAACATGGGAGATATTTATACCGCCACCGGCAGCTTCGATGGAAGGTTTACATTGAAAGCCGCCTCTCCGGCTATTGGCGCGGGCCTTACCGTAGGGAGCGTGGCAAGTCCGGATTGCGGGGCGTTCGGCGGAACGGATCCTTACAAGCTTTCGGGCATTCCGAATATTCCGACTATTTATCAGTTGACGGTGCCGGTGTCAATTCCTTCGGGGAGTGCGACAATGAATATTACTTTCAGTGCGAGGAATAACAACTAGGTAACCCCCAATTGCGAGGAACGAAGCAATCCCACCTCGCAACCCCTGCACACAAAAATGCGGTTCTTCATGACGCTCTTTATATGATATTTCCCACGCAACCGCTTTGTGCTTCCTGCTTCGTCCCTCGCAGTTCGTCCCTCGCAGAGGCGAGTAGGTTATTTTTTTCACGCAACTGCTTTGTGCTTCGCACTTCGCAGCGCAAGGGAGCTAAGACGCAAAGCGTTGAGTAGTTGGCGGGAGGTTGATCTGAAGAAGGTTTTTTTTCACGCAACGGCGCAACGACGCGGGGCGTTAAAAAGTTGGTGAGCACTTTTTTTGCCAGGTAGGATTGGCAGGAATATTTTAGGCAGCATGCTTTTTTGCATGACAATCTTTTCTCGCGGAAGCGCACCACTTCCTTCATCGCAGGCGCAACGATTAAGGTATTGCCAGGTTCTTCACATCTTATAAACCGCGATTGCCACACAATCACGGCCCAAACCCATTTACATGAAAAAGTATTTATACACGATAGTGTTGCTGGTATGCAGCGTGTTTGCGTATGCACAGGACCCGGAATATGCGGCAGCACCGGCTGCGGCGGGAAATATTACGGCAGCGGAATATTTTATTGATACCGATCCGGGGTTCGGAGCGGGAACGCCGATAGCCATTACACAGGCGGTCAATATCAGCGCGATGAACGCTGGGATAAACGTGAGCGGGTTAAGCAACGGCATTCACCGGTTATACATAAGAGTGAGGAACACGGAGGGAAGATGGAGCCTTACACACGTGCATGATTTCCTTTACGACCAGGATATCGTTTACCAAAGCACACCTTCCGCGGCGCTACCCATTGTGGCCGCGGAATATTTTATAGATACAGATCCCGGTGTGGGGGCCGGAACGTCCATTACCGTAACACCTGGTGTTGCACTACAGGATGTGGCCGTAGTGGTGAACGTTGCCGGTTTAACGAATGGCACGCACCGCCTTTACCTGCGCACACTCAACCAGGAAGGCGCATGGAGCATTACGCAGGTACGTGATTTTATCGTCGATTTCGACGCCGGTTACCCACCCGCACCTTCCGCAGCACAAAATATTGTGGCCGCGGAATATTTTATTGATACCGATCCGGGTACGGGAGCTGGAACCGCGGTGCTTATTACGCCGGGTACTGACATTAATAACATTTCAACTTCCATTAATACAGCAGGCCTATCATTGGGCACGCACCGCCTTTACCTCCGCACACGCAACCAGGAAGGAAGCTGGAGCATCACACAGGTGCGGGACTTTATCGTGGATGCCGATCCGGGTTATCCCTCCACACCACCAACAGCGCAAAACATTGTAGCCGCAGAATATTTTATAGATACAGATCCAGGCACCGGAGCAGGAACGGCCATCAACATAACGCCGGCTACCGATATCAGTAACCTGACGGTAACTACGAACACCGCAGGATTGAGCCTCGGCACCCACCGACTGTACATCAGGATACGCAACAATGAGGGAAGCTGGAGCATGGTGCAGGTGAAAGATTTTATTGTGAATGAAGACATCTCCTATCCTGCAACACCTGCCACACCACAAAACATTGTGGCGGCGGAATATTTTATAGATACCGATCCGGGCCAGGGCGCGGGAACAATGATCCCCATAACACCAGGTACGGACCTGAGCAATATTTCCACCAACATCAATACCTCCGGACTGAGTAACGGTAACCACCGCATCTACCTGCGCACCCGCAACCAGGAAGGCGCCTGGAGCATTACCGCCACCGCGGAGTTTTATACGGACCAGATGGCCCTTTCCTCCGATACCCTTCATTATACAAATGTTCCGGAGAATACGATCTCGGAACAGGAACTGGTTGTTACCAACAACAGCGCCACCAGTCAAAGCATTCAATCCATCACCATCGGGGGTGTATTCAGTACATTGCGCAGCGCGCCCATTATTATACCCGCGCAATCCTCCGATACCATACGCATCCGGTTCCAACCCAATGCAGCCGGTACATTCACTGATTCTATCGTACTCACTACCACCGCCGGACGTTACAGTGCCGTATTGCAGGGAACAGGCATCGCCGCCACCGCCAGCTGGAGCATAGAACCCGCAGGCGGACACCAGTTTGGCAATATCGCGACAGGATCAGGCGCAACCTTCAACTTCACCATCCGCAACACGGGTAACCTGCCCGTTGTGTTCGGAAATGTAGCATTCAGCGATCCGGCGTTTACCAGCAACGTTTCTACCGGAACTACCATTGCGGCAAACGGAACCATGGTACTGCCCGTAACCTTTACACCGGGAAGCGTAGGCAATTTCTCGGCCCAACTCAAAATCACCTCCACCACCAATGGTGTGGATTCAGTGACCACTGCGGTAAGCGGCAGCGGTTATACGCCCGGTGCGCCTCCCGCACTGCAATACCTGAACAACGCGACTTACAACAATGCGGGCGTTTCACCCGCCACAGGACAAACCGGCGACTTTACTTACCGCATCCTGTACCAGCATCCCAACAACCTGGCACCGCAACCCGGACACCCCCGCCTGGGCATCGACCTGAACGGGGACCAGGATTTCAACGACCTGGATGAAGGGATTTTTAATATGGTGAAAGAAGGCAACAGCAACGATTATACGACCGGCGTAGTATACACCTACACGTTCACGCACCAAATCAACAATACCACCGCCGGCTATAAGTTTTTCGCCACAGATGCCAACGGCAATACCTTTGAAACCACCTACAAAACAGGCCCCCTGGTAACGGATGAAACCACCGACCTCCGCATCTTCGCCAACAACATCAGCTTCAGTAAAAACAATCCCGGCCCCGGAGATGTATTCACCGTTACCGCCACCATACTCAACAGTACGGTAGTGCCGGTAACCAATGTGCCCATCTCCTTCTACCGCGACACCATCCTTATCGGCAACGGTACCATTCCCGCTATCGGTGGAAACTCCTCGGCTACCATCACGCATACCTTCAGTTTTCCGGCCGATGGCTTCTATCCCATCAAAGTATGGATCGACAGCAGCAATACGCTTGGAGAAACCAATGTACTCAACAACTACGCCATCAGGCCCGTAACGGTGGGCACGCCCGCATTACCCGGTGGTATCATCGTGAACACCTCCGCATCTCTGCAGCAATGTCCGCAACTGAAAGCGCTGATCACAGGAACGGCCACCTATGATGGCTTCGGCAGTAATATACCCGTGGCCGGCGCGGAAGTAAGCATCTTCTACGGAACGGATACTTTCTATACCACCACCAACGCTTCGGGCCAGTTCAGCTTCCTGCATTCCGGCATTTCCTGCGGCGGCAACTTCAGTTACTACGCCCAGGTTACAGACTTCACTTTCACGAGCGCGCAAAAATATTACAGTCTGGCCGTACCCTGCCCCACTACCAACCCCTGCGTGCAACCACCTTCCAATGGCGGCATCACCGCTGCCATAGGCAGCTCCAATCCGTGCAGCAATGTAGTGGGCAGTACCGCGAGCGTAACCTTCACGGTGAAATACAGGGAACGTGACCTTAACAACATGTGGTGCCTCTTCGACGAGATCAGGAACGATGTACTTCGTGTATACATCAATGATGTTTTGGTGGAAACGATCACCAGCGCCGATAATTCCCACGGTCCCGGAGAAGTGCGCATCATCCCCTATTCCGTTCCGCTGAGTTCTACCACACCGGTGACGGTGCGCGGAGAACTGAGTTATACGTATGTGGAATACCGGCAAATTCCAAGTTCGCTGTACAAAGGCGTGAACATCCCCATGTCGGCAAGCGGCGGGGGCACCATCAACGCGCAGCCGAATCTTCCGGACCTTACCATTCAAAATTTTGCGCAAACGAAGTTTACGTCCTTCAGCTTCAGCAACGCGAACATCAAATGCGGACCCGCGGGCGCTCACGTGGTACGGGTGTACGATTCCATTCCCGGCGGCAGCAGCACACTGGTGCAAACCACCAATGTATCATCGTTGGCCGGAGGTACCTCTACTACCATTCAATACCAGAATCCCAATATGACACCGGGTACGCATATCCTGAAAATTGTGACCGATGAGCCCGGGGCCGTAACTGAAACCGAAGAAAACAACAATGTGTTCCTCGCCACAGTAGTGGTTCCGCAACCGGACCTCACCATTGTTTCACTTACACCTGCTGCTTCAGGATTGTCTGTTGGCTCGGCGGTAACCTTCCAGGCAAGGATCAGGAACACCGGCATCGCTACCGGAGCATTCAAAGTAGGCTTCGAAGTGAACGGCACACCACTGGGCGCAAAAGTTAATGTCGGCGGCATTGGAGAAGAAGCGTTCTTCACTGTTCAATCCGATCCATATACGGTAACCACGAGCGACAAAGACTGCGGCGTAACCGTTACCGCTTTCGCGGATGTGGACCTCCAGGTTACGGAATCTTCTGAAAGCAACAACTCCAGGCAAATTGTACTGGGCGCTGAACTACAACCTTATCAACTGCCGCAGGAGATCGGATCCGCGTCCAACCCCGCGGTGATCCGTGTAAATACGCCCGGCACCTTCTTCGCAGCCATCCGTAACATGGGCGCAAGAGATGTGCGTCATGTAACCGTAAGGTTTACGCTGAACGGCAACAGGATCGGCGGAGATGAAATCGCCATCGTAAAAGCGGGAGAACCATTCGCGGGATACGCTTCTTTCACGCAAACATTCTCTATGCCCGGCAATTACGTAGTAACAGTAACAGCAGATACTTTGAATACCATCTGCGAAGACAACGAAACCAACAACAGCGGCAGCTTCCACATCCGCGTGGTGGACAGCAAACAGGATTTTGAAGTACTCTCGCAATACATTTCACCAAGTAGTCTGAATCCAGCACCCGGCCAGAACATTACGCTGGTGGGCACTGTAAGGAACCTCGGCGGTAAACCTTCAGAAGCCACCGTGCTCCGCTTCCTCATGGACGATATTCAACTTGGGGCCGATGTTCCCGTAGGCATCCTCCAGCCCGGAAGAGACACTACCGTGGCGGCAACGGCCACCTATTCCTCCACGATCTCCGGCGTAAAAGTGATGAAACTGATCGCCGACCCCGGCAATACCGCCGATGAAGAAAGAGAAGACAACAATATGGCCACCAGAACCATGATCGTTGGCGACGCACCCGACCTGGGTAGAAAAACCGCCGGCGCCATCAGCTTCAACCCATACGGTTTCCGTTCCGGCGACAGTGTTACCGTTTCCTGGCTCATCCGCAACTTCGGCACACAGTCAGGCAGTGCATGGGTGAAATTCATGGTGTACGATGAAGGCGACGCACTCTCCGCTATCGACAGCATACAGATATCCCTGGCCGCACAAACAGAGATTACTGTTTCCAGAAAACTGCTGTTCGATATCGAAAAAGGCATGGTGGTAACCGAAATCGTTCGTTGCACCCCAATAGAGTTTGACCTTAACAACAACAAGGATACCCTGCGTTTCAGCACCACCATGAACCTGCGCAGCAACCTCTCCGTTTCAGGCGACCTCGACATGCAGAACGGTCTGCCGCAACAACTTCCCGGATGGATCGGCGGCAAACTTGTTCTGGGTGACTACGATATGGTGGTGAACGGCAATATCCTGAACTTCGATACCAATCATTTTATCGTCACCAACGGCACGGGCAAACTGAAGATCGCCAATAACAACAACGAGAACATCTTCCCCGTAGGCGCCACCACGCAGAACAGTAATTTCGTGAAGATCGCCAACAGCGGAACGCCCGACCAGTTCTCGGTAGCCGTGCGTCCTTACGTGCTCCGCAACGGCATGAGCGGCGATACCGTAAGAACGGAAGTGGTGAACCGCACCTGGCTGATAGAAGAAACCACGCCTGGCGGCAGCAATGTAACCCTCAGTTTCTACTGGAACACGGACCATGAAACGCCGGTGTTCGACCGCAACCAGTCGCGTACCGCGCATTTCTCCAATGGCTGGCAGTTCGGCACGCCCGGAGCGCCGTCTACCGACCCGGAAACCCGGTGGATCAAAACCCAGGCAGGCTTCACCGGTTTCTCTCCGTTCACGGTAACCAGCAGCACATCGGCCTTACCGCTTACGCTGCTCCGCTTCACCGCCACACAAAGAGACGGCAGTGCATTGCTGGAATGGAACACTTCAGATGAAATACAAACCAGTCATTTTGTAATTGAATATAGCAGGAACGGCAACACATTCGATTCAGCCGGACGTGTGTCGGCGCTCAATATACCAGGTAACAACGCCTACCGTTTCCGACACGAACCTTTTGGCCATGGCAAACATTATTACCGCCTGAAAATGGTGGACAGGGATGGCAGTTTCACCTACTCCCCCACCAGGTGGATAGCAACGGGCACAGCCACCTTCTCCCTTTATCCCAACCCGGCGCAACACTTCATCACCATCACTGGGGTGGAAGCAAATGGAACAATCCGTATTTACGGGATGGATGGCAAACTGTTGCAGCAGCGGCGCACCGGAAGTTCCATTGAAAGAATACCGGTGAGTCAGTTGGCCAATGGCACTTATGTGATAGAATTTGAAGGAAGGGATGGCAGCAAACAGAAGCAACTGTTGCTGAAACAATAAACTCAGCGGGGGAACCAACTGCAATGGGTAATCGCTTCGCAGAGCGCTTCCCAGGAAGCAGGTTCCTTCTCCAACCCTGAATGCCGGGCAAGCATGGACAATACCGCTTGCCCGGCATATCCTTTTTCGCGCCAGAAACGAATGGAAGTATCTCCCGCCGATTTAGAGAGTTTTTCTCCATTGCTGTTGGGGATAAGGGCATGATGGAAGAAAGCTGTATCCTGGAAAGTTTGTTCTTCCAGCACATCAGCAAGGTACAGCTGCGCAAGTGTGGAGGGCCATAAGTCGGTTCCCCTTACGATGAGGTCCACGCCAAAGTGAATATCATCTGCGAGAGAAGCAAGTTGATACGCGGCCATGTCATCTTTTTTGCGCACCACAAAATCTTTCATGGACGGATGCAGGGTAGTATTCACTTGTGTTCCATCGCAACTGTTCACCTTTATAGTTCTGTCGTCGGTGTATATGCGGAGGTTAACGCCGGGTGTGTTCAGCGGAATTTGTTTATGGCGGCATCTACCGGAGTAGACACCTTCTTTGTTGTCCGCGAGTAGTTGTGTACGTGAGCAATTGCAGGCGAAGAGCAAACCTTTGTTGTGGAGTTGATCCAGCTTTTCCTGGTAAAGCGTTGTGCGGTGCAATTGGGAGAAATGCTGTTCAAAATCCGCGGCGTCATTTGGCCCTCTTTTCCATTGGATACCCAGGAAATGAAGGGTTTCGAAAATATCATTTACATATTCCGGGCGCATTCTTTCACGATCCAGGTCATCGATGCGGAGGAGTAGCTCCGCGCCCGATTGGTGAGCGATGGCGTTGGTGATGGCGAAGGAGAAGATGTTCCCGAGGTGCAGGAATCCGCTGGGCGTGGGAGCGAAACGGGTAAGTGCGCGTTGCTGCATGGAGAAAATTTCTGTGGCTGCAAGATCGGGATTTGTTTTTTTGCATCAATTGTTTTTATATTTGCAACCCACTGAAGGATCGGTAGTTCAGTCGGTTAGAATGCCGCCCTGTCACGGCGGAGGTCGCGGGTTCGAGTCCCGTCCGGTCCGCGGAAAGCGTCTCATTTGAGGCGCTTTTTTTATTCCCGAATAGTGCCGTAACAGTCGAAAAAACAATTACCAAGAATGGTATAGTTCATTAAAAAACAATCAAATAAAGAACTTTTTTACACCCAGATACCATAAACGCAAGTCCAAACAAAAATCTGTTCTGAAAACAGGATTGGTTTTCATAGATTTGAGCACTTAGTGAGCACAGCTTAATGACTAATTCAACCTGATACCAACAACCACCTATCCTGCATACATAAACCTGAATCAGCGTACATCCATTCTACACCCAATAAATAATCGAAATACAAATAATGAGTGACATAAGAGAAATTGAAAAGACCCTATGGGCCGCGGCTGACAAGTTGCGCAGCAATATGGATGCGGCAGAATACAAACACGTTGTTTTGGGACTTATTTTCCTGAAATACATTTCGGACGCTTTTGCTGAACTACACCAGAAATTACAAGAAGGACAGGGGGAATATGAAGGTGCAAACCCCGAAGACCCAGACGAGTATTTGGCTGAAAATGTGTTTTATGTTCCTGAAAAAGCACGTTGGACTTTTTTGAGAGACAATGCCAAACAGCCTGAAATAGGTATTCTGATTGACCAGGCCATGGACAGCATTGAAAAAATCAACGACAGCTTAAAAGGCGTATTGCCTAAAAACTATGCCGATCCCGACCTTGACAAACAACGTTTGGGCGAACTCATTGATCTGATCAGTAAAATCGGGTTTGGCGGTGGACACGAAGGCAAAGACATTCTTGGACAAGTGTATGAATACTTCTTAGGAATGTTTGCCGACGCCGAAGGCAAAAACGGTGGACAATTCTACACACCGCAAAGCATTGTGAAAATATTGGTGGAGATGCTTGAGCCCTACAAAGGCAGAATTTATGACGGCTGTTGTGGTAGCGGTGGCATGTTTGTGCAGAGCGAAAAATTCATTGAAAGCCACCAGGGCAAAATTGGCGACCTGAGTATTTACGGACAAGAAAGCAACCCAACTACCGTAAAATTGGCAAAGATGAACCTTGCCATTCGTGGCATTGACGCCAACATACAATTTGGCGATACTTTTACCAACGACTTACACCCCGACCTGAAAGCCGATTTTATTATTGCCAATCCACCGTTTAACATCAGCGATTGGAATGGCCAGAAACTGCGTGATGATGTGCGGTGGCAATATGGCGTTCCGCCAGTGGGCAACGCGAACTATGCCTGGTTGCAACACTTCATTCACAAACTAAGCCCAACAGGCACGGCAGGTATTGTATTGGCAAACGGCAGCATGAACAGCAATACAGGCAGCGAAGGCGAAATCAGAAAAAATATGATTGAAGCGCGATTGGTGGACTGCATGGTTACGCTTCCGGCCAACTTGTTCTACAATACCACTATTGCAGCTTCATTGTGGTTTTTGGCAAAGAACAAAACCAATGGAAAATTTCGTAACCGTGAAAATGAAATCCTGTTTATTGATGCCCGCAAAATGGGCAAAATGATCAACAGGCGAAACCGTGTGTTAGAACAGACAGATATTGACCTGATCAGCAGCACCTATCATAAATGGAGAAACCTAAATGGCGGGTATGCGGATATAGTAGGCTTTTGCAAATCTGCCACTTTAGAAGAAGTACGCCAAAACAACTTTGTGCTGATGCCCGGCAGATATGTAGGCACCGAAGACGAGCAAACAGACGATATGCCTTTTGATGAAAAAATGCGAAGCCTTACTGCCAAACTTGCTGAGCAATTTGACAAAGACAATGCATTAGAAAATATCATTCGTGAAAACCTAAAAGGAATTGGATATGAGTTCTAACGAGTGGCGGCAATTAGTCTTGGAAGATAGCTTAGACGCATTAATTGATTACAGGGGCAAGACACCTAAAAAAGTGGAAAAGGGCATCCCATTAGTTACAGCCAAAATTGTAAAAAATGGATTTATTGAAGCACCTAACGAATTTATTGCCGAAGAAGACTACAATGAATGGATGACTCGTGGGTTGCCAAAAATCGGTGATGTTGTTTTAACAGTGGAAGCACCTTTAGGTGAAGTTGCCCAAATTAAAGATGAAAATATTGCTTTAGCTCAAAGAATAATAACTCTAAGGGGTAAAACAGGTGTCCTCGATAGTGGATATTTAAAATACTTTCTTCAGTCTTCTGTTGGACAAAGAAGATTAAAAGAACGAGAAACAGGAACAACAGTTACAGGGATAAAGCAATCGGAATTACGTAAACTCATAATTGACTGCCCTGAATATTCAATACAAAAAAAGATTTCATTCATTTTATTATCCCTTGACGACAAAATCGAAAACAACCTTGCCACCAACCAAACGCTTGAAGAAATAGCCCGAACGCTTTTTAAGGAATGGTTCGTAAATTTTAACTATCCTGGTTCAGACTGGAACTTAAAACAAAGCGAGTTTGGGGATATTCCAGTAAGTTGGGAAGTGGGGACATTGGGGGATGTTTTAGAAATCAAATATGGTAAAGACCATAAGCATCTTGAGGAAGGGATAATTCCAGTTTTTGGCTCAGGGGGTATTATGCGGTATGTTAACAAGCCTCTTTATGAAAAAGAATCTATTTTAATTCCCAGGAAAGGCACTCTAAGTAATTTATTTTACGTCAATACTCCATTTTGGTCAGTTGATACGATGTTTTATACAAGGATCAATTTACCGAAAAGTGGAAAATATCTGTTTCATCTACTACAAACTTTAAACCTCGCATCAATGAATGTAGGGACGGCTGTCCCTAGCTTGACGACAGAGATTCTAAATAATATTGTAATCCCTATTCCCCCAAATGAAGTATTAAATTCTTTTGAAACTTTCACAACCTCGTTATTTGTTAAGATTCAAGATAATTTAAAAGAAAACAAAATCCTTTCTGCCATTAGAGACAGCTTATTACCTCAATTAATGAGCGGTAAAATCAAACTATAGAAATGGATAAATCATTACAAATAAAATTCGAAGATAATCCAGAGTTTAATCTTTGGTTAAATGAGAACTATCCAGTTTCAATTGAAGAATTTGAACTAAATGCTAGTGAGGTACTGTATAATTACAAGATTGATTTTTACATACAGGCTCTTGAGAGATATAACGTTGATCCGCAAATTGTACTCTCCAGAATAACAAAGAATTTTCCAACTCCTATTGCTTATTATATAGATCAGGCAGAATATAATTATCAAAATGACCACCATCGCCTGGACCTTCTCAAATCTTGTTGGGAAGCAATAATATTTTTCATTTTTGGTTTAGTTGTAGCAGAAGCAAACTACAGAAAGGTACCATTCAAAAATTTGGGTCTAGTAAAATATGAAACTTTCTGTTCAGACAAAGTTTTTGATAAATTAAATATAGTTGAAAATATCCTTGATTACATTCTAAAAAATGGATTTGCTTTTGAATGTTCAAAGCTGATTCAAATATCAACTTTAACTGACATCCGAAAGCTTAATCAAGAAAGAAATGGCTTTACGCATGCTTCTGCAAAGACGGCTCAACAACAACGAAAACTTTATTCCGAACTCTACCCAATAGTAAGTAGCATTCTAAATCAACTAATTGGCTTCGAAAAGATAAAATTATTCCGTTATTACGAAGCGCCAATGCCACTTCTTCCTAGATGTGAAATATACAATGGCAGCGCATTAGGCGGTAAGAAAGAAAATATTATTCTTCAAAAAGACAATTATATTGAGATAATGGAAGACTTCAATAATTCTAAGATTTACGCTCAAATTAATGAAATAGCCTTTCCTGTTTCGCCATTTATACATTTCTATCAAGAGGATCATGAAACAAACGCACTTATTTGTTTTTTCAAAAAAAAGATTGCTGGAGGCAAGTACAAATTTGAAGTAGTAAGCAAATCGCAGGATATAGAGTTTTCTATCGCGGATTTCACCAAGGTAGAAGCACAACTAAAATCCTTAATATATTAGGCAATGAATATTCTTACGGAAGAAGAAATAGAAAAAATGGCATTGCAAACCTTGCAGCAGCATGGTTATGAAACACTCTACGGTGCAAACATTGACCGCCCATACAACGAAGTAGTTTTAACCAACCGCTTGCAAGCCGCTATTGATAAAATCAATCCTGATATTCCTGCCGAAGTACGGGAAGAGGCTCTGCGCAACATTTCAAGAATACCTTCTACCAATTTATTAGCCAACAACGAAGCATTTCATACATTCATCACCGAAGGTGTTGATGTAAAAGGCAGAGAAGGCGAGCAAATCAAAACCTTCAAAGTGTGGTTGATTGATTTTCAAAACCCCGAAAACAACGATTTTGCGGCAGTCAATCAGTTTACCATCATTGAAAACCACCACAACAAACGCCCTGATGTAATCATTTTTGTGAATGGCCTGCCTTTAGTAGTGATAGAAATCAAAAACGCAACAGATGAAAAAGCCGACCTGAAAGCGGCTTACAATCAGTTGATGACTTACAAACAAGCCATTCCTACCCTTTTCAATTACAACAGTTTTTTAATTGCTACCGACGGTTGGTTTGCCAAAGCGGGAACCATTACGAGTGATTACAGCCGTTTTAGTGGTTGGAAAATTCCCGAAGAACCTGTGAGTAATGTAGTAGCTGAAGATGAAGAAAAATACCAGACTTCCATTTTTGCTACACCCAATGCTAATGTAGAAATGGAAGTAGTATTAAGTGGAATGCTGGAGAAGAAAACGTTGATTGATATCATTCGCTATTTCATCGTTTTTGAGAAAACAAAAGACAAAACTGTTAAGAAAATAGCGGCTTACCATCAATACTATGCCGTAAACAAAGCCATTCATTCTACCATCAAAGCGGCAGCCGTTTCGGGCGACAAACGAGCAGGTGTAGTTTGGCACACACAAGGCAGCGGCAAAAGTCTGAGCATGGTTTTTTATGCAGGCAAAATGGTGGTAACGCCACAACTCAACAACCCGACTATTGTGGTGCTTACCGACCGCAACGACCTTGACCAACAACTTTTTGAAACATTCAGTAACTGCCAGCAACTCATCAGGCAAACACCGGTTCAGGCAGAAAGCAGAAGCCATTTGCAAAGTTTGCTTTCAGTGCCTTCGGGCGGTGTGGTTTTTACCACCATTCAAAAATTCATGCCTGAAGAAAAAGGGGCAACCTATCCCAAATTATCCGACCGCAGAAACATAGTAGTGATTGCGGATGAAGCCCACAGAAGCCAATACGATTTCATCGACGGTTACGCACGTCATATGCGGGACGCTTTGCCCAATGCGTCGTTTATTGGTTTCACAGGCACACCCATTGAAAAAGAGGACAAGAACACACAAGCCATTTTTGGTGAGTATGTGGACATTTATGATATACAACAAGCTGTTGAAGACGGCGCGACTGTCCGCATTTTCTATGAAAATCGATTAGCCAAAATAGAATTGGACCCGGAAGAGCAGGAAATCATTGACCAACGCATTGAAGAAGTAACCGAGGAAGACGAGCTAACCGAACGTCAACAACGCTTTGCCAAATGGACACAACAAGAAGCCATAGTAGGCAGCGACAAAAGATTAAAGCAAGTTGCCGCAGACCTTGTTAAGCATTATGAACAACGCAGCGAAGGCTTTGACGGGAAAGGCATGATTGTGTGTATGAGCCGTAGAATTTGTGTGGCGTTGCATAGCGAAATCATAAAAATCCGCCCCGAATGGTATAGCGGTGATGATGACAAAGGAGCCATTAAAGTTATTATGACAGGCTCGTCTTCCGACCCATTGGACTGGCAGGAGCATATTCGTAATAAACCAAGAAGGAAATCCATAGGCGACCGACTAAAAGATCCGAAAGACGAGTTAAAATTGGTCATCGTCCGAGATATGTGGTTAACAGGTTTTGATGCACCATGTTTGCATACTTTGTATGTGGACAAGCCAATGACAGGCCATAACCTGATGCAAGCCATCGCAAGGGTAAACAGGGTTTTCAAAGACAAAGAAGGTGGTTTGATCGTAGACTACTTGGGCATAGCGCAAGACCTGAAGAAAGCATTGAGTGTTTATACGTCAAGCGGTGGCAAAGGCAAGATCGAGTTTGACCAGGAAGAAGCAGTTGCTAAAATGGAAGAACTGTATGAAATAGTAGTCGCCATATTCCACGGGTTCGACTACAAACGTTTTTTCGGTTTGCAACCGAGGGAAAAGCTCACTTTCCTGCTTGATGCAACAGACTTTATTTTAGGTTTGGACAAAGGCCAAGAAAGGTTTAGCACCAATGTTTCCAACCTATCCAAAGCATTTGCCATTTCGGTTCCGCATCCAAAAGCCCTCGCGATAAGAGATGATTTGAGTTTTTTCCAGGCCATCAAAGCAAGAATTACCAAACTACGAGAAAGCAAGAAAAAGAGAACAGACGAAGAAGTAGAAACAGCCATCCGACAAATTATTTCAGATGCACTGATCTCAACGGAAGTTGTTGACATTTTCCAGGCAGCAGGTTTGCAAAACCCTGAAATATCAGGATTAAATATTCTTTCAGACGAGTTTATGGCAGAATTGAAAAATATGCCACGAAAGAATTTAGCCTTAGAGCTTTTAAGAAGATTGCTTAATGACGAAATTAAGCAGCGTTCATCCAGAAATATCGTACAGAGTAAAAAGTTCTCAGAATTATTGCTGGAAGCAATCAAGCGTTACCAAAATAATGCTTTGACAGCCGCGGAAATCATTGAAGAATTGATCAGATTGGCCAAAGCAATCAAAGAAGCCGATAAGCGCGGAGAAAACCTGAACCTAGATTTTAGAGAACTGGCATTTTACGACGCCTTGGAAGTAAGCGACAGTGCAGTTCAGGTATTGGGTGATGAGATATTAAAAACCATCGCAAGAGAATTGGTGATAAGCGTGAACAATTCTGTAACCATAGATTGGGATAAGAAAGAAAGCGTACAGGCCAAAATGCGTGTAATGATTAAACGAATACTGAAAAAATACGGTTATCCCCCCGAAAAACAAGACTTCGCAGTAAAAACAATACTAGAACAAGCGAAATTATTGGGAAATAGTATTTCAGGTGAACAGTAAATACCGGTTTGCATCAAATTTTTTTCTTCCATAGAAGCTCTTTTTATAGCGCCGATCATAATGTGTGCTTTTACATTGCATTTCTCTTCAAAAGCAAACTATACTTCGCTTTTAGATGTATTTTAAATTCAAAGCATTATCTTTACAGCCAAAAGCGAAGGATAATGCGCAATTCAATCCAAAAATTAGGCAAAAAAATAAAGGAACGCAGAGAAATCCTGCACCTCCTGCAATCCCAACTTGCTGACCTATCCGGCATCAGTGTGCGCACGATCCAACTCATAGAGCAGGGAAAAGCCAATCCATCACTGGAAACGCTCCTTAAACTAAGTGACCCGCTCGGCCTGAACCTCGAATTTCTGCTAAAACAACCCATTGCAAAATCTAACATCAAATAACCATGAGCGCGGCAGCGGTTTTATACAACGAACAACTTGCGGGCACCCTATCCCGATCGGAAGGGAAGTACAGGTTTGTTTACGACAAAACATACCTGACAAGACCCGGTAGCCGCCCGGTAAGTTTAACCTTACCACTCCGCGATTCACCTTACGAAAGCGACGTATTGTTCCCCGCATTCGTCAACAGGTTAAGCGAAGGCGCCAATAAAGCGTTGCAATGCCGGTTGCTGAAGATTGATGAAAATGATTATTTCGGCCTGTTACTCGCTACTGCAGGAAGCGATAGTATCGGACCACTTACCATAAAACAGCTTGATGAGCCTGCCAACGATTAAACATTGCCCCTGCACATTGCAGCCTGGTTTTTCCGGCTACAGTCCGGCTGCCCAACAAACGCTGTTTGGCAGCCGCGCTAAAAAGGTTTCCCATGTACTGCCATTTGATCCTCCGGGGAAGAACAGTGAACAAACCCGCACATACAATGAGAAAAGAAAAAGCATCAGCATCAGCGGGGTTCAGGAAAAGTACAGCCTGAAACTTACCAGAAACCAACTTACCCTAACAGATACGGCTGGCACACATATTTTAAAACCTGTACCTGCTGAAAGGCTTGACCGGATAACCGATCTGCCAGCGAACGAGCATGTAAGCATGCAAATGGCCAGACAGGTTTTCGGCATAAGAACAGCAGCCTGTGGTATGCTCTTTTTTCAAGATGGTTCACCTGGTTACATTACCAGGCGTTTTGATTATAAGCCTGAAGGCAGCGGCAAATATCATGTGGAAGATTTCGCAACATTGCTGGCGAAATCACCTGAAAATGAAGGAGACAATTTTAAGTACAATGCCTCCTACCTGGATATCGCGGAAATGATCCATCATTATGTTGCCGCTGCACCCGTAGTATTGCTGGAGTTTTTCCGGCTGGTCGTATTCAACTACCTCATCGGCAACGGAGATGCACACCTCAAGAATTTTTCACTCATGGAAACCGGTCATGGAGATTACACGCTTTCACCAGCGTACGATCTGCTTTGTACAGCCCTGCACCTCGATGATGGCAGACTGGCTTTGCACGATGGGCTCTATCCTGGAGATTTTGAAGAAGCATCTTACCGCAGCTACGGCACTTATACCCGTAATTCATTTATCGTTTTTGCTGAAAAAGCAGGCATAAATACTGAACTGGCAGGAAAGGCCATGAATGAAATGATGAACAATACTGATCAGGCCATAGCATTGGTGGAAAGAAGTTTTTTAAGTGATGACGCCCAACTGGCTTACAAAGGGGTAATGAGAGAGCGTCAGCGTAGTTTACAATTAAAATAGCCTTAACCTTTTACACCATGCAATCCCTTCTTCAACAACTTTCTACCATACACCGGCTTTCAGCTGCCGCACAACAGGACCTGGAAAAAGCTTTCCTGCCATTAACCCTCACCAAAAACACCTTCCTGATCGAAGAAGGAAAAATTTGCCGTCAACTGTATTTCCTCGAGCAGGGCTGCATCAGGGGCTATTATCTCTCTGATGGAAAAGAGATCACGCATTGGTTCGGTTTCGAAAATGATTTCGTCACCTCTTTTCACAGTTTCAGCACACAACAACCGGCCACCGAGCACATTCAACTGCTGGAAGGATCAGTCCTCTGGAGTATTTCAAGGGAGAAACTCCTGCAATTGTGTGAAAAGCACCATAACATAGAAAGGCTGCTCCGGATGGCTTATGAAAAATATTATATCCGACTGGAAGAGCGTTTCGTAAAATCCCAGTTCCGCACGGCAGCCGAACGGTATGCGTTGCTGCTGGAACAGGCCCCACACATTATTGAACGGGTACCACTAGGGCATATAGCTTCCTACCTGGGTTTATCGCAGGAAACACTGAGCAGGGTGCGTGCGAAGCTTTAACAAACCCTTCCCCATTTTTTGACGGTTGTCAAAAATGGAACGAAGCGCGGAAAATAGATTTGCTCCATAAAATTATACATATGGAAAAGCAAACCCCACTCCCACCCTCACCCGCATTTATCGCTGCTTCGTGGATCGCACTGCTCGCCGGCATGATCGCCTACAATATCGGTTTATGGAACGCTGATATGGAACTCAATGAAAAAGGTTATTACTTCACTGTGCTCCTTTTCGGACTGTTCTCCGCCATTTCCGTTCAGAAAGCCGTACGCGACCAGATGGAAGGCATTCCCGTTACCAACCTTTATTACGGCATCGCCTGGTTCACCACTATCGTGTCTATCCTGCTGCTCACCATCGGATTATGGAACGCGGACCTCACAAAAAGTGAAAAAGGATTTTACGGCATGTCGTTCACCCTCAGCATGTTCGCCGCTATCGCCGTTCAAAAAAATACCCGCGATATGAAAGGCACCGTTAAAAATAACCCGGCGACCGATCCGGAGGGAGGAAAATAATTTTCCCCTCCCCTTGCAAATTCCGATTCTTCTATTAACTTTGTTTTCCAAAGTACTTTCAAATGAAAGATGACCAGGATTACATCCGGGAAATATCGGAGATGCGGAGCCTGATGGAGAAATCCTCCAGGTTCCTGTTCCTTTCGGGACTATCGGGCATCATGGCAGGCATTTACGCCCTGGCCGGGGCGGGTATTATTTATGGACTGTTCTCTTTTAACCCCGGGACCGCGGAGGACGTGGATGTGCTGGAATCGCCGGTGCTGCTCAAGTCGATGGCGGTAGGCATGGTGGTATTGCTCCTGGCGGTGTGCACCGCTGTGTTGCTCTCGAAACGAAACGCGGTGAAGCGGGGAGAAAAGTTATGGAACTCTACCGCTAGGAGACTTGTTTCCCACATGGGCCTGCCCCTGCTTACCGGTGGTCTTTTGCTATTGATCCTGGCCGGGAAAGGGATGATCGCATTCCTCGCGCCGTTCTCCATGATCTTTTATGGCATCGCACTGTACAACGCGGGAAAGTATACGTATGCGGAGATGAAAAGCCTTGGGGTGATACAGATCGTGCTGGGACTGGCAGGCACCTGTTTCGTAGCGTATGGCCTCCTGTGCTGGGCCATCGGCTTTGGCGTGGCACACATCATTTACGGCGCATACATGCACTACAGATACGAACGATGAAAACAGTGATAGATGGCTTACACCGGGTTTTTGAACACCGCATCAGGCTGGGTATTATGTCGGTGCTGGCGGTGAACGACACCCTTGATTTCAATTCGCTGAAAGCGTATTTCGATGTAACGGACGGCAACCTGGCCAGTAACCTGAAAACACTGGAAAATGAAAATTTTATCGGCGTGAAAAAAGCATTCGTGGGAAAGAAACCCAATACAAAATATTTTATGACCGAAACCGGGAAGAAAGCCTTCGACCGGCACCTGCAAACCCTGGAAGCCATTATTCAACGACGCAACAAAGGGTTAACCGGGAAAAACACATCACCCAATTAAAAACTATAAACAGAACGCGCTATATTTTTTTACCCGTACACTTTGAAAATCAAAGTTCTTTCAAAATAACATCCATCCAATCAATATGTATTTATGAAACAGGACATCCTCACCCATCTCGCCGATCCGGTACAACTGGAAAAACTGTACCGGTCGAACCGTACCGCTTTCAGAAAAGCATTCAGGGAATTGTACCCGGAAATCAAACACAACGCGCTGGTCAGCTTCTGGCACGAAAGATTGCATACCACGAAAGACGATATTTCCTGGGGCAGTCCGAAGGACCTTTTGTTTGTAATCGTTTCGGCGGTTATTGCCGGAACTGTAGCTAAGTTCCCCGCGATCTTCGGCCTGAACGAGGAACATTTTTACAGCAGGAACATCGGGTTCATCCTCTTCCCTTTCCTGGCCGCCTTCTTCGCCTACCGCGAAATGCGCAAAGGCGAACAACGTGTTCCCGCGGGAAAATTCCTTTTCGTAACTGGATTGATGCTGGCGGCATTGCTCTTCATCAACCTGACACCGGGCGACGACAAAAGTGATACGCTACAATTGTCGTGTATCCATTTGCCGCTCTTCCTCTGGTCGCTCACGGGCTTCGTATTCGCGGGCGGCATCAACCAGCCGGAGAAACGCATCGGTTACCTTCGTTACAACGGCGATCTGCTGGTGATCTGCGCATTGATGCTGATTGCCGGTGGCATACTCTCCGGGGTAACCGTGGGACTCTTTTCGCTGATCGGTTTCAACATCGAAAAATTATATTTCAATAATATCGTAGTATTCAGTTTGCCTGCCGTTCCGCTGATCGGTACGTACCTCATCCGTGCGAACCCGCAACTGGTAGGGAAAGTATCGCCGGTAATCGCCAGGATATTCGCCCCTGTTGTAATGGGTATGCTGCTCATCTATCTGGGCGCTATTATTTATTCCGGAAAGGACCCTTATAATGACCGGGAATTCCTTTTGCTTTTTAACCTGCTGCTGGTGGGTGTAATGGCCATTATTTTCTTCTCCATCGCGGGCAGTTCGAACGAAGTGAAAAGTAAATGGGAACTATGGATACTCTTCCTGCTATCCATTCTTACCATCGTTGTAAACGGCATAGCATTATCAGCGATATGGTTCCGGATCGCCGAATGGGGCATTACCCCGAACAGAGCGGCGGTACTGGGCGGCAATGTGCTGATTCTGGTGAACCTGCTGCTCGTAACATCCAGGTTATACGGCGCTGTTTCCGGAAAAACGGGTATAGCCGAAGTGGAAAAAATTATGGGCCGTTACCTCCCCGTGTATTTTGTATGGACCGGCATTGTAGTATTCCTGTTCCCTGTTTTGTTCGGATTCAAATAAGCCAGCATGAAAATAGACATCATCATCGCCTACCTGCAACGGTATGAATTTGGTCATGAACGCGATTTCGTTCCGCCCATTACCGGTATTCATCTTGCCGCCATCACCCCATCCAAACACAACGTAAGGGTATTTCACCAGCAAGTGGATAAAATAGACTTCGATACCGATGCCGATCTGATCGCCATCTCCTTCTTCAGCGGATTCGCCCGGTCTGCTTACGAACTTGCGAATACCTTCAGAAAAAAAGGCAAAAAGACTGTGGCCGGAGGTCCTCATGTAACGTATTGTAAAGAAGAAGCGCTCGCGTACTTTGACGCCATCGTAACTGGCGAAGCGGAAAATGTATGGCCCCTGCTACTGAACGACTTTGAAAACGGCAGTATGCAACGCGTTTATACCGGAACACCGTGTGACATGAAAGGCTTGCCCACGCCCCGTTACGATCTGCTTCCCAATAAATTCTTCATCAAAAAAGTACTCCAGGCCACAAGGGGATGTCCCTTCTCCTGTTCCTTCTGCACCGTTCCTTCGCTTAACCCCGGGTTCAGGTTAAGACCAGTGGAAGACGTTATCCGCGATGCTTCCTACGACCGGTTCAGGTTTTGGTGGCAGCGGAAGATCGTCTGGTTCTGGGACGATAACCTTACCATCCGCAGGCCATACATCAGGCAACTGTTGCAGGAAATGATCCCTTTAAAAAAATGGTGGTTAACACAAGCCAGTATGGACATCGCAAAGGATCCGGAACTGCTCGATCTGATGAAGGCTTCGGGTTGCATAGGCGTTTTCCTGGGCATAGAATCCTTCGGAGCGGATTCTCTCGCCGATGCCAACAAAAAACAGAATAAGATCGCCCACTACAGCGCCGCGGTAAAAGAGATCAGAAAGCGCGGCATCGCCGTGATGGCCGGGTTTATAGCAGGCTTCGATCACGACGATGAAGAAAGCATCGTGAATATGGCCAACCAGTTGATGGAAATTGGAATAGATGTACCCTTCCTCAGTATCATGACGCCCTTCAACGGAACACCCATTTACAATACATTGAAACAGGAAGGCCGGATACTGGAAGAAAAGAACTGGAACTTTTACAATGGCTACAATGTTGCGTTCCAACCCAAAAAAATAACCGGACAACAATTACTAGAGGCGCACCGAACTTTGTGGAAAAAATCATTCTCACCCTTATATGCGTTGCGAAGAATTTTTAATGGGATCGGCACATTGAGATGGGGCGCTTTCCTTTTGTCGCTTTTCATGAATTCATTTTATGCCTGGAAGAGAATAAGAAAGAACTACCCGATTGATATGAACGGAAGAGGAGCATGGCGCATCGAAGAACCTGTACGACCAAACACAGGACAACCCAAAAGCACGATGCAGCAACAGGAACAGGCGATCAACCTTTTCTCCCCTTCAACGCTTTCTTCTTCCGCAACGCGCTCAGGTATTCAGGCGTGAACCCGAGGAAAGAAGCCAGTATCTTCTGCGGAATGCGTTGCACGAACTCCGGATAAGTGTTGCTGAAGCGCTCGTAAAAGGCATCTTTGGACAACTGGAAAATATATTTAACACGGAACAGCGAGGCGGTATAGGCCCGCTCATACACCATCCGGAAATAGCGCTCCATCACCGGGTGTGTTTCCAGCAATTCATCCAGCCGGTTCTTTTCTATTTCCAGCACTTCCGTGGCTTCAATGGCCTGCACACTGAAGGCGGCTCTTTTCTTTTTGTTGAAAGCGTCGATATCGGTCATCCACCAGTTCTCTATCGCGAATTGTATGGTTTGTTCCTGCCCGTCCTCTTTCAGGAAAAAAAGCCGCAGGCACCCCTTCACCACGAAGAAATGCCTGGTGCATAATTTTCCCTCCGTTACCAGTAATTCCTTTTTCTTCACTTTTCTTGTATCAAAATAACCCCTGATGGCGTTGAACCCGGCCTCGGAAAGCGCGGTATGTCTTTTGATGTGCAGGTACAAAGGTTCGGGCATGACGGTAAATTACGGAAAGAAACCATGTAAAATCGTACATTTCATATCAAATACACCTTGCCATGAATAGCAGACGCTCCTTTCTGACCACACTCGCAGGTTCCACCCTCGCGTTCCACCTGTTGCCCAAAGTGCAGGCCGCACCCGTTTACGACGGACCCGTGCTGCGCGTGGCGCTTATGGGACTGGGCGGTTACGCCAACCGCGTGGCAGAAGCCATGAAAGATTGCAAAAAAGCAAAGCTGACGGGCATCATCAGCGGAACACCTTCCAAAATTAAAGACTGGCAGCAACGGTATGGTATCGCTGAAAAAAACTGCTACAATTACGATAATTTCGACACCATTAAAAACAATCCGGATATTGACGCGGTATACGTGATTACCCCGAACGCGCTGCACCACCCGCATACCATCCGCGCCGCAAAAGCGGGCAAACATGTGATTTGTGAGAAGCCCATGGCCATAAGCGCCAAAGAGGCAAAAGAGATGGTGGATACCTGCAACAAAGCCAACGTGAAATTACTGATCGGCTACCGGATGCACTTTGAACCGAAAACACTTGAAGTGATCCGGATGCGCGAAGCGGGTGAATTCGGAAAGGTGCTCTTCTTCCAGGGACTTTGCGGCTTCCGCATCGGAGATCCTACACAATGGCGGCTCAACAAAGCATTGGCAGGAGGAGGTTCCATGATGGACATTGGCATTTACGCGCTCAATGGTGCACGTTATATGGTGGGCGAAGATCCGGTTTGGGTTACCGCACAGGAAACAAAAACGAATCCTGAAAAATTCAAAGCGGGTGTGGATGAAACCATTCAGTTCCAACTCGGTTTCCCCGGCGGCGCCGTGGCTTCCTGCCTCTCTACCTACAATATGAACAACCTCGACCGCTTCTTCCTGAACGGGGAAAAAGGGTTCGCCGAAATGCAGCCCTCCACAGGATATGGGCCCATCAAAGGACGCACCCACAAAGGTGAGCTGACCCAGCCCCATATTAGACACCAGACCATACAGATGGAAGAAATGGCGGACATCATTCTTCAGCATAAAAAACCAATCGTTCCCGTAGACGGCACCGAGGGCTGGAAAGACATGGTAATTATAGACGCTGTTTATGAAGCGGTGAAAACAGGGAAAAAAGTGCCCATCAAATATTGAGGCCCTTTCGTTCCACCATACACGCCGTTTGTCTATTCCGCTTGTTATTTCAAAAGGGTTCCCTTAATTTTAGTACCCTAAACAATTTTGAAGCACAGGCATGAATGTTCACCTCAACATACTCTTCGCTTATATGGCTTTCCTGCGGAGCGCCTGTGCCAACGTGCCCTGATGGATGGCTTTTCCGGCATACTTTTCATCTTATTCCATCATTCAATTTATTAAACCAACAACATGACAAACGTTGCTGTTATTGGACTTGGTAAAGTAGGCTCCCTCGTGGGCACTTTGCTGAGCGATCTTTTTACCGTTACCGGCCTTGATCAGAAACTCCCCTATACCGAATTGCCTTTCTCTGTTGAAACAGGCAGTGTTTCCGATGCCACTTTCCTGGAATCTTTCCTGCAATCAAAAGACGCGGTGGTTTCCTGTCTTCCGTATAACCTCAATCTCCCCGTGGCCAAAGCCGCACACAAACTGGGTATTCATTATTTTGATCTAACGGAAGATGTTCCCACCACTTCAGCGATCCGTGAAATGGCGGAGACTTCAAAAGGGGTAATGGCACCGCAATGCGGACTGGCGCCTGGCTTCATCGGCATCATCGGTGCGGACCTGTACAACCGGTTCACCAAACTACGTGATGTAGAACTGCGTGTGGGCGCTTTGCCACGTTATCCCAACGGATTGATGGGGTATTCGTTTACCTGGTCGCCGGCCGGTGTAATCAACGAATACATCAACGATGCGGAAGTGATCCACAACGGTATCCGTAAAATGGTGCCCTCCCTCGATGGAACGGAAATGATCAATATTGAAGGACAGGAATTTGAGGCGTTCAGCACCAGTGGCGGATTGGGTACGATGTGTGAAACCCTGGAAGGAAAAGTGGATACACTGAACTACAAAACCATGCGTTATCCGGGTCATGCGAAGCTGATGCGTTTTCTCTTGTATGAACTGATCCTGAAGGAAAAAAGAGAACTGGTGGAAGAAATTCTCACCCAGGCCAAACCTCCGGTCCGCGAAGATGTTGTATATGTATATGCCGTGGTGGAAGGCTGGAAAGGAACGGAAATTGCACGGGAAGAATTCTACCAGGCCTATCACCCCATCACCATCAACGGGAAGGAATGGCGCGCCATCTCCTGGACCACAGCGGCATCTGTGGCGGCCGTAGTGGAAATGGTGGCCGCTGGTACACTTCCGCAAAAAGGATTCATTAAACAGGAAGAAATCGGCTTTGAACATTTCCTGAACACAAAGAACGGAAGCCTGTATAAAAAAGCACAACAAAAGTAAGGGACATGGCAACAGCAAATACACCACTGGATTTTGTACTGAACGGACTGATGGAGCGCTACCGCGAACGTGTACCGCATGTGAAAGCCATTACCAGCGCGATGGTGGAAGAAGGCATTATCGCAGATGCCGCTGATATTGAAAACGACCATATCGCGTTCCGCACAATGGGTGTGCCGCAACTGGGCATTCAGTCTTTCGAAAAAATATTCCTCCATTACGGCTATACCAAAAGAGACGCGTACCATTTTACCGAGAAAAAACTCAACGCATTCTGGTACGCTCCGCCCGAACCGCATTATCCCCGGATATTTGTGAGTGAACTGCGCGTGAACGATCTTTCAGCAGAAGCTCAAAAGATCATCCGCTCCTACACGGATGAAGTAGTTTCCGATCCGGTCGATTCCCTTAACCTGAACGATGGACAGGCCGTAGATAAGTTCCTGCACAGCGCCTTGTGGCGCACACCAACGCTGGAAGACTACAAAACGCTGTCGGCAGAAAGCGAATATGCCGCATGGGTAATCTACAACCGGTACTACCTCAACCATTTTACCATCTCCGTACACAATCTTCCGAAAGGCTACAATAACGTGGCCCAATTCAATTCGTTCCTGGAGCAACACGGGTTTCCCCTGAACGATTCGGGCGGAAAGATCAAACAAAGTCCTGATGGAGGTTTATTGCAAAGCGCCACTGTAGCTGGTAAAGTGGAAGCGACCTTCTCCGGCGGAGAAAAAACAATGATCCCGGGTTCTTATGTCGAGTTCGCGGAGCGAAGGGTGCTTCCTGAATTTGCGCACCTTCCGAAGGAAGCGGTGAAAAGGGAACACCGCCGCGAAGGATTTGAAGCCGGTAACGCCGATAAAATATTTGAAAGTACTTACAGTACGCAAACCGAGCGGGAACAATGAGAAAACAATAGCAAAACGAAGCCCCGGCATCTGCCAGGGCTTCATTCTTTATCCAACACCAACTATCCTCTTCTTCTTCCGGGCGTACGCACCACACGTACCTTGTGCCCGTTGTGTCCATGGTAAGTCGTGACCCTTGCCGAACGCGTGCGCATGGGCGTATAGTAACGGTGCGACCTTACGGTACGGTGCTGGTGCACGATCACATACTGCGGACGGTAATGGCTGCGCCTGGGGTAAAACACCTGCACCGGAACGGGCCTCCAGGGACGGTACCAAACCGGGCGACGGTTCCAGCCCCAGGGTGATACCCAGGGACGGTAATGCGGGGCATATACCCTCACCACAATCGGCCAAGACCATACATTTACCACGATCCTGTCGGGAGCATATTCCGGGAAATACGCATCAGGACCGTATCCATTGCCTCCCTGCGGCCGGTAATAATTATGCTGCCGTTCTTCTTCATAAGGTTCAGCAATATTATCGTCGCCGAATAATTCCTGATCGCCCACGATCTGGATCATGGCGCTTTCACGCCCCGTACGTTCCAGTTCAATCACGGCGATATCCTGCGCATCGTCGTGGCTGAAAGGCACCTGCAAAACAAAGACATGGTCCTCTCCCTCCATGCTTTCCACCACACGGATATAATCCGTAACACCGTTCCTGTCGAGGTCCAGGTTGTTCACATCATTGTCGGGGGAATTCAGCATCTGCTCGAAAGCTTCGGGTGTAGATGAGCGTTTGAACATATCCAAAGCGCCTTCCAGGCTGAACTGTTCGTTGGGAGAGACGTATCTATCGGAAGAACGGCGGCTTTGTGCCGAAGCGGTAGCCGCGTTTAAGGTGGTAAAAACCATCATGCCAAGGAGTAACTTACTTGTGTTCATAACCATTGATTTGGTGGTATGAAGCAAGTGTATCTCCGGGGTTTAACCGGTTGATCTAAAACGAAATGGTTTAACCTTCCGTTATAAAAAATCATTAACAAGCCAACCGCTCACCTCGGCTACCAGTCACATCTCGTGATGCCCCTCTCCCCGGGGAGAGGGGTTGGGGTGAGACTACGGCAACTTCGCCACCAACCGCTCCGGCAGCATTCTTAAAATATTGTAGATGATTTTCCATTTAAAACCAGGCACTATGGTGAACCCTGAGCCAGCTTCAACTATCGCCTTCGCCACATACGATGGTTCAAGCATCAGATGTTCCGGAAGGTCCAATCCTTTAGTCATTTTACTCCTGATATAACCGGCCACAATCACATTTACAGGGATCTTCCTTTCAAATAAATACTGTCTTAATCCCGCGAGGTATTGTGTGAAAGCGGCCTTCGTGCTGCCATACACGAAATTACTTTTTCTGCCCCGCACACCAGAAAGTGAAGACAACCCAACGATCCGTTCCAGTGCCGTGTTATCCGCATCCATCGCGATAATATTCAAGATAGAAACCGCACCGCAATAATGTACCTGCATCATACGCAGCGTACCCGCATAATCAACCAGCGCCTGATCGTTCGTAACCTGGAACCCTGCCGCGTATACAACAATGGAGGGCTTAACAGGAAGCTGTTCATAAAAACGCTGATGGCCCGCAGTGTCTACCGCGTCAAAATAAAGTACCTGCACACGATCTGTTCCGGGAAGCTGCAGGTGAACGAAGGCCTCCAGTTCCGAAGTACTCCGCGAAGCGGCCATTACAGTGTATCCTTTTTTTACGTAAAGAATCAGCGTCTGTTTCGCCACATCCGAATTGGCGCCGAGAATAAGTACATTTTTCACGATAGAATGATAGGTGATTGAGCGAACAAGATACGCCGTATGCGGCAACAAAAAACCGCATCCTTTTGAGAGATGCGGTCTGATGATATATGAACCGTCCTTTTATCGTGCGATCAGCAGCCGGGTATGGCGCAGGTTCCCGTTTTCCAAAATCTGAAGGTTGTACACGCCGGGAACGAGCGCGGTCCTTTTCTGAATCGTAATGCTGCCTGCCCCGTTAAGGGTCTGGTGCTCTTTCTGTACCAGCACTCCGGCATTGTTGAAGATGGCGATGTCAACTTTTCCATTTGTGGAGTGGCCCAGGTTAACCTGGAAACTGCCGCCTGTTACCGGGTTAGGATACACCTGTAGTGCCGCTTTCTCTTCCTGACCTATTGAAACCACCGCAGAATAAGCAGGCGCTTTTCCCTGCTCCGTATATCTCAGCCTGTAATATGTTTTTCCTGAAGGGAACTTACTGATAAAACGATAAGCCTGTTCAAGGGCGCTGCCGTTGCCTTCTACTTTTCCGATCGTCGTGAAATTACGGGCATCTGAACTTTTTTCGATCTCAAAAACAGTATTTCCATCCATAAACACTTTCCAGTTCAGTTCATGGTGAATGCCGGAAGCCTTTACAGTAAAGTCTTTGAAAGTTACGGGCAATATTCCTGTAAAGTTATAGACCTGCATTTCGTAAAGCGCGTAGTGTCCGCTGTTGCGTTGCAAGCCCAGCATTCTCACGTACCTTCCTGAAGAACCATACACATTCATCGTGTTTACGGTGCCGTAATTATTATTCAATGCGGCTACAGTGGTCCAGTTGCTGGCATCGTTGGATACCTGGATCTGGAAACTTCTCGGATAGTTATGTCCTTCCCAGAAAAGCACTACTTCTGTAAGCGTAACAATGCTGCCCATATCCACATAAACCCAGTTGTCGTCCGCGCCATTACTGCTCCATTGTGTGCATGTACCGGTACATCCGCCATAATAATTCACCTGCGAGCCGCTTCCGTTTCCGTCTACCGCATTTGCCGCACCGGTTCCGCCATGTTGGGTGGAAGAAGCCACAGCAGGAGCGTTCAGGGCGATATTAGAACTTAACGACATCACGCGGGTGCCATATACTTCCATTTCCCAGATCGAAAAGCCGTAACCTGTATTGCGCGTTTGGCCGAACATCCTTACATAACGGGCGGTGTGTCCGGTCATGTTAAAATTGTTCACATAAATAGTATTGTTGGTAACCGTGTGTACTGTAGTCCAGTTGCTGGCATCATTGGAAACCTGTACCAGGAAATTCCTTCCGCTGGCGTTTTCCCAATAAATCCTTACTTCTGAAAGCTGGTATTGCGCGGCAAGGTCAATGTAAATCCACTGATCATCGTTGAAACCGCTCGACCAGCGGGAGCATTCCCCGTTGCAACCGCCTGTGCCGTTGGCATTGGAACTTCCTCTTCCATCTACTGCCAGGTAAGGATTGTTGCCAGCCCATTCATCGGAGGAAGAAAAGGCGTTTTTGCCCAGCGCGATGTTTTGCGCGGACATTGAAAGGGAAGAGAGCAGCATTGCAACTGCCAGCAGGGGGTAAATCAGGGAACGGATCATTTTTCTACTTTTTCAGAACAACTTCCGGGATGCTAAACTCGGGTTATTCCGGGGTACGATGTAAAAGTATATTCACCCATCCGTACATGCAAACACTTACTCCCCGTTAACCCGGCATTAACAAGGGAAGCAGGACAATTTTTTGAAGAGAAAGAGGTGAACCATCTCTGTCTATATTAAGACAGCTTCATCGTAAGTATATCATAATCAATCAATTTATTTGAGGTATGCCCGGATGAATTGGGCCGAACGTTTGTTAAACAGCTAACGCTCCCGTGTTTTGGCCGGCACAAATACCGTGAAAACAACAGAACAACGAAGGAAAACACCGAGATGTGGCGGAGCGTTTTAATAGTAAATTGCACCAAAAGCATACAGGATGAACCTTGATCTTTCAGGAAAAACGGCTTTGGTAGGTGGCGCATCCCAGGGACTAGGCGCAGCGGTGGCACAAGAACTGGCGCAATTGGGCGCGAATGTAATTTTGCTGGCAAGAAATGAAGAAAACCTGAAACGTGTGCAGGAAACGCTGGACACAGGGTTGAAGCAAACGCACCATTATATAACAGCGGATACTACGCAGCCGGATGAACTGGTACAGCAACTGAGAGCATATCTGGGAGAAGATAAGCGCGTGGATATTCTTGTGAACAATACAGGCGGGCCTTCTTCAGGGCCTTTGCTCAGCACGCCGGCCATTGAACTGGAAGCCGCTTTCCGGTCGCACCTGATTACCGCGCACCTGCTGGTGCAAACCGTGGTGGAGGGCATGAAAAAAGAAGGGTTCGGGCGAATCATAAATATATTATCCACTGCGGTGAAAGAACCCATTCCGGGACTTGGCATTTCGAATACAGTGAGGGCAGCAGTGGCCAACTGGAGCAAAACACTGGCAACAGAACTGGGGCCGTTTGGTATTACGGTGAACAATGTGTTGCCTGGCTTTACTAAAACGGGCAGACTGAACTACCTTTTTGGCAAACAGGCCGAGGCCGCGGGTACCACAACGGAAAAGATCATGGAGCGGAACGCGGAACTCATCCCGGTCAAAAGACTGGGAGAACCAGAAGAATTCGCGGCCGCGGTGGCATTCCTTTGCAGCCCGGCCGCAGCCTACATCAACGGCGTGAACCTGCCAGTGGATGGAGGACGTTTGGCGGGCTTATAGGGTTGTAAACAACTGACATGAGAAAAATAACAAGCGTTTTTTTACTGTTGCTGGCCATACAGGGAAACGCACAGGAAAAAGGTATCCGTGCAAAAATCAATGCCGAGACCGATAAGGTAGAGCAAAAAGTGATTGCCTGGAGAAGGGATATCCATGCCAACCCCGAACTCGGAAACCAGGAATTCCGCACCGCCGAAATAATTGCGAAACACCTGGAAACGCTGGGCATAGAAGTGAAAAGAAACGTGGCTAAGACCGGTGTGGTGGGCATTTTGAAAGGTGGGTTACTCGGCCCGGTGATAGCGCTCCGCGCGGATATGGATGCACTGCCCGTAACGGAAAAAACAGGGCTTCCGTTCGCGTCGAAAGCAACGACCACGTACAATGGACAGCAAACCGGCGTGATGCATGCCTGCGGACACGATGCCCATGTTGCCATGCTGATGGGCGCGGCCGAAGTGTTTGCCGCTCTCCGGAAAGAGCTGAAAGGAACAATAAAGTTCATCTTTCAACCCGCTGAAGAAGGCGCCCCGGTTGGCGAGGAAGGTGGCGCCGCATTGATGGTAAAAGAAGGCGTACTGGAAAATCCCCGGCCAGATGTCATCTTCGGCCTGCACATGGACGCGCAAAGTGAAGTAGGTAATATAGCCTACCGTCCGGGAGGTACCATGGCCGGCGTGAACGACCTGAAGATTACCGTGAAAGGCAAACAGGCGCATGGTGCATATCCCTGGCAGGGAATAGACCCGGTGGTCACAGCCGCGCAGATTGTCACCAGCCTGCAAACCATTGTGAGCAGGAACCTCAACGTAACCGAAAATGCAGGGGTGGTAACCATTGGTACCATCCATGGCGGGAACCGGTTCAACATCATTCCCGAGCAGGTGGAAATGACGGGCACCCTGCGCTTCCTGAGTGAAGCGGATGAAAAAATGATTGTGCAAAGAATAAAGGACATCGCGGTGAAAACCGGGGAAGCCGCCGGCGCATCCGTTGAAGTGAAAATACCATACTCCAACAGGTACCCGGTTACTTACAATGATCCCGTGTTAATGGAGAAGATGCTTCCCTCGTTAAGGAAAACTGCCGGGGCTGAGCACATTGTGCTGGCCGTTGCACGTACAGGTGCAGAGGACTTTTCTTTTTACCAGGAGAAAGTACCGGGGCTTTTTCTGTTCCTGGGTGGTATGCCAAAGGGGAAGAATAAGCTGGAAGCTCCCTCCCACCATACACCGGAATTCTTTATCGATGAAAGCGGACTAAAGCTGGGTGTACTCGCATTGGTAAACCTGGCTTTCGATTACGCCAACCAAAAATAACCGGGGCCGAGCACCGCTTCAGGAAACACGGGCCATAGCTGCAATGGCGTTGCGCTCTGCTGTGGCCTTCAGCACCTCGTTGCGACGGAGCAGTAATTTCAGGAGATAAGGCGCCAGGATATAGCGGTCAACAAGCTTCCCGATCCATCCGCAGGGTGATTCAAAAAAGAAGATGTCCCGCATTCTTACACCTGCCAGGGTTTCTTCAAAATAATGCTGGTGCTTCATTTTTTTGAAGGGGCCACGCTCCATTTCGTCGGTGAAAAGAAAATAAGGTTGGCAGGCGGTGATGCGGACTTTCATCCGGAAAGGAATCCCCAAATGCCTGGCCCTCCAGGTAACGGTTTCTCCAGCGCCGATGTATCCGCTTGTCCGGCCGGCAATGGCGCGTTCGCCGGTGTGGTGCATACTTTCCAGGTGCATGTCGATGCTGCGTGCGGTATCGAAGCACACTTCGATTGGGGCGTTGATGATGGTTTCCAAAAGTATTGTTTCCATGGTTGCGTAAGTTATCGTTGGAGAATGGCCCTGGTTGCAGACTGCACATCAGGGTAAAGAAAAGGATAGCCGCTTTTGATGAGCCGGTTGGGGAGCACCCACCTGCTTTTGAGGATCAGTTCTGTTTCTGTTCCGATAAGGCGGGCACCGCATTCGAGTAACCATTCAGGGGTGGGAATGCCAATGTTTATCCCTGCTTCGGTTCTTATCGTACGCATAAGTTCAGCATTGCTTACGGGTTGGGGCGCGGTGCAATTGAAAACCCCGTCGGGCGTTTTGTTTCGGAGCAGCCATTCCGTGGTACGGGCTGCATCCTGCTCGTGTATCCAGGATACCATTTGTCTGCCATTGCCCTGCTTTCCACCCAAACCCCATTTTACCAGTCTGAGCAAACGGGGGAACACGCCATCCTCCGCCCCCAGTACGATGCCCATCCGAAGCGCGATCTTACGGGTGGTCGGCGTAGCTGTTTCAAAAAACGTGGCTTCCCATTGCTGACAAACCTCCACTGAAAAACCTGTCCCGACCTCCCCGTTCCATTCATCCTGCCCATGGTCCTCCGCATGACGATAAATGGTGGCGGAAGTGACGTTGATCCACAAACGAGGTGGAGTTTGCAAACGCCGGATCACTTTCCCCAGCAATTTTGTGGGCGTTATACGCGAAGCTATGATCGCATGCCGGTTCTTTGTGGTGTACCGGCAGTTCACGTTCTTTCCGCAAAGGTTGATGAGCAGATCAGCGCCTTCAAGTTGGTGTCCCCAGGCGCCTTCCTCCCTGCCATCCCAAACTTCGGTAGTGATATTATCTTTCGCTGGCGCGGCTTTCCTGGACAACAGCAACACTTTTTCCGAAAGCGGCGCATAATACCTGCTAAAGACGGTGCCCAGGTAGCCGTTGCCCCCGGCGATCACAATTTTATTGTATTTCATAAAACTCCATTAAAGATCATCCACAACAGCCCGATCCTGAAAACAATCCAGGTAAAAGAAGGTATCCATCCCAATTGCAGCAGCCTGCACCTGCGGATGTGTTCAAGCAACATAAGTCCTGCCACGCCAATAAATACGATTCCATACGTTGCAGCTCCGGCGTCAAACAACAAAAGGACCGGGCGTGCCAATAACAGTAACAATCCGCCTGCAAGAGAAACGGTCATCATATTGCCCAGGTAGTCCCATAGTTTTTTTCTTTGCACCAACAACAACACAACAGCCTGGAAGATAATTTGGGCACCGCAAATAAGATATTCCCGGAACCAGGGGCCAGCAGGCAATAGTTCGTCCATATAAGGCGTATAAGCGGAAAGGATTGCCGCGGTGGTCAGCCAGGTAAATAACAGGTAAAGCAACCTGTAATGCAGGCGGAAAGAGGGCTGCCAGGCATAAGTTCCTTCCCCGTTTGCGGGCACGATAACCCTGCGGTTGTAAGAAACGAAAGCATAGGCTTTCCGCAGGCACCAACGTAAAAGTCCAAAGTTGAAAACCGGGCGCAACAAAGGGAAATTGTGCGCCAGCACCGTGCACAAACTATCCACGCCATAAGTAACGGTCCCGGTTTCCAGGTTCACCAGCGCAATTTCATTTACCGCCCGCTGCTTGTCGACCAGCGGACAGGCGCCTTCGGGTAAACGCTGGTAAGCTTCACGCCCATTCGCATCCATCATGCCGGAGCTTACAAAAGCATTGGTATACAACTGGCACATGGGACATTCTGCATCGTAGAGGATCAGGTGATTGCGGAGCGTTCTCATCGTATAACGGTTTGATGTTTGCAGTGAAAGAACATATCGAACGGCACCCTTCATTTTCTTTGCTTCACCCATCAAAGATAATCAACATTTTCAAACTTTCAATATTTTCTGAAAATTAGAAATCAAATAAGATATGTATTTTAGCGGCATGAAAACGATATCCAGACTCTTAATAATTTGTATATGCCTTCTCCCTTCCATTACCGCTTCCGCCTGGGGTATGTTGGGGCATCGTGTGACCGGGGAAATCGCCGAAACCTATCTTTCCGGAAAAGCCCGCAAGCAGATAAAGGCAATACTGGGGAATGAAAGCCTGGCCATGGCCAGCAACTGGGGTGATTTTATTAAATCCGATCCCGCATACAAATACCTGGATTCCTGGCATTACATTAATTTCAGCAAAGGGTTGAACTACGAGCAGATGGTGAATGCCGCGGAAAGCGACACTACCCCTAACGCTTATAATAAATTGAAGTTCTTAATCAGTGAACTGAAAAAGAAGGAACTTCCATCAGATACAAAAAGGATGTACCTGCGCCTTCTCATTCATATTACCGGAGATATCCATCAGCCCATGCATGTGAGCCGCGCTGAAGACCTGGGCGGGAACAGGATCAGGCTGATGTGGTTCAACCAGCCTTCTAACCTGCACCGGGTTTGGGACGATCATTTGCCGGAATACCAGAACCTGAGTTATACAGAATACACCCGTGCCATCAATTTCACGAATAAGGATACACGTAAAAAATGGCAGGCGCAGCCCATTACCGAATGGCTCTATGAATCCTACAGCATCAGCGCTGAACTCTATGAGGAAATCAAAAGCCCGGAGCAGAACCTCAGCTATAATTACAACTTCAAACATGTTGAAACACTCAACAATCGCCTGTTGAAAGGTGGTGTAAGGTTGGCGGGCTTGCTGAATGAAATTTTCGGATAGCAGTTATCCTTTCAGTAGTTTATCCAGTTTCAGGTAGCCGATGTGCAATTCATCCTGAGGATGATTTGAGGGTGCTGGCTGTAAGCGAAGTTGGTACTTTTCCCTCATGGAACCGGGAAGAATATCTTCTATCTGGTACACATCATCCACATCAATCCCGTACTTATCGTCGATATGGGCGGTTGCGCCACTAAAACCGGTATGTTGATAGAAGGCGGTCGACTTTCCCTGCTGAACGGCTTTTCCCGCATCCGGCGCCACTACCAGCATTTTGTAATGGTACTCTTCCATGTCGCCGGGTTTGTACCCGCCCAGGTTCAGGAAAAATACACGTTCCTGCAGGGTGTATTCCGGTAAATCTTTTCTTTCCATTACCTCAATGGTGAAACCGTCCACCAACGTCACTTCCCGCCAGGAATCAATATGGATACGCCCTTTAGCTTCGGGCCAGGCTTCCTTCATGGCAGGAACCAGGTCTTTTAACGCCGGCGCTATCCCGAAAAAAACATCGTGTTGCTCGGTGCGCCTCCCTTCGGGAGTCGCGCCCATGATGACCATGAATAATTTTTGATTCATTTCCGAAAACCTTTGTTGCGAAGATATTCCTTTGGCGAATTAATTTTTGTCCAAGAATATCTTCATTTTCCGTAAAACTTTGTTCCGCGTCAATGGTCCTCTGTAAATAAAAAAAGGCGTATTGAAATACGCCCTTTTTATAATCAACCTGAACCAACGACCACATTATTTAATGCTGTTCTGCCATTCGGTTACATAAGTCCGGGCAGCGGTGACAGCTTCTTTGCCAGCACGGAAACATTTCTTCCATTCGTCAGGCTTCTTTTCGTATTCTGCTTTTACGAAGTATTTCTTTCCGCCGGGGCCATCTTTCAGTTCGGCGGCAAAATCAACGGTGCCGGACAACTGAAGGAACTGCTGCAGTTTTCTTTTTACATATTGACCGGGCGCTTTGGGATAGTCTTTTTCAAACTGAACGAGGTTGTCCTGGTATTGCTTTTTGGAATGGGTATAAGTCATTTCCATCATCTCCTTCATGTTCTGGTAATCGGGATGTTTGGGATCACTGTACATGCGTATTTGCTCATTAAACATGGTAAGGGCTTCTTCGAGCGATTGCTTTGTTTCTCCTGAAGTGCCGGGCAGGCTCTTTTCAATATTTGCCTTTCCCTGCTTCGCGCCATCTACCATTTTCTGCATTTCTTCGGCAGCGGTGGAAGGGGCTTTGGGCGCATGCTCCTGCCTGAAACTTTCGTAACGGGCAGCGAATTCAGGCGATTCCGTGTATTGCTTTGCGAATGCAAGTAGTTCCTTCGCCGCAGAAGCCTGCTGGGCAGGTTCATACTTCCGCAGGACTTTTAACTTCCCTGCATAAGGAAGGTAACGGGTACTTATGGATGTCCATACATGTTCCTGTGCCTGTTTCGGTGTAATGCCCAGTTCATCGAGGAGGTTTTGCACCGCCATATCACGGTGTTTTTCTTTCACAAAGGAGGAAAGCAGCACCGCAGCGATCATGGCGCATAAAGTGAGCGCTAGTTTTACCCTGCCGTTCAGCAGTGGCGTTCTTTTGTTATTCATGTTTGCTATTTTAGAACACAAAGTTCCGGGAAGCGGGTTTGCGCGGCAACCACATAAGCAGGTGAAAAAAGCCTGCCGCACATGCCATTCCGCTTCCTCCACCACATAAAGATGTTATTTTGAAAATCAGCGTTCCTGAACCGGGAAGCAGTTGTATTTTTATCCTGTTCAAAACCAGCCTAAACTGAGAAAATTCATTACAATACTGCTGTTGCTCCTGGCAACCGGCGTACATGCGCAAAAGGAAGTGTACATCTATACCCGGCTGCACAAGAACGACGGGCTGGCTTCCAACCATGTTTACGCTGTTTTACAGGACAGTCATGGGTTCATGTGGTTCGGCACTTCCAACGGACTCCAACGCTACGACGGGCAACAGTTTCAGACCTTCAGACATATTCCCGGCCGCACCGGTCAGCTCCCCGATAACAAAATTCTCCGGCTGATGGAAGACGACAGCTCCAGAATATGGGCCGCCTCCTCTTCCGGTGTCACCCTTTTCCATATTGCCGGCAGGTACCTGAAACAGGTGCCCGTGATGCGCGGCAACCTCAGCCATACCATGGAAATTCTGGATATTTTCCGTGACCGCGAAGGCAATACCTGGCTCACCACACGCAAACAAGGCGCATTTATTTACAATCCCAAAACCGGGCATTTCGACCCGGCGCTTACCTGTTTGCCTCAACTGGCGCACACCAGGATCATGGATGTGGTGCAGGATCCGCTTCTCCCCTATCTCTGGCTGGCCACGGATGATGGCATACGCCTTTATGACCAGGAAAAAAACAAGTGTCTAACCCGTGAAAATACTGTCGCTCTTTTCCCCTTTCTTTCCGCACCAGAATTCAGGAAGCCCATTCTGAATATGATGATCGACCGGCAACACCGGGTCTGGATCACCACCTGGGACGCGGCCACCGTATCTATGCCCACATTTGTATCAGATGACCGGCAACACCAGCGCTTTCACAAAGCAGCCGCCGCAGGGGAACAAGCCATGTTATTTGAAGACAGCCGGAAAAGAGTCTGGTCGGTAGGGGAATTCTTCACGTCCTACCAACAGGGTTCCGGTACATTCGAGACCATTCATACCGATGAACGCTACCAATACGGTATTGACTTCGACCGCATCTATCACATCAGTGAAGACAAACAACATAACCTTTGGCTGGGTACCAGCAACGGTATTTTCCTTTTTAACCCCGACCCTAAAAAAGCGGGAACGGTATTGCTGCGCGCGGGGATGGACAAAAAAACTTCGGCGCTCAACATCACCGGCTTCTGCGAAATACCAGGCGGCGATGTGATCGTAAGTACCTGGGGGTCTGGATTATACTACTTCGACCCTCAGTTCAGGCTGAAGAAGGAGTTCAGCACCGGAGACGTGAACGGAGACCTTTGCTGGAGTCTTGCCTACGACAGCGCACAAAACATCTGGGTCGGCTGCCAGCTCGGTTACCTGATGCGCTTCGATAAAAATGGCACCCTCGTAGAGAAAGGGCAGCATCCCGTTTTCGACAACCGCACCATCCGCTGCATCACCGTTGCGCGGAACGGAGAAGTATGGCTGGGCACCCAACACGGACTGATCGTAAAATATGATCCCGCCACCAACAGCTATACCCGTTTTACTGATCAACGCTATCCTTCCGGCGAACAATTCGGCAACATCAACAAACTCGTGGAAGATCCCAGGGGAAGAATCTGGGCCACCACTTCTACCTATGGTATCATTGAGATCGATAGGCAAACAGGTGCGGTAAAACAACGTTTCTCCCAGGAAAATAAAACCAACAAAACGCTGAGTTACGGGTACGGAGACCTGTTGTGGCTGTCCGATACCTTATTCGCCGCCGCTTCAGACTATGGCATAGAACTGATCAACCCAGATAACGGCAGGATGAAACAATTCACACTGGCCAACGGATTGCCCGACAACATGATCGTGAACATCCTGAAAGAGAACGAAGCATACCTTTGTTTCAGCACCAACCACGAAGTGGGCAGGTTACACATTCCTTCCGGGAAAACCGTGGTATACGGCGCCAGGGACGGCATACTGGATGACAACTATGAAAGCATCGCCAACATCCGTTTGCGCAGCGGGAAATTACTGATCGGCGGCAACAGAACCATCGCATTCATACAACCGGATAAAAAGTTGGAGGTGGCGCCGCTTCCAAATGTGACCATTACCGGGTTCAAATTGTTCAGCATCCAACAACCACTGGATTCTATCCTCAGCAATACCCCCATCCGCCTTTCGCACCGTGAAAATTATTTTACGGTGGAATTCGCTTCGCTCAGTTACGCGGATAAAGATAAAATCGTTTATTACTACCAGTTAGAAGGTGTTGATAAAGACTGGGTGCGCGCCGGAAACATCCGCTTCGCCACCTATACCAACCTCGATGGCGGGAACTACACTTTCCGCGTGAAAGCGGAAAAAGCCGATGGCAGCGCGGTTACGCCGGAAACAACATTGAAGATACATATCTCCAGTCCGTACTGGCGCTCCTGGTGGTTCTACCTGCTCGCGGCCGTATTACTCGCCGGCGTTGTGTACCTCGTGCAACGCATCAGGATACAGCGTTTGCTGGATATGGAAAGCGTGCGTAAACGGATTGCCCGCGACCTGCACGATGATATGGGTTCCACCCTCAGCACCATCAATATTCTTTCTGAAATGGCCCGGATGAAAATACATACCGACCAGGAACGTGCGCTGGAATTCATCCACAGCATCAGCGACAACTCCTCGCGTATGATGGAATCCATGGACGATATCGTGTGGTCCATCAACCCCGTGAACGATTCCATGCAGAACATCCTCGCGCGGATGCGCGAATTCGCGACCACGGTACTGGAGCCTAAAGATATGCTGTGCGAATTCATCATCGACGACCAGGTACAGCACATCAAACTCGACCTGGAATCGAGACATGACTTCTTCATGATCTTTAAAGAATCCGTGAACAACATTGCCAAATACGCCGGTGCCACGCAGGTAAGAACAGAATTCACGCTCAAAAGAAGCATATTGTACCTTCGCATAGAAGACAATGGCAGCGGCTTCGATACCACACGGGCTGAATATGGCAACGGCATCGCCAACATGCACAAACGGGCGCAGGAACTGAAGGGAAAACTCCGTTTAGACAGTGTACCCGGGAAAGGAACAACCATCACACTCGAATTCAATATATCATAAAATAAAAATGTGCGTATGATCCGGATCGTTTTGTATGAAGACAATACCCAGCTCAGAGAGGGCCTCAGCATGCTGATCAACGGTTTCGACAAGTTCGCGGTGGCGGGCGCGTTCCGCAACTGCAACAATGTAAAGGAAGAAATCAGGGAACTGAAGCCTGACGTGGTGCTGATGGATATAGATATGCCGGGAACGAACGGCATTGAAGGGCTGAAACTGATCAGGGAGGTCGACAACCAGGTGAAGGTGCTGATGCTCACCGTTTTTGATGACAACAAGAACGTGTTTGAAGCCATCCGTTCCGGCGCCGATGGCTACCTGCTCAAAAAAACACCGCCGTCCAAACTGCTCGAATACATCCAGGACGTGTTTGATGGCGGGGCGCCTATGACGAGCTCTATCGCAAGGCAGGTGCTCCAGATGTTCTCCGGGCAACCCGTTTCCAACCGCGAAGAAGACAATTACAACCTTTCCGACCGGGAAAAAGAAGTATTACAATTACTCGTGAATGGCTACAGCTATAAAATGATCGCCGCGGAAATGTACATCTCCATAGATACGGTAAGGTCGCATATTAAAAAGATTTACGAGAAGCTGCACGTGAACTCCAAATCGGAGGCCGTGGCCAAAGCTTTCAAAGACAGGATCATTTAAAAAGAAACGGCGACAACCTTGCAGCCTTAACCGTTGCACCACCACCCCGTTATGTGGTAGCTTTCTTCAGATGGCATTGGTTTTCACATCTACATGCGATTGTAACGCAGCCCGATTCCCGTGAATTTTGCGGTACAAATTTCATCACACATTTAAACCAACCATCATGAACATGTTACAACAAACCGGCAGAACAATTACTGCCGCCCTCGCGTTCGCCGCGCTGCTCCTGGGTACTTCCTGCAAAAAAGACAACGATGAACCCGGAGGAGGTAATCCACCCGCAGGTAAGAAGATCACCAGATTCGCGGTAGATGCCAACAACTACGTGAGCTTCTCTTACAACAACGACGGCAAACTCAGCAAAATGAAAAGCAGCATGTCGTTCGGACAAGTACCTATCGTTTTGGAAACATCCTTTACTTACAACGGAAACAAAGTAAAAGAAGTGATTACTTCTGAAGGGGAGAAAAGCGTGATCACCTATAGCGGGAACTATCCTTCCAAATCAGAGGATTTCGATGAAAACAACGTGAAAATCAGTTACGATGAGTTCACCTGGAACAACGGAAAACTTGCCCAGACCATCACTTATGAAAAAGAAGAAGGCAATACATTTGCTCCCGACTCCAAAGTGACCTACGAGTACCATGCGAACGGCAACCTGAAAACAGTAAAGTACTACGCCTATGTTTCCGGCGACGACGGTTATGAACTGGAATACAGGGAGGAATATGAGCAGTACGACAATAAGTTCGACCCCATCAGCATTACGTCCAATATGACCGGTATCGTGGATCCTTCTTACCGCCCCAACAACCCAACGCTCATCAAACACTATGATGCTGAAGGTCTGTTACAAGCCACGATTGAGAAAATTTACGAATACGATGCGCAGGGGTATCCCACCAAACTGAAGGAGAAACACACGGAAGACGGGGATACCTACGAAGTAAATTATACCTATACCTACTAAAAGCAGGATAAAATACCCACTTCATGTGATTGTGGGGAAGAAAAACCAGTTGTACATTTGCGCCAGTTAATCAAACAATCATGAAACAATTGCTCCTCTCTATTGGAATCCTGGCAGCCGGTGTTGCCATTGCGAAACTCGATCTGAGCGGGGCGGTGAAGTCCGTCGCCTGCGAGCCGGCAGTAGCCAGCGCGGAAAGCGGAAGGTTTCATGCCAATTTCTCCCTGCTGGGCAGGTTACAACAGCTGGTTCCCGGTTCAGCCACATCCTCGCTTTGCGAGGAACAGGAACCTGAAACGCCGGCAACCGGTAACGGATTACCTGAACGCACCCTGCTGATCTTCCGCCAGTTCGTTAAATAATCCATAACTTCCCCTTCATACAAGGCGACTTACGGGTAGCCATGAAAAAACGATCTCAGTGATGGTACGCCTTCACTGAGATTTCCTGTACCGTTCTTGTATCCTGATCCCGTTCTCCTGCGATGCCATTTTGTAAACCCTTCTTATAACATAACCCAAACAATCAATCAAAAAATGAAAAAAGTATTCAAAGTACTGGGTATCCTGGTACTGCTGCTGGTGGTGTGCGTGGCCGGCGTTGCCGTGTACATCAAAACAGCGCTTCCCGATGTGGGCGATGCTCCCGTAATGCAGGTGGATATTACGCCTGAACGGGTTAGCCGCGGCGAATACCTTGCCAATAGCGTGATGGTATGTATGGATTGCCACAGCACCCGCAACTGGAACGAATTCTCCGCCCCACCAGTTCCCGGCACCCTTGGAAAAGGTGGTGACCGTTTCGACAGGGAAATGGGCATGCCCGGTGTTTTCTACGCCCGCAACATCACGCCCGCAGGACTAAAAGACTGGACGGATGGCGAGGTATTCCGTGCCATTACCTCTGGCGTCTCCAAAGATGGGCGACCTTTGTTCCCCCTGATGCCGCATCCTGCCTACGGTCAACTTGACGAAGAAGACATTAAAAGTGTGATCGCTTATCTCCGCACCTTACCCGCTATTGAGAACGAAGTGCCGCTTCCTGAAGTGGATTTTCCCTTCAGCTATATCCTGAACACGATTCCAAAGAAACCGGCTTTTACCAAAAAACCGGCCGAGACGGATACACTGGCCTATGGCAAATACCTGATTACCGCGGCGAGTTGCGTGGAATGTCACTCTCCATTTGAAAAGGGCGCGCCGGTGTTTGAAAAGGCGTTTTCGGGCGGAAGGGCTTTCCCTATGCCCAATGGCACCTTATTTACGTCCAACCTTACGCCACATGAAACGGGCATTAAAAACTGGACGAAGGAAATGTTCATAGAAAGGTTTAAAATGTACGCCGACAGTGGTCGTCAGCATGTACCCGTTAAACAGGGAGATTTCAACACCATTATGCCCTGGACGATGTACGCGAACATGAAAGAAAGTGACCTGGGCGCGATTTACGCGTTCCTCCGCACCGTACCGGCTTTGGAGAATAAGGTGGAAAAATTCGTGCCCCGGAAGTAGTCCCCTGCTTGGTTTTTCAGTATAAAGGTTTACCTTTGCACCCCATTTTGGGTGTAAACCGTACTGCTTTTAGTAAGCGTGTGGGTTTGCGGAATTAAAAATTAAACAAAAACAGGGATCATGAACAATTACGAATTGATGGTGATTTTTACCCCTGTGCTTTCTGATGATGACTTCAAAGCGTCTCAGAAAAAGTACATCGACCTGCTCACAGATGCAGGCGGATCGGTGGTTCACACGAACCCCTGGGGACTGAAATCACTGGCGTACCCTATCCAGAAGAAGACCACAGGTATTTACTGGGTCCTGGAGTACAGTGCGCCATCCGACTTCAATGAGAAGCTGAAGATCCAGCTTCTGCGTGACGAGAGCGTTCTCCGTCACATGGCTACCAAACTCGATAAATACGCCGTCGAGTACAATGCGAAAAAGAGAAGTGGCGTACAGGCTTCATCCGAAAAAGTGGAGGGTTAATTTATGGCCAAAGCAAACGAGATCAAGTATTTAACTGCGATCAAGACCGAAAAGCGCCAGAAGAAATACTGCCGCTTCAAGAAGATGGGGATCAAGTACATCGATTACAAAGATGGCGAGTTCCTGAAGAAATTTATCAACGAGCAGGGTAAACTGTTGCCCCGCAGGATCACCGGTAACTCCCTGAAGTTTCAGCGGAAGGTATCTGATGCTGTGAAAAAAGCCCGTCAGATGGCGATATTGCCCTACGTAACAGACCTGTTAAAGTAAGGAGGACACCATGCAAGTAATATTGATACAAGACGTAAACAACCTGGGTGGTGCCAACGAACTGGTAACGGTGAAGAACGGGTATGCCCGTAACTTCCTGATCCCAAACAAGTTCGCCGTAGAAGCAAGTGCTTCTAACCTGAAGCAACTCCAGGAGCGCCTGAAGCAGAAAGCGAAGAAAGAAGAGAAGATGCTCTCCGAGATCAACAACGTGATCGCGGTACTGAAAGAAGGTCCGGTGAAAATCGGAGCGAAAGTTGGTGCCAGCGAGAAGATCTTTGGTAGCGTTACTTCTGTTCAGATCGCCAAAGCGATCCGCGATCAGAAAGGGTATGATATCGACCGTCGTCGTATCTCCCTGGCTGAAGACATCAAGGAGCTGGGTACATTCAAAGCGAACATCGACTTTGGAAATGGCCATGCTACTGAAGTAGAGCTGGAAATCGTAGCTGAATAAGCGAAATTCGAAGATATACCAGGTAAAAACCCCGCGATTGCGGGGTTTTTCTATTCATAAAAAATAAATTTCATAAATCAAAATAAAAATATACCTTCGGTGTGTCCAGAATGATCTTTACAGTATCCAATCGTTCTCTGAGCATTTCTCGAAAATTGTTCCTGGTTCATTGATCACTGTTATCATGATGGTTTATTTATTTTTTTAATTTAGAATCATGAACATTTACGTTGGAAATCTCAGTTGGGATATGACTGAGCAAGATCTCCTGGAGCTTTTCGCTCCTTATGGCGAAGTTACTTCTGCCAAAATCGTTACCGACAAATTCAACAACAACCGCAGCAAAGGCTTTGGTTTCGTTGAAATGTCTGACGATGAAGCGGGTAAAACTGCTATTGAAAACCTGAACGGTGTTGAGACTATGGGTCGTAACATCGTTGTAAACGAATCACAACCTAAGCAAGGTGGTTCATCAGCTGGCGGCGGCGGTGGCTTCAAGAAAAGAAGCTTCGGCGGCGGCGGCGGTGGAAGCCGTGGCGGATTTGGTGGTGGTGGAAACCGCGGTGGCGGTGGCTACGGTGGTGGCCGCGGCGGTGGCGGTGGATACAACCGTTACTAATCAGGTTTAAGATCATTAAACAAATTCAAGTCTCCCCATTGGGGAGACTTTTTTTGTTTGAGTATTTCGCGCGACTGCTTTGTTGATTTTCGTTTCGTACTGTGGATGGTCAGCGTCTCAGGATCGGCGTCCGTAGCGGAAACAGGCAGGTTCAATTGCGTACCGAAGCGCATGTATTGGTGATCAATAGCAGTGATCGTGGGCGCATTGTTTTGCGTGGCCGCACTGTCTTCATTGCTGTAAGCGGAATGCCCTCCTTCATTTACCGCACGCACTTTGTAGTAGAATACTGCATTGGAAAGCAGTGCGGTATCATTGTAAGTGGTAGTATTCGCAGGCAGGCTGGCCAGCAATACATATACCCCATTGGCTGTAGTGGAACGGTAGAGTTCGTATTTCTCCTCATTGTTGGCATTATCGGCCCATGTTACAGCGATGGAAGAAGTAGATGTTCCATTTGCATCCAGTCCTGTAGGAGCGGAAGGAGCAGGAGGCAGCGCCATTGTGGTGGCAAACACTTTACCATAAGCATCATTCATCAACTGACCGATTTCTGAAACAGTCAGCGCCTTACCAAACACCACGAAGTCGTCCAGCTTTCCGGAGAAGCGGCCAGTAGCGGTATTGAAAGCATTACTGCTGTTCACGGTACCGATCCTGGAGGCGTTCGAAGTTTCCCCTATTGCGTTGAAACCAAGGTTATTGTCGGCTGCAACCTCAACACCATTGATATACAATTTCAGGCTGTTCGCATTGTATACCACCGTCACATAATTCCAATCTGTGCTGGTATAAGGAGCGGAAATGCTCTTGCGGGTAACAAAGATGAAATTGGTGTAAGCGGCGCCGGCATAAAGCCTGTTGCCATCTAACCTGATGGCCAGACCATCATCATTTCCGCCGAAATCAACCACTACCCTGTTACCGGTATTGGAGTTAGATTTCATCCAGAATGAAATAGACTTGGAAGAATAACCGCCACGGATATAATCTCCTGAAGATGTGGCTACATCCAGGTGTTGGTTCGAGCCATTGAATGTAAGAGCATGTGAACCTTCTTTTTTATCGTTCGCATCATAACCGGGGTTATTACTTCCGGTAATGGTTCTTCCGTTGCCGGAAGCATCCGTGAGGTTACCATTGAAGCGCCATTGCGCCTGCGCATCGGTGGTTACAGCAGGGATGAAAGCGGACTCTCCGTACTGACCGATGGCGCGCAACCTGTAGAAGTAGGTGGTGCTTGCATCAAGACCAAGCGTATCCACAAATGTAGTGGCATTTGCAGCGGATGTTCCGATAATGGCATAATCGTCAGCTGGATTGGTTGACCTCCATACCTCAAAGCCACTCTCGTTATCGCTGTTGTCTGTCCAGGCGAGATTGATGCGTTTGTAAGAAACAGCGTTAGCGCTCAATCCAGATGGAACAGCAGGGGCCGAACCATTGTTTACCGGAGGATCAGAGAACGCGCTATTGGGAATAGTAACGTAGCTGGTGCCGCTAGATGGTGTTCTCCAGGAAACCGTCATGGCTTCACCACCACCCTGCTCAAAGAAACCGATAGCGATGGGGTATACACCAACAGACAGGTTCAGTGCAACGGATTCCCTGTTCTGAGAACCGTGCTGACCATCATTGTTTACAGTAGACGTGGTACCGAAGGCGTACGGAGAGGATGTTTGTCCGAGCGATCCGAGCCACAACCGGCTTCCGTCATCCGAGTTGGTACGGAAATAATAGGTTCCGGCCTGCGTGATGTTGATGAATCCTTCCCACAGGAACCCAAAGTTATCGTTCTGTGAACGTGGAGCCAGTGTTACATTGGGAACAACACCTGTAGCCACAGGATCCAGGTCGTTGAAGTTGGGGAGATTGCTCCAGGTACCCGTAAAGGTGTAGTATTTATAATTCAGTCCATTCAGTAATGGCTGGCCGGTGACCTGGCTGCTGAACGGAGACTTATTGCCTGCAAAGTCCCTTGCCTGTACTTTAAAGTTGTACGACTGTCCATATTGCAGGTTATACACGGTGAAAGCTGTAAGCTCTGTTTCATAGAACTTAACCCCATTCACATAAATATCATAAGCAACAACGCCTACATCATCCAGCGACTCGCTCCAGGTGAGGGAAACGGAGTTCCTGGTGGTTCCTGTAATGCTGAGGCTTCCAGGGGCAGATGGTGCCTGGATATCCGAAAGCGTTGTACCATTAACCGGGTCGGTAGTGGCGGAAGCGCCGTTCAGGTTGATAGCCCTTACACGATAAAAATACTGCGTGTTGGAGTTAAGGTCAGTATCTGTGTAACCAGTGGCATCCGCCGCAGTGGTAGCGATCAGTGTGTAGCCTGAACCGGAACTGAGAGAACGGTAAATTTCGAATCCGGTTTCATTTGTTCCGGGAGCCGGATTACTGCTCTGGTTCCAATCGAGTTTGATGGAAGTTTTGGAAAGAACGGTCGCAATTACGCCTGAAGCTGAAGAAGGACCATTGGCGCCATTCGCGTCAATCACGGTGAAGGGATTAGAGAACTCGCTTGAACAGCCAAACTCTTCGGTCACTTTCACACGGTAGGCTCCTGCTGAAGTTGCCACGTATGTATTGGAAGTACCCAACACAGTAGCGCTGCCATCTTTTACCCATTGGTAAGAAGCATATCCTTCCGGCACAAACAACTGCACTGAATTTGTTCCGTCCGGAGCGGGTATTACACGTGTGGTGCCCGCTTCAGCCTGGATATCAGGAGAAACAGTGGCGCCTTTCAGTTTAATTTCAACGGGAATAGGGGACCATGGGGACCACTCCGTGCCACGACGAATGCGTGCTGAATAAACGCCTACAGAAGTGGCTGTAATGGTATTAGAATTGGCGCCAACAATCAGTTCACCGTTCTTGCGCCATTCGTAACCGTCGAAGCCGGCGGTAAGCCCGATCACCTGGTTGATGGGATCTCCAGGGCAATATTCCGTTCTGCCGTTCAGCGGCCAGGGGTTGGCCTTGTGCGCTTTATTTATGAATGGAATGAACTGAGGTTCCACCCAGGCCTGGTTCCAACAGCCATGCCCCAGGTTGGGGTATTCCGTATAACTGATGTTAGAACCTGCATTCCTGTAATTGGAAACCACGCCTCTTGCTGTGAAGGGGGCGGGAGATTTATCAAGTCCACCCTGGAACAACCAGATTGGCGTCCATTTCAGGGATTGCACTTTACTTGCATCACCGTCTGCAACAGAAACGGCGCTGATCGGCAAACCGGCAGCGACAAGCTTGGTGTGATTGGTCAACATCTGCCATGTTGCACCGCCGCCGCCGGAAAGGCCGTCAACGATCACCCGGTTGATGTCCACATTTACCTCAGGAACAAAATAGTTCTCGATCAACTCTTTGATATTCTGAAAATGCCCGGTATTGAAGGCTCCGGAGCCGGAAGAAGTTTGCGGATAGAGCAGGAAACCATCAAAGCTGCCATTGTCCACATAGTTCATGAAACGTTGGCCACCATGGTAAAGCTGGTATTCGTTGTCGTAAATGGTACCTTTTTCACCAATACCGTGAAAGAATATAAAGATCGGGTATTTCTTACCTGTTCCCAGTGAGTCTTTGTACGACTTGGGGAACTTCACGCGAAAAGCCATCCCTTTGTAATAGTAGGCTTTGAAAGAAGAAGTATTGAAAGACACCCGGTTTGTTTTCACCCATTTGGCAAGCGTTCCGTAAGCCGGGGTAGCCGGCGGGGCGCTGGGGTTATAAACAACGATTGGGTCGTCCGGGTTAAGGACGCCGGTTTGTGCCACCGCCGCGTTCCCCAGGGCAGCACAAAGAACAATCGCCAGTAAGCTGAAAATTCTTGTAAAAGTTTTCATACTCTAATTTTAAGGTTTGTGTGGCCCACTACTTCAGCCACGGTTGGTTTCAGATTCGATCAGTATAAATACGGATTGTCGCCGTTAGATAAAAAGTTAAGCGGTAATATCCATGGAGGAGATTGGAACGATGGAATTCAACAGAGGAGATTGAAGATGTAGTGTGGTATTACTAGGATGCTGAATCAGAGGTAGCTATAACATAGGACATACAAAGGAAGCATCTTTTTTCAAATTCTGCAACTTCCTGGTATAATTATTTTTGCACATCTGTTGCTATTGCACAAAAGTACTATAAACCAGTAATTTGCTCCAATACCACTTTCAGGGTATACCATCTTCCATCATTCTTTTTTCTGTAATTCCGGCAGGTATACTATGAAGTTTCGCTTTTTTGAGTAATTTTATTTCGCTTTTCAGGATTGAGTGCAAGGGCACTAATTACATCTTCCCAATACCCGGAAAAACCTCATCAATACCACGCTTCCATATTTCATGAAACCCGTACAATCATTCATCATAATATTATTCACATGAAATTTATCGACCTGTCCGTATCTGAATTGCATGACCTCGCAAAAAGCAGAAGGGCCGATTACCTTTCGGCGGAGCCCTTCCCCAACACTTATTTCGATAATTTCTTTAATGCCGAAAAATTATCTGAAGTGCTGGAAGAGTTCCCTGACCTCAGCCAGAATCCAGACCTTAAATACAACGACGCGAACCAGATCAAACTGGCCTCCAAAGGCGAATACCGCTTTGGTGAAAAAACAAGGGAGTTCATGCACTTCCTTAATTCCCAGCCTTTCCTGGAGTTCCTTTCCATCCTCACCGGCATAGAAGCGCTTATCCCCGACCCTTATTTCGATGGCGGCGGCGCGCACCAGATACTTCCCGGCGGATTGCTGAAAATCCACGCCGATTTCAATAAGAATAAACTCACCAATCTCGACCGCAGACTGAACATTCTGGTTTACATGAACAAAGACTGGGACGAATCCTGGGGTGGACATTTTGAACTCTGGGACAAAGAAATGAAAGGAGCCGTTAAGAAGATCCTCCCCATATTCAACCGGATGGCGCTCTTCACCACCACCAGCGATTCTTACCATGGCCACCCTGATCCGTTAAGGTGCCCTCCGGACAGAAGCAGGAAATCGCTCGCGCTTTACTATTATACCAACGGCAGGCCCGAAGAGGAAATCACCGATGCGCACTCTACCCTGTTCAAAGCAAGGCCCAACGAAAAAGCAGGCAAATCTTTCAAAGACATCATCAAACAACTTACACCGCCTATCATTTACGACGCGGCTAAAAAAATCACCAAATAGGAAGTAATCTTCCGGCATTCAACGAAAAGAGCGCATCCTTCAAACGGAATGCGCTCTTTTCGTTTCTATTTAATTCGAATCAGGAAACAGTGGCGGGACGTGCATTAGAGCCAAATTTCCTTCTCAACGCCACGAATGGTTTTTCCACCAGGTAATAAGACCCTAAAGACAAACCTACCGTAAGCACGATTGTGAGCGCGTACCATTCCAAACTACTCTTTTCAAAATAAAGGTTCCCCACTTTTAAAGCCACCCAATGGAACAGGTAAAGGGAGTAACAAAGCTTTCCTGTAAATACCATGAATTTGTTATCAACCAGCTTGTGGATGAATCCCTTTGTATGCAACACAGCGAATGCCGGAACGATAATCGCGAACGCAATGCCCTGAAGAGAATATTTTATGGTTGTCTGGAAAAAAAGATCATTGTAAATAAGGGTTACCGCAAGCAGCGCCACCGCGATGATAAACGCAATATGCGATTGAAGTAAACGCTGGTACCACTTAGATTGATATTTATACAGCAACAATGCCGAGAAGCAACCGTAAAGAATAGAGTCGGCCCTGCAATGGGTGGTATAGTAGGTAAGCTGAAAAACCGTGGTGCCTCCAGGCGCGGTCATAAATGTAAAAATCCGGATGCCCAGAAACAGCAGCAGCAGGAAGAAGATGATGTAGAACAACCGCTTATGGGCGTTGGAATAAAACGTGATGAAAAGCAGTGGGAACAACATATAAAAATGCTCCTCCACAGACAGCGACCACAATATTTTTGACACCAGCAGATAGTTCGAATCGGGAAGCACGGGGTGAAAATACACCAGGTAGTAATTGGTGAAATAAAACAATCCCGCCAGGATATCGCTCCAGATAATCGTATAGTGATGGAGCAGCAGCACGACAATAGAAACGAGCAGCATCAACAGCAAGGCCGGGTAAAGGCGCAGCAGCCGCCGGATATAAAATTCGCCCAGCTTCACCGTTCCGATCTTATTGTATTCCACAATCATCAGTTTGGTAATGAGCAACCCGCTGACGTAAAAGAAAAGGGTAACCCCCAGGAAGGCCACATCCATTTGCGCAAGGTGCAAATGCGAAAGGATCACGAGTAAGATCGCGTATCCTCTGAATCCATCGATATAAGAAACGTATTTATTATCCGGCTGCATCTGAACTTGTTTAACGGTCAAATTTAAGAGATCAACATCCTACCAAATACTTGCTGTTCTTTCCAAACAACTTCTGCGCGGCCTTAATCACCAGCATACTGCCGGCCAGTACCAGCACCAGGTAAATGGTCCAGTACAACAGGTTACCGGGTATAGGTTGCTTCATCAGTTTTTCATAAACGGCTTTTAGCACAAGCAGTACATAATAGTGTACAAAGAATATCCCAAAGCTGAGGTGCGCCAGTGTTGATAGCATAGCTGGCACTTTTTTATCCAGCTTCCAGAACCAATAAATAAAGAACGGGCAGAATAACATCTTGTGCAGAAAATTAAGCTGCGTATTGGCTACCGGGAAAAGCGCGAAGTTCAGGCCCAATACCAGCAACGTCGCCCCTGTAATCAGCCACCAGTATTTTTGTGCGAACAAAAGGTAATCTGCACGTTTATAACTCATGAACATTCCGAAAATATAGCAGGGAAGAAAGTGTACGAACATGCGCGGAATATCTGAAAAAGGATCCCGGCCAATGTACATGGAAAGCACCATCAGCGGGAGAATGATCCAGTACCACACCGGATGCCTGTTAATATAGAGGAACACGGGAGCCAGCAGATAAAATATAACAATCATGGGAATGAACCAGAACTGTTGCATGTGCCCCCCGGTAACATAAAGGAAGCCGAACTTTTCCCAACCGCTCAGCGCCATAAAATCGGGTTTATAGGCCAGAAGGTAACCCGGTATATCTCCTGAATACAGGCGGTAGGCCAATATCGGGATGGACAACAGCAGGTAAGGTAACACCACGAACTTCAATTTCGAAACAAGATAGGTCTTGTATTTAAAGTTCGCGGAGAGATGGTGGAAAAGATAGCCCGCCATGAACATGAACAAAACCGTACCGTTTTCCCAGAACACCCGGATAAACTGATGGATGATGGAGTCTTCCGGCCATTCCATCAACAGGTGTCCGGCAACTACGGAAATGATGGCGAAGCCCCGGAAATTATGGATATAACCAATAAACTCTCTTTTCTTTTTCTCGGTAACCACTACCGGTGGAGCCGCGGGGGTAATTGTTTCGCTCATGGGAATCTGTTTTATGCTACTGGTAGATAAAATGAATAAGGAACCCAAGTATATTCAGCAATACGGCATATACAATCATCCCTTTCAAAAGCCATGCGGGGATGTGCTGCACGGCTAGCGCGAACAACACGAACAGCAGTGGCAGAAAGTCGAGAGAAAACCGCATGGTATTGATCTGGTGGAACCCGTTGTTGTGGTAAAATAAGGTTCCCGTAAGAATCACGCCGATAGTGGCACAGGCGCCGATGGCCAGCGGGCGTGCCCATTTCGCTTTCACGGCCGCAACCAGGAAGGGACTTGCGGAAAGCAATGAGGTGCCCCAAAGGTCCATATCTTTAATGTGCATGTTTCCCACCCCTTCGAATTCAATGTTGAACCCTTTGATGAACATGCTGTAAAAATTGAAAAGGAAGTATTTCGCGCTGAAAACGCCATATTCATTCACCCTGTCGCGCAATACGCCGTTGAAAATAATATAGGAATAACCAGGATCCATCGGGTTCCCGAAGCGCACATAATTGTATCCGGCGTAAAGCAGGAAAAAGAAACCGGCGCCCAGACCCAGGTGAACCAGGTGTTTAAACTTCACTTCTTCCCTGTTCTGCTTCCAGGCGTAATAAAGAAAGCCCAACGCGATAAAAATATAGGCGAAGGTGAACTGCCTGGTTAGAAAACTGCAACCAATGTACACACCTGCCAGCCACCAGCGTTTGCGGCCCAAAAGCTCATTCATCAACAGCAGTTGAAAGGTAAGCGACGTAATGTGCGCGAATGAATACACATGGTGACTGGTAAAAAGCGCGAACCAATAACCGGTTCCAAAGAAAAACGCCAGTATCAGCCAGGGCAGTACCGAGGCGGAAACCTTTACTCTCACCAGAATTTTGTGCAGCAGAAAAAGATTGAGGCAGCTCATGACCACTACAATGAATACGGTGTTCACCTGCTGGTAACCGAAAATAGCCACAAAAGGAGCCAGCAGCAACGATGGCAGTGGCGGATAAGGCAGGTAATGCGCACCGTTGTACGCGATCATATCGTTGTAGGTATCCATGGGAGGAAGCGCAAGACTTCCGTTCAGCAACGATTCCGCGAAACGCAGGTAGGCATTGTTTGCACCATCGTTCTGGTAAAAATTCATGATGGCCGGCACATGCAAAACGAGGAACGCTGCAAAATAAAAAATCCAATCGAGCCGAGTTGGATTTTCAAAAGAAGCAAGTTTGCGTATATATCGGATCATACTCCCGTCTTTATTTATTCGCCTTTTCCCATACGGTTACAAATCCGCCGGTAAACTGGTAAGGAAGTACTTCAGCAATGGCGCAGTCCAGTTTCTGCAATGATTTTATCTTTTTGGTCGCAAGGGAGAAAGGGAATACGTCCTCCACAAAATTCGTTTTACCGAAGGTGCTGATGACAAAATTATTTTCCTCCGCCAGTTGCTGCAGCGTTTTTTTGGTAAAGAACTGAATATGGGTGAGGTCACTTGCGGAAGACTGCACCGTGGTACCCTTATACCCCAGGAGGGATTTGATTTTTGAAACCGTTTTCCAAAGGAACCCGTTCTTTTTTTGCATGGCGATCACGGGCCGGGTCACGAAAAGCTCACGCGGACCTTTACCGTTGGGCACCGTAACAATCAGCACACCATCGTCGTGGAGGGTCTGGTTCAACACCTTTAATAATTTGCCGGGCTCGTTCAGGTGCTCCAGTACCTCGCTGCAAATTACGGCATGGTACTTATTTCCGTCGGCCACCAGTTGTTCCGCGCTGATGACATCAAATTTCACGTTGGGCAGTTTGTTCAATTCTTTAGCCCTCGCAATGGCAATATCGCTCACGTCAATGCCCCGCACATTAAATCCCTTTTCCCCCAGGCTTCTGGAGATCACCCCGTTTCCACAACCCACGTCCAGCACTTCGGCTCCGGTCGGGAGCTTAGCCTTTAGTACTTGTGTAATAAAATCGAGCCGTTTGATATCGGCAATCCTTTCAAATTCCATGGTTTCCTGATTAAGGTTTATGAGGGAGAACCGCCATTCAACAGTTTCTCGTAAATATTTTCTATTTCCCGGGTCATATGCACTGCATTGAAACGTTTTTCGACGGTTTCAAGTGCCTTCCGACCAAAATTATTTCGCAAAGCCTCATCCCGGCCAAGCTCCAGCAGCGCGTCTTTCAGGGCATCAACTTTTCCCGGTTCTATCATGATGCCATTTTCCCTGTGTTGTAATACTTCCACTGTGCCATCCACTTTTGTGGCAATCACCGCCTTCCCCATCGCCATCGCCTCCAGAAGGCCAATCGGCAATCCTTCCCACAAAGAAGGCAGTACGAAGATATCTGATGCGCCCAATACATCGGGCACATCCTGCCGGAACGATTGAAATATGATCCGGTCGCCCAGTTGAAGCTCCTGCACCAATGCAAGCGCCTCTTCCTTCTGATCGCCATCACCCACCATCAGCAAACGAAGTTCAGGCTGAACTTTCACGGCTTCCGCAAAAGCCCGGATCAGCGTTATGGGTTGCTTATGCGCCGTGAACCGGGCAATAAACAGCACCAGTTTTTCCTCCTGCAGTATGCCCAGCTCCCCTCTTATATCCGACAACTTCCTTTCGGGCGTGAACTTCTGCCGGTTGATCCCGTTGTTCACGACTACGGCATCAAGGGCGGGAATACGTTCCTTCCCGGAGGCCCGGTTCGATTCCGATACCGCAATGTTCACTTGGGCATTGGCGGTAAGGTATCTTTCACCCATAATTCTCATGCGCTGAACCACCGGGTGCTGGTCGCGGTGAAAGGACCAGCCATGTATCGTATAAATCACGGGAATTTTCAACGAACGGGCAGCCCACAACACATTCGAACAAGCCCGTGTACCGTGCGCATGCACGAGTTTCACCCCTTCTTTACGGAGGAAACGCTTCACCTGGCGCCATTTCCTCACGTCAAACGGCTTTTCCGTATGTATAACATGGGTCTTCACCGCCATTTCCTCCAGCCTTTTCACCATCGGACCATCGGTAAACGACAATACAACAGGTTCGTATCGCTGGCGGTTAAGGTTCTCCACCAAACTCAACAAATGTGATTCACCTCCCCCGATCTTGCCCTGACGGATACATTCCAGTATCTTGATCTTCTGTTGCATTATACCGGGGAGTATTTCGATGAAGTAAAATTCCACGCCATTCCCTTCAGAAACGAGCGCAGGTGGTTGAACTGGCGCGCGGCCGTGTAACGTAAAACAGCTTTCGGCAACGCAAAAAAACCAAAGAACACGAAAAACACCAAACGGTGCATGAAAGGCGAGTTCCGCCTCATATAAAGTATCCTGTTCCTCGTCTGGTAATATACTTTCATGGGATTTTGTTTTCCAACAGACATAGACTCTTTGTGAAAAATCAGCGCCTTCGGCTGAAAGTATATTTTATAGCCAGCCCTTAGTATGCGCGCACTCCAATCCCATTCTTCATAATAAAGGAAAAAACTTTCAGGAAAAGCGCCCACTTGCTCAATCACCTCTTTCTTCACCATCATGGCACAGCCGTGCGCCCCATGGGTGTAGCCCGGGCGATCGAATTGTCCGTCATCTACCTGTCGGTTACCTACGGCCTCGGTGCGTCCTGTAAAAGTATTGATGGGATGAAAGCCGGCGTACTGAATCGTGTCGGGCCGGTCGAAAAAACGGATTTTGGGACAAACCACCCCAACTGAATGGTCTGATGAAAACGGTTCGAGCAGGGTCTTCAGCAAACCTGGGGTAAATTCTGTATCGTTGTTCACAATAAAAATATAGTCGCCTTTCGCGGCCCTGATGCCCACATTGTTTCCCCCGGCAAAACCAAGGTTTTCTTTGTTCCTGATCACATTTATACCTGGATACACCTCCTGGAAGCGCAGGGTAGCGTCTACGGCAGAGGCATTGTCTACCAGGATCATTTCAACCTGCACCCCTTGGGAATGCTGTTGCACGGAGCGCAGGAAGTCACAGGTAATATCTGGTGTGTTCCAATTCAATGCAACCACCGATATTAAAGGATTGCCCTTTAACATTGTTGTTTCTTTTGAGGTAAGCACGGACTAATGCGGCAACAAAATAGCGATAAACTTCAAATATAGCTATCTTATTATACGTTTTCTTTTTGCAGCAATGCTGAAGGGGTATTGGCGATGATCCAGAGGTCGTACATGAAATTGTGGCGCGCGGCATAATCAATATCCAGGTTAATGCGCTCCTGGATCGACATATTGCTATCACCTCTTTTCTTGATCTGCCACAGTCCTGTGATACCAGCGGGTGCCAGGAAGCGTGCGGCATATTCGTTGGACGTGAGCGTAGCGGCCTCATACAGGGGCAGCGGACGGTTACCAACCAACGACATATCGCCGAGGAACACGTTGATCAACTGTGGAAGTTCATCAATACTGGTATTCCTGAGAAACGCTCCGATTCTTGTAATGCGCGGATCGTTGCTCACTTTGAAGAACACAGGCTGTCCGGTGTTTACACCATACTGGTTCAGGTGCAGCAGTTCTGTAACCTTACGGTCGGCATCGGCCACCATGGTACGGAACTTATAAAATTTGAATACCTTATATCCTCTCCCGGCACGTGGGGAAACGTAAAAGATATTTCCTTTTGATTCGAGACGGATCGCGATAGCAATCAGAATAAAGATCGGGGATAACAACAGCAGCAAACTGCCGGAAATGGTGAGATCGAAGCCACGTTTCAGGAAATAATTCAGGTTTAACTCCCTGGGAAATTCGGTTTCCAGGCGATCTTCTATCATCAATTCCTTTTCGTTCTCTTTCATTTTGCGAAGAAAAGCGACTTTCTTACGCAAACTGGCGGCGGATTCTCTCACTACGATAAGGTCATCTACCGCGGGGTGGTTCTGTAATTTGTTGATCTGCGCCTGGGAACAGTCTTTCACTTCTGCCAGCACGGGCACACCTGCCAGATCGGAGATTTCTTTTATTTTCTGAAGGAATATTTCAATTTCCTGCCAGGCCTGGTTTCCATCAAACAGAATCAGTTCGGGAAGGGTCTGCAAATCATCCAAACGCGGCAACACTTTCAGCGCCGAGAAAAAATTCTCGAAATAGTAGCTGCTGCTGAATCCTTCCATCAGGCTGTTGGTATACTGGAAATCCTTTCCAATGTAGAGGTAGGAACCTTCCAGTGTTTTTTTCTTCGGCCCGGCTACAGCAACCCGCTTAACGTAGGTGGGGCTGGGTTTTTGGGCGAAGAGTGTGTCAAGCTGTTTCATGTGAGGTCAGGTTTGGTGATGATTAGATTGCCTGCGGGAACCTGGCTTTGGGACCGGGCACCTTTTCATTGACAAGCTGATCGATTGTTTCTATAAGGTGAATGGGATTAAATGGTTTGAGGAAGAATTTATCCACGCCCAGCTGGCGGCAGTTGCTTTCCGTATGCTCCATACTGAGTGAAGAAAGCACCACCATTGGGATCTCCCTGTATATATAACTGCTCCTCAGGTTAGCGATCAACTCCCAGTTCTCCATGTCGGGCAACTGCGCATCTGCCAGGATCAGTTCCGGGAAATTCTTTTTAGAAAGCCAGAACATGGCCGAAGCTGCGTCCGCCGCGGTTACCACCTGGTATTTTTTGCCAAGGATGGTCTGTAACAGGAAGCGTATTGCCTTGCTGTCGTCTATTGCTAAAATAAGAGGTTTCATTTCCTAAGTAGTTAAGTGAACGGATTAGTCGGCATTTCATAGACTTAACTTTGGAAGAAACGGCTCATAAAGAATTGGAAATCGGTAATGGCTTTCAGGATACTTGTTCCTAAATGACAGGCAATATTAGAATGTTTCAGAGGTTTGTTTCAATGGATGTGGGAGCGAAAAAATCAGTGGAGATTTCTGTTATCCATACCAATTCGAAGGCTAAGATAATAACAAATTTCAGAAATCCAAATATCTTCCGATTTTTTTCAGGCCCAAAGATGGGAAGAAAATATGGTAAAACAATTACCGGTTAATGGTATTTTTATTCACACAGTATCACATATTTGTGTGATAGAAGCGATGTTCCGGGCTTACTATGAAATCTGTTTTTTGAAGGAAAAATGAGTTGGTTAATGAAATGTTATCAGCCCCGGATCGCCTACTCAGGCAAGGTATTACAAGAAATTCCGGGCATAAAAAAAGGGCAGATAAGAATATCCGCCCGTAACCAAAACTAACTGCTTATGAGAAATTTTAAATTATTCGTTGTTTGTTCCACAAATGTCGGATAAAACACGACACCTAAGTGTTAAGTAATAGTGAAACTGTTAGAGCTCCACCATTTTCATTTTAGGGACGAGTGATTTCATGATCAGCCACGCTACCAGATATGCCAATGCGCAGATGGCAAACATAATGGTATAGCCTGTTTCAATATGTCCAAGGGCTTTATAATGGTCAAAAAGAGCCCCCCCCAATTTTGAAATGAGGGCGCCCCCAATTCCTCCAGCCATCCCACCTATGCCCACCACGGAACCTATCGTTCTCTTTGGAAACATATCCGACACAGTTGTGAATATATTGGCCGACCAGGCCTGGTGCGCAGAAGCTCCAACTCCTATCAGCAGTACAGGTATCCAATAACTTATATCGCCCAAAGGCTGCGCTGCCAGTACCACGAGCGGGAAAAGGGCAATCACGAACATGGCGCGCATACGGCCATCATAAGCGGCGTACCCCTTATTAATGAAGTAAACCGGGAACCACCCACCGCCAATACTACCAAACATGGTCATACTATAAAGCACCATAAGGGGAAGGGAAATCTGTTCATTTACCATCCCATATTGGTCTTTCAGGTAGGCAGGCAGCCAAAACAGGAAGAACCACCAAACACCATCCGTCATGAATTTGCCTACAACAAAAGCCCATGTTTGCTTATAACCCAGCAGTTTTGTCCAGGAAACTTTGGCCTCTGCGGCTACCCTTTCACCGGGTTGTACCTTTTGCGGCTCAACATCACTATTGATGTGCGCAAGCTCAGCCGCAGACAATCTCTTCTGCTCTTCCGGTTTTTCATAAAATTTAAGCCATAATACCAACCACACAAACCCGACCACGCCTACTACTATGAATGCAGCTTCCCAGCCCCAGCTTTTGCTGATCCAGGGAACTGAAAGCGGAGCAAGCACCGCCCCCACATTGGCCCCGGAATTAAATATACCCGTGGCTAAAGAACGTTCCTTTTTGGGGAAATATTCCGCGGTAGCCTTTATCGCGGCAGGGAAATTGCCAGCTTCACCAAATGCCAGCAAAGCCCTGGAGAACATGAAACCAGCCACAGACACAGATGTTATTGTAATGCCCACTACCCCGAGAATTGCCGCGATCCCTTCACCCAAAGGAATAGCCAACGCGTGGATAGCAGCGGCAATGGACCAGATCACAATGGCCCACGCATAGCCCTTTTTTGTCCCCAGGCGATCAATAATTCTACCGGCGAACAGCATGGATATCGCGTACCCCAATTGAAATACGACCGTAATGTTTGCATAATCGGAGTTGGTCCAACCAAATAATTCCTCCAGTTCAGGTTTCAACAAACTCAGCACCTGCCGGTCCAGGTAGTTTACAGTGGTGGCGAAAAACAGTAAGGCGCAGATCGTCCAGCGGAAAGAGCCAATTTTCTGGGTCATTTAGCAATCGGTTATTTGGTGAAGGCTTAAAAATAGCACATAGCGGCTACAAATGTGCCGCTATCGCTTGTTTTTCAGTATTTATATCGTTTGAAATAAGATTCTGCCAGCCGAAATAACGTTGCGCGTTGTTGAAACAGATGTCCTGCACCAGTTTTCCTACCCAGGGCAGGTCGTTGGGCAGTTCCCCGTTCTCTATATCATCCCCGAAGAGGTTGCAGAGCAGCCTGCGGAAATACTCATGGCGCGGGAAAGAAAGGAAACTGCGTGAATCGGTGAGCATCCCGATGAACCTGCTCAGCAATCCCATGTTTGACAATGCATTGAGCTGACGGGTCATACCGTCCTTCTGGTCCAGGAACCACCAGCCGGAACCCCATTGTATTTTACCGGGCACCGACCCATCGTTGAAGTTGCCGATCATGGTGGCCATCAACTCGTTATCGGCGGGATTAAGGTTGTAGAGAATGGTTTGCGCAAGTTTATCTTCCGTATCCAACCGGTTGAGGAACTTCGCAACGGCAACCGCATGACTAAAATCTCCAATGGAATCCCAACCGGTGTCCGGCCCCAGCACTTTCATCATCCGGCTGTTGTTGTTGCGGATGGCGCCCAGGTGGTATTGCTGCACCCATCCTTTCTCCCAATCCCATACGGCAAAAATGTACAGCATGGCCGATTTGAATTTACGGATATCCGTTAGCGGCACACTCACGCCTTTGCGTATACGATCAAAGATGGAAGCCACCTCCACTTCCGTGTACTCATCCGCGTAAATCTCTTCCAAACCGTGGTCGGAAACGGAGCAGCCATTGGCTGCGAAGTAGTCGTGGCGCTGTTTCAAAGCATCCAGGAATGTATCAAAGTTGTCGATGGAAATATTAGTTACGGTCTCCAGCCTGTTCACATACGCGCTGAACTTCTGCGGGGTATCCGCCGCCATGGCGGCATCCGGGCGAAAAGCCGGCAGTACTTTCAGCGCGGACCCTTCGGCCTTCATCTGTTGGTGAAAGGCCAGATCATCCAGCGGATCATCCGTGGTACAAATCAGTTTCACGTTCATTTTACCCAGCAGGTTGCGAATGGAATAATCGGCGCTGCTGATCTTTTCAGAGCAACTGTTATAGATATCCGTAGCTGTATCGCTGTTCAGGATGCGGTTTTCACCGAAATAACGTTGCAACTCCAGGTGCGTCCAGTGGTACAAGGGATTGCGCATCGTATAAGGCACTGTGGCGGCCCACTGGTCAAATTTCTCTTTATCGGAACGATTGCCCGTGATATAACTTTCATTCACTCCGTTGGTACGCATGGCGCGCCATTTATAGTGGTCGCCATACAGCCAGGCCTGGGTAAGGTTGCCGAAAACATGGTCGTTCGCCATTTGCTCGGGCGAAAGGTGGCAATGGTAATCTATGATCGGCATTTTCGCCGCGTATTCATGGTACAAACGCTGCGCTGTGGGCGTTTGGAGCAGAAAATGCTCGTCAAGGAATTTTTTCATCACTCAGAATTTTAGCGCCCGTGGGCCGGGCATTGGAACAATCATCAGCATCGTTGCGTCGCACTCTTGTACGTTCAACACATCGCGCCGCAATACTCATTTATAAACTCACCCCGCGTTTCCACGGTATAAAATCATCCTGGTTCAGCAGTACGGCTTTGGGAATCACTTCTCCACTGGCCGCTTTAATGCAGTACTCGAGTATCTCCTCTCCCATCTGGGCGAGGGATTTCTCTCCGCTGATCACGCCTCCGGTATCAATATCAATAATATCCGACATGCGTTGGGCCAGCGAAGAATTCGTCGCTACTTTAATGACCGGACAAACAGGATTCCCGGTCGGCGTACCCAGTCCGGTCGTAAACAGAATCAACGTGGCACCGCTGGCGGCCTTACCGGTGGTGGCCTCTACATCATTACCCGGGGTACAAACCAGGTTCAGGCCTGGTTTTACAGCAGGTTCGGTATAATCCAGCACATCTTCCACGGGAGAGGTGCCCCCTTTTTTCGCCGCCCCATTACTTTTGATGGCGTCCGTAATCAGTCCGTCCTTGATGTTTCCGGGAGAAGGGTTCATGTGAAAGCCGGAACCCACCCTTTCGGCTGAATCACTGTACGACTTCATGAGCTGCATGAATTTCTTCGCGGCGGCTTCGTCCTTCGTTCTGTCGATCAGGTCCTGTTCAGCGCCGCAGAGTTCGGGGAACTCCGCCAGCAATACCGTTCCGCCCAAAGCCACCAGCAGATCGGAACAATAACCCACCGCCGGATTCGCCGAGATGCCGCTGAAACCATCGCTGCCGCCGCATTTCACGCCCAGGTTCAACTTACTGAGCGGGGCGGGTTTACGTTCCAGCTTATTCGCTTCCGTTAAGCCCACGAAAGTCTGGCGGATCGCTTCGGTAATGAGCCAGTCTTCGCTCTGCGATTGCTGTTGCTCAAATATGAAAAGCGGCTTATCGAAATGTGGGTTCCGCTCATAAAGGTCTTTCTTAAAATCCTGCACCTGCAGGTTCTGACAACCGAGACTCAACACGGTAACCCCGGCCACATTCGGGTGATCGGCATAAGCCGCCAGCAACTTGCCGAGTACGGCCGCATCCTGCCGGATGCCGCCGCAACCGCCCTGATGGTTCAGGAACTTTATCCCATCCACATTAGGGAAGATGCGGCTGGTATGCACATCGGATTCCACCACCTCAAGATCGGCTGCGGTAATATCTTTTCCGCTCAGGTAAAGTTCCTTCAGCAACTTCGCCTTGCGCTTATATTTGTCCGTTACCGCATAACCCAACTCATTGTGTAACGCTTCGCGGATCACATCCAGATTACGGTTCTCACAAAAAACCGTAGGAATAAAAAGCCAGTAGTTAGCCGTCCCTACCCTGCCATCACTTCTGTGGTAACCGTTAAATGTTCTTCCTTCAAACTTCGACACATCCGGCGCATGCCATTCGTAATGGTACGGACGGAAAAAATAAGGTTCCGCGGCATGTTTCAGGTTATCCGTACTCATCCGCATACCCTTCAATACCAGTTGCTGCACCTTTCCCACCAGCACACCGTACATGAATACTTCTTCCCCAGTATTCATATCATTCATGTAAAACTTATGCTTGGCGGAAATATCTTCCTTCAACTCATAATCAACGTCCTCAAACTGCACCACCTCTCCTTTCCGAAGGTCCTGCAACGCCACCAGCACATTGTCTTTCCTATTAATCTGTAGTACTCTCTTCAACATTATATTTAATTTATTTCTACCCCCAATCGCGAGGCACGAAGCGATCTCCCCTCAACTAAAACCGAACACCTCCCAAACCCCTCCCCACTCAACCACTCTCCCCTCAACCCAACCTTACCCCCTCCCCACGCACACACTCCTCCATCGCACGTACCACCCCTTTCTCCACAATCTCTCTCACCCAATACGCTACCGCATCTCTCCAAACCAATGCATCTGCCAGCCCACTTCCCCCAAAAGTCTCATTCCCCAAAACATCCCCCACAACCCCATCCACGCCCTTCTTCCAGCTTTCCGCATACAACCCTGCATTATCATCCTGAATAACATACTGCGCGCCATTCACAGTACCATAATACTTCCCATCATTCCCCTCTACACCTTTCATAAAACACAGGAACGCCGCGAATCCCAAAGCCATAGCCTGCGGCGCCGCACCCTGCCTTTCAATATACTGCACAATAGCCGGCACGTTCCGCATCTCCATCTTAGAAGAATAATTCATCGTAATACTGATCCACCGGTGTTCTATATGCGGATTCCTGAAACGATCCAATATCCTTGCGGCAAAATCCAGCGCCTTTTCTTTTGTAAGCTCCTCCCCAACAATAGCGGGCGTAATCTCCTGTTCCATTACACGGGCGATGTACGCGGAAATTAACGGATGATCCATTGCTTCTTTCACTGTATTCACCCCGGTCAAAACCGCGATGCCACAGGCGAAGGTGTGCGGTCCGTTCAGTAAACGTACTTTCAGTTCGCGGTACAAATGAATATCCGGCGTCAGCACAATGCCTTCGTCCACCGAAGCCAGCGGCTGCAACACATCAAATACACGCTGATGCTTCGCTTCAATGGCCCAGAGGCGGTACACTTCGCTCATGATCATGAGTTCATCGGCGTAACCCAGTTCTTGCTCCATTTTTTGCTGATCGGCAATCGGTAATTTTCCCGGTACGATTCTGTCTACCAGTGAATTACAAAAATGATTGTGCTGCTCCAGCCAGTCGATGAACGCGGGCTCCAACGCGTTCTGGTGCGCCAGTTCCGTAATGATGGATTCCAGTTTGGAACCATTTTCCGGGATCAGTTCAGTGGGTACGATCACCATCCCTTTAGCGGGATCACCTTTAAAGATGCGGAACCTCCGGTAAAGGAAGGCCAGCAGCTTGCCGGGAAAACTATCTGGCGGATGCCCGTGGATATTGTCTTTCTGCAACACGATACCCACTTCGGTGGTATTGGAAATCACCAGTTCCATATCGGGGTTCGCGGCCGCTTCCAGGATTTCGTCCCAATCGGATTTGGCGGAAAGCACCCTGCTGATGGAAGCGTTTACAATATTCTCCTCCACGAGTTGCCCATTCTCTATCCCTTTAATGCACTGCGTATACAGGTGATCCTGTTCGGCGAAGGCGTCCGTGCCGCCGTTGGCGGTGGATTTCACCACCAGCACGCGCCCCTGGAAAACGTTTTGCTTATTGGCCTTATCAATAAAATAGTCCGGCAGCCCGCGCAGCAGTACACCCGTTCCAAACTGGAGTACTTTTTCCGGGAACCGCAAAGCGCCTGCCTGCGGCACTTCCAGCCGGGCGGCGCTGATGTGAGGTAGTGCGTTTACACACAGTTTCATTCTTCCTGATTTTATATTACGTACACGCACAAACGCGCGACTTCTTTTTAAATTTTTCTGGCTGCTACTTTGGATACCGCACCAGCCATTTCACCAGTTCCTCCGCCCCTTCAAAGTTGCGGAAATGAGCCGGCAACCGCCTGCCATCGGCGTACTCATTGTAGATCCATGGATCCCCAATGGCCAGCACCCTTCCTTTGCCGTAAGTAGCCCATGCCATCACTGTTCTTCCCTCATGCGTTACCAAAGGTTTCGCGTTGCCGGAAGTTTCTATAGAAGCATATTCCTTGATAAAGAAATCACCCGGTGAAAACACGGGATTACCTTCCGGTATTTTCACCGTTCCTTCCACATAGTTGTTTTTCTGCACGCGGTTATGACTATCTTCATTGAACTTTATGCCGAAGATGCCTGCAAGCTGGTTAAAATAAGTGAACTCAGCGTTCTCCTTATCATTGGCCATCAGCAAAAGCGTACCGCCTTTTTTCACCCAGGCGGCGATGTTCTTTTGCGCGTCCGCGGTAATGAATTGAGGATGGGCCGTTTCCTTTTCAGTATCGGGATCCACGATAATGTAAACGGAAGCGCCTTTCAGGTTCTTTTTATCCGGTTTGGCGGCCAGGTTACCGGTCCTGCTGCCAAAACGTTCTATGATGTATTGAAGACCGGAATAGCCCCCGTTGTCCTGCTCCTCCCATATATAATGGAAGGGTTCTGTTCTGCCATCGGCGGTTTTCCGGAATTCGTTGTTGAAGAAACGGTCGAGCACTACCAGCTTATTGTTTCCTTTGGAAGCGATGGCGGCGTTCTCCATTTCCACGGCACAGAGGATGAATGCACCCATGCCCTTTGGATCGTTATCGATTACTTTTTCGCTGAGGTAATAGTCGTAGCTGCCGTCGCGGTATGGTTTTCCACCCAGTCCGGCGACACTAACGGTACCGCCGAGAATGGTCAGTCCCTGCTCATCCTTGCGGATGAACTGTTTTTGAATACCGGCGTAAGCCTTTTGGGCATTGGCTTTAAACTTTGCCGGAAGGTAGCCTTTGCGCATGGCCTTGGCCAGCATATAAGTGAGCATGCAGGAGGCGGAAGCTTCGGGATAGTTGCCTGCTGAATCGGGGCGATCCGTTACCTGGTACCACAACCCGTTGGCGGGATACTGGTACTTCACCACCGCGGTGGCGAGGCGGTTCAGGATACCGATGAGCGAATCCTTACCCGGATGTTTCTCCGGGAAATGATCCAGCGCGTCTACCAGCGCCATGCCGTACCAACCCAGGGAGCGTCCCCAGAAATGCGGGGATGTACCGGTGGTTTTATTGGCCCATTGCTGCTCGCGCGATTCATCATAGCCATGGTACAGCAATCCTGTTTTAGGATCGCGGGAACGCTGTTCCATTAAAACGAACTGGCGTGTGATATCATTAAAAGCCTCGGGCTGGTTGAATATTTTCGCATACTCGGCATAGAAAGGCTGGCCCATGTAAAGACCGTCGAGCCACATTTGCCAGGTATAGATTTTTTTGTGCCAGAAGCCGCCTTCTTTGGTGCGCGGATGTTCATCCAGCTGCGCCCGGAGTATGGCCGCGGCCTTGCGGTATTTTTCCTGGCCGGTCACATTATAGAGCAATAGCAACAACTTGCCATTGTTCACGAAGTCGATGTTGAAATCAGACTTTTTATAGCCCTTGATGGAGCCATCGGGCTGTACGTAAAAGTCCATCATCTTTTGGATGTACCGGAAGTAATCGCCGTTCCCGGTTGACCTCCAAACGCCTTCCATGCCTTTCAGGATCACGCCGAGGTCGTAGCTCCATTTGGCGGAGCCGCTACCCAACGCGAAAGAGTCTTTCCATTGGTGCATGGCCGTGCGGGAGAGCGCCTCCGATAGCGGCTGTTCCTGGGCGGAAGCAGTTGATGTGGCTATGGTGGCGAAACAAGCAATCGTGATATTGCGCAGAACATTCATCATTTAAACTTTACCTGGCTGGGCGAAGCCCCAAATTCGTACTCAATTTTGTTTTTGGCATCCTGTGCTGTCGTGTTGGACACCTCAATCTGGCGTACCCGGTCGCCGCCTACGCGGAACAGCAGTTCAGGCGCGGCGGAAGTGGAAAGCCCGTTAAAAAAGATACGGTCCGAGTTCACGATATCCACCACAGGAGACGTATGCTTCGACAGAATCTTCACGTTATTGAACCGTATATCGGTCGCTTCGCTGCATTCAATTCCTTTCTCCGCCTGAAGCGTCATATTCGACAAGTTGATATTGCTGATGTGCATTTCGGGCAACCCGCGGATAAAAATAGCTTTGGCGGCCCCGTTGCACACCACATCGGAGATGAAAAAGTTTTTGAAAACGGGCGTCTCTTCTGTAACAGGCTTAAATTCCACTTTAGGCAATTCTCGTTTCTCCCCTTCCAACGGCACCGGATCTTTCGCGGCATAGTACATGTCAAAAAGAATAGCCTCCCCTGCGATCCCCGACATGTGGATATTTTTGATATGAATATTCTCCACCACCCCGCCTCTTCCGCGGGTGGTTTTAAAGCGCAGACCAATATCAGTTCCTATGAACGCACAATTCGTAACGTAAATATTTCTCGCGCCGCCACTCATTTCGCTGCCAATCACAAACCCGCCATGGGCCTGGTACACCACTGAGTTGCGGATAAGTACGTTTTCCGTAGGCATCGCGCGTTTCCGGCCTTGTGCATCCCTTCCGGATTTGATGCAAATCCCATCATCGCCCACATCGAAGATGCTGTTTTCTATCAGCACATCTTTGCAGGATTCAAGGTCAATTCCATCACCGTTTTGTGCGTACCAGGGATTCTTTACGTTGAGGTTCCGGATAATAATATTGCTGCTCATGATGGGGTGCAAACACCAGGCCGCGGAGTTCTGAAATACCACGCCCTCCAGCAGAATATTTTTACACCCGTTCAGCACCAGCAGGTTGGGCCGCAGGTAATCTTTTACAGGAAGAAAATCTTCGGGTTTCATGCCTTCCTTCCACAGACCGAGCGATGGATTCTTATTCCCCAGCATGGAACCTTCGGATGGGTACCAGTTCTTTTTATCCTCACTCACCACACCGCCGGAAGCCACGAGTCGCTTCCATTGCGACTCCGTTTGTTTTTCGCGTTTTACCATACGCCAGGCTGCGCCGCCACCATCAATAATACCAGATCCCGTTATAGCGATGTTTATCGCTTTCAGCGCTGAAACCGGCGATTGATTGCGCACGGCCCTCAGCCCTTCCCAGTTCGTTTCCACCAGTTTGTACTGGGAGAAGTCACTCGTAAACAACAACATGGCATTTTTTTGCAGGTGCAGGTTCACGTTAGAAAGCAGTTCAATGGGACCCGTCAGAAATTGCCCGGAAGGCACCAGTACCACGCCACCACCCTTCTTATTACAGGCGGTAATGGCATCCTGAATCGCTTTGGTGTTCAGCGTAACGCCGTCCGGCTTCGCACCGAATTTCCGGATATCGAGCGTATCCTTCCGGAAAACGGGGGGCTTCACTTTGGGCATAGGAAACGCCTGCGCAACTATTTGCTGGGAAGAAAAAATGGCAAACGCGATCAAAAAGGCGGAAAAATTGTGTTTCATCATTGCAAGCATCGTATGATTCATGACAAGTGTAACGAGATATTCCCGACCGGTAAGCGGTTTTTGCGACTTTATTTACGCAATCGTTACCGGCATCGTTTACGGCATACGGTGTTTTCACCGTACCCGGTGGCATCGCTATAGCGGTGGCACCGGGTGCGCACGTACCCAGTCGATATCCGACCAGCCCGCATCGTTGGTCACCACATCCCTGGTGCAGAAAAATCCTACTTGCGCGCCCACCCAGCGACCCGGCACGGCCTTGAATACCGTTCCGGCGCTCGTGAAGGTCGCGCCATCGGTACTGTAGCTAAAGGAGCAAAGCGCACCTGGCTGTACCGTTACCCTGAACCAGCAATCCCCTGAAGCTATCTTCTGCAGCATTTCTTCTTTTTCGGCAGCGCCTTTTTCCGCCTTCAAACAAGTAACACGGGAAAGGTAAATACCATCTTCTTTCTTCACGAGAGACAGGTATGCATAGTCAGCACCATACACCACCAGGCCGAAACGTTCGCCTTGCAGCCTGGGTTTAAAACTGAATTTCGTGGTAAACGAAAAAGCTTCGGCAGGAAATTTCTGCGTAAGAATATTGGGCACATCCCATAAGTTCTTTGCGCTGTCGGGTATTTTATCTGTAAAAAGACGCAGTTCACCTTTTGAAGGTGAAGGAAAATACCAGCCCACCTTCGGATTGGCGTTCCACTGCCATTGTAAGCCAAGCTTCCGGCTGGAAAACTCGTCGGATTCCGGCGGTGCGGCTTTGGGCCATATTTTACCGACATTTGGCTTTTTGTGCACCATCACCGGCTGCCCCTTTCCATCTCCGTCCGGGTCCTCGCCAATCACGGGCCAGTTGTTCACCCATTTCATCGGCTGAAGGTGCACAATCCGACCGTAAGCATCTTTGTCCTGGAAATGAAGGAACCAATCCTCTCCAGTAGCCGTATTCACCCAGGCACCCTGGTGCGGGCCATTCACAGGCGATTTGCCCTGGTCCATCACCACCTTTCTTTCGTACGGACCGTATACGTTTTTGGAACGAAGCACCAGCTGCCATCCGGTGGAAACACCACCGGCAGGCGCGAATATGTAGTAGTAGTCATTTCTTTTATAGAATTTCGGCCCTTCAAGGGTGGGATCCTGGTCGTGCCCGTCGAACACCAGTACACCGTCATCGATGGTTTTTGTTCCTTCCGCATTCAGTTGTTTCACCACCACAATACTTTTGATACCCGCCCTGCTTCCCGCAAAAGCATGCGCCAGGTATACTTTCCCGTCATCATCCCATAAGGGGCAGGGATCAATCAAACCACTTCCCGCCTCCACGAGGATGGGCTCGCTCCAGGGACCGTTAATATTTTTTGCTTTGGTGAGGTAAATACCGAAGTCGGGATCGGGGTAATACACATAGAAACTACCGTTATGGTACCGGATGGAAGGCGCCCATACTCCATTTCCATGCTGTGGCTTTGAAAAATGCGCAAAGGGCGGTTGTTTGGGCAGAATATGACCGATCAGTTTCCAGTTTACCAGGTCTTTTGAATGAAGAATGGGTAATCCCGGGGCCTGGTTAAAGCTGGAAGAGATCATATAGAAATCCTCACCCACACGCACCGCATCCGGATCAGAATAATCGGCATGGAGGATGGGATTCTTATAAGTACCGTTGCCGTTATCGGCTACCCAGGTTTTTGATAACATCTCCTGCTGCGCCTTAACTGCCGTGGAAAACAGCAGTATAGCCGCCACATATCGTAAGTTTCTTTTCATATTTTACAAAAGAGCCCACAAAAAATAAATTCAATTCCAGTAATACTTCTGGTGTATGATTATTAATCACAAACAACTATTACAGCATTAAATCCTATCCACCAGTATTCTAACATGCCGCACCTATTCAATTGCGCTTACAATAGGCGCCCTGTTGTGTTTAAGAACCTTTGACATTATAAGCCCGCAAGCGGGTCCCAATCGCCCATTACTGACTGCAACGCATATTCGCCGGCTTCCTGGTCGGTTAACTGACGCGACCATTGTACGCGTTTTAACGGCTGCGCGCCGGGGCCTGAACTCTTGTATTCGGCGTAAAAAACGGTGCTTTCATTTTCAACTTTCCCCCAGTTGTGCCAACCCTCCGGCCTGATGTGCGCCGCCATTTCAGTATGAAGGAATACTGTTCTGGCATACGGTCTCCAGGGGCGACCGAGGTAAAAACTATGCTGAGCGGCGTCGGAGGTTATCCTGCAATGCGAGAACACGTAGCCAAACCGCCTATGTTGTGGCGTGGACGCCGCAGTTACATACCCGTTCTTTTTGCAAAATATCGTACAGTTTTCGAACCAGGCTGTAGACGAACCGAAGATAAAATCAACCGTCCCTTCGATGTAACAATCCTTATAAAACTGGCGGCTCTCGTGACCATATGTGTACAATGTATCCTGGAAACCCAGGAACCTGCACCCGATGAATCTTGCCCTGTCTCCTGCTACTAAAATCGCCACCGCCTGGCCTACGGGGCCGGAACTGTTCTCGAACGTAATGTTCTCTGCTGTAAAATCTTTGCCATACACATAAAAGGAAGCGGAACCGGAAGTACCTTTCTCTTCCCCGAAGGTGTTCAACTTCTGCGCATAGTCATCGTAGGTGAGGATAGTACTGTCTTTATCCTCCCCGATAATCGTGACAAAGTTCTTCGATTCAGGCAACACCAGTTTTTCTTTATACCGTCCTTTTTTCACGAATATCACCGTGGTCTTTTTACGGTAATCAGGCACCGCGTTTAAAGCGGCTTGTAGGGTGGTAAAATCACCCGAGCCATCCTGGGCCACTACCATATCGTACCTGGGTAAACCTGCAACGCCAGCCTGTATTTTTTTTGAACAGGGCAGCAGCATCAGCCATCCTGCGAGGAACAAAAACCTTGTGAAATACAACGTACGCATCGGGTCAGTTCTTTTGGATTTTTAATTCAGCGGCGGGTGTGCCTTTCAACTCAAAAAGCGAATCTGTAGCCGGATGTTCCAAGGATTTCACCCATACTTCATGGCTGTTCTCCACCAATACAACCGGTGTTTTCACGGTACTGTTAAGTGTAATATTTTTCATATAAATGCCCGTCCCTTCAATAATTTCGGCCCCGATCTTAGAAGTGAGGGTCATCTTCTTCATGTGGATATCCTGTACATTCATTTCGGGTAATCCCCGGATGAAGATGCCTTTGTTGGCCCCTTCGCAAACAATATTTTCCATAAACACCTTCCGGAAAACCGGTGTTCCTTCATTCACTTCCGGCGTAACCTTTCTTTCCCCGTCGGTTGGTGATTTCACGAAATAGTACATATCGAAGAATATCGCTTCCTGAACGATATCCTTCATAAAAATGTTCCTCGCATAAATGTGTTCCACCACACCACCGCGTCCGCGGGTGGTTTTGAAGCGAAGGCCTTTATCGGTGCCCATGAATAGGCAATTCTCCACGAAAATATTTCTTGCCCCGCCACTCATTTCGCTGCCTACCACGAAACCGCCGTGACCTTTGTACACAATGCAGTTCCTCACCACACCGTTCTCTGTGGGCATACCGCGCTTTCTGCCTTCCTCATCTTTTCCTGATTTGATGCAGATGGCATCATCACCAACATCAAAGGTGCAATCTTCCAAAAGGAAGTTCTTACAGGATTCAAGGTCTATCCCGTCCCCGTTCTGCGCGTATTCCGGGTTTTTAACGGTCACGTTTTTCAGTGTAATGTTACTGCACATGATGGGGTGAAGGTTCCAGGCGGGGGAGTTCTGAAACGTTACGCCTTCCAGTAAAACACGGTTGCAGTTGATGAATACTATCAGGTTGGGCCGGAGATAATCTTTAATGTCCTCGAAATCCGTCAGGGATTTTCCCGGTTCCAATAGCATACTGCGCTTTTCTTCATGGGCTTTTTTTGTTTTGGCGGAAGGATACCAGAGCTTTTCATCCGCGCTCACCATTCCTCCGGAGGCAACTTTCTTTTTCCATTCAGATGCCGTGAGCCTGTCGCGGCCGACCATGCGCCATACATCGCCGTTGCCATCCACCACACCTTTCCCGGTAATGGCAATGTTGGTAAGATTGGTGCCATACACAGGCGACTGGTTCCTGGCAGCCCTTCTTCCCTCATAAAATCCCTCCACTAAGGGGTATTGATCGAAGTCCTTCGTAAAAAGCAACATGGATCCTGCCTTCAGGTGAAGGTTCACATTGCTTTGCATTTCAACCGGCCCGGTGAGCCAGATGCCCTCGGGCACCACCACTACGCCACCACCTTTTTTTGATATGGCTGCGATTGCGCTATTGATGCTTTTGGTATTGAGTGTAACTCCATCGTTCTTTGCACCGAAGGTTTTTATATTGATAGTATCCTTTTTAAAAGAGGGCAGTTGCGCAACGGGAAGTTTTTCCCAGGAATAAGCCTGTGCGAAAATACCGGAGAACATACCGTTAAAAAACAAGCCTACGGCGAGGATTTTCTTTATCATTTTTTGATCTTTTCTGGAATGAAATTCATTTTTATTAGCCAGCGCGCTCATATTTCAGTCTATTGTGACGTGCTGCCAGGGTTATTCCGTAATGCAATCACAGGGCTTCTTTCAGGGAAAACATGAAGACTACCCGGGCGCTTATATTTCAGCATTGCGCTGGCATACATCAGACTATTTACAGCCGCAACCGAATTGCCCTTGGCCGCAGGCACCTGGAATGCCGGATTGATAGCAGCCGAAACATGCCTCTCTGCTGAATAAGCAATTATCTCCTGCTCCGGTGCCTGTTCTCCCAGGAGTGTTTTCCGGTCATAAGCTGTTCTCAGGCGTCCACCCATCGTTCTGACTAAATATTTTCTTCAAGGTATATTGTTTCAGTTCCTTCGAAGAAAGTTGTCTCGCCCATTTCACCCTTTGGGTGGATGCGCCCGCGCCTTTACTTTCATACTCCGCATATCCTACCGTTTTTTCATTGTCCGGATTGCGCCAGTTGTCCCAGCCTGCGGGCAGAATATGCCCGTCCATCTCCGTGCGGATAAATACGGTTTTTGCGTGTGGCCGCCACGGTCTTCCCAGGTAAACCTTCCTCGCGGAAGTATCGGCCTTCAGCCTGCAATCAAAGAATACATATCCGAACGGCTGCGCCGGAGACGTAGACGCGGCGGTTATGAAAGAATTTTTCTTACTGAAGATAGTGCAGCGTTGAAAAACGGCTGTTGCTTCGCCGAAAATAAAATCCGTTGTGCCTTCTATATAGCAGTCTTCGTAATACTGCCGGCTGGTATTCGTAGCGGTGTACAAAGTATCCTGGTTGCCCAGCAGCCGGCATTTGCGCACAATACACCTGTCGCCCTCCACATGGAGCGCAACGGCCTGCCCTACGGGACCGGAAGTATTTTCTATGGTCAGGTTCTCCGCGATGAAATCATTTCCCTGTACGAGCACCGTATAAGAAGTATACGTGCTGAACTTATCCTTCCCCGTAAAATCTTTACCGGGATAGGGTTTACCGGAATAATCGTTCCAGGAGATGATCGTGCTGTCCGCGTTTTCACCGATGATCGATACCCTTGTTTTCCAGGAAGGGATCACGAGTTTTTCACGGTAGATCCCATTCTTAACGTGTATGGTCACCCGCACCTGCGAAAGATCACGCACGGCATTTACGGCCTCCTGGATCGTGGTGTAATCACCGGTACCGTCTTTGGCTACCGTCAGCTTTACCGGATCGGCGTGCCAGGAAAGCAACAGTAAAGAAAGAAAAAGAAAACATATGGAGGTTAATCGGTGCATAATATGCGGGGTATTCCTTCGGTAATTATTTTTTGCCATTGTTCACTACATGATCTGTAACGGGTATTTTCAGCGATCGAAGTTCTTTCAGCACCAGTTGCGCCATCAGTCTTGCGCCAAGTTCATTAAAATGAGTATCGTCGGTTTTCCCGTCAGGATAATTAGGATGCTCGCCGGGTTTCAGGTGCAGGTAGAGCAGCTTTGAGGATTCCGGCCCCATCTGTTGCAACAAAGCGCGACTTTTTTCATCAAGGTCCACCAATGGCACATTCAGCTGTTTCGCTACGCTGCGGGTGATGTCGGAATATTCCCTGTGTGTATCCGTCAGCTTTCCTTCAGGGGAAAAACTTCTGCGCGCCACGGCGGTAATCAACACCGGGAACGCGTTTTTTTCGCGGGTATCGTTCACGTATTTTTCCAGGTTCTTCCGGAATTCATCCGGCGTAGTAGCTGATTTTTTGGTGGGTATTTCATCGTTGTGCCCGAACTGGATCAATACAAAATCACCTTTCTTGAGTTTGTTTACGATAGGCTCCCAGCGTTTTTCCTGCATAAAGCTGCGGGTACTTCTCCCATTCTGCGCATGGTTCTCCACTACCGCCGTACTGTCAAAAAAAGTAGCGAAGGGTACGCCCCAACCCATTTCAGGAACAGCTTTCGTGCTTTTGATGGACATCGTGGAATCGCCGACAAGGTAGATATGGATCTTTTCTTGCGGGCCAAACAAAAACGGGAGCAAACAGTAAAGCAGGTATTTCATGGTGATGGTTTTGAGCTTTGAATCTTATTTCCGTAGATGCGTTTCGGAGCCTCACCCCAACCCCTCTCCCGGGGGAGAGGGGTTGGAACCTCATTATTAATTATGGATAGACGAGGGGTTGCAGATTTCAAATCAGGCTTTTCCTGCGGACAGTTGCAGGAGACCGTTCAAATAGATTTCAAGGTTCGTATAATCTTTGTGTAATGTTTTCAGTTGGGCATCGTTTTTTAACGGATTCAGCTTGTGTTCCTGTTCCCATACATCGGGTATGCCATCGCCATCCGTATCTTTTGGCGCGGTAGCCGATTTCAATGCCGGTAATCCGCCAGATTCTTCAACGGAATCAATGATACCATTCTTTTCTTTGCCCCTGGAAGCCGTTCCTGAACGCACTTCATGCACAATCCGCTCATCCAAGACGTCTCTTTTATAACTTGCTCCGGCAAATTTCAACACCAGATCGTATGCTTTCACCGCATCCACCCCGTTAATTTCCGGCGTGGGAAAGGGATTTTCCGCACGGGCGGAATCCGGGTTTTCACAATGCACGCCTTTCCAGTTGTCGGCGGTCACTTTGGGTGAATTTTCCAGCACGTTTCCTTTCACATAAAACAACCCATAAGGTGAAGATGGGTTCAATATTCTTTCCGCCACAGTCTTCTTGGTGGCGGGTCCTGCTTTGTAGTAATTGTTCACGATGTTGTATTTCCCTTTCTCCCCACCGTAGGAATTATTGCTGCCCCAGTTGTAGACAACGTTATACCTGTAATCCACCAGTTCATCCTCCGGATTCTGTGTGGTGGAAGAACCGCTGAACCTGGGCATCCTGCTTTTGTGGTGCGCCAGCAGGTTGTGGTGGAAACTTGCGCCTTCCCCACCCCATATTCCGCCGTAACCATGTTCTCCTTTCACGTGGGCGGACGCGTTCAGGCTTTCGGAGATAAGGCACCATTGAAGCGTGAAATTTTTGTTGTGGTAGAAAGAGGCGCATTCGTCCGTGGACCAACTGATGGAGCAATGGTCGATGATGATATTATTGTGCCCCGTTCCACCGATCGCGTCGGCCTCCACTTTATTGGCATCACCAAGGCGGATACGCAGGTAGCGGATGATCACGTTGTCCGCACTTATCCCTACCGGGTAGCCCGTGATACAGATGCCATCGCCTGGCGCTGATTGTCCGGCTATGGTTACATCCCCATTGTTGATGGGCAACCTGGATTGAAGTTCGATATTTCCTGATACGGAGAACAGGATTGTTCGCGCGCCTTTTTCTTTCAGGGCGGCGCGCAAACTACCGGGACCATCATCATTCAGGTTGGTCACATATAATACACGTCCGCCTCTTCCGCCTGTAGTAAAGCGGCCAAAGCCCTCGGCCCCGGGGAAAGCCAGTGGCTGGGCTTGTGTGCCCGCAACAACAAACAGGAAGATCAATAGGCTTACAGTACTCAGTCGGTTGATCATAGTAGTATTTTATTGCCCTTTTTGTTTCGTGGTAATTTCTTCCACCAGGCTGTTGATATACACTTCAAGATTGTCGTAAGCAGTGCTGAGGTTGCGTCCGTTGGCGACATTCTTCGACACATCAAGTTTCTTTTCGGTTTTCCAGGCATCGGCTATTCCATCGCCAGCGGTATTGACCGGAGCAGGCTTGCTGTTGAGAACCGGCCATCCTCCGGCATCGGTTTGAGAATCCAGCATGCCTTTTTTACCCGTTTTAGAACCATTGAAGGTCACTGTTCCATTCTTCACTTCGTTTACTATGCGGGTATCCACCACGTCTCTTACTAAGCTGCAACCACCGTAGGCAAGTACCAAATCGTATGCTTTTTCCGCCGTGTGCTGCGTGATGGTATCGTAAGGGAAGGGGGTGGTAGCTTTCGCCACGGATAGGATCACGCCGGGGCGCAGGTCAACACCACCGGCCCAGTTATCGGAAGTAATAGCTGTATTGCCATGCAGGTAATTACCGGAAATATAAAATTTACCGAATCCAGGCGGATGAAGCGTAGGGTTTGCATCCATGGATATTTCGAGGATACGTTTGTTTTTTGAGGAAGGTGTTCCCGGCCCCGGTTTGTAATAATTAGCCGCCATATTGTGGTTGCCATTCTCCCCGCCATAAGCGCTGTTATCGCCCCAGTTGTACAAGATATTGTTGCGGTAATCTACGTTTTCCTGCCAGTTAGAGAACGGGTTGCTTATCCCGGAACGAGCACCGCCATTGAACCGCGGATTGCGGCTGTTGTGGTGCGCCAGTAGGTTGTGGTGGAAACTCACATTGCTTCCGCCCCAGATGCCGCCATAGCCATGATCGTCTTTTTCATGAAACGACTTGTTCAGGCTTTCCGTGATGAAGCACCATTGCATGGTGAAATTCTTGTTGAAGTAGAAAGAACTTGCCTCATCTATAGACCAGCTGATAGAGCAATGGTCGATGATGATGTTCTGGTGGTACCTTCCCCACAATGCATCGGATTCGCGCTGCGCGAGATCGCCCATACGGAAACGCATATAACGGATGATCACATTATCGGCATCCACCACCACATCGTAATCCTGCACGCAGATGCCGTCTCCGGGCGCTGTTTGTCCGGCGATGGTCACATCATTGTTGCGAATGCTCAGTGTACTTTTCAACTTAATATTACCTGACACTTCAAAGACGATGATGCGCGGACCGGTCTGGTTGATGGCATCCCGCAGAGAACCTGTACCTGCATCCGCAAGTGTGGTTACTTTAATCACCTTTCCACCGCGGCCACCGGTGGCACTCTTTCCGAAACCTTCAGCACCGGGGAAAGCGAGGGCTCTTTCCTGGACAGGCGCCTCCGGCGTTCCCGGCATACCAATGTCTACCGGCGACATGGTTGTTTTACCACAAGCTACCACCAGTATTCCCAGGGCCAACAATAACTTCAGTTGTGTGCTTGGTCTTAACATAATCTGGTTTTAAAAAGCGATACCGGCATAGTACTCCGAAAAAGCTATGCCGGTATTCAAAATTTCATCGCTTTAGAGCGCCCAACGGGGATCGCCTACCGGGCCACCTCCTGAACCGGCGGTTCTCAGGGGAGAACCAACAGGCAAGGTAAAATTGGTGGTGGTTGCGTTCCAATCGAGGACCACATTCGTATTGTTCAGCACAGAAACATAAGCGGGAATATTCAACGGGGCGCTTTCTCCATTCTGCAGGTTGAACAGATTGGTATGCTGAATGGTAACGGTCGCGCCTACCCCGGTGGCTCTCACCAGATCGGGAGAAAGCGTGGCCGCACCGGCTTTGGGCGTATTGCCCACAATCGAATTGCTAAGTGTGAATTTAACAGGATTCGCATTCGCGTCAAACAACACCCTTCTGGAACCGGCACCAAAATAATTCAGGGTAACACCGCTCACATTCACTTCGGGAATGGGTCCTGAAACGGTAGTGGAAGCGGAGATAAAGGCACGGCCAAAATCGGTAAAGGTGGAATTGGTAATATCTACTTTAGTGAACTTTAGCCGATCCAGCAGCACACAATCGAAGCCGGAATTGCTGGCATTCAGGTTATAAACCATGCAGCCGCTCACTTTGATTTCGTTAATCGTGTGCACGCCCGCTGAACTTCCCCTGTTCGCGCGGATGAAAGAAGTGGTAACATTTCTTACGATACAATTTTCCACACTCACATTCGCAAAATCAGCGGCATTCCCATCGCCACCCGCACCACCGAAATTGAGGAAATAATCCGCGGCGTTCGCGGTGCCGTTAAAATCAATTCCCCGTAAGGTAACGCCAGCTCCGGTTCCTACCAGTTTCACCTGTTTGAAATTGACCACTGTTGTTGCAGGATCACCTGTTACGGAAACGATGGAAATATTTTTCCCGACAATTTCCAGAGCGGCGGGCAGGCTGTATGCACCGGCTTTAAGGCCGATCACATCTCCGGAAGCGGCAGCGGCTACTGCGGCGGCGATATCGGCTCCGGCTTCAAGTTCCACCGTATACAAACTAGGTTCTTTGGTGGTGAAACTCAGCACACCTTTTACAAGATTGCCCTGGTAAATCTCCGCGCTGTAAGTGGTATTGGGACTGAGTCCAGTAATTTCCAGCGCCGCATTTGTACGGTCGGCATCGCCGATCGGATAATCGACAGCGGTACCACCGGTTGGGGTAAGCCTGATTTTAGTAGGCATGGAAGTACTACGCCAGCGAAGTATAACGGACTTATCCTTTAGTTCCGTATCCAAAATCGCGGAGAAAATCTGTTCTCCCGTGATCATAAAAGAAGGGCTGTAGGTCCAGTTGGAAGCTTTCGTTTCCCCCAGTTCATTGGCTTTGATCCGTGCGAAATATTTCACCTTTATATCCAGTTCACTATCGGAAAAGATCACCCGGGTGGAATCGGATACTACTTTGGACAATTCGGCGCCATTCGCGAATAGCGTGTCTTTGGCCACTTCCACCGTATATTCTACACGAATACCTTCCGTGAGCAGCGAGGGCCGCCATTGAAGGGAAACACTGGTTTCACCGGCCGTGGGCGTAATAACGCCGGGAGAGAAGAACCTGGAGAGTTGGAAAGACTTATCATCGTCTTTTTTACAGGACGTAATGCCCAGCGCCGATAAGAAAAGCGCCGCCATCAATCCCGTTTTATACCTGGCAAGAAATCTGTTCATAAAAAGGTTTTTAATGATGCTTCAAATCAGAAGGGTTAATAACCGAAATCCTGTGTAAGGAATGGATTCGCCTCCCTCGCGGAGATGGGAATCGGTAACAGTTCACTTTTCCCCGCCGTGAATCCGATGGCGTAATAGGTGAGTATCGTAGAGCGGATACCTGTTCCCACCCATGCCACCGAAGTGGAGCCGGCTGGCGCCGGAGAAGGCGAGGGTTTATAGAACGAGTTCGCCCAGTTCATATACGGCGTTCCTTTTATGTAGTACATGGTGGCGGGGTACTGGTCGTATGGCGCCTGACGGCTGGCCATAGCCTCCAGTTGCGCTTTCGTGGCATCGATCCGCTCCTTGAGCTTGTTCCAGCGCAGCAGGTCGTATTTACGGATACCTTCTCCGCCAAGTTCCAGCATCCTTTCTTTCATCACCGCGTTAAAGAAGCCTGTGTAATCAGATGGGGTAACCCCGATTTTGGAAGCGTCGCCTCCATAGGCTCGGAGACGCACTTTTTCAAAGGCGGCTTTCGCGGCGGCGGAAGGGCCGTTGTTCAGTTCATTATCTGCTTCGGCATACATCAGCAATACATCCGAAAAGCGGATCATGGGCCAGTTGGTGCCGAAGTACTGCGCGGCGGAGGTAAGCTGGTTCGTCCAGTCGCGGCGGAATTTTCCATCCACCATCGTTTGCAGGGTCCTGGCCTCCAGGTTCCTGTCTGCGGCGATATTATAAGGCGCGCAGGTCACATCTCTCCTGGTATCGGCAGAATCGAACGCATAGAAATAAGAGGGAAGAATGGTGAGCGCCGAGTTGCCCTGGTTGTTGTAACGGGGGCCGTTGTAATAACCCAGCTTGCTGTCTCCGAAACCGCTGCCTCCACCCGACATGCCCACTTCCCAGATGATTTCACCGTTAGGCTCTTGTCTTTTAGCGCCCAGCGCATCTTTGAAAACCGCTTGAAAGCTGCTGTTCAGGTTGTGTTCTGAAGATTTATCCATGATGGCCTTACATTCGTCCAAAGCGATCTGGTAGAAATCTTTATAATTGGCCGGCCTTTCCATCTGCCTGTTCAGGCGGAGTGAATATCCACCTCTGAACAGGGCGATCCTGGCGCGAAGAGCACGCACGGCGCCCTGGGTAATGCGTTCATTCGTAACCGTAGTAGCCGATCGCCAGGGCACGAGTGTGGCCGCTTCCTGGAGGTCGCTCAGCAATACATCATAAATAGAGTCCCGGTCCGTTTTGGCTTTAAACAAATCCGTTTCCAGGCTCGATGGCAGAAAGTGCGCGGGCACATCTCCCCAGTTGCGGATCAGCTCGAAATAGAACTGCGCGCGCAGGGTAAGCGCCTCGCCCAGCATGTGTTTCAACTGGCTTTGTTCAAATGCGCTGCCACTGGTGTACATGGCCATGCGGGGTATATTGTAGATGCAGATATTGGCGCGTTCCACCCCCGAATACAATTGATTGAAAGGGCCGGCAAGCTGTGTGTTGCTCGGCTGCACGTTAAAGTGGGCGATATCCCTTCTTTCATTGTCCGGATACGGGGTTCCGCCCTGGCCCATCATTTCATCGTTATCATAAGGATAGTACATACTGATGCGGATACCGTAGCCCTGGTCTCCACCTAGCGCGGAATAAATACCCAGTACGGCCTTTTCAGCATTTGGGACGTTGCTGAAAACATAGTCCGTTCCAAAGGAGGACACCGGCTCTACTTCAAGGTATCTTTTGCAGGAGGCGGCACTTAACACCAATACACCAGACAAGCAACCCAACATCAGTTTATTATAAAGATTTCTTTTCATGACATCAATCATTTAAACATTACAAGGAAAGGTTTAACCCGAAGATAAAGGCCCTGCTGCGGGGGTATGCTGAATAGTCGACACCAGGCGTGAGCGGTGTGCTTCTGCGGGTGTTCACCTCTGGATCGTAGCCGCTGTAGTTGGTGAATACCGCAAGGTTATTCACGGTTCCGTATACCCGGAGCGAGCTGGCTTTCAGTTTATTCATCAGCTTTTTGGGGAAAGTGTAGCCCAGGGTAATGTTGTTCACGCGCAGGAAAGACCCGTCTTCAATGGCCCAGGAATGCACATAGAAAGAACTCGCGCTGCGCAGCGGCGACCAGATGGTGGCGTTTTCGTTCAATTTGGCCAGTTCCGCGGGATCGGTTACTACTTGGCCGGCCGCATTGATGTTGGTCCATCTGCCGTTCATGATATCCAACATATTGGAGTTGGGCGTATACCCGCTGGTGAACTCCAGTTTGTTGGCGTTGTACACGTCGTTGCCCACCTGGAAGTTCACGAATACGCTCATATCGAAATTTTTGTAGGTGAACTGTTGGTTCAGCCCGCCGAAGAACTTCGGTTGTGTGTTACCGATAATCGTTCTGTCGGAATCGTCCACATCTCCATCGCCATCCAGGTCCTTAAACTTCAGCACACCGGGCTGGGGCGCCACGGAAGTAATGCCGCTGTTGTTGGGCACCCCGGTTTTGAGGGTATATACGCCATTGGCGTAATCGAAGTCCGACAATGTATAGAAACCATCGGTCACCAGTCCGAAGATGGTTCCCACCGGTTGCCCCACCTGTACCATATAATCCGCGGGCTGGTTGGAGCCGCCCCATCCGGAGGTGAACCGGTACCTGTCCTGGAACCTGCCCAGGCTGGTGATTTCGTTTTTATTGAAAGAAATGTTGAAGCTGGCGTTCCAGCTAAAATCTTTTCCGGTTACCGGCGTACCGCTCAGTTGAACTTCCACCCCTTTGTTGGTAGTGGCGCCCACGTTCTGGAACTGGTCAACGTATCCTGATGAAGTAGGCACGGGCACTTCCACGAGCAGGTCGCGGGTAGTATTTTTATAGGCATCCAGCGACAACTGCAACCTGTTGTTGAAGAAAGACACATCCACGCCGATGTTGCGGGCGATGGTGGTTTCCCATTGCAGGTTTGCATTGGCCAGGTCGGCGCTGAAATAAGCCGGAATCAGTTGTTCACCGATGCTATAATACCTGTTGGTGAGGAACTGCTGCATGTATAGGAAGTCCGGAATCCTGTTGTTGCCCGCTTCTCCGTAACTGGCGCGCAGTTTCAGGTCGCTGATTACTGGGAAAGTGTTCTTCATAAAATCTTCTTCCGAAATTCTCCAGGCGGCGGAAGCGGAGGGGAAATACCCCCATCTTTTGCCTTCGGCGAATTTGGAAGAACCGTCGGCACGGAGTGAAGCCGTGAACAGGTATTTCTTGTCGAAAGCATAATTCACCCTGCCGAAAAAGGAGAGTAACTTATTGGTGAATTCGGTAGAAGTGGGCAAAGGCTGCACACTTCCCGCGGGCGCGCTGCCCAGTCCCATATTTCCCAAAGCCCTTTCAGCGGTAATGCCCACCGGGAAATAACGGCTTTCTGTAATTAATCTTCTTTCCACATTTTCGTATACTTCATGTCCCACCAGCACATCCAACGCGTTTCTTTCACTGAATGTGGTCCCCGACTTGTTCATGGTAAACGTGAGCACATTGGAGTTGTTCAGGGTATTCCGCTGAAAAGTAGTGATGGAAGCGGTGGGCATGTTGGAGTTCTGACGGGCGATACTGGTAATGGTATCGTTGAAAGCCAGTTGCCGGTTGTTGGTGATGTCAAAACCGAGCGTTGATTTAAAAGAAAGGTATTTGTTCAACTCGTAGTTAAAGAAGCCACTGAGGTTGGCCACGCTGTTCCTGTTCTTCCTGTATTCCGCCTCATTCAACAAAATCGGGTTTACCAGAGAGAGCCCGTTGGCGTTGGTTTGCAAGGCGTAATCAGGATCATAATCCAGCAAATCCTGGGTACCGGCCAGCAAAGGACGGTACTTCACGCTATGGCGCAAACGGTTGGTTCCGGAACTGCCTTCGCTGGCCGTTCCCGCACCGTTAATCACCGTATTGTTGTAGCGGACCGCAGCGCCTACCTTAAGTTTTTTAGATACGTTATGGTCGAATTTGAAGTTGAGTATCTTCCGATCGAAGTCAGATAACAGCATTACGCCCTCTTCTTTATTCGACGACAGGCTCAGGTTGAATTTGGTATCCGCGTTTCCGCCCACCATACTCACGTTGTGGGTTTGCATCATGGCGTCACGTCCAAACATTTCATCCTGCCAATCCACAAAAGGCACTTCCTTGTATAATTCAAGGTCGGCGTAGGTTCCATAGGAATTGAGGAAACCCAGTTCATCGGCGGAGCTGCCTCTGCTTCTTTCATATTGGTAGCGTACGAAATCGTAAGGCTTCATCACGGAGAGCTTATTGGCGAGTTGCCGCACGCCCACCAGCCCGTTGTAGTTGATGCGTGTTTTCATCGCCTTTCCTCCTTTGGTGGTAATAATTACTACGCCGTTCGCGCCACGCGCGCCATAAATCGCGGTGGCCGCCGCATCTTTCAAAACATCAATGGTTTCGATGTCTTGCGGAGCCAATACATCCAGCGCGTTCTCCACCTGAATACCGTCCACCACATACAACGGCGCGTTGTCCTGGGTAATAGAACCTCCGCCCCTCAGTTTCACTACGGCGCTGGCCCCGGGCGTACCTTCCGACTGAATAATCTGTACACCGGCCAATCGTCCTGCCAATGCTTCCGCGGTGGAGTTGATCGGAATATCTTTCAGGTCCTTCGCGCTCACGGAAGAAACGGAACTGGTCAGGTCCTTTCTTTTTACCTGCTGGTACCCAATCACCACATACTCGTCAAGGTTAGAAACCTCTCGTTGAAGGGTAATATTCAGTTCCTTCCCGGGTTCAGCCGGAACGTTCATGGTTTTAAAACCCACGCCGGTAATTACCAGTGTTACGGGCTTGGACACACGAAGGGAAAAGCGCCCGTCGGAACCACTTTTAACCCCATTTTTTTCTCCGCTCACCACTACCGAAATATCGGGCAATGGCGCACCGGTACCTTCTTCAGTAATTTTCCCCTGAATGGTTCCCGATTGGGCGAAGACCTGGTAAAATGACGTAATGAGGAATAACAGCGTGAAGCATAACTTTCTCATACAGCAAACATGTTTATTAAATAAAGCGAAGAAATTGCAGGATTACGCACGGCACCCAAAGACGCGGAGTTATAAAATGGAAGGTTTCCATGTGCAATATGACAAGCAATTTCAATCGTTAAAGCAATGCTATCACTATTTTCCTTGCCGGGAAAACGTTTGAAAACCTTTTTTTACGCAATCGTTCCCGGCATCGTTGGCGTAATGGTTTGCATAAAATCACCACTTAGTTTCTTCTTCCCGCAGCGTTCCGGCATAATAAAGTATCTTTAGAATCATTCAATCAGATCAAGGATGAAATTCGAAGCGGTTACCATTAAAGACATTGCCAAAGCCTTAGGACTCTCCACTTCAACGGTTTCCCGCGCCCTGCGCGACAGCCACGAGATCAGTGCGGAAACCAAACAACTGGTACTGGATTGCGCCGAAAAACTCAACTACCGCCCCAATCCCATCGCGCTGAGCCTGAAGGAAAAAAGGAGCCGCTCCATTGGTGTGGTGGTATGCGAGATTGCCAACAACTTCTTTTCACAAATCATCAACGGAATCGAATCCATCGCTTACGACCGCGGGTACAACGTAATCATCTCGCAAAGTCATGAATCCTATGAACGCGAAGTGATGGACCTCCATTACCTGTCTTCCCGCTCCGTAGATGGATTGCTGATTTCCGTTTCCACTGAAACCAACGATACCAGTCATATCCGCGCATTACACGAAAAAGGATTACCCATCGTGTTGTTCGACCGCATCGCCGATGAAATAAAAACACATACGGTGGTATCCGATAATTTCCAGGGCGCTTATGATGCCACGGAACATCTTATTAAGAATGGTTATAAAAAAATCGCGGCCCTTACCAATTCCGAATTCCTTTCCATTACTTCGGAACGACTGGCGGGCTACCGCGAAGCCTTGCTTGCACACGATATTAAACCCATCAACTCATGGGTAAAACACTGTTTTTACGGCGGTATGATCTTTTCTGAAATTGAAGAAGCCGTGAACAACCTGCTCACACAAAAGAACAAACCCGACGCCATTTTCACCACCAGCGACAAGCTCACTACCGGATGCCTGAAAACGCTGATCAGAAGAGGCATTCGCGTACCCGATGAAATAGCGGTGATCGGATTTTCAAACACAGATATCCCGGAACTGCTGAACCCATCGCTCTCCGTAATAAGGCAACCCGCCTACGAAATGGGCAAAGCCGCCACCGAACTGCTGCTGCAATTGATCGAAAGCAAACGCCCAGTAAAGGAGTTCGAGAAAAGAGTACTTACACCTGAAATACAGATCAGGGATTCTTCCGGAGGGAGGAAAATATAATTTTGAATGTTGTATTATTTGTTTTTTCAGGTAACCCAACATTAATCATACTTCCTTCCCCCTTTCTGCAACACGCCGCCCAGTCCGAAGATGAACCCGAATTCGGTAAAGTTCTCCTTCACCAGGGGATAGGTGGCCACTCCCCTTGAACCTACTTTAATGTAGGCCGAATAATTGTGCAGCATATTAAAACTTGGCGCGGAAACGCCCAGGGTAAACGCATTACTCTTCAGGTTGTAATTGTTGATGACGAGGTAAGATTTTTCAGAAGAGAAACCCGTAAACAACGATACGCCTTCCCGGTTGCCCCAGATGGATTTACGGATAAACGAATACTTCGCGCCTATCGAATAGCCATCCGCGTCGCGGGAAGTAAAATGCGTTCCTTTGTAATTGGTAGCGCTCCATTTGTGTTGAATATAATCGGCAGAGAGTTGAAGCTGATTTTGTTTCCAGGCAAGGCCGGCGCCCCATTTGTGCGGGTATTTAAAATTGCCGTAGATGGACTTCTCTTCCACCAGCACGTTCCCTGACGCGTCGGAAATAGTATTGTCCTCTACCGTTTTCAGATTAACGGATGGTTCGAAGAAGGCGCCCAGAGTCCAGTCCGATTTTCCTGTTTTGAACTGGTACTGCATACCGCCGGAGAAATAGAAATTATTGTAGTACTTATTATTTTCGATGTTCACCTGCTCAGATTCAGAAACATACATCGTCTCCATCCTGTTGATGGGACCGAACAGGTAGCCAGCCGTTGCCCCGATGGAAAGATGTTTCCCGATTTTCATGCCATGGCTCACCCCGAATTCGTACAAACCACCGGAGCCTTCAATCTCATCCAGCACGGCACTTTCGGTACCGTCAATGTTTTTGGTGCTGAGGGTAAGGTAATCCACCACCGTTCTTCTTTTTAGGGAAAAGGCCGTGGCGCTGTTCTTAAAAAGATTCACCGCGAAAGCGGCGCCGCGCACGCCAAAGTCTGCAGCATTGGGTCTAGCCTCCGAAGCCACGTACTGCACGCTGGCCCCGGAAGTGATGAATTCGAAGATGAACTTATCGTTTTTGATACCAGTTAACCCTGCCGGATTCAACAGATTGATGGTACTGCCCGAATTCAGGGCTACGCCCGCACCGCCCATGCCTGAAAAATACCCTGGCGACCTCAGGGAATAATCACCTACACCATAGGCGGAATACACCGAATTCACGCCGTTCTGTGCCCACAATACCACTGGTGAAAAAACAATACATATAACCGCTGAAAAAACGTTCCGCATGATCTAGTTGTTGGATTGGTAAACGAGTAACTGAACCGATAATTTTGTTTTCTTCCCCGACTCCACGGTGCCCACCAAACGATGGTTCCACTTGTCCTGCAAAGTGCCGGTATAATTACCGGAGAGCGGCACAAAAGCGCGTTCCGTATAATTATTCGAGGTCATTTCCGTGCTGATGTATGCCGGCACATCCCAGGTATAAAATGTATTGATACCGTAGATATCGTCTCTCACCAGCCTGCCGTTCTGCGCCGCTGAGCCATCCAGTGTGGCAAGTGGCCCTTCGTAAGAAAGATCGGGCAAACGGAAATACACGTTCAGCGAATCGGGAATCGTATAATCACGGTAAGTACCGCTGTTGGGATACAATTGCAACTGGGCAGACATGAGCCGGACGAAGTCGCCATACCCCGGAATGGTTTTGATGGTGGGGAAACTGAACCCGGTACGAATGCCCGCAAGCGGAAAGAAAAGATACTGGTTACCGATATTTTCCGCTTTAACCGAACTGCCCGGCGTTACGGATGCGAAAGCCGTTCCGGCTGTATTGACCGATATTTCAGAGAAATCTTTCCCGGTTGCCGAAAGTTCGAACTGGAGGTATTTCGATTCCCGCACGGCCACATCGGTATGGTAATACAAACGGATATAAATACTACTGTCGGCTGTGGGAAAAGCATAAAGCGGACCATTGCCTTCCGGCACCAGCTTCACCCCTTTGAACCAACGTTGAAAAGCTTCATCGGTGCGGATAATTTCATTCTTTTCTTTGTAATACCGGAACAATTCAATGCCGAGATTATCCGTGAGTTTCACACGGACCGAATCGCCCAAAAACGGCCGCATACTCCGGTTAAAAACACCTAGTGCACCCGTTTCTTCCCCGAAGGAACTCACGTTAAAAAACAGGTTGTCCTCATTGTAAATTTCCTGCGCCAGCCGGTGCACATTCAACTTAAACGGCACCGTGGTATCCCCGAGGTAGGTGGTGTTGATCTTCGCCACGAAAACGATGGAGTCGTAGTATTCATTCTGGTTCCCGACATTGTTGTAATCTACCGTGGGCAATTTGAAATGCAGGTAACCTTTGGCTGAGGTGGTGCCCACCAAAGGATCACTATGTGTTCCGGCCACTATGATACCGGTGTTGCCGGTCTGGAAGGAGTCGAGCCTGAAAACGGTGGCATTTACGCTGAACGTATCCAGGTTAATGAGGTAAGGGTTTTCAGAAACGTTCACCGTTTCAATGTAAACCGGTTCTTTCGTACACGAAACAAATATAGTGCAACACAACAGCCAGCGGCAGATCCTGATCATGAGCCTGTTTTCGCCAAACTTAGAGAGGGAGCTTTCTTATAAAATGTGAATTGCGGCGAATGAAGCTGTTCCGTCGATGAAATTGGGGTTGCTGGGTGTTTTTTGCCGGTAAGGCCATAGTGTTAAATACGTTGCGCCGTAGCGTCGTTGTGAGAGAAGAAAAATATTTCTCGCAACGACGCTACGGCGCAACGCGGCTGTTTAGGAAAGATTAATACCCCGGATTCTGGTAAGCTGCCCTTCCGGCGGCATCCAGCGGTTTACCGGTTTCATCCGTGAGCTGGCTCAGGTATTGGTTGGGCCATGGACGGAAAGTGTAATGTTTTTGCATGAGCCCTTTGCCGTTGCCATCCTGTCCGCTGGACCCTGAGGTGTTCGCGGAAACGGGCCATCTTCCGGTGAGGGGCGAAGCCATCTGGTTGTGGTAGATGGTACGCTCGTAGAGAATACCGGCATTGTGCTGGTCTTCCCAGGTGATGCCTTCTGAAAGGAACTCGCGGGCTTTTTCATTGTATATAAAATGGATGAACATATCCGCTTTGGTAGTGGCCGTGGGGATGTATTTCTCAAGGTTGGCCTGCGGTGTGCCCGGCGTAAAATGATCTTCCGTTACCATGATCTTATTGTAAGCGCCGGCTGCGGCGGTGTAAGGCGCCTGCCTTTCTCCCGCGCTAAGCGTGGCCGCCTGCGGCTCATACTGCGCCAGCACATTGGGACGGTTTTCCCCAGCTTTGTATGCCGCACGTTGACGCAATACATTGATGTCGTTCACGGCGAGGACGTACTGTCCTTTTCTGCCATAGGCTTCGGCGCGCAGCAGGTAAGTTTCGGCGAGGCGCATCAGGATGGCATCGCGTGTACCGTTTTCGCTGTTGAAGTTGGCTTCATCGGAACTGCCCCCGCGGAGCGGGTCCACGTATTTTTTGGAAGAAAGGTAGGGCGCGTTCCTGGCGGTGGCGAGGCCCATGGGTGAACCGTCCACAAACAGGCGGTAATAGTACCTTCCGGTTACCGCTGAACGGATCCAGCGCACCATGAACTGGAACGGCATCGCCATGACCATGGCGGAATCGAGCGCTTCGTCCCTTTGGTTTTCAATGTAAATCAGCGCGCGTTGTCCGGATAAAATCCTTTTGGTACCAGCGGTTACCGCAGGTTCATTCGCAGGTTTGTTGGCGTTCCACCAGGCCGCCGCGGCGGCACTCCAGGTGAAGGAAGTACTGGTTGCGGGCGGCATGTTCGCGATGTATTCGTACTGGAATGTTTTGTAATACCTCGAATCATTCACTTTGTCGATGAAGTTATCGTAGCCCCAGTCGGTTGGTTTGAAGGTACCGAAGGGACGGCCATAGGCCATCACACGGGTTACGCCGGTAAGATCAGTATAGTTTCCGACATGGTAGTTCACGGAGCGGTTGCCGCCGAACCTGCCGTTCAGGGAAGTGTTCACATCAAATTGCGCGGCCCACAACACTTCGGAATGCGGATTGGTTTCGGAGACGGCGGGGTTGAACAGGGTCCAGTAATCGGGAGCGAGCGCGCCTCCGGTGCCACCAATCACTTCGGAAGCGACGGTGATCACGGAATCCAGGTCGGTGGCCACATTGCCTTTGTACAGCATTTTCAGGTGCGTTTCAGCACTGTTCTGAAAAGGCGCGGCCTGGGCGCGGTTAAGGTAAAGTTTAGCAAGGAAATGACCCGCGGCCCATTTGGTAGCACGCCCGCGCTCGGTGGGCAGCACGGTAGGCGGAAGATTTTCATAGGCGTATCTCATATCAGCGATGATCTGCTTGTAAATATTCTCCAGGGAAGCTTTGGGATAGTAATAAATACCGTTGTCTTCCCGGTTGGGTGTAAGTAGTAAAGGAACGTCTCCAAGTTGATTGGAGATGAGGTAATAAGCCCATGAACGCAGCATCAAAATTTCCGCACGCCTTACCTTCCGGAAATTTTCATCTGTGCCGAATTTACCGGGCTTCACGTTATCAATGATTTCAAGGGCGATATTACAATTGTTGATGTGTGGATAAGCACCCATAGGGGCATTGTTCGAATTCGCGGCACCGAGATAATTGTTCACGTTTCCCGCGATCAATCCCACATCACTGCCATAATCACCAGCGCCCATTCTCGCCTGGGCAGCATTGGATATCATATAAGCATCCGTTCCGGCCTCTATCAGCCTGGCGCCATTGGCATCCCATTCATGCTTCACCCGGGTGTACACGTACAAGCCGTTGATGAGCGCATTCAAACCATTCTCATCGTTGAAATAATCCTGTGTTAAGCTGGCCACCTGCTTTTCTTCCAGGAATTTCTTGCAGGAAGAAAGCGAAATACACGCCAGCACAATCGCGAAAAATAATATATAGCGTTTCATATTTTTTCTTTTATGCGTCTTATAATCCAAGTCTTACACCGAACACCACGCTCTGTGGAAGAATGGTATTATTGTTGGTTCCACCGAGTGGAGCAGTGTTGTTGGAATTGGGTTGAGATTGCGATGACCAGTTGGTTTCATCATCCGGGTTCAGTCCCATCTTCACAATATCCCCACCGAAAATGAAGGGGTTCAGTACCTGGAAATTCAACTGAAGTCCATTGATGGATGCCCTTCTCAACAATTGTTTGGGAAGATCGTAGGTAAGGGAGATATTTCTTACTACATAAAAAGTGCCGTCGTTGTATTGCATGGCGGGCGTAAAGTTCTCCACCTGCGCCCCGGATATGGGCATGGGCCATCTTCCGTTGGGATTGTTCCAGCTCCACACATCGTTCTCCACACGCCCATTGGGATTGGCACCGCCGTTGAGGTTGGGGAATCCGCCAAAGTACATTTGCCCGACACGCGCGTAAATGAAGGAACTGAGCGACCAGTTTTTGTAAGTAAAAGTGTTGGTGATACCGCCTGTCCATTTTGGCCTTGCCGATCCGCGGATCACATAATCTTCCGCGTTGATCTTATAATCACCGTTCTGGTCTTTTACTTTGATGGTACCGGGGTAAAACCTGTGTGCGTTCGCATTAAATTTGGCCATTTCTTCCAGGTCCTTCGCGGTATTCTGCCATATCCCATCGTTTTCGTAATGGAAGAACACCTGGATGGGTTGCCCAATGAACCAGCGTTGCGCCAGCATATCTACTTTCCCGTTCATCAGTTCCACCCATTGTTCATCGTTCACGGCGAAGTTCACGTCCATACTCCATTTAAAATCCCTTTTATCCACGTTCACCGAGGAAAGGGTTACTTCAAATCCTTTGTTCTGTGTGGCGCCTACGTTTTCCAGTTTCTCCACATAGCCTGAAACGGGGTTAAGCGACTTGTTCATGATCAATCCCGTTGTATTGGCCTTGTACACTTCAAATGAGCCGGACAACCGGTTGTTCAGCAGGGAGAAGTCTATGCCCGCGTTCCATTGCGCCGTTTGTTCCCAGGCCAGTTGCGGGTTCTGCACCAGTTGTGGCAGGTAACCGGTGGCGGCTGTTCCACCGAACACATAAGGGTTTCGGCTAAGCGGTCCCGTGGTAGTATATGGGTTTACGGAAGAGTTGCCCGTTACGCCATAACCCAACCTGGGCTTCAGTTCAGTGATCCAGGATACATTGCGGAGAAATCCTTCCTCCTGCATTTTCCAGGCCACGGCGAAAGAGGGGAAGAAATCCCATTTATTTCCAGGGGCCAACACGGAAGAACCATCATAACGGCCCGTAGCTGTAATAAGGTACTTATCCATCAATGTGTAATTCACACGCGCCATGTAGGATGCAAGGGTATTCTCCGTGAAACCTGATCCATATCCATCCGGTCGCCCCACGGTATTGGAAGCGAGATCGTACCACAAACTCAGTGGAGAAGTGGAGTTGGAGATGTTCGCCCCAATGTTTTCTCTCCTCGATTTTTGTGTAGACTGTAGCAAAGTAGCGCCTAAACGGTGGTCCGTACCGAACGATTTGTCGAAGTACAGCAGGTTTTCCACCACCCATGAAAAGTTCTCTTCCCTGTTGTGGCTCGCGGTATTGGGCCTTGCCGTAAGGTGAGAAGTCGCTTCCGGACCTGTCCAGGAACCGCTTCTGAAATTCCTGACCTGGGCGCCGAAGTTGACCCTGTACTTCAGCCAGGGTGTGAACTTCACTTCCATGTAAGAATTCGCCATAATGGCGGATGCCCTTCTTTCATTGATGGATTGATCGATGTCGATAATAGGGTTCCAGAGTGAAAGATTTCCACCGGGATTACGCACGAAAAGCCCGTTCTCATCATAAGGAAGCGCGTAGGGAAACTGGTCTATAGCACGGGAATACAAATCTTTTGAGCCGGTGTTGCCGGAGTTTGTGGTGATCCCGAAATTCTGTTTGGAGAGTGAACCGAGTATAGAGACGCCCATGGTGAGCCATTTGTTGGCGGTGATGTCTCCATTCATATTGAGGTTAAAGCGTTCGAAATCCTGGTCCTTCTGTACGCCGAGCTGGTTATTGTATCCCAGTGAAATATATAGTTTGGAGGTTTCGGAGCCTGTTGATAGTGCGATCTGGTGGTTCTGTGTGATGCCTGGTCTTGTTACGGCGCCAATCCAGTCGAAATTCCTGATATTGGCGGAATTGTATACCGGAACCATCGCCGGCCATCCCATGGCCTGCTCTTCAGCGGTGGTGGGACGCATGCGCACCGTTCCCCCGATCTGGTCTTCCCATTCATAGCCCATCATAACAGATTCCAGGGCGCGGGGATCGCTGGTGATACCGGTCATTTTCTGGCGGTCGAGTGCCGGATCAGGATACCATGACATTGGGGGAACATTAAGATTGCTATTCGCATTGCCCGGAACATCCTGATAAGCACGCCCGTTTATAAGGGCTTCGCGCCAGCGGTCGATCCATTGTCCGCCATCCATCCAGTCGGTGAGGGCCTTGTAAGAATCAACGGAAACCGTAGCGTTGTAGTTTACGGTAACGCGTCCTTTGGAGCCTCTTTTCGTGGTAATCAGCACTACCCCATTCGCGCCGCGTGAACCATAAATAGCGGTAGCCGAAGCGTCTTTCAGAATTTCAACTGAAGCGATATCATTGGGATTGATATCATTGATAGAGAAAGAAGTTACGCCCAGCGCAGCAACGATGGGTATACCATCCACTACATACAGCGGCTCATTGGAAGCGCTTTGTGAACGCGTGCCCCTGATTCTTACAATAGGCGTTTCACCAGGCTTGATGTTCGTGGCCACGTTCATGCCCGCGGCTTTACCCTGCAAGGCCTGCAAAGCATTGGTAACCGGCCTTTCTTCCAGCGTTTTCGCGGTAATTTTTGTTACGGCACCCGTTACATCACTTTTCTTCTGCGTTCCGTAACCAATCACCACCACATCTTCCAGCGAATTATCAGCGGGTGACAACGTGGCATCTACAGTCGTTCTGCCGTTAACGGGTATTTCGCGGGTGGCGAATCCCACGTAGCTGAATACAAGTACCGCATTGGATGCAGGAACACTGATACTGTAGGTGCCATCAGCGCCACTGCTTGCGTTAGCCTGCCCACCTTTCACCTGAATGGTTACGCCCTGAAGCGCATTACCCTGTGCATCGGTGGTTTTTCCACGAACCTGTGTCGTTTGCGACCAGGTTGGCAAATAAAATAGGAAACATAGGAGCGCAGTTAATACGCTACATTGCAATCGAGAGGAGTTCATATGGCAAATGTTAGGTTGAAGAATCAAATTCAATTTATTTAAAGCCTTGTTAAAAATCGTCCTGTGCTATCCTGTTATTCAACGCGGATCAGGGGTTGCGTAAAATTCATTCGTCTATACAATCTGTGCTTTGGTCGCCTATAACACTTTCTCTTTCCTGCGCGCCTTTAGTTTCGGGGCAAAACATAAATCGCGTATGAACAGGTTCTTTATTGTACTGGCAATGGGCATTGCACTCACCGCCGGCTCCTGTACCAAAACTGAAAGTGATGACGACGACACCATCGGCAACTGGGTGCGCCGGTCCGATTTTGAAGGCGTGGGCAGAAGTGAAGCCATTTCCGTTACAACAGGTGATGATCGTGTATTTGTAGGACTGGGCTATGATGGTGTGAACAGGCTCACGGATCTTTGGGAATATGATGCGGAGCGGAATTTCTGGACAAAGAAAAAAGCATTTCCGGGAACAGCAAGAAACTCCGCGGTAGCTTTCAGCGTAAACAATAAAGTATATGTAGGACTGGGCTACGATGGCGTGAACTACCTGAAAGATTTTTGGGAATACGATCCTTCAACAGACGACTGGACACAACTCGCTGACTTCGATGGTTCCGCACGTTACGGCGCCACCGCCTTCTCCATCGGCACCACCGGTTATGTATGCTGTGGCTACGATGGCAACTTCCTTAAAGATTTCTGGGCCTTCGATGGCGGCACCAAAACATGGACACAAAAAATAAGTCCGGGCGGCACTAAACGAAACGAACCCGTTTCCTTTGTAATCGGCCAGAAAGCCTATCTCGTTTCCGGCACCAACAACGGTTCCAATGTGAACGATGCCTGGGTGTACGATGCTACTACCGATGCCTGGACCGAAATCAGAAAAATCAGTAATGTAAGCGACGAAGATTATGATGACGACTACAACATTGTACGCAGTAACGCCGTAGCTTTCGCACTTGGCGGAAAAGGATACATCACCACAGGCATCAACGGGTCTTATGTAAGCACCACCTGGGAATATGATCCCACTACTGATTTGTGGACCCTGAAAACATCATTCGAAGGAACGGCACGCGAAGGCGCCGTGGGTTTCACCAGCAAAGGCAGGGCATTCGTAGCCATAGGAAGGAGCGCCAGCTACCGTTTCGACGACTGCCGCGAGTTCCTGCCCTTTGCCGAATATGAAGAGAATGACTAACTTACCCGCATGACGCCGCCCCCAAGAAAATGGTACCATAAAACAATCTTCCAGGTGATCCTTCATTGTATCGCCTGGATATTGTTTTTTTCCCTGCCCGCTATTCTCTCCATCAATGCCAGAGAAGGCAGGACCGGGTTCCCCATGGGGGGAAGGGGATTCCTTATTCAGAAAAGAATGGCTGGCGACAGTTTGCGTTTCTCGGAAGGGAACAGATGGATCATCACCGATTCTCTGCGTGAACGCCCTGATTTCCGTCGCGGTGGCCCTATGCCCATCAGCATCAGTATTCCTTCCATGCCCTCAATGCTCATCAACGGCGTGCAACTGGTGTCGAACATAGGGCTGGTGCTGCTTTTTTATTTCAACGCATACCTGCTGATCCCGCGATTCCTGTACAGGAGAAGGTACCTGTTTTATTTCAGCCTGATACTACTTGCGTTCCTGCTCACCAATTTCATTGTGCACCTTGCCATCTCTTATGAGTTCGGAGGCGATATGCCGTTGCGCGGACACATCGTATTCAACCTCTTTCCCTCCCTGCTTATCATCACAGCAAGTACACTTTACCGTTATATCAAAGACAAGATCAAAAACGACCAGCTTCAGCAGGAAAAAGAGAACGAACAACTGAAAACGGAACTGTCGTTCCTCCGGTCGCAGATCAGTCCGCATTTTCTTTTTAACGTCATGAACAGCGCGGTATCGCTGGCAAGAACCCGTTCAGACCAACTGGAAGAAACGCTGATCAAGATTTCGCAGTTGCTCCGTTATATGTTGTATGAATCAGAATTCGACAAAGAGAGTTTGCTGCGCGAAACTGAATACCTTGAAAATTATATTGAATTACAGAAACTCCGCTTCGGCGACCAGGTGAATATTTTTTTTCAGAAGACACTGGAAGACGCGAACGCGCGCATTGAACCGATGCTGCTGATTCCCTTTGTAGAGAACGCGTTCAAACACGGGATCGGCAACCTTTCTTCCCCAAGAATCAATATACACCTGCACGCCGGGAAGCAAACGCTTTATTTTGAAGTAAGAAACAAATTCGAACCGAATGAACCGCGGATCCACGATGCCAATTCCGGTATCGGGATACCGAACGTACAACGCAGGCTGCAATTGCTTTACCCCGGCAAGCACCAGTTGTTGCTGCGGCAGGAAGAAAACTGGTTCATCGCTGAACTAACCATACATTTATCATGATCAGGTGCATAGCAGTTGACGACGAGAAACCGGCCATGGATTTACTGGCCGATAACATTGGAAGAGTGCCTTTCCTGCAACTGGTGGGCAAATGCCGCAATACCGCGGAAGCGTATGAATGCATGCGCAACGAACAGGTGGACCTGGTATTCCTGGACATCCAGATGCCCGGTATTACGGGTATGGACTGGTTAAAAAGCCTACCCACCCTTCCCATGGTCATCTTAATTACCGCTTACGAGCAATATGCGGTGGAAGGCTTTGCAGTAGGCGTAACGGATTACCTGGTTAAGCCTGTGCCCTTCGACCGCTTTTTGAAAGCCTGCCACAAGGCGCATGAAATTTTCCTCCAAAAAAAAAATTCGATACCCCCTTTACCCAACCCCGTTTCCCGCGATTTTATGTTCGTTCATGTGGAATACCGTCAGGTGCGGGTGAACTTCTCCGATGTGGTGATGGTGGAAGGCATGAAAGATTATGTGAAAATTCATTTGGATGGCCTGCGGCCCATTCTTACCCGAATGAGCATGAAAGCCATCGAAGAGAAACTTCCGGAAAGCATTTTCCAGCGGATACACAAATCCTATATCGTATCCGTTCCACGGATACGCGAGATCAAAAAAGGGCTCGCGCTCATCGGCGAACACGAGGTGCCGGTGAGCGATCATTACAAAGAAAAACTGGAAGAACGGCTGGGCTTGTAAAGATTAGCTCCCGAACAGTCCTTTCAGCTTATCCATCATCCCGCCGCCGCCTTTGCCGGAGAATGCTGCTGTAAGGTCCTGGAGGTCCACATCACCGTCTCCGTCCTGGTCCAGTCCACCTTTAAACTTCCCGAGCAATCCCTGTACATCCAGTCCGGAGGTGCCGCCGTTGCTGAGGGAATTGAATATCCCCTGCAGGTCGAAGGAGCCGTCGTTGGGATCGTTCGTTTTGTTGACGAGGTTCTTCAGCACATCGGGCACCAGTCCGTTGGCTACGGAACCCGCCTGCTGCTGGTTGAGTCCCAATTTGTCCATCAGGTTCTGCACCACATTCCCGGACACCTGCTGAACGGCCGGATTGTCCGGATTGATGTCCTGCTTTCCGCTGAACATGCCCAGCACCTGTTTGATGCCGCCCTGCGAAATCAGTTGTTGCAAACCGCCGGTGATGGAATCCCCGGCCACCGCCACGGCTTCCTCGTTCCTTTCATTGGGAACCGCCGGATTATTGATGATGGAGCCACCCGCGTGTTGTTTCACGAGGTTAAGAAGATTGTCAAGCATATCGATGGGTTTTAATGGTTCCCGAAAGGTACGCTTATTCACAACGCCCGCTGTATTATGTTAGCGTTTACGGTGAAAAAACGGTACCCGGTGGCACCGCTATAGCGGTGCCACCGGGTACCCCGAACTTTCCTATATTTATGCTGTTATTATCCCGGCATCCTCATCCATTAAAGAAACAGCGGCGCATGAAAGGATTTCAGTTCACCAAGTTCACGCCTTCCGAAGACGGCAATACACCATTCGACAAACTCATGGATCTCTTCATGGAACTCCTCACTTACACCAACGGCGATGTAAGTGAAGCACTCCAGTGGATGACCCAGCTCGACCAGCAATACCAGCTCACCAGCCAGGAATATGGCCTGGGAGATTTTATTGACGACCTCAAGGACCGCGGCTATATCACTGAAGATCAATCTTCTGGCACGATAAAGATCACGCCTAAAACGGAACAGTCGATCCGGAAAAGATCCCTGGAGGAAATATTCGGGAAACTGAAAAAAACGAAGAGCGGCGACCACCGCACCTTCAGACCCGGACAAGGCGATGAGATCAACCCCGAGACCCGTCCCTACCAGTTCGGCGATACCCTCGAACAGATCGATTTCACCAATTCCATCCGCAACGCGCAGATCAACCACGGCATCGAATCGTTCCAGATGCGGGAAGACGATCTTTCTATCCGGGAAACGGATTTCAAATCCCAGACCTCCACGGTGCTGATGATCGATATTTCACATTCCATGATCCTGTACGGCGAGGACCGCATCACGCCCGCCAAGAAAGTGGCCATGGCACTGAGCGAACTGATCACCACCAAATACCCCAAGGATACCCTTGACATCGTGGTTTTCGGTAACGACGCGTGGCCGGTAGCCATTAAGGACCTTCCCTACCTGGAAGTGGGGCCATACCATACGAATACAGTCGCCGGGCTGGAACTGGCCATGGACCTGCTCCGCAGAAGGAGGAACCCCAACAAGCAGATCTTTATGATCACCGACGGGAAACCCACCTGTCTGAAACAAGGGAAAAGGTATTACAAAAACAGCTTTGGCCTCGACAGAAAGATCACCAACCGGTGCATCAACCTGGCCGCTCAATGCAAAAAACTTAAGATACCGATCACCACGTTCATGATCGCATCTGACCCCTATTTGCAGCGGTTCGTACAGGAATTCACGGAAACCAACAACGGGAAAGCCTTTTTCGCTTCCCTCGATCGCCTCGGCGCATTCATTTTCAGGGACTTCGAGAACGGCAAACGCAAAACAGTTTACTGATCCATGAGCATTACCCAATGGCGGACGCATTAATAATTTGCTTAATTTACTGCTGATAACCACAAAACAGCAGCGGAACAAAGATGAATATGAAGGAACTACTGACCATTTCGACCTTAGGAGAACTGAAGACCTCCGGCTACAAACCCCGGAACGTAAAAACCGAACTCAGGGAAAACCTCATCAAAAAACTTCAAAAGAAAGAACCCACTTTCACGGGTATTCTCGGCTACGAGGAAACCGTGATCCCCGATACAGAAAGGGCGCTGTTAAGTCGCCACAATATCCTCTTCCTCGGTTTACGCGGACAGGCTAAAACAAGAATGGCCAGACAAATGACCGACCTGCTGGACGAATACATTCCCGTGATCGCCGGCTCCGAAATCAACGACGATCCCTTCTACCCCATTTCTCAGTACGCCAGGGACCTGCTCGCCGAACAGGGCGACAATACCCCCATTCACTGGCTGCACCGCTCCGAAAGGTATGGCGAGAAACTCGCTACCCCCGATGTAAGCGTCGCCGACCTCATTGGTGATATAGACCCGATTAAAGCCGCCAACCTGCGCCTGAATTTCGCCGACGAACGCGTGATCCACTATGGCATCATCCCGCGCAGCAACCGCGGCATATTCGTCATCAATGAGTTGCCCGATCTCCAGGCACGCATCCAGGTGGCCCTCTTCAACATTCTTCAGGAAGGCGATATACAAATCAGGGGATTCAAACTGAGAATGCCGCTGGACATCCTTTTCGTGTTCACGGCCAACCCTGAAGACTATACCAATCGTGGTTCCATCGTTACACCGCTGAAAGACAGGATTGAGAGCCAGATTCTGACGCATTACCCTAAATCACTGGAAACCTCGCTGGCCATTACTGAGCAGGAAGCCAATATCCTGCCCGAACAGGAGAAGAAAATCAAGACCAGCGATCTCATCAAACGACTGATAGAACAAGTCGCCTTTGAAGCGCGCACTTCTGAATATGTTGATAAGAAAAGCGGTGTTTCCGCACGTCTCACCATCGCGGCCTTTGAAAACGCGGTGAGCGCCGCTGAAAGAAGATCGATTATTTACAAGGAGAAAAACACCCAGGTCTGGATCAGCGACCTGGCGGGCATCATCCCCTCCATCACCGGGAAGATAGAGTTGGTATATGAAGGCGAGCAGGAAGGTCCGTTGCAGGTAGCCTGGAACCTGCTTGAAAAAAGCATCCGTTCACAATTCGTAATCTACTTCCCGAATCCCGACGCCCTCAAAAAAAGAGGCAGGGGCGGTCAGAAAGAAAAGGAAATTGAAAATCCTTATGCGCCGGTCACCCGCTGGTTCGATCAGGGCAACCAGCTTGAAATACTCTTTAACCTAACGGATGCACAAAAAGTGCAGGAGCTATATAAAGTGGATGGCTTGTATGCACTGGTGAAAAAGCATTATCCGCAAGCGAATGAGCAGGAAGCCGCATTGCTGATGGAATTTGTGCTGCACGGGCTGGCGGCGTACTCGCTGATCAGTAAAAAAGTAATGGAAGGTGGTATTTCCTTCAAGGACCTGATCGGCTCCATGATGAACCTGGGGCTTTCGCAGGAAGATGATTTCGGGGAAGAGGATATTTAATGAAATGAATATAGAATAGTATCGAAATGGCTTCGGGTAACCGGAGCCATTTTATTTCCAGATATTCACTTCTCTTTCCAACGTCACTCCGAATTTCTCCTGTACACTTTTCAGGATTTCCGAACTCAGTTCATACACTTCTTCTCCCGTCGCATTGCCATAATTCACCAATACCAATGCCTGCTTTTCATGGCAACCGGCATCACCTTTCCGGTAGCCTTTCCAGCCACATTGTTCTATCAGCCAGCCGGCAGCGAGTTTCACCTGCCCCGCGCCTGCGGGATAAGCGGGAATGGCAGGATACAATACTTTCAGCGCATCAAACTGCTGTTGGTCAACGACAGGATTTTTGAAGAAAGAACCGGCGTTTCCGATCTGTTTCGGATCGGGCAGTTTAGAAGAACGGATGCGGATCACCGCGTTGCTTACCGCCCTTATTGAAAGATCCTGAACACCCATCGCTTCCAGCTCCTGCGCGATAGCGCCATAAGAAATATTGAAGGCATGTTTACGAGTAAGCCTGAACGTTACATTCGTAATGCAGAACTGGTTTTTGAATACTGTTTTGAACACACTTTCCCGGTAGCCAAAAGCGCAATCTTTCAGCCCCAATACCACGGATTTTTTTTCTGAAAGATGAAAGGCTTCCAGTTCATGAAAAACGTCTTTTATTTCCACCCCGTAAGCACCGATGTTCTGCATGGGCGCCGCGCCTACCTGTCCGGGAATAAGTGACAAATTCTCGATTCCCCCGAGGCCATTTTCTATACAGAACAACACGAAGTTGTGCCAGTTCTCGCCTGCTCCTGCCCGCACAAACACTTCATCTCCTGCTTCGCGCACGATTTCGATGCCTGGAATATCATTCTTCAATACCCAGGCATCCGGATCTTTCGTGAAGAGTATATTACTTCCACCACCCAACAACAGCAGCGGCTTCGTAAGGCCCTGCACCCTTCTTTCCAACAGTTCACCCAGTTCATCCAGGGAACGAAACCGGGCGAAATAACGGGCGTTAACGGCGATACCGAAAGTATTGAACGGGCGAAGCGGGAAATTTTCCTGAATTTGCATGAGAAATCTGAATTAGCGCAAAATAAAGGAATAATCACCATGCAAGAACGTTCTGCTGTATTGATCGGGGCCACGGGGCTTATCGGGCACCATTTGCTGCTGCGTTTACTGGAGGGCAATGCTTACAGTACCGTGAAAGTACTGGTGCGGCGTCCCTTCCATATAAAACACCCCAAACTCACCATCCATGTGGTCGATTTCAGGAACAGGGCGCAGGTGTCCGAAGCCATGGAGGGTGGACATGTGTTGTTTTGCTGCCTGGGCACCACACAACAGCAGGTAAAAGGCGACAAAACCGCTTACCGCTTTGTGGACCATGATATCCCGGTGCATTGCGCGGAACTCGCTGCTGAAAAAGCATTCAGTTCCTTCCTCATGGTATCGGCCGTAGGCGCGAATCCTTCTTCCGGCAATTTCTACCTGAAATTAAAAGGAGAAACGGAGAAAGCTGTTCAGGAGAAAGGGTTGAAAGCTGTACATATTTTCCGGCCATCTCTGTTGCTCGGCAAAAGGAAGGAACTACGGGTGGGAGAAAGGATCGCTCAGGCCGTGATGCCTGTTATTGCGCCATTATTGCCTGCGAAGTACAGGCCTATACAAGCTACAAAGGTGGCGGATGCTATGTTGAAAGCTTCTTTGGAGGAAAGCGCCGGGGTGAAGGTGTATGGGTTTGCGGAGATGTAGGCCTTACCCCCGGCCCCTCTCCCCGGGGAGAGGGGTGAAACGGAGTTTATGCTTCACGATTTTGGGCGCAATCAGCTAACTTTTTTGTTTAAACATATCGTTGCCAAATGCACTGCACACATGCATGTATTTAATTACGATCCACCATATACTTTTGTAGCAAGCGTAAAAATCCTGCCTCCCAATAAAATTGACAAAAACGCAATCAGCATATTGTTGACGACAAAGCAAACCCGTCACTAAACATGCTATGCGTACACCACTATTCGATTACGATGAACTATGCCCCTCTCCCCGGGGAGAGGGGGCGGGGTGAGGCCAAAAATTTTCTTTCCCTCCCCTATGGAAATTTTCCCCTCCCATCATCCCATTTACAAGGCGCCCCATTTTAAACCAAATTCATCAAGATTAAACTTTACCGTTATGAGCCCCGAAGCTATTCAACGGAGCGCCCTCCTTGACATTCTATTTGAGCACCGCAACAAATCTTATGGTGCCTACGAACTCAGAACAGCCTATTCCAGGAGACTAACCAAAGGCATCGCCATCGCCATGCTCGTTCCATTTTTATTGTACGCAGCCATCAGGTTTCAGCCCGACAACGAACAGGCATTATCGCACTTATTGGAAGAAGATGTTGTAAGACTTATAGATATTGAGCAACCTACCCCGCCAGAACCACCACAACCTGAAGTGCGTACCTCTCCTACCACCACAGCAGCGATCCAATATACAGTTCCGGAAATTGTTGAAGATAACCAGCTCCTCAATACGCCACCTAAAATAGACGATCTTCAAAACAAAGTGATCGCCGATTTCACCAGAGACGGAGATGATTATATCGGTATCATGGAGCCACCGCCTGCCGAAAAGATAGGCCCGGAGTACACGCCTGAAAAGCCCGTTGCAAAAGCAGCCGCGGAGGAAAAGATATTTTCAGTCTCCGAAAAAATGCCGGAGTTTCCAGGTGGGAAATCTGCACTGCAAAGGTTTCTTTCACGCAACATGCGCTCTCCGAATGAAATGGAGCCCGGACAAAAAGTAAAACTGGTCATCCGGTTTGTGGTAGATGAAAACGGGAATGTTGGAAGCTTTGTCTTCACAGAAAGTGGAGAACCGGTTTATCAGAATGAGATACTGCGGGTAATGAAGAAGATGCCGAAATGGATTCCGGGAGAACAGAACGGCGCCAAGGTGCGTGTGTATTTTCACATTCCGGTGGTGTTTGCCACTGAAGAAGAATAATTGCCGTTAACCCTTGCCTGGAAAGGAGTTGAGTTTAAATTTCACGCGATTGCTTTGTGCCTCGCAACGACGCAATGGAGCAAGGACGCAAGGCATTGTTTGTGTTTAGGGCGGTTAATTATTTCAGGGCGATTATTTATTTCTTTCATCGGCGCGGCACATCAACAGCTCTTGGCGTCCTTGCTCCTTTGCGTCTTCGCGTGAAACTCCGCTAATCTCAAGCATTCAACTTCCTTAGTACGAAATCTCCATTATCCTCTATCACAAATTCAGTAACCGCCCCGTTATCGAACCAGAGCCTCCTGTAATGGTGCAGCGGCATCCCCAGTTGCTGCGCGAGAAAAAAGCGGTTCACTGCATTGTGCGCGGCCACAAGAAAAGTGCCTTTCTTTTTTTCTTCAAACAAATCCCTGAAAAAGGAGGATACCCTGTTGGCTGCGGCTTCCATGGTTTCACCAGTATTCCCCGCCTTTATACCTGCTTCGCCACTCATCCATCGGTTCCACAAAACGGGATCGGCGGCTATGAATTCTTCTTTGGTACGCAGTTCCCAATCACCGAAATCAAGTTCGATCAGCCGTTGATCAGTGATCACTTCTTTTCCGGTCACGATTTCGGCGGTGATGCGCGCGCGTTGAAGGGAAGAGGCATACACACCATCAAAGGCGATGTGCTTTAGTTTCTCCCGGGAAGCAGCGGCCTGCTCTATTCCTTTTGCTGTAAGCGGCGCATCCGTTCTGCCACAATAGCGGTTATTGTCTGCGTTCCAGGGTGTTTCACCGTGTCTTAATAAGAATACCTGTATCATAATTCAATCTGAAGGGCCGAAGGTAATACAATCCCTAATCATGCAAAGGAAACCCATCATTGTATAACAACGCTGGCGTGGGGTGGAAGTATTTTTGCATAGTAAACATCAGTATATGAAATACACATACAACATCAGCGGAATAGCCTGTGGCGGCTGTATAAAAAATGTAACGGACGCCTTACATTCAGTGCCCGGAATTCAGGTAGAGAAAGTTCAGAAAGAAGCGCCGCAGGCGATCTTCAACGCCGATGCGCCCATCAGTGAAGCCACGGTGCAATCCGCACTTTCGGCGCGGGGAAAATACACCATTGTGCACAGTGAAAAAACGGAAGCATGAAACAGTTTGCATTTACATTGATCCTCGCTGCCTTCACCACATGCGCCATGGCGCAGCACGAACACCATCATTCAGCGGAACACAAAGACTCCATACCGGAACACAAAATAGAAGACCATGGCCCGGTAATGAGCCACGCATTCAGTAAAAACCTGCCCATGCAGCGCAACGGCTCCGGAACAGCATGGCTCCCGGATGCCGCTCCCATGTATGGGTACATGCTCCACAGCAAAAAATGGATGTATATGGTGCATGGCAACGTGTTCCTCCGCTACAACAACCAGGACATCGCGCGGAAAGGAACCCGCGGTGCCAGCCAGTTCGACGCACCCAACTGGGTGATGGGGATGGGACAACGCGCCATTGGAAAGAACGGATTGTTCCGCTTCAGCGCCATGCTGTCCATCGACCGGCTTACATTGGGCGGAGACGGTTATCCCTTACTTTTCCAATCCGGCGAAACATGGCAGGGACAACCCCTTACCGACCGCCAGCACCCGCACGACCTTTTTGCGGAACTGTCTGTTGGTTATACGCATGCACTCAGTAAAAAAACGGATGTATTTGTTTACTTCGGTTATCCCGGCGAACCCGCCATCGGAGGAACAGCTTTCATGCACCGCCCCTCTTCCCTCTATAATCCCGACGCACCGCTGGGACACCATTGGCAGGATGCCACCCACATTACTTTCGGGACCACCACACTGGGTGTTAGGCACGGAAAATTCAAGCTGGAAGGGTCCTTGTTCACCGGAAGAGAGCCCGATGAAAACCGGTATGATTTTGACCAACCCCGATTCGACTCCTGGGCAGGAAGGATCAGTTTCAACCCTGGAAAAGAATGGTCCTTACAAGTTTCCAAAGCATACATCAAAAGTCCGGAGTCACTTGAGCCAGGAAAAAACATCCACCGCACCAGCGCGTCCATTATCCATGCGAAACAACTTCCTGGAGGCAACTTATTGAACAGCGCACTCGTATGGGGTTACAACTACCAGGACGCGCAGCACAAGGAGCATGCGGTATTGGCTGAATCGGCTTACGCTTTCGGGAAGAACGCAGTTTATGGAAAATATGAATTTGTGCAGAAAAGTACGCATGAGCTGAGTTTGGATGAAGCTGTTTACGGACACGATGCCATCTTCAACATCAATGCGCTTACATTGGGATTAAACAGGCGCTTACTTACGCTCGGCAAAACAGACTTCTCCATAGGCACACAGGCCACTTTTTATGGCGCGGGTAAAAAACTTGAGCCTGTTTACGGAAAAAACCCATGGTCGTACCAGGTGTTTTTCAGGATCAATCCCGGCAGGATGATGTAACCTTATCGCAACCAAAGCGGCCCCACTTCCGCTGGAGAAAGCAGCATAAATTTAGCGCCGGATCTTTCACTCAATACCAAGGACAGCCAATCAGCACCCGTGACTGATAGATCCGGCACATATTTTTCAGCTAAAGAAGTATCCCCGGAAACAATGGACTCCAGCTTAGCGCTGCCCATCTTCCATCGTTTTGCTTTCACCAGTAAAAAACCTTCGGGCAGCATGGCTTTAGCATACCCCTGAACTAAGTTATCTGCGCAATCCAGTTCAGACGGATGTTCCTTTTCTTCATACAACACACCGCTAACACCCTTTTCGTTTACAAAAATATTCTCCAGGATACTGACCCCTTCCGGCGCAGCCGTGGCTTCCTTTCTGGTATGCGCACCTACCCGGATACAGGGCGCATCACAATCCACGAAGATATTACTGCGCAACACCGCGTTTTTCACCTGAAAATACCCGTTCAAAACACTGTTTTCCACGCCGTTTACAAACGTTACAGGAGCGCGAAAAACCTGGTGCGGCGCACCGTGTAAATCTTTGAAGAAATTATTCACCGCAACATGGTCCTCTCCTATAAACCGTATGCCGTAAGAAAGTTTCTTTTGCCCGCCGTCAAAATAGTTTCCATCTGCCAGACAGGCATTCCCGTGCCGGAGGGTTAGTCCGCCATCGTTGTTGAAAAATGTATTGTACAGGTAACTGTTCCGGCAACTTTTATTGGAGATGATCTCTATTTCGCCATCGCAATCTTCAAACCTGTTCAGCGCCACCACGCAATGCGCAGCGGTGAATGAGGCTTCACTATCCCCGATGCGGATGGTTTCAAGCCCGTTATCGTGATGACCTGCATTTCCTCTTCCTAAAAAATAATTCCCGGCAATGGTATGGTATGCCGGTTCACCCTGATTCAACCATACAGTAACGGTTGCGCCCCGGTTGGTCTTGTTTTTCAACAAGCAATTTTCAAGTGTGTTGTGATCACCGTATAAAGAGACCCATTTGTTTTCCGTTTCCGCTGCCGGCAAACTGTTGTAAGCGTCGATCACACAATTGCTAACGGTGGAATAAAACGCATATTCCTTCCCGTTTTTGAATGCCACCACCGAAGCGTTTGACGGAGAAGCGGATCCGTTCCTCCAGGTAAAATCTTTCACCAGCAGATACCTGCCCGAAAGACTAAGTGTGGAACCTCCTTCAAAAAAAACTTCTCCCGGTGTTTCAGCGGCAAATACAATGGGCTGTGTAGCTGTCCCCTTGGTGTTGTGCAGTTTAATAATAGCGTTTTTATACACGCCGTTACGGAGAAAAACACGGTCACCAGCAATCGCATTGTTAAAGATCACCTGCGCCTCCTGCGGAGAAGAAGCCAGGTAATCTTTTGCGGAAAGCACGCAGGGAAGGAAAAGCAATAGTATTAAGCTGAATATACGCATGGCAAAGCTTCCATCCGGCCTTCTATCAGAGCAGCGGCGGGGTGGTAAAACATTATGAAAAATAGGTTCCGCCGTTGATGTCAATATTTGTACCCGTAATGAACGAGCTCTCCTCTCCCGCGAGGTATGCCACCAGGTCGGCCACTTCTTCTGCCTTGCCTTCCCTGCGCAACGGTGTTGCACCAGCAACATTTGTGCGCACCTGCGGGTTGGTAAAGGTATCGTGAAAAGTAGTGGCGATCATTCCCGGGTCCACCGCGTTTACACGGATACCCTTCGGCCCTAATTCTTTCGCCATCGCACGGGTAAAAGTCGCCACGGCGCCTTTCGCGGTAGCGTAAGCCGAAGCGCCGAATCCGCCGCCATCACGACCGGCCTGTGAAGAAAAGTTGATGATGGCACCGCCTTCGGGCATATAAGGCACCACTCCTTTTGTGGTCATAAATACTGATTTTACATTCAAACTCATGACGAAGTCCCAAAATTCTTCGTCCATATCGGTAATCAGTTTCCGGGCCACCAACCCACCGGCTACGTTCACCAGAATATGAATACTTGTCCCAAATGCGGACCGGGTTTGCTCAACCAGTTGCTCCACGTCACGCACATTGCTCATATCACCTTTTACAGCGATGGCGGCTCCGCCAGCCGACTGAATTGCCTTTACCGTTTCCTCCGCACCTGCGGCGCTGCTCAGGTAATTCACCACCACCTTCGCGCCTTCAGCGGCCAGTTTCAGGGAAACGGCCCTGCCAATGTCTCTTGCGCCACCGGTTACAATGGCCACTTTTCCTTTCAGTTTCATCTGTTTGTTTTTTGGGTTTGAAACAGCAGACACTTTTTACACGCCTTACTGTTGCTTGAAAATAGCTTTATAAACTTTTATTTCGTTTACTGATATACGTGATACACAACCATGCTACGGGCACCATCAGGGCACCCATCACAAAAAAGGAGGTATAGCTGGTACGGGTAATCACGGGCACGATCCAGGTGGTCACAAGTGTACCCAGAACCGCGGCCGTTCCGCCCATTCCGGCTACCGCGCCTACATTTTTCCCATCGAAATAATCAGAGGGCAGTGTCTGGAGGTTATTGATCAGGAACTGGAACCCGAACAAAGTTGCGCTGATCAATGCGATTGCCGCGGAAGGATTACTCCGCATTTCTTCCATATTTACGGCGATGCCCACGAGGGAAAACAACATGATCACAGCTCCTATGGTGATGGCGGCTTTCCTGGCCTTTGCAGCGGGAACGCCTTTTCTGATCCTGCGCGATGAATAGAAGCCGCCCATCAAACCACCAATGGCGGCAAACAGATAGGGTACCCAGGCAAACGCACCGATCTGTTTCATATCGAACTGGTATTGTTCTTTCAGAAACGTGGGCAACCAGGTCACGAACAACCACCAGACCGGATCAATAAAGAACCGGGCCGAAATTATACCCCAGCAATCGCGGTTCGCCAGAAGCTCCTTCAGGGATAAAACACGAACCGGATGGGTGTTATCCGCAACTGCTTCACCGTTATTTTCTCCTTTACCTGATATATACTGCCGCTCCTCCGGTGTGATCCAGGGATGTTTATCGGGTGTGGATTTATTGATAAGCAACCAAGGGATGATCCATACAAAACCAAGTATGGCGATGAGCAGAAAGGTGGTTTTCCAGCCAAAGGCAATGAACAGGCCGGCAATTACCGGTGCTGCCACCACTGAACCAAGAGAGGCGCCTGCACCGAAAATACCCTGCGCAATCGCCCTTTCTTTGGGCGGAAACCATTCCGCGTTGCTTTTGGTGGCGCCGGGCCAGTTGCCCGCCTCGCTGATACCGAGGAGGAACCGGAATATATTGAACTGCATGATGGAACGGGCCGCGGCATGCAGCGCGATGGAGAGGCTCCAGCCGATGATGCTCACGGTCATACCAAGCCGCGTACCAATGGCATCCATCATTTTACCCGTTACCGTTTGCCCGATGGCATAAGCGATCATAAAAAAGGTGGTGATCAGGGCGAGCGCGTTCTTACTGTCTGCTTCAGCTATGCCAAAATCCTTGTAGATATAAGGCCACATGAAGTTAATGGCACCTCTGTCAATGTAATTGATCACGGTCGCTAATCCGATCAGGGTGATGATGTACCACCGCAGTCCTTTTACTTTTCTCTCCTGCTTTAGTTCCATGTGCAAATGATTCGTTTACTTGGCGATCCTCAGTGCTTTGATAAAGGCCATGATCTTTTTATTGAGTGCGGAATTTTCTTCAGCGGGAAATTTTCCATGCTGCCCGTTTTTCACGGTAACGAACTCCGTTTTTACACCGGCTTCCACCAGTTTTTTATGCAGATCAACCGACTGCTGATAAGGCACAACAGGATCGGCATCGCCGTGCACGATGAATACCGGCGGACTGTTTTTGCTGACATAATTAATGGGTGAAACCGACGTGGCGAACTGCTGATCGGCGGCTTTATCGCCTAACCAACGACCCGCTGATTTGCTGGAAACCGGGCCATGGCCCCAGTCCCATACATCAGTGATCCCGTACTTATCAATGATGGCGGCTACCTTAATATCCTCCTTTCCCGGGCAATTCCCATCAAAACGACGGTCGTTACCCAACAATCCGGCCATCAAAGCAAGGTGACCACCCGCACTTCCGCCCATCACCACTATTTTATTTACATCAATATTCAGCGCTTTAGCGTTCTTTATGAGGTAGATGAGGGCGCAACGCGCATCTTCCACCGCTGCCGGAGCCGTGGCTTCCGGTGTGAGCCGGTAGGAAATATTCGCTACGGCAAAACCCATTTTAAAGAATGTACTGAAACCCGTCTGCGACTGGCGTTCCCCATGGTTCCAGCCACCTCCGTGGATATTGATCACCACCGGCGAAGCGCCATTGGCTGCGGGAGGAAGATAGATATCCATCGCTTTCTCCCAGCCGCTTCCATTTGTATATACGACCTCCATTTTTGAGGTATATCCATCAGGAAGCGCCACAGGTTTGTATTTGGCAGAATCCTGGGCCGAAAGCGTCCCACAAAAAAGCAGTACGGAAAACAGGGCAACAAGGGTACTTTGTTTCATATAGCAAGTGTTTATTGGTTATAAAAAATCTTCCCGGTGCGGGGTGAATACATCGATGAGCATACCAGGTTCCAGGCACACGCAGCCGTGCACCACATTTGGCGCAACGTAATAGCCATCTCCTTTTTTGATGATCTTTTTTTCTTCGCCGATGGTCATTTCAAAAGCGCCGCTGTCCACATAAGTAACCTGCACATGCGGATGACTGTGGAGCGCACCAATGGCGCCTCTTTCAAACTTCGCTTTCACCAGCATAATCTTTTCATCGTAGCCATATACCTGTCGTTGAATGCCATTTCCGAGGTCATGCCACGGAATCTCCTTTTCTACCTGAAATGCTGCGCTTTGTAACATGATTTCTATTTTATTGAAATGAAAGATGTTTTGTTGTTGTACTGAATGGTTACCGTGTATTTTTCTTTTTTGTAGAAGAAGGAAAACACGGTCTCCTCCGGTGTTTTTTTCTCCACAGCAATTTTGGAAACACCTGGTTTTGCCCCAGTGATAGATTCGGCCACCGGATTCGTTTTGCCATGTGGTTCCGTGAGCTGGATGAACAGTTGGTTACCGATGCCTTTCTTTGAAATGATGAATCCCTTTTCGTTCCGGATGTTAAAATCCGGATCATTCGCGCCTGCAGTAACGAGTTTTACTGTAGTAGCCGTATCAGAGAGAAAACTGGTGGTATAGAATTTCTTATCCTGCAGAAAGGTGAACACACCGTTTGCCGCACCGGGTTTACCGGTAGCGTTCAACCAGATGTGCTGATAGCCATGATCCTTCCCCAAAGGATGTAACGCATTGGTATGGGTATTTAACGGGAAGGAAGTATAGGTAACATGCCCCTGGTACCAGAACGGCAGGTCGTAGGAATGTGTGCCGGAGGCATTCGCCAGGAACACATCTATCACCAGCGGTCCCGCTGCGCCTTCCGGGGTAAAAAGCACGAGTGTGCGGGTCATTTCCACCCCTTTGTACGCGTTTTTTTCCCGGGCACTCACGACCTGAAAACGCTCATTCGCTTCAAAGAACAACAACTCCGGCGCGGCCGCTTCGGCTTTTTTCAGTTTCCCTTCAAAATGAGATGTTTCGTCCACCACCAATGTATTGTGCGCGATGGATTGCTTCGCCCACGTATTGTTTTCGGTGGTGTACCTGCCGCCGCTTTTGGTTTCTATATTGAGGAACCGGGCTGCGCCATAGTCGCTGAATACTTCTGTATTGTTATCGTACAACAACATGTTCAGCCGGTCGAAATGCCCATGCCCCATTCCCTGCGAGGCGGCTTCAAACACCACACAGGTCTGGTCCTGTTGTTTGCCGGACCTTAAAATACCGAGTCCGCCTTCCGTACCTTGGGCCCCGTCGCTGATCCATACGGGCCGGTATTCGAAGGGTACCGTTTTTCCTTCCGCGATGGCCTTCGCCACCTCTAAACCGGCATCACTGATGAGCACGCGTCCCTGTTGGGCAGCGATGTCCAGCAGATGGTCACCCGCATTCATATCGGCGTAGGCAATATCCACGGCATACACCAGCTCTTCCGTTTCATAAGTTTTATCTTTCATGGCATCGTTCAGCGGAAAGAATACTTTGTTGGTGTAGGTACATTGCAGCGATACATCTACCGCTTTCTTCAGCAACCCGTTCCGGTAATCGAATATTTTCTGACCGGGACGGTATTGGTGGATGGCTTTGGCGAAAAGCACAAAGGGCAACAAGGCGTAACGCTGGTAATAGGGACCTTCGGAATAATAGCCATCCGGTGAAAAGAGCTGATCCAGTTGCGCGAGGAAACCGGCTTTCCCATCTTTAGAGCTTCCTTTCAGCGCCATTTCCACCCATTCGGAGCGATTGCATACCAAACCCGCCATGCCCACTGCAGCCACGCTCCAGGTGCCGTGGTTGTGTATCTTGTTAAAGATTGCGCCGTTCACTACGGCAAGTTCATTCACCACGGGTTCGAACAAATCTGTTTCAATCTTTTTACGTTCTTCTTTCGATAGAAAATCATAGACACAATCGTACCCCTGGATGGTATAGACCATCCACACGCAATCGTTCAGATTTTGCCAGAACATCTTTCCACCGGGATCTTCCTTCCGCTTGGGATGACGGGGCCATTGATTATAAACCGCGGCGTATTGCAACAACACATCGCGTACATACTGCGCGTATTTTTTCTCTCCCGAAACCTGGTAAACGATACCACAGGCCAGCATGTCCTGGTAATTGCGTTTGTGCTGTTCATGCGTGGCACCACCGCCATCATCCACAGGAGCCGAAACCATGGGCTGACGGGCTACAGCTTTTTCAGCCGACTTCAAGATCGTTTTATAGGAAGAAGCCATTACAGGATAACGTTCTATTCCTTTGCGTAATTCACCAATCTTCTTTTTGGTCAACATGATGGAAGGGTGTTCCTGTGCGAAAACTACCATATTTACGAGGGTAAAAACACCCAGCCAGATTATTTTCTTCATCATACATCCTTTTTTAAAACACCGGTTTTTCATTCCAATACAATGCCGCCCCTATGGGTTCGCCTCCTGCAGAAGACAATTCAGCCGCATTTTTCAGCCTGAAATCCGCTGCTGAGGCGTTCCTGAACATGGGCTCGACATAGTATGATTTGGTCGTATTCAACCTGCCGAAAAAAGCGCTCAGTTTCCCGCTCCGGAAGAAACCGCAATGGTCCACCTTCAGCTTATCCCACGCCATTTCCTCGAACCAGATCGTCCTGCCGCCCGAACCACTTTGTGTAAAAATGGAATTGGTCACCTGCGCCTGCTGCACACCATGCAGTTTCACCACACAACCCTGCATCCGGTTATCGACATTCAGAAAAGTACAATGATCGATCTGCACTTCAGGACCAGTGGTACTCTCATCGTTGCCACCCCGGTACACATTGATTACCGTGCTCTGCATGTTCTGAAATACACAGTTCCTTACGGCGAGGTAAGCAATGTTGTAAATACCTTTATCCTCTTTTTCAGCGGAGAAATCTATGCTCCCGCCCGCGTTATTGTAGAAAAGACAATTTTGTATGGTAACCGAATCAGCATAGGTGGATTTCCATCCCCTGACAGCGGCAGCGCCCCACTCGTTGAACCCGGTAAAACCACACTCATCCAGTTTCAGTTTATAGGGCCGGTTCATGGGACGATCGCCTGTTGAGATGCCTGCAGAAACGGCCCCAAAGTTGGCTTCGGAGGCATTAAATATGATTCCTGCAACAGTAAGGTCAACACCATTGTCCAATAGGATGAACGCCGGCAGAGCCTTTGCATTCACATTTACCAGCACCGCTTTCTCCCCAGGTGTTTTAACCCGCAGCGTAAGTGTTTTATTCACCAGCAAAGGTGATTCTATGGCATACTTTCCCGCCTCCAGTTCAATAATATCTCCATCGGTCGCTTTAGCCACAATAGCGGGAAGATTAAGGCTTTCCGCTGCGCGCACAAAGTGAACGACAGGTTTCCTGACATTTTTTACCGTTGGAACACGCCAGGATACGCCTGCATGCTTTTCATCCATCCAGCTTCTACGCTGCATGGACGCACCGTTTTTTACTACAGGAAGTGTGAGTTTTTTCCCGGCATAAACAACTGTTGAAAACACCGGTTTTTTCGGTTGAAAACCATTTAAAGTATTCCTTACCTGCTCACCCATGAAACTATTGTTTCTGAAAAGAATACCACCATCTCTATTGGCATCTTCATACACCACTTCATGGGTAGTTTGAATAAAATTATCGGTGAATGCAACACGTTCGGGCGCCTGTGTTCTTTCCGGATCCTTTCCGGCCCCGAACATGATCTCTTTGCAACCTGAAAATGTGTTGTGGTGGATCTTTACATCCGTTACCGGCGCGTACCTGTTGAGCGGAGAATTGGGTACACCGTTCAAGACGCTGAACGCAGCGTGAAAGCGCTCCCCTGCAAGGTCCAGGAAAAGATTATCGTAAATAAGATGCCCCGCGTTGATCACACGCACACCGCCCGTGAAGGGCTTCCCGTTCCCGATAAAGGTATTTCCCGCTACTGTATTTTCATTACCGTGCCGCAGCACCAGCCCGCCTTCACATTCAAAAAAAACATTCCCGGTAATTTCATTTTTACTACTCTTGATGGAAACGATTTCCACTTCTCCGCTGCACCTGGCAAATAAGTTATCCTTTATGCGTGTACGCGACTCCGTGAGACAATACCTTGAAACCCCCACCCTGATGGTTTCTCCACCGTTTGACCCCAGCGGTGAGCGGCCCATAAAATGATTGCTGTCGATGCTGTGCCGGTTGTCCTGGCTCCGTTCATCGTTCAGGTTCACGATAAGTGTGGCCCCGCCATTGAACTTATCGCCGATGGAGCAATGGTCCATCCTGTTGTTCTTTCCCCAGAAAATGATCCAGCTGTCGTTATCCGACCGGTCGGGTTTACTGAAATCATCTATGGTGGTCTGGGTGAGCCTGCAATATTTCGCGAGCTTTTCATCGTTCACCCTGAATTCCACTACGGCGCCTTTTTTAGCGTATCCGTTGGTAAAATGCAATCCGGACACTTCAATGTGCGCACCGCCGAAGCGGAGGAAGGAATTACCGGTGAGCCGAACACCTCCCGGCGTTGCAGCCTTTACCACCAGTGGCTTGCCCGCCGCGCCGGATGTTTCCAGCACCAGCGGGGTATTTTTCCATTCGCCATTGGCCAGCACAATCGTGTCGCCGGGTTGTGCTTTTTTCAGCGCGGCTTTCAGTTCGGGCAGGTTTTGAACAGGCCAGGAAAGTGCAAGGGTTAACCTGGCGGCAGCCATACAAATGAGCAGGATCAAAAAATGTTTCAGCATACTTCTATTTGTTGAGCAGCGATTCACTGCGGCTGATGCGCAAAATGTCATCGAGGTGCGCGGCCATAGCCAGTGCGGCAGCGTTTTCATCCTTATCGGCAATAGCCGTCAGTATTTCATGGTGTTCTTTCACGGCTGTAATGGAACGATCGGGACCGCACACCTTCTTCTCAATAATGTTCCGGATCAGATCGGGCAACAACAGCAGCAGCATCGACTCAAAGAAGGAGTTCTTGGTGGCGCTGGCTATTTTGAGGTGAATGAACATGTCTTCCTGCACCCCGTCCAGGTTGTGCTTCATTTTGAGGTCGTAATCTGCCACGGCCGACTGCAACACTTTCAAATCCTCATCCGTTCTGCGCTGGGCGGCCAAACGGGCGGCGTTGATCTCCATATAATAGCGCGCTTCCACCATGGCCGCGAAATCATCTTTATTGAAATCAATGATATCGCTGAGGATACCATCCAATACTTTGATGCTGTAGCCTGAAACATAGGTTCCGCTTTGCGGCGATGTTTTCAGCAGGCCGTAGAATTCCAGTTTCCGGATGGCGTCGCGCACATAGCCTCTTCCCACGCAAAACCTTTCGGCCAGCACACGTTCCGCCGGTAGCCTGTCGCCGGGTTTCAACTGTCCGCTGGCAATGAGTTGCCGCAACTGGTGAATTATTTTATCCACCGGACTTTCCACTTCTATCGCTTTGATTCTTTGAATAATGGTTGACGATTCCATATATTTTGTGTTTATGCTGATCAGTTTGCAAAAGAACAATTTCTTCCTAACGTTCCTTCAAAATATCGAGTACCACGCTGGATCGGCCCTGGTTGGGCGAAGTATACATATCCGTATCCTTCACGTGTACCAGTATGTTTTTCCCTTCAGGCGTTTTCATCCATACCAGGTAAGCATTGTCCGGGTGAAAAACATTCGACGCGGGCGTACTCACATTGTCGTATTTGGCCGTATTGGCGCTGGGCGCACTCACGCCGGAGAAGAAATCGTTCCCCAGGCTTTCGATACCTCCCGCATTGTACTTCGTATAGATGTTACTGCCATTGGAAACGGAGGTCTGCAGCATCACACGCATCCGCACATCGCGTACCGTAGCCGGCGTCCAGCCAGTGGCGCCGCCGTTGCAACGATAATTACCACGGATACTCCCGGTATTGTTGGGATTATAAAAGGTAATAGCCGGCGCCGTGGTGGTATAGGCAACAAAATCAATCTTATCATCGTAAGTGGTATTGCCATTTACGTCACAACTTCCGATGACGGGCCTGTTCACCTCACCGATAAAGAAGCTGCTGGAGGACGTTAACGGCGGATCGGCATTGGGCAACCCCTGCGCCATCATCGTCACGTTTTTCCAATGGTAATACGGCAGTATTTGCACCGGATTGTTGGCGGAACTGTTACTGTTATTGGCATCCATTGCTTCTATCCGGCATTCCGTAACATCGTCGGCAAAAGGAAAATCAGCAAGAGAGAACGTGTAATTGTATTCGTTGGGCGCTGAACCGGTAAGCGCATACGACACATCCCCCACCAGGGTTTCTCCGGAAGTTTTTACCACATAAGCTTTCAGCGCCACCAGTTCCCCGAAAGTCTTTACGGTACCGGAAACAATGGGTGTGCCATGCGGCAGGGCGGCCTTCAGGACCGGGTTCGAGAACGTAAGTACAGGGCGGAACGGAATACCCACGAACTGGATCAGCTTTTCCGACACCAAACCATATATATCTGTGGCGTGTACCCGCATTTGCCCTGCGCCTTCCTTATAGGTATACGGGTAATTGATGGTGTAATCTTTCGCACCGTTCACGGCGATGCTATCGATCAGCTCCATATTACCGGTGCTGTTGTCGGAGAAATACAGTTTCTGAATGCCGGTTTCAGAACTTAGTTTTCCGGTTATGGCCGTGGGTCCGGTTAAAGAAGGCGTAACCGTTTCGGGCAGTTCCGAAAACTGCGGTGCAGCCGGATTAAAATAAGTGACGGAGATGAATTTTTCGATGGAAGTGGTATTGTCCCTCACGAACAACACTTTCAGCCCTTTCACATTTTCGAATTTCACGCCGTTCCATACGGCAGGATCAAGGGAGAACGTGTAGTTGTTTCCAGAACCATCTTCCACGAAATCGGTTTGCAGGAGCGAATCGGTGGTATTGTTGCGTTGGAGGTAATAATAAACGGTGCGGATATTGAAGTTGGCCGCTACCGTTCCTTCCACTGTAGCCTCCGGCTGAAATCCTTTAATGGCTTCGTTATATATATATTCTGCTGTTTCCAGCGTGCCGTCGGCCATGAACTGGTCCTTCTTTTTGCAGGCCGCCAGTATAAGCAGGAAGGCGGCGAACAGTATACTATTTTTATGGATGGCTCGCATAATGAGATCGTTTTTGGTTAATACCCGGGGTTCTGGGTGATTTCAATTTCATTGTTGGTATCCAGTTCCCGTTGCGGGATCGGAAGAAAAGGCCGGACAACGAGGTTTTCTTTCAACTGTTCCAGCGTAAGCGCGGGACGGAATCTTTTGTAATGTTCATCGTATTCCGCTTCATAATATATACCCATCGCTTCTTCAAATTTCCCCATGCGTTGCAGGTCAAAGTAACGGTGGTTCTCGAATGCAAGTTCCAGTCTTCTTTCGTGCAACAGGCGATCCGTAAAATTCTCTTCTGTAATGGCTTCCGCTCCGGTAGCGGGATACAGGTAGAATGCAGCGGAGAAGTTGCCCGTTCCGGGGTATTCGCCTGCCCCGGCCCGTTGCCTAATACGGTTGATGGCATTTACAGACGCTGTACTGAAACCTTCCGCTTCCGCTTGCATCAGCAATACATCTGAAAACCGGATCACGGGAAAATCATTTTCGGCATCGTCTTTTATCATCACGGGAGAAATGAATTTCCGGCAGTAAGAAAGTGTATTGTACCGCGCGATGTTTGTCGCCTTTCTTGCATCGGCGAAGCCTGTATTCGGAACGATGTACCTTGATTCAAGGTGCAGTGTGGGATAATTCAATCCGGATCCGTTCCCGTTCACGATGGCGCTTCCACTATTCAATGCGGCGAAGGAATTGGCCATAAAGTTACCCAATCCCAGTCCGCCCGATTTAAACCGGATGGCGAACAGAATTTCACGGTTCATTTCATTGCTGATGGAAAATACATCGGCATAACTGGTGAGCAGGTCGTGGCCGCTTCTTGCGATGATATCATTCAGCAGCGGGAGCGCATCGGCTTTACGGTTATTGGTAAGGTAGACTTTAGCGAGCAATGCTTTAGCGGCCCAGATGGTGGCGCGTCCTCTGTCGGCTTCGGGCTGTTGTGAAAAGTTCCGGTCGGTAAGCCATTGCTGCGCCGCTTCCAGATCGGCCATCACCAGCGTGTAACATTCCTGTACGGAGGAGCGGTTGATCTGTTTCAACTGAAGCGGATCGGTTGGATCGGTGAGCAGAAAAACACCATTGAACAAACGCGCCAGGTTGAAGTAGTGGTACGCGCGTATGAACAGCGCTTCGCCCGCCAGTTCTTTTCTCCTGGCCTCCTCCATCACCGCAGTGGGTTCTTTTCCAAATACCGTTTTCCCATTCGCATAAGTAACGCCGAGACTCCTCAACACGTAGTTCGCGCTGCGAATATTTTTATAGGTACTGAACCAGTAATCGTACACTTTGGTGTGGGATGAGTTCTGCAGGAAAGTATTCAGGTCGTTCAGTTCAATATTGGGTACGGAAGTACTTCCGGGACTTCCCTGTTTGGACACATCGGATCGCAGTTCAGTGAGCATCCATTCCGTACGGAGCGGTTGCTGCAAACCGTTGTAGCATCCTGTAAGCGCCACCTGAACTTCTTCATAGTTGCGGTAGAAGTTCTCGACGGATACATTCGACTCAGGTTTCAGGTCGATGATCTTTGAGCAGGAAGCCATTGTTCCGGCCAGGAGAACGATTGTATAGAGATTTGATAATTTCATGATTTCCGTTTTTCCGTGCTTAGAAATTAATGTCGATTCCCATTGTTACTGTTCTCCCGATAGGGAAGCCACCGCGCTGGTAGCCGTCTATTAACGGAGAAGCGTATGTGCCGGAAGTGGTGCGGGCTTCAGGGTTAACGCCGCGGTAATTTTTGCTCATGATGAAGAACAGGTTTTCGCCGGAAGCATAAAGTCTTACGCCATTGATACCCATTTTTTTCGCGTAACGCGGCGACACGGAATACCCCAGGATCACACTTCTTAAAGCGGCGTAAGAACCGTCTTCAATGATGTAGTCGGTGAGCATCCAATCGGCACCGTCTGCGGCATACGGGGTTTTTCCATCACCCGGATTGGCCGCACTCACCCAACGGTTTTCGCTGTTGTAGTTTTTATTGTACCATTTCGATTCGTTGTAATAAGCGTCTCCGTTTACAATATCCGCGCCCTGCACGCCTTGTATCACGAAAGTAAGGTCGAGCCCTTTGTACTTCAGTACATTGGTCATTCCCCAGGTGAAATCGGGAAAAGGTTTCCCGATAACGGTGCGGTCGTTTTCATCGATGCGGTTATCGCTGTTGATGTCTTTGAACTTCAATCCACCGGCCACGAAATACTTTGACAATGCGCTTTCCAATCCTTTGGCCTGTGCCTCCTGAATTTCCTGGTCTGAGGTCCATACACCATCGGTCTTGTATCCGAAGAACTGTACGGCAGGCCCGCCGGTGAACGCGGCGTATATCTCATTTCTTTCGCCGTAATTGAATTGATAGGCTTCCCCGCCCAGGTCCAGCAAGTTGTTCCTGTTGCCCGCGGCGTTGAACGAAGTGGTCCATTCAAAGTTTTTGTTCCTGATGTTGGTGGTCATCAGTTCGAGTTCCAACCCCTGATTACGCACTTTGCCGATGTTGTTCCAGAACTGGTTGGATCCGGAGAACGACATGGCTGCCTGTTTGAAGAGCAGGCGATCGGTTACGCCGTTGTAATATTCCAGGCTCATGGTGAACCGGTTGTTGAGGATGCCCAGGTCGATACCAGCGTTAAACTGGTAAGTCCTTTCCCAGGTAAGCACATTGGGGAGCACATCATTATTCGCGGCCAGGCCATTGTTGAGTGAGCCGGTTCCGCCGCCGAAGGAATAATTGGCCATGTTCAGCAGTTCCAGGTACGAAAAGGGCTCGATGCTGTTGTTGCCCGTAGCGCCGTAACTGGTCCGGAGTTTCAGGTTGCTGAGCCAGTCCGTTTTTGCGAGAAAGGGTTCATTGTTGATGCGCCATCCCGCGGAAACCGCCGGGAACCAGCCATATTTCTGTCCTTCTGGGAAATAGCCGCTTCCATCGGTACGGATGCTGGCGGAGAAAAGGTATTTTCCTTTAAAATCGTAGGTGGCTCTTCCGAGGTAGGACAGCAAACCGATGGGATTCTTTAACGTGTAAGTATTGGCGAGATTGATGGATGAAGCCTGGTTCAGGGTTTTGATGTCATCGGTGGGCAAATTGAGTCCTTCGATCTGCGCGGTGGTGGTGTTTGTTCTTTGTGCCGTGAAACCCAGTAACGCGGAGAAATTATGGTCGCCCGCGCGTTTGCTGTAATTGAGTGTATTCTCCCAAAGCAGGTCTATCATGCGGCGGGTGTAATGTTCCCCTCTGTTCACCTGTCCATCGGTGCGGGAATTCTTCATGGCGAAATATTCAGACTCTATATAGTTGAAATACACGCTACCGGAGGTTTTCAACACTAACCCCTTAGCGAGATCGACACTGATGTCGCCGCCGGTTTGCAAACGGTAGTTCCAACTGGTATTCGATTCACGGTCCGCAATAGACTTCGGGGTATTATTGCTGGAAGAAAAAGGGTTCACTTTTCCGGAAGTAATGGAGGGATCGAGGTTACTGTCCCAGAGTGTGCCGTCCGGCATAAAGCCGAGATACGCCAGATTGGCGAAATGCCGTGGCTGCGCCCAGTCGCCAGGCCTGATACCCGCCCATTGGGCGTTCTGGTTCACGAATGCGGCGGTGGCAGGGGTATGAAAAACAGGGAGTCCGGAATAGAACCGGTAGTAATCGGTAAAGTTGGTAGCGGGCCTTGTGGTCCTTGAATAGGATGGGTTGAAATTGACCGCGAACCTGGTCTTTTTCCCGAGGTTCCCATCGATCTTGGTTCTGAAGTTAATACGGTTGAAGGCGTTGTGATCCATAATACCGTCGTCCTGCTGGTAGTTCCCCGAAACATAGTACCTGATTTCCTTTCCGCCTGAAACACCCAGTTGCACGTTGTAAATACCGGCGGGCCTTAAAGCTTCTTCCTGCCAGTTGGTGGCCTCGCCATTCAGCAGTGTTCTTTCTGCGAGATAGCGGGCTTTTTCCTGGGGTGTAACCAGGTTTTTACGGTTGGCCGGAACAGTGGGATCATTCTCGCGGAGCGCGGCTTCCCGGTACAGTTTTTCGGTGTACTCACCGGTGGTCATGATGGGATGAAGTTTGTAAGCGTCCTTTATACCATAGTAAGCTTTCAAAGTATATTTCGGCTTATTCGATTTCCCGCTTTTTGTAGTGATCAGGATAACGCCGTTTGCACCGCGAGAACCATAGATCGCAGAGGATGCGGCATCCTTCAATACTTCCACGGATTCCACATCGAAGGGGTTCACCATGGCGAGCCCGTCCACCATCGGGTGCCCATCTACCACCACAAGCGGATCGGCATTAGCGGAGATGGAACTGAGTCCGCGCACCCTTACGCGTGGCGATACGCCGGTTTCGGAGCTGAGGTTCTGCACCGTTACGCCGGCCATTTTCCCGATCAGCATCCTGTCTAAGCTGGAGGCGGGAATCTCATCCAGGTTGTCATTCTTTAATTTGGTGATGGCGCCGGTGAGGTGTGATTTCTTCTGATCGCCGTACCCGATCACCACCACATCATCGAGTTGTGCGGCATCGGCTTCGAGGGCGATCGCGATTTTATCTTTCCCCTGTAATTCAATGATCCGGGCTTTGTAGCCCACAAGGGAAACCATAAGGCGGGCGGAATTCAGCGCCGGCACGGCAAGAGAAAATTCTCCCTTCTCATTGGTGGAAGTGCCGGTTTGGGTTTTCGCGCCCAGCAGGCTGATGGAAACTGCAGCCAGCCCTTCACCCGTTTTGGCGTCGGTAACCGTGCCCTTTACCGTTTTCTGCGCCATGGCCTCCAGGTGGAACAAAAGGCACAGGAAAAGCAGTGGTTTAAACCTGTTCATAAAGCAAGCAGTTTTCGTTGAAGTATTAGCAAATCGTTACCCAAAATTGGTTGACCAATTATTTGGTTGACCAATTTACGACTAAAATCCAAACCGCAAAGTTTTTTTAGCCCATTTTAAAAAAAACGGGTTTCCCTGCAATGAAACGGTTATGGCGGGAGTCAATACCCTCAACCGACCATGCACCAGACCGAACTTGTCAAAAACTGCATCAGGAATAACCGGAACGCGCAGGAAACACTTTACCGGCAATACGCGCCCACGATGCTGGGGGTGTGTTACAGGTATACTAAAAGTCTGGACGACGCAGAAGACATTCTCCAGGAAGGATTCATCAAAGTGTTCTCCCACCTGGACAAATACAAGGGGGATGGGGAACTGGGTGCGTGGATCAACCGTATCATGATCAATACCGCATTAAGTTACCTGCGGCGGCACAACAGGTACCGGAGCCAGATGCAGTTCAATGAAACAATATTGCATCCTCTAACCAATGAAACGGCCAACGCCAAACTGGATACCGAGGCGCTGATAGAACTGATCAGGAAACTACCTACAGGTTACCAGACGGTTTTCAACCTTGTAGCCATGGAAGGATACAATCATATAGAAGTAGCAAAAATGCTGAGCATTAATGAGAATACCTGCCGCAGCCATTACAGCAGGGCCAGGGCGCAACTCGTAAAATGGATCAACGCGGAGCAACCGGCAGCAGCAAAACCCATTGCGGGCAATAAATTTTAATACCATGCGGGAAGATTTTGAAAAACAGGTTCAACAACAGGGTGCCGGATACCGGATCGCGCCCCGTGAAGATGTGTGGAACAGGATTTCCGCCGAACTGGACCAAAAAAAGAAACGCCGATTGGCCTGGTGGTGGTTCCCCGTCGGGCTGGCAGGAGCAGCTATCCCCATACTGTTGTTCACGGGAATCCTTTCCTCCGGAGAAAAAAAATCGCCATCATCGGCGACACGGCAGGAGCATTCCTCTTTTTCTACACCAGGTGCAGGTAACAGCCGTCAACAAAGAGAATCCGTTCACGCTACCGACGCAAGCGCTTCTAACAAACCTCCGGTCAGCATCGTGCAGGGAAGTACTCCCTTCAATAGGAAAACCGGTAGCAATCGTTTATCAGCCGCCGGTTCTTCCAACACTGTAATTAAAAAAGAAAAAACGGCGCATGGAGAAGATAATTCTTCCGCCCTGATCCTGCCGGATGAAGCAGAAAAAAACATTGCGCTGCTTCCGGAAGTTATCACTACCGCCCCCCCTGTTTTTCCGGCTATCGATCTGCTTCAGGAAAAAAAACCGGGCACCTTCGACATCCCCACAAACAGTACGGGCAGCATTGTGGTGAACGGGCAGCGGTTTACCCGACATAAAGGCTTCTGGCAAATTGAGGTAGCCTCAGGACTTTCGAATATGAAGGATGGCATTCCCTCTCTGTTACGCCCCTTTGCTTACCAGGATAGCTATTCCTACAACTCCCCTGTTCCCGGGAACGGCAGTGTAGGTTCACAGGTGCCTGGCGTTATTTATAGTCCGAGGGCGGGCGCCTCCTATTCCGCTTTTTTGAACCGTGTACAACCGTTGTCCGACCAATGGACACTCACAGCAGGACTCGGTTTCCAGCACCTGCGTTTCACGCAGTTCACCGGTTCCAGGAAAGATACCAGTTTCAATACCCAGTTCACGGGGTTCGAAAATAAATCCATCAACCATTTTTACAGGGCGGGCAACACGCAGGAACATTCAGGTTATTTCTCCCGAGTAGCCATCGCATCATCGATAGCGTACAAATTACCTGTGCTTCAGCAACGCATTTCACTAAAAGCAGGTGTACAGGCAGGATATAATGCCGGGGCGGTATTCCTTGTCCCAGACTATTCAACAGGCACATACCTTCCTCTTTCGTCCGCCAAAAAAACAATCAGCGCGTCCGTTTCAGGCGGGATCAGTTACCATACAAAACAGGCTTATCAATTTTCCCTGCAAAGCATATACGACATCACCCGGGCCTATTCACCCATCAGCAGCACATCGAATTACTGGCGGCAGTGGCAGTTCTCGGCAGCCATTCCCGTCTCTTTCAAAAAGTAGCTTCCATCTTAAAAAAGTATAGTCATGAAAAAACTTCTTCAACACTTATTCCTTAGTCTCAGCGTCCTTACCATTTTCAGCGGTTGCCTGAAGGACACTACTTACAAGACCTACACCTACCAGATCACAAGACCCGTTTTCCAGACCAAAGCGGAAGTAGTGGCCCAGATCGGAAATACCGCACCCGAAACCATTTCCGCCGCAGGAAAGATGTACCTGCTCGGGCACTACATCTTCCTCAACGAACTGGGCAAAGGCATTCACGTGATCAACAACCTGAACCCCGCCGCCCCCATCGTGGAATCCTTCATCCACATTCCCGGATGTGGTGATATGGCGGCTTACGGCAATACTTTGTACGCCGATTGTTACACAGACCTGATCGTGCTCAACATCGCGCAACCGAATGATGTAAAGTATGTAAAGACCATCCCCAACCTGTTCCCCGAACGTGTATATGTACTTGGTTACTACCAGGATTCCGGGCAAGTAATTACGGAATGGATCACCAAAGACACCACGGTAACAGAAAAGATCGAGAACGGCACCCGCAGGAACGAGATCATGTTTTTTGATGCTTCCTTCAACTTCTCCGCCGCATCAGGCATGGCCGCCAATAGTGCAGGCGTAAAAACCGCGCCACAACAGGGCGTGGGAGGCAGCATGGCGCGTTTCGCCATCCAGCGGGAACATCTTTATACCGTTTCAAATTCCACCCTAGAAGTACTGAACATTTCGCAACCGATGAACCCGGTCTGGAAAACAAAAACCTCGTTGGGATGGGGCATTGAAACGATTTACCCATTCAAAGACAAACTCTTCATCGGTGCCCAGAGCGGCATGCACATTTATTCCGTTGAAGACCCCGCCAACCCGGTAAAAGCAAGCACATTTGACCATGCACGCGTATGCGACCCCGTTATCGCCGACGATACTTACGCTTATGTAACGCTGCGCAACGGCACACAATGCCTGGGTTATGTGAACCAACTGGATGTGGTGAATGTGGAGAACATCTTCTCCCCCAAACTGGTAAAATCCTACCCGCTCACCAATCCACACGGACTCAGCAAGGCGGGCAACCATCTATTTGTTTGCGATGGCAGGGACGGGCTCCGGATACTGGATGCCAGTAACCCCTCAAATGTGACCATCAAATCAACCATCCCAATGCCCAAAACTTTCGATGTAATCTGCTTCAATAATGTAGCTATCGTTTCCGCAGAAGACGGGCTCTATCAATACGATTATTCAGACATCAACAATATTAAACTGCTGAGCAGGATCGGAATAAAATTCTAATCATCGTCAACTCACTTTATGAAAAAGATCACCGTTCCATTATTCCTGCTCCTTTCCGCTACCGTTTTTTCGCAGACAAAACAACAGAAAAAATGGGGTTACGAAGGCAGTTTAACACCAGGATACGCCATTGGGCAAACATCTGGCGGATACATTCTTCAAACCACGCATGGCATTCAGCGCCGGAACATCTTCATCGGTATCGCCACGGGCGTAGATGAATACCTCATGTTGCACGTCCCCTTTCTTCCTCATGTTGAATACAGGTTTGGCAACGCAAAGGAAGGGCCGCTACTGTATGCGCAAGGTGGGCCTTCCATTCCCGTTAAAACAAAAGAGTGGAACAACAAACTCTGGACCGAGCATAAGCAGTACGATCTCCACGGCGCCTGGATGGCGGAAGCCGGAATCGGTTACAGATGGAACCTTTCCGGCAAAAAGGCCTTCCTGCTCCAGGCGGGTTACAGTCAGAAAACCACGATGGCCACGGAGTATGTTCCGAATTTTATGTGGTGGATATCCAGTAGCATTCCGCCACCTTCAGCCACATCGCATACTACCCAACAAATGAAGTATGTATACAACCGCATTGTCTTAAAAGCCGGTATTAGTTTTTAAACATCTCCTTCTCATGTGCTTTCAACAGAGGGCGGGTCCGAAAAGTACGATCCGCCCTCTGTTGTTACCTTCCGACGGAAAACAACTTCCGTTTGTGCACGGGACTGAACTTTATATTGTGCCCGTAAATTTGTTTTATACCAATTTTAACACGATCGAAAAGAAACGTTAATTGCCTGTCCATGCCTTTTAACTGGCACCATTTTTTCACTTGAATAACACCCCACCCTTTTATTATTCAATCCTCAAAATGTGTGCATAGTATGAAAAAAGCGAATTTTCTTCGAAAAAACCTGCTATTGGCTTGTGGCGTAGTACTGTCCGGTGTTTTCTTCGCTTCGTGTCAGAAGAATAGTGAAGGCACAACAGTTCCTGTGTCAGGACTTATGGCATTCAACCTGGCTCCTGATGTGGCCAACGCCGGCATTACCTTATCGGGCAACAGTTTAACGCAGGCGCCCCTGGCTTACACCAATTTCACCGGTGGTTACCTCAGCGTTTATACCGGCAACAGGGAGGCGCAATCTTATGATTTCTCCCAGAACACCTCCCTGGCAACGAGCAGCAATCTATTTGAAGACGGCAAATTCTACTCTCTCTTCCTGGTTGGCGCCAATGACACCTACCGGAACATCATTGTCCGTGACAACTTCGACAGTCTATCCTCCACCTCCGGAAAAGCGTATATCCGGTACATCAACGCGATCCCCGACTCCTCGCAACCACAGGTTAGTGTAGTGGCCGGTGGCAATAATATCGCCGATGGTACCGCCCGTTTTGGAACGGTATCTGAATTCATGGCCGTAACACCAGGAAGCGTTGACATTTCAGTGAACAACGAAAGCAATATTAATCTCAACAGAACGATCACTGTGGAACAAAGCAAGGCTTACACCGTATTGCTCCTTGGATTACCGGGTGCAACGGATACCACGCAACAAACAAAGATCCGTTTCATAGAGAACGGACGATTGACCGAATAGCAGGTATTATTTTTTTTCTCAACCGTCGATTGTTCCCTGTGAACAACGGAAGGCCGGAGTGATCCGGCTTTTCGTTTAGTTAAATGCCATATCTCCGTTTCTCCGTATTTTGCCGCTGTACTTTGATTAAATGATATTTACGGCATGAGCACATCCACCATACAGGAGATCAAACAGGAACTCGGCAACCTTCCGCATGAGGAGGTGAAAGAACTCTGTTTGCGCCTGGCCCGCTTCAAAAAAGAGAACAAAGAATTACTTCACTACCTGCTTTTTGAAGCGCACGATGCAGACGCTTACATTCAGCTTGCGAAACAGGAAATGGAAGAAGGCTTCTCCGATATCCCCCTCACTCAGGTGTATTTTACCAAGAAGCGGCTCCGGAAGATCCTCAACCAGATGAACAAACGCATAAAATACACAGCATCCAAAGAAGCGGCGCTGGAACTCTCCCTGCATTTCTGCGCGCTGCTAACGGAACATCACATCCCATTCAAAAAATACCCCATCCTCAACAACATCCGTAACCAGCAACTCAAAAAGATCAACACTTTGCTGGCTTCGGTACATGAGGACCTTCAATACGATTACCGCCGAAAACTTGAATCGCTGCAATGAGTTATCCCCCTTCCACTTCCGCTGAAAAAATCGCTTATAAACATGCGCTGCTTTCCTTCTGCATGGAACAGCTACTGTTGCGGATTGATACCGCACGCCACAACATGAACGCCGCCCAACAGGCCGCGAACCAGGAAGAAAAGAGCTCTGCCGGAGATAAATATGAAACCTCACGTGCCATGAGCCATATTGACAAAGACATGCATGCGCGACAACTAGCCGCCCAACTACTGGAGTGGGCCAATCTCCAGGAAACAGACACTTCAATACTTTACAATACGCCAGCTAAAGGCGCAGTGATAGACTGTGGGGAAACCTCCATATTTATTGCCGCGGGCCTCGGCAAACAAGCATTCTCCGGAAGAACCATCTTGTTCGTATCCCCTAACGCACCGTTAGCGTTGCAACTCTATTCTAAAAAAGCGGGTGACCATTTTTTGTTGGGCAAGGACAAAAAAACAATTCACGCCATCTACTGATCCCTACACTTTACTTTCATCTTCTCCACAAAACTACAAGACGCATTTCATTTCTTCCCACCGTTTTTTCACCTACAAACACCTCACGCATAAAAAGCGAAGCAACCGTTCTTACGAACAAGTTGCTCCACTAAGCTAAACCCCTAACAAAAGACCTTGCCCTTATTACAATTTTAAAAATTCAACCCGCCTGTTCTGCGCTTTCCCCGCTTGTGTATCGTTTTTCTCCACCGGCTCCTTTTCCCCTTTTCCAGCGGTCTGCAAACGATCTTCCGACACTTTATATTCATTCACCAGCGCTTCTTTTACGGCCTCGGCCCTGCGTTCGCTGAGCTTCTGGTTGGCTTCATCGCTTCCATCAGAATCGGTATGGCCGATGATCTTCACTTTGAGTTCAGGATACTTGTTCAACACGCCCGCAATTTCAGCCAGCACACCCGACGATTCAGGCTTGATGGCCGCCTTATTGCTTTCAAACAAAATTCCGGTTGTACTGAACTTCCCTTCTTCCGCCAGTTTGTGCCGCGTATCCGGCAGTCCCCTGGCCATTTTAAAATTCCCTACATACACGTTTACCTGCTCATCGGCGTAGGCACTGCTTTCCAGTTGGAAGAAGAGTTGGTTGAAAATATTTTCCACCGGAATCGCTTTGGGAATATCGAACACTTTATCGCCATTCAACCAAACACGCATTCTCTCTTTTTGCGCCTTCATGGCCACATGGAGCGGCTTCCCGTAAAATTGTTCAATTGCGCCGTGCGCCTTGGCGGGTCCGTTAAAATACCGGTTCCGTTTATTGTAGCTCTGCATGCTTACCGTTGTTCTGCCATCTTTTGCGGGATTGATGGTCACATACAAAGTTTTGAGTCCGTAAGGTTCATTCAGGTAATCATTCGCTACCGCATCCTTTTCACCGCTTGCGAACAGCCCAAACTGCAGGTGCGGCGGCAACCATCCATTAAATTCATACTGCATCACCACATCAAATTCAAGGGTAAAATCCTCCCCCATTTCTTTTTTATTGTCTGTAAGTGTTACCGTACGCTGGGGCAGGCGGAGCCAGTTCCCTTCAATCCCTTCCAGCGTCACCAATACAGCGGAACCATTGCTGTTCCAGCCTACGGGCAGTTCGCCGATGGGCTGTCCGTTAAAATCCGCGAAATAAAAAACCGATTCCCCCGGCACGAAATCGTAGCGCGAGTACTGCTTCAGTTTTGTATCTTTTTTCTGTGCAGGCGCTTCATCGATATTGGAATCTTCCGTTGCATTGTCTGTAACGTTTTTTGTTTCATTCTTTTTTCCCTCAGCCTTATCCAGTCCTTTGTTCACCTCAGCTTCCGCTTTATTCAGCACCCTGTTTTCCACAGTTTGCTGCGCGCGTTGTTTTACTTTACCCAGTATGCCCTGCGAAAAACCGAAGGCGGGAAGCAGGATAAGGAGGAGAGAAAAATTCTTTTTCATGGCGTTTGCTTTACGGGTACAAAGTTGCTTCGGCACTGGATAGTAAACAACCGCATGAAGATGTGGAATACATGAAACAGGCTCCCATATATATGTGGTGGCACTTACCCCAAACATGTCCTGTTTCACCACCAAGGAAACGTTAATATGCACTTCCAGGGCAACTCCGGCACAACATTCCCCGTACATTGAGGTTAGATATACTTACAATTTTGTGTACAGAAAATCAGGTGAAAATGAAATGGATCGTTGGAGGAACCGCTATATGCGTTGCTTTGGCATTCAGCCAGTGCAAGAAAGCTGAAACTACCACGCAAGAGGTGGCGGCAGAAGAATGTGAGCCCGTTACTTTCAGCAGTATTCCGGGAGAAGCTTACATCGTGGTTTTGAATGAAGGCGATCCGCTGCTGAAGACCGATGCCGTTACCGCGCTTTCCAAACGATCGGGCTCGGTATTGGAAAGGTGCGCCATAGAACAGGAAAGACTTGGCGCGTTGTTTACCGGCGCGCAACCGGGTTTTCTGGCGAAACTGACTGCCGTGCAGGCCGATGCACTCCGGAAAGATGCCGAAGTACAACTGGTAGAAAGGGACAGGATCATTTCCCTGGCCACAGGTTGTTTTTCACTGGTAGCGCCTTCTACGGCACAATGGGGCGTGCGGCGCGTAGGCGTGGGAGATGGCACGGGGAAAAGAGTCTGGGTGATTGATACCGGCATAGACCTTGACCATCCTGACCTGCTGGTGAGCCAGACCCTGAGCGCCAGTTTCGTGAGCGGTGAATCTTCCGCCGATGATGGCAATGGTCATGGCACGCACGTAGCGGGTATTATTGGTGCGCTGAACAATACAACAGGCGTGCTGGGCGTGGCCTCCGGCGCAACACTCGTAGCGCTGAAAGCACTGGACGATGAAGGCGAAGGCAATACCGGCAACTTGGTCCGGGCGCTGAACTACATTGCGCAGAACGGCGCCGCGGGCGATGTCATCAACATGAGCCTGGGCAGTGATACGATTTCGAATGCGCTGGACAACGCCGTGCTTACGCTCGCCAACCGCGGATTCCTTTTTGCGGTAGCCGCCGGCAATGATGGCGTGGCCGCGAATAAATCTTCTCCCGCAAGGGTTAATCATGCCAATGTGTATACCGTTACTGCAATAGATAGTTTGGGCAGGTTCGCGTCCTTCTCCAATTTCGGAAATGATGTGGTCGATTTCGCGGCACCTGGTGTGAATATAGTATCGACTTACTCCAGGGGGCGCTACGCCCGGCTCAGCGGCACTTCCATGGCAGCGCCACACCTGGCGGGCATTCTTGCGCTGCGCGGAAGCGTGGGCAGTTCCGGTACTGCCACCAACGATCCGGATGGAACACCCGATCCCATCGCGAAGTATTGAGCTGATTTGACCTATTTTTGGGCATGGATCTTTTGAACGTACAGCATATTGGCCTGAAAGATGAACGCGGATTTGAATTGAAAGACATCAGTTTCTCTCAACCGGCTTTCTCCAGGCTGGCCATCGCGGGAGAAACGGGATCGGGTAAAACGACCTTACTGAAGATCATCGGCGGACTGATTGAACACGATACCGGCACCGTATTTTTTGAAGGGAAAAAAATCATTGGCCCGCAGGACCAGTTGATACCCGGTCATCCAGGCATCAAATTCCTCTCTCAACACTTTGAATTACCGAATAATCTCCGGGTGGAACAGGTGCTCGAATATGCCAATCAACTGGAAGAACAGGACCTGGAGCGGATTTGCGCCATCTGCAGGATTTCCCATTTATTGAAAAGAAGAACGAACCAGCTTTCGGGCGGGGAAAAACAACGGATCGCGATTGCACGTCTGCTGTTAACGGCTCCAAAATTATTGCTGCTGGACGAGCCATTTTCGAACGCGGATATGTCGCATAAGAAGATGATTAAAGCGGTATTACAGGATATCAGCGAAGCGTTGCACATTACCTGCACGATGGTATCGCATGACCCGATGGACTCCCTTTCCTGGGCCGATCAGGTTTTGGTATTGCAACAGGGCGCGCTGGTGCAGAAAGGAAGTCCCAAAGAAATTTACGACCACCCCGTAAACGAATATGTGGCGGGACTTTTCGGGAAATACACGCTTCTTTCGGAGGAAACTGCCGCACTGCTCTCCCCAAGGAAAAGACGGCGCATTGTACGGCCGGAAGACGTAACAATGAACGGCAAAAAAGGCGTTCCGGCAGTGATACGGAAAACTTGGTACTTCGGTTCTCATTATGAACTGGAAGCCGAAGTAAATGGGGAAACGATCCTCATCCGGGATGAAAAAGGGGACAAAACACCGGGATCAACCGTGTTTTTACGGCTGCGTTCCCGGTAAAAAGCGGGTGTGTACGCTTTCTTTTCAGGGATATAAGTAGTACTTTTCGGCAGATTCCAATATCCAACTACATGAAAAGAACTATACCCCTTTTCCTCGCGCTTGTTATTACCGTATGCTCCAATGCGCAGCCCTTAAAGGACACCGCAGCGCTGGTGCAGCAGAAAGAAAACATCATTACCGCTTCCACCATTGTAAAAGTGGAAAACCTCGGTATCAACATCAATTCGGATCTTCCGGAACTCCGGCCCACCATTTCAGCAGACGGAAACCTGCTTTTCTTCATCTGCGAGAACCATCCCGCCAATACGAAGTTCCGCTCCATCCCCAATTCGCAGGACATCTGGTACGCGATCCGCGACAGCAACGGCACCTGGCAGGAGGCGCGGCACCTGAAGGACCCCATCAACACTACTTTTTACAATGCTGTGTATTGGATATCCCCGGATAATAACCGCATACTCATCCGTGGCGCATTTGTGGATGGAGGTTTCCGTGGAAAAGGCGTAAGCATGAGCTACCGCACTGTGTCCGGGAAATGGAGCCCACCCAATATGCTTGCCATCAAAAACTACCAGAAATACGACCGTGGCAACCAGTCCGGCGCCAGCATGGCAGCCGACGGGCAAACACTGCTGTTCTACATGACACCTGAAGAAAATGGCTTCAACAACGACCTTTATGTTTGTTTTCTGCAAGCCAACGGCTCCTGGAGCGAACCCAAATCACTGGGCAAAAAGATCAACCTGCCCGAACACGATGAGATGACCCCTTACCTAGCGCCCGACGGAGAAACACTGTATTTCAGCAGCAACCGGCCGGGTGGTCTGGGCGACAATGATATCTGGATGACCAAACGCCTCGATAAATCCTGGCAGAAATGGAGTGACCCGGTTAACCTGGGCAGCCCGATCAATACCCCAGATTGGGACGCTTTTTTCACCATGGACGCGGGCGGCGAATACGCCTACCTCACCACCAAACAAAACACATACGGCGAAAGCGATATAGTACGGGTCAAATTATTGGAAAAAGAGAAACCAGCGCCCGTGGTACTGGTTAGCGGCAATGTGTACAACCAGAAAACCAAAGAGCCGCTGAGCGCTTCATTGGTATATGAAACACTTCCCGATGGAGAACAGGCCGGCAACGGCATTTCCGCACCCAACGACGGATCCTTCAAAATCGTATTGCCTTACAACAAAAACTACAGCATCCGCGCCACCGCCGATCATTTCTTCGCTGTTTCAGAAAACCTTAACCTTGATTCACTCGTAAAAGCAGGGTACAAAGAAATTCATAAAGACCTGTACCTCGTGCCCATTGAAATAGGCCAGGTGGTAAGGCTGAACAATGTATTCTTCGATTTCGACAAATATAACCTGCGTCCTGAATCTTTCGTGGAACTAGACAGAGTGGTGAAACTCCTGAAAGAAAACCCCGCCATCGAAATAGAAATGAGTGCGCATACAGATAGCCGTGGCTCCGACGACTACAACTTCACCCTTAGTGACAACAGGGCCCGTTCGGTGAGGGAATACATCCTGAGCAAAGGTATTGCCGCCGCACGCATTACGTCAAAAGGTTACGGCGAAACCATGCCGGTAGTACCAAATGACACGGATGAAAACCGGCAGCTGAACAGGCGGGTGGAATTCAAGATACTTAAGAATTAAAATGCCCCGCTGAAAACAACGGGGCCGAAGAGAAAACTTGCTTCTTTATCTTACAAAAAACGAACTGGTTGATGCGCCACAAAACTAACCGTCATCTCCATCGTATGCAATACCACTTTGTGGTAAAATAAAAGACCCCGCTCTTTCGAACGGGGCGCTACAACCAACACTTAACTATAGAAAAAATTCAGGGTTTCGGAGTTTGCCGCAGCAGTGGCGGCTTGCGCCACTGCTATAGGATCGGCAGGTTTGAACGGTCAGGGTTTCACAGGATAGGGAGGGCACGGATCAGGGTTCGGGTTTTCACGGTTTGGATTTCAGGATCAGGTTTTCAGGACCTGGATGTGGTTTTCATAGTTTGGATCATTGGTTTTCCAGGATTCGGATTTTAGTTTTTTCTAGGTTTGGACATTTGGACATTTACTGCTATTGGACGATTGCAGTACAAAGATGCGCCGCTTCCGCAACCGGGAAAAGAAATAAAGCCCGGTTAACCACCGGTTAACCCACCGTTAAGTGTTTCACTTAGCAATCGGTAATCGGATGCAGGGAGGAACACGTACATCTACGAATAAAACCGCGTACTAGTACGGATTTTCCGGGTTTCGAACATCAATTTCCCGATATCGACAACCAGTATCCGCATGAACCATCTACATTTGTTACTTCATTACAGTTACAACTGCCACCCTCAAACGCAGTTGGTTTTGGTTGACGCCCTGGTGTTCCCGCCGGGGCTTCTTTTTTAAATCATTCTCTGCATCTTCCCTGCTGGCATAATTTTTAACTGCCTTACCTAACGGGTAAAAATGCTTACCTTATGGAACCTTCAATTCCATACCCTCCTTCATCACTACTAAAAATTTCAACATGAACTGGCATACTTTACCTGTGGAGGAAGTACTGAAACAAACGGACGGTAGCATACAGGGACTGAGCACGGAGCTGGCGAAAAAAAAACTGCAGGAGCACGGAAAGAACGAACTGCAATCAAAAACGAAAACTTCTCCCCTGAAACTTTTCCTTCGACAGTTCGCGGACGTAATGATCGTGGTGCTGCTGGCGGCAGCATTGATCTCTTTCTTCATTGGAGAAGCGGCAGACACGATCGTGATCGTATTCATTGTGGTGCTGAACGCGGTGATTGGTTTCATCCAGGAATACCGCGCGGGAAAAGCGATGGAGGCGCTGCAGCAAATGGCGGCCCCAAGTTCGAAAGTACTCCGGAACGGATCCACAACGGAAATCCCTTCATCGGAACTTGTACCCGGCGATATTGTCTTACTGGAAGCCGGCAACATGATTCCCGCCGATATGCGGCTGCTGGAAGCTGAAAGTATCAAAATAAACGAGGCCAGTCTTACAGGAGAATCAAACACGGTTGACAAACAAACTGAACCCCTTTCAGAAAAAGAACTACCACTCGGCGACCGCTCCAATATAACCTTTAAAGGCACCCTGCTCACCAACGGCCGCGGCAAAGGCATTGTAGTGGCCACCGGGATGCAAACCGAACTGGGTAAGATCGCGGGGATGCTCGACAGCGCGCAGAGTGAAACGCCGCTCCAATTGCGGCTGAACCGCTTCAGCAAAAAGCTCACCTTCATTGTAATCGGCTTATGCGCCGCACTGTTTTTTGTAGGATACCTGCGTGGCGAACCATTCAACAGGATGCTGCTCACCGCTATTTCACTGGCCGTAGCCGCCATTCCTGAAGCGCTCCCCGCGGTCATCACCGTATCGCTTGCGCTTGGCGCCAGGCGTCTGGCCAAACAGGAAGCGCTTATCCGGAAGCTGTACGCCGTGGAAACATTGGGATCGGTCACTTATATCTGTACCGATAAAACGGGAACGCTCACCCGAAATGAAATGAAGGTGGAGAAAGTATGGCATACGCCGGAAAGTTCGGAAGCATTGCTATTGCAGGCGATGAGCCTGAACCATGATGTGATGGAGAAAGATGGAAAACCTTCAGGCGAAGCCACAGAACTGGCCCTGGTAGCTTACGCCGGAGAGCAGGAACAACTGGAAAGGGTGAAAGAAATCCCCTTTGATTCCAACCGAAAAGCGATGACCACCATTCATAAGATTCCAACAGGTTATCTCGTTATCACGAAGGGCGCCTCGGAATACCTGGCTTCTATCTCCAACCATACCGCACAACAAGAGATCAAAACACAGGAAGAAGCTTTCGCCAGTGAAGGCATGCGGGTAATCGCTTATGCCACGAAGGAACTGAAAGAACTCCCCGCTGAAATCACCCCTGAAAACATTGAAAAAGAACTGAACTTCACCGGCATTGCCGGATTAATGGACCCGCCGCGGGAAGAAGCAAAGCAGGCCATCCGGGAATGCAAACAAGCCGGAATCGTGCCGGTGATGATTACTGGTGACCATCCGCTTACCGCCGCCGCCATCGCCCGGGAACTGGGCATCGTTGAAACCGAAGCCGATAAAATTGTTACCGGAAGAGAACTGGAACAATATTCCGAAGAGAAAGTAAAGGAAGAAGTGGAACAGATTAAAGTGTATGCAAGGGTTTCTCCTGAACAGAAATTCAATATCGTAACCGCATTACAGGAAAACAACCAATTCGTATCCATGACCGGCGACGGCGTGAACGACGCGCCGGCGCTGAAACAGGCGAATATCGGCGTGGCCATGGGCATCACCGGAACCGATGTTACCAAAGAAGCGGCGCACATGATCCTGCTGAACGACAACTTCGCGACCATCGTGAAAGCCGTGAAAGAAGGGCGGCGCATCTATGATAATATCCGCAAGTTCATCAAATACATTCTCACCGGGAATACGGCTGAAATATGGAGTATTTTCCTGGCTCCTTTGCTTGGTCTGCCCATACCGTTATTGCCCGTGCACATTCTATGGGTGAACCTCGTAACTGATGGGTTGCCGGCCATAGCGCTTGCCGCGGAAGCACCCGAAAAACATATTATGGACCGTCCGCCACGGGATCCGGACGAGAACATCTTCGCGCAGGGGCTTGGTGTGCATGTGTTGTGGGTGGGTATTTTCATTGGGCTCATTACCATTGGCGCACAATGGTACGCATTAGAGCATCAACTGCATTGGCAAACGATCGCGTTCAGTGTGTTGTGTTTTTGTCAGTTGTGGCACGTGATGGCCATTCGCAGTGAGACGCGCTCGGTGTTTAAGTTGGGATTGATGGGGAATATTCCTTTGCTGCTTTCTGTGGCGGGAACTTTGTTGCTGCAACTGGGGGTAATCTATATTCCGTTTCTGAACACGTTTTTTCATACGGAGCCGCTTACGTTGAATGAGTTGTTGTTTACGTTGGGGGTTTCGGGGTTGGTGATGGTGGCGGTTGAAATGGAAAAGGTGGTGAGGAGGAGGTGAGTTTTTCACGCGGAAAGCCTGGTGTTTTTTTCACGCAATTGCTTTGCGCTTCGCGCTGCGCAGCGCAAGGAGGCTAGGACGCAAGGCCTTGGTGAAATAATTGCTCGCAACGGCGCAACGCGTTGTTTGTGTTTGGGGTGGTTTCAGTTTGTAGATGTGTATTTTTTTGGCAACGGCGCACTGCTTCCTGCTTCGTTCCTCACTGCCTCGCAGGCGCAACGCATAAATTATTGGCGAACTTCCTGGGTTGATGGGAAATCCAAAATTCTTATCCCTATTGGCTTTTCCGGGAGCAGGTATTCAGGCCAAGTATGGTATAGAGTGGGCAGAAACCTACGAGAGAAGTGAGAAGAAAAACGCCAGCGACAACCAATAATACGATACCTAAAGTGCCGGAAATAGTGCCGGAAAAATAAAGAATGGCGACCGCAATGGCTGCCAGTACACGGATGGCTCTGTCGGTGGAGCCCATATTTTTTTTCATAGTTTTACTTTTTGGGAAGAGGAAAGTTAGCGGAGAAAGAAAGCCATGCGCGTGATTTTTATCACGTTGCGGGTTGTTCAAAATCATTTTCTTTTCACGCCTGATTCATTAAAATGCTAAAACCGGTTTATGGAACAAAATGGCAATAACATAAAAGCACAATTTCCTCAGTTTGAAACGACCCTGTTGGAGGAACTGGAGGAGAAGGCGGAACTGAAGTCGTTTGAAGCGGGGGAATGGTTGTTGAGGAAGGGGCAGAATATCCGCTCCACGATGCTCATCATCAGCGGACTGGTGAAAGTATTCCGGCAGGATGAAGAAGGGAACGAGTATTTCATGTATTACCTGGAGCCGGGCCAGGCCTGTGCCTTGTCGATGATCTGCGCGGCGAAACAGGAGACCAGCCAGATTATGGCGAAAACGGTGCAGCCTACGGAAGTGGTCAGGATACCGTTGGATAATATGGACGCATGGATGGCGAAATATAAGTCGTGGTACTATTTTGTATTGGAGACCTACAGGGCGCGGTTCGAGGAATTGCTTTCCACCGTGGACCATATCGCGTTCCGGAATATGGACGAACGACTGGTGTTTTACCTGAGGAAATACCAGGAGACTACGCATTCTAATAATATTCATCTTTCTTTTACTGAGATGGCGCAGGAGTTAAATTCTTCAAGGGAGGTGATTTCACGGTTGATGAAAAAACTTGCTGATAAAGGGTTGGTGCGGTTGCATAAAAGTTATGTGGAGATTGTGGATTTGGGTAGGGCGTTGGGTTAAGTTGGGGGGATGTTTTTGGGGCGAGGGGTTGATTGTTGGAGTGCGGATGTTTTTTTTGGGGGGAGCTTGATTTGGGGAGTGGGGATGTTTTTTGGGTGAGTGGTTGATTGTTGGAGTGGGGATGTTTTTGGGGCGAGGGGTTGGTTGGGTGGTAGTCGTGGGGAGATCACTTCACTGCGTTCGTGATCTTGGTCACGAAGGAAGCGGGGGCTGAAGCGGAGATTTGCATGCAAAACACATCGTATGGAAATCGCAGGCTATCTGGCTTCATTGGTAATAGGCGTTTCGCTGGGACTGATTGGTGGCGGAGGTTCCATTCTTACCGTTCCGGTGCTGGTCTATCTTTTTAATGTAGAGCCGGTAGTGGCAACGGCTTATTCTTTGTTCATCGTGGGTGCTACCAGTCTGGTGGGCAGTTTTCCGAAATATAAATTGGGAGAGGTTAACCTGAAAACGGCGCTGATTTTTGGCATTCCTTCTATTGCTGCGGTATATGCTACACGCGCTTTCATTGTTCCATCTATTCCGGCTGAGTTATTTTCCATTGGCTCATTGGCGGTTACCAAATCGCTGATGATGATGCTATTGTTTGCGGCATTGATGGTATTCGCTTCCGTTTCCATGATCCGCAACAAAGCGAGCAACGATCCCGTTGCAACGCAACCTCAGCAATTCAATTACCCGCTGATACTTTTGGAAGGCGCCGTGGTGGGCACACTTACAGGGCTCGTTGGCGCTGGCGGCGGGTTTCTGATTATTCCCGCATTGGTGCTGCTTAGCAAGCTGCCCATGAAACAGGCCATTGGCACATCATTACTTATCATCGCAGCCAAATCATTGATCGGATTCACAGGTGATCTCGGGAAAGGAAGCATGAACTGGTCTTTACTCGCCACTGTTACCGTGCTCGCGGTGTTGGGCATATTCCTGGGGAACCGACTAAGCAAAAAAATAGAAGCTGGTAAACTCAAAAAAGGATTCGGCTGGTTCGTACTGGTGATGGGCATTTACATTATTGTGAAAGAACTATTCTTCGCCACAACAGTATCCGGGCATTAACATTATTCAACGTTCAGTGGGTTATGAAGCATCCATTTCTTTTACTAACAGCAATACTTCTGCTCCATACTACGAAGGCACAGGAACACACTACGGATACTGCCGGACTGATCCATGCCTTCAGGAAAGGAAGCATTCACGGGCATTTCAGACAGTTCTTCATGGGCACAGATAACAGGCACGGGCTTTCAGATTATCATGCCAATGCCGTAGGCGGCGGTATCAAATACGAAACGGCCGCTTTCAAAGGATTCAAACTTGGCGTAAGCGGATTCTTCATCTATAATATTTTCTCCTCCGATCTCGGCAAGGCCGATCCCGCAACGAATGCACACAACAGATACGAGATCGGTTTGTTTGATATGGAAGACCCCTACAACAAAAAGAACATCGACCGGCTCGAAGAACTTTATCTTGCTTATCAATTCAAAAAGAACACCATCACCTTCGGCAAACAGGTCATCAAAACCCCGTTCATCAATCCGCAAGACAGCCGAATGCGCCCCACGGAAGTGGAAGGACTTTTTGCGCAACTGCATCCTGCTTCTTCTATAAAAATCGAAAGCGGGTTATTGTACAATATTTCCCCACGCAGCACAACCGAGTGGTACCCGGCATCGCATACGATTGGCATATATCCTCAGGGCATCAACCGGAACGGCACAAGAGGCGACTACAAAAATAAACTGCACTCGAAAGGTGTTTTCCTCACGGGGCTTCATTTTCAACCCGATACGGAAACACATGTTCAGGCCTGGGAATATGTGGCGGAAAACATCTTCCATACAACCATGCTTCAGGCGGAGAAAAAATTCCCGTTCCCCAAGGGCCGCTGGCTAGCCGCAGTACAATACATCCGGCAGGATGCGCTTCATGATGGCGGTAATCCAAACCCAGATCTTACCTACTTCGATCCATCGAATAAGGTGAATATTTTCGGCGCAAGAACAGGTTGGGAACGGGAGCATACACAATTCACGCTTAATTATACGCGGATTACCGGTTCCGGAAGGTTTACTTTTCCGCGCGAATGGGGCACAGAGCCCTTGTTCACGTATCTCTCCAGGGAAAGAAATGAAGGGTATGGGAATGTGCATGCGGTTTCCGTACTGGTGAAAAAAGAGTTGCCACGGCAGCGCCTGAAAACTGAATTGGGTTATGGACATTATTACCTTCCTCCGGCGGATGATTTTAGTTTGAACAAATATGGGCTACCCGCTTACAATCACCTTAAATTATGGGCGGATTATGGGTTTCAGGGTAGCTTGAGCGGGATGGATATTGGATTATTGTATGTGCATAAGGGGTTATTGAAAGAAGAGGTGGCGGAGAAATACCTGATTAATAAAACTGCACTATCGCATTATAGTTTGATATTGAATTATCATTTTTAAACTGAAAACCATGAGCACTTTACGATCGATAAAACGGGTGGATTTATGGAACCGGGTTATTCGGTTTGGGCTGGGCGGATTTTTTATGGGTACGGGGGTGTTGTTTTGGGGAGAGGGTGGTTGGTCGGCTGTGTTGTTCGGAGCAGTATTTGTGGCAACGGGCTTTTTTCGGGTGAGGCGTTGCGGGGGCGAGGACGGGTGTAATGTGAATTAGTTGGGTGGTAGTCGTGGGGAGATCACTTCACTGCGTTCGTGATTTTGGTCACGAAGGATGTTGAGCGGGAAACCGACATTTGTAAAAAATTGATTGTATTCTATGCTGGAAGTATTCAAACAACCCTGGCCCTGGTACGTGGCCGGCGGACTGATAGGACTCATTGTACCCGCGTTGCTGTTGCTGGGCAATAAACATTTCGGGATATCGGCCAACCTTCGTCATGCGTGCGCGGCCTGTTTTCCCGCCAACATTAAGTTTTTTAAATACGACTGGAAGAAAGAAGCCTGGAACCTCTTCTTTGTGGGCGGTATTTTTGTTGGCGCCATCATCGCCGCCACCCTGCTGGCCGACCCGAATCCCATACAAGTTGATCCCAGGCTCACACAGGAACTGGCCGGTTATGGCATTACTGATTACAGCAATATGGTGCCGAACGACCTGCTTTCCTGGGAAGCGCTGTTTACCGTGAGGGGCATCATCATGATGGTTGCAGGCGGATTCCTCGTTGGCTTCGGTACCCGGTATGCTGGCGGTTGCACCAGTGGTCACGCCATCATGGGCATCAGCGACCTTCAGGTTCCTTCTATCATCGCCACCTGTTGCTTTATGGCCGGCGGTTTTATTATGGCTAATCTTATTCTCCCCATCATCATGCGTTTATAACTATGGAAACATTACAGAAAAATACACCAATAATATCTACGGCCCCTGTTACTGATTACGAAGTCCGTTCACAGGACACCATGTGCACCAACGATTCCGTGCAACAACATCCCTGGTGGTATAATTTTAAATACGCCGCCGTAGGCATCCTTTTCGGGATCGTATTCGTGAAAGCGGAAATCATCTCCTGGTTCCGTATCCAGGAAATGTTCAGGCTGCAAAGCTTTCACATGTACGGCGTTATCGGTACCGCCATTGCTGTTGGTGCCCTTTCCGTGTTCCTCATCAAAAAATTCAGGATAAAAACCATCCACGGCGAACCAATCACGTTTACGCCAAAAAAATTCAATAAAGGACAGGTTATCGGCGGACTGATTTTCGGACTGGGCTGGGCGCTCACCGGCGCATGTCCCGGACCGTTGTTCGCGCAGATTGGTACTGGCGCAATCGTAGTGGCAGTTGTGGTACTGAGCGCTGTTGCAGGAACCTGGGTGTATGGCTATTTCAGAGAAAAACTTCCGCACTAACGTTGCGTCGTAGCGTCGTTGCGAGAAATAATAAACTTTTCACGCTACGAGAAATAGTCTCTCGCAACGACGCTACGACGCAACGTTTTTAGAGATGGATGGTGAAACGGGTATTGCCAGGCCGGAGGGTATTTAAGCTGAAACGAAAGCCATGGTTTAGCAATACTTCCCTTACCAACGTGAGGCCGATGCCCTGTCCGTCGCGTTTGGTGCTGTAGAACGGGGAGAAAACATGTTCGCCCACTTCAGAAGGAATACCGCGTCCCGTATCGGAAACAGTAATGGTGCGGGTTGCGGGATCAGCGAGGAGTTGAACAATGCCTTTACCTTCGATGGCCTCGATGCCATTCTTCACGATATTAATGAGCGCCTGTTCCATGAGTTGCGCATCGGCCGGCACCCACCATTCCGTTGAAGGTGTGAAGGCTTCGATTTTTATATTGCTATCAGCGGCGCGGAGTTCCATGAGGCGGGCCACGGAGCGGAGTAACCTGTTTATATCAATGTTGCGTTTTTCAGGGAGCGGCAGTTTCACGAGGTCAGCAAAACCTCTCATGAAACCGTTGAGGTTGTTGTTGCGTTCGATGGCCACTTCGAAAGCTTCCCGCAAAGTATCCAGTGTACCGGATTGCCAGAGTGCATCAGCATGCAATGCGGAAGACATGATTGAATTAACCGGCCCCGTGGTATTGTTCACTTCATGCGCCATCATCCGGATCACTTTTTCATATACTTTCTTTTCAGCGGCCAGTATTTCCGCGGTGAGTTCTTCAATCATGATGAAATGGCGGGAAAACCCACGGTCGATGAAATGTGATTTCTGAATCTTATAGGTCTGAACGCCGGAAACGGCCAGGGTTTTCGCTTCGCCCGACTTCAGTTCCTGCATGGCCTGAAGAATAGGATGTTGATGAGTGCCATTTTTTAAAGCCGTTTCTTCTATTCCAAGCATATTGATGGCGCGTGGATTCACCTGTTGAATCATCCCGTTAAAATCGAGTACGATGATCCCGGTGGGGGAAGTCTGGATCAGTTTCTCCAGGAAAAAATGCTGCCGTTCCTGTTGTAATCGTTCAGTACGAAGTTCTTCGATCATCTGGTTGTACACATCAATGAGTTTGTCCATTTCGAAACTGCCGGTGCGGAGGAGTTTCACACTGAAGTCTCTGTCGCGGATGGCTTCGGTACCCTGTACCAGCATGTTCAGGGGATCAATCAGCGCACGGTACAATCGCCAGGAGAAGAAGACCGATACCAGTATCAGCACCTCGGAAACCAGGAACAGCAACCTGTTTCGTTCAAACACCACGAAGCTGAGCGCCAGCATCAGCAGGTGCACGGTGCCCACGAAGAGCAGGTATTTAGTCTTCAGCTTCATCGTAAGCGATATTGTATTTCTCTAACCTTCTGTACAAAGAACTCCGGGTAATCCCCAAGGCGACCGCCGCTTTGGAAATGCTGTTGCGGTGGAACGACATGGCCCTGCGGATCATTTCCACCTCCAGTTCTTCCAGCGTAATGGTACCCACGCCGGGCAAACGAAGGTTTCCTTCCGAAGCGGGTGAGAGTTCCAGTTGCCGGTTAAAATCCTCCATTTCCAACTGATCGTTTCCGCTCACCAGTATGGTTCTTTCCACCAGGTTCTTGAGCTGGCGTATATTTCCGGGCAGCGGCAGTTGCTGCAAGCATTTCATGGCCGAAGGCGCGACGGAAACACCGGGTCGCTGGTATATTTCCCTGAGGTTCGCGATAAAACTGTTCACCAGCAGGGGAATATCACCCGCTCTTTCCCGCAATGCCGGCAGCCTGAGTGTAATGAGGTTGATGCGGTAAAGCAGGTCCTCTCGGAAACTGCCTTTCGCCACCATCTCATGGAGGTTTTTATTGGTAGCGCATACCACGCGTACGTCCGCGAATTTTGAGCGGCTGCTGCCCAGCACTTCATAGGTTTTATCCTGCAATACACGCAGCAGTTTCACTTGACTCGCCGGATCCAGGTCGCCGATCTCATCGAGGAAGATGGTGCCTTTGTTGGCCATTTCGAAACGGCCGGTTCTGTCGTAACGCGCATCCGTAAACGCGCCGCGTACATGCCCGAACATTTCACTTTCAAAGAGAGCAGACGATATGCCACCGAGGTTCACTTTTACAAACGGCTTATGCTTCCGGGCGCTGTTCTGGTGAATGGCTTCCGCGACCAGTTCTTTACCAGTACCACTTTCACCCATGATAAGCACGGGCGCATCGGTGGGCGCCACGCGGCCAATCGTTTCCAGCACCTGCAACATCGCGGGGTCCTCTCCTATGATCTGCCGGAAGGCGAACTGTTCATCCAATTGTTTCCTTGACTGCGGGCGTTGTTTCTCTTTGTTGAGCTGCAACAAAGTGCGGATGGTCTGCAACAACTGTTCGTTCTGCCAGGGCTTCGTTACAAAATCGTTGGCCCCCAGTTTCATGCCCTGCACGGCAAGCGCGATGCTTCCCCAGCCGGTGATCAGGATGATGGGCAATGACGGTTCCTTCTTCCTGATTTTTTCCAACAGTTCCATGCCTTCCCTTCCGGAAGTATCCAGGGAGAAATTCAGGTCCAGCAATACCAGGGAGGGTTTTAGCTTTTCGATCTTTTCCAGTGCAAACGAAGGGGTTTCCGCCACATCCGCAGACATGCCCTGTTGTTGCAGCAATAAAAGCAGGGAAGTACGAACAGCAATATCGTCATCTATAATCAGCACCATTTCATCGCATCATTTATGGGTTAAAAGTAACACTAATTGCGCCTCAGCCCAACCGTTCCGCAGCAACCGTTAATCTTCATGGAGCGCCACAGCCGGTTGAATGCCAGCCGCTACTTTTCCCGGGTAAACGGCGCACAACATGACCAGCAGCAGGATAAACGCCATGGCCAGGAAAATGGCCGTTACATAAACGCCTGATGGCAAATCGAACAGGTGCAGCAAAGGAAACTGTACCGCGAAGAATCCACCCAGTATCAGGGAAAGCGCGCTCAACACCAGTGTTTCCGTTACCACCTGCCGCGACACGTCCCCTGAAGTGGCGCCGATGGCCCTGCGCAAACCAATTTCCTGCCGCCTCAGGCTGATGTTGTACCACAACACGCCAAACAATCCCAGCGCCACGTTCACGATCAGGAAACCTGCTACTACAAACCAGATGATCAGGGGCACCACGGTAATGCCGTTCTTTACGACACGTTTCTCCGAAAGGTGCTCAATCTCAATAGAAGCGCCTTTAAAAAGCCCGCTCAGTGTTTTGTACAACCGGCTCTCAAATGCCGCGTCGGCGGAAGGCGAAACCCTGATCATGGCCACCGAAACCCAGTTGTAAAAACCGCTGTCCGGTTTGGAATATACCGCCTTAAAAGGCGCATTATAATCCCCTTTATCCTTCAGGTCGCGGATCACACCAATCACTTCTTTTTCCGTTCCGCTCACCGTTACCTTTTTTCCAACCGCGCCTCCTTCCGGAAACAACTTTTCTTTACTCGTCTCGTTCAGTACCACCGGCGGTAGTTTCCGGCCGTTGTCCCTGCTGGAGAACCAGCTTCCTTCCAATACTTCAGGCTTCAACACTTTTGAATAGTACTCATCCATTGTATAATCATCCGCCATAATTTCTATCGTACCTTTCTTCACATCCGTTCCATTCGTATTCATCGTAAAGGGTGCGTTCTCACTCGTATAAGTCATGGCTTCCACTTCCGGTAAGGCTTCTACCCTGTTACGGATAGCCTCATACAACATTATCAGGGAATCCTTTTTTTCTGTGCCGGTTTGGTGATTCTTAAAGGTGATCGTCCATACATTGTTGTAATCGAAGCCCATCGGGCGTTTGTAATTGTTATAATAGTATACGATAGAGGAAAATACGCCGAATACCACCAGGAACGCCACGAGTATTTCAATAAAAAGCAGGAAGTTCTGCCTTTTCCTGTTCCATATCAGTTTAAAATAATGCGCTAACATTTTGTAAGATTTAATTTTTACGACTATTGCGCCATCTTCAGCGCGCGTACCACTTGCAGTTTAGACATGCGCCATGCGGGATACACCCCGGAGAGCAGGCCGAAAATCATACAGATCACGAAGCTCAATCCAAGCACTTTATAATTCATGGTAAGCACGCCACCAGGAATAAGTTCAGTTGTATTGATAACCCAGATCACCAGCAGGGAAAATAGTAGTCCAAGTACACCACCAATGAATGTAAGAATGAGGTTCTCCACGATGAATTGCACCGCCAGTATGCGGGAAGAAGCGCCAAAAGCCTTTCTCACGGCGATCTCTGAAGAACGCTCCATGATCCTGCTCACGTTGATGTTGACCAGGTTGATGGTGGGCAGCAGCAGGAACAGCAAGAAGAACGCCACAACAAACCCCGTCAGCTTGGTCATGCCATCACTGTGGTCACCGCCCAGGATGGGCCTTGCGAAACTTGCGAGAAAGGGATCGGCCTCGCTGGATATTTTTGTATACTCTTTATCCTGGGGCGGAATTCTTTTTACCATGGCCGCGTACTCTTCTTTTACCGCGTCCACCTCATTTTCCGAACGGGCGAGTAGCGTTAGCAGGAAACTTCCGTTCAGGGTTGTGCCCTTGAAATCACCTTTCATCAGCGTATAGGGCAGGTACAGTTCGCCATAACTGGGAATATCGGTGATGGGACCGGCTTTCACCACACCCGCAACGGTATAGTCTTCATTGTCGGTGGTGATCGTTTTACCAACAACACCTTGTGTGGTGCCGAAATAATCCATACTGGTTTTATCGGTAATCACGGCCAGCTTTTCGCTGCGCGCCAGTTGTTCCGCGGAGAAAGGTTTTCCTTCTATAAAACTGAACGTATATACGTTCCAGAAATCAGCATTCACATACTTTACATCAAGGGATAGCTTTCGGTTATTGATATACGTTACCGTTGGAGAGGGCATGGACTGAAACGAAACCAGCTCGGGTTTTTTGAGTGATCGGACATATTTATCATAGAAATGGAAACTCACGGGGCCGCTGCGTGACCAGCCTTTTTTAGGATCGCTCGATTCCATGCGCTGCACATACAATGACCTGTTGCGGTTGGCATCGGGATAGCCCGGATCCACCAGGTGATCGATGAAAGAAGTGATCACAATGAGGATCGTGAGGGTGAAGCTGATACCGAACAGGCTGATAAAAGTGAAGAATTTCCGCCGCTTCAATACGGCGATGGCTATTTTAAAATAATTGGATAACATGGCTTTGGATTGAATGGGATAAGTTATTGCACCTGTGCGCCGTCGAACAACCTTACGAGGCGGTGTGTTTTCCGGGCCATATTTTCGTCGTGGGTCACCATCACAATGGTGGTACCTTCCTGTTTGTTCAGGTGCAGCAATATGTCCATCACTTCGTTGCCCATTACACTGTCGAGGTTACCGGTGGGCTCATCCGCGAGGATGATCTGCGGTTTGCCCACGATGGCGCGGGCGATGGCGACACGTTGCTTTTGTCCGCCGGAGAGCTGGGTCGGGAAATGTTTCATCCTGTTGCTCAGTCCCACTTTGGCGAGCGCTTCTTCAGCCAGAGATTTCCGTTCGGCGGCGGAGGTTTTGCGGTACAACAAGGGAAGTTCCACGTTATCGAGTACGCGCAGGTCGTTGATGAGGTGGTAACTCTGGAAGATGAAACCGATCTTCCGGTTCCTGAAATGCGCAAGTTGTTTGTCGGGCAACTGGTGCGCGGTTTCATTATCAATCACAATTTCGCCACCGGAAGGCTTGTCGAGCAGTCCCATGATATTGAGCAGCGTACTCTTTCCGCAACCGGATGGCCCCATAATGGAGAGAAACTCCCCTTTGCGCACTTCGAGGTGAATGTTACTGAGCGCCTGTGTTTCAACCGTATCGGTACGGTACACTTTTTCTATGTTGTTCAACCTGATCATTGGTGTGTATTTAATGATGGATAACTGATTTTTTCCTGTTTACTGAAATCGTACAGCGAGAGGAACCTGAGTTCGTAATACACGCCCCAGAAGTTGGCCATCGCTGTAATATAATCTCTTTTTGCCTGGTCCTTTTCCTGGAAAGCAATGCTGAGGTCGGTGATGCTCATGTTACCGAGCGCGTACCTGTTGTTGGCGATGAGGTATTTTTCGGAGGCGATGCTGTCGGCCATCCCGCTGAGCACCACCTGTTCCTTCATCATTTCGAATAGGGTCACTTTCGTGGCGATGAGTTGGGAGAAATTTTGTTTGTCCTGCTCCACTTCGTACTGTGTCAGTTTCAAATTGGCAGCGGCCGTTTTCGCTCTTGACCTTGATCTTCCCCAGTCGAGGATAGGTACGGTAAACTGCAGTTGCACGAGTTGCTGGTTCCGCGGCGCGTTGTACAATTTTGAAAAACTTGTGGCGCTGTTGGAGAAACCCAGGTTCGCCGTAAGGGAAGCGGTTACGCCGTTGGCCCCTTTCGCCATGGCCACATCACGTTCGGCCTCCACTACTTTTCTTACAAAAGCAATGGCATCGGCATTGTTCTCCATGGCTTCGCTTAAAACTTTTTCGGTGGGTATCACCACATTTATTTCAGAAGGGGGAAGTTCCAGCACGATCTTACCTTTCTGCTGAAGACCTGTGTAGGAACGGAGGTTCAGCATGGCCATTTCCATATCGCGTCTTGCGGAGCCGAGTGATTTTTCGGCCTTCAGTGCTTCCAGTTGCAGTTGAAGCATTTCATTGCGCGCGATCTTGCCCAGACTAAACTTTTCGTCGGCGATGGCCTGCATTCTTTTGGTGTTCTGCAAATTCGTTTCGGCCACCTGATAATTTACCTGCGCCAGCAGGAGGTCGAAATAATAAGTGGTGGCGTTTACAGCAACGTATTCCATATCGGAGATGAACTGCTGTTCGCTTTCCCGGTATTTCAGCGGTTCTACTTTGTTGTCCCATTTCAGTTTGTTGAAACCGAAGATGGGCTGGTTGTAGCCGATGGTGTAGGGTACCGCGTTGTACAGGGTGGTGTTCCTGTCGAAATCATCGAAGCGTTGCAGTTCCGTGGCTCCGTAGATGGTTCCGCCGGTTGCCGTGATGCCCTGGCTGAAAGAAAGGTTCAGCATGGAATTGTTGTTATGCACGGGCTGGAACAACACTGTTCCGTTGGGCTGCAACACCTGGTAGAAGGTGCGTTGAAAACCGGGAAGTGTGCCCTGGAGTTGCAGTTGCGGCGCATAATTAGAACGGTAGGTGCGCCATTCCCAGTAACGCGTTTCTTTCAAAGTGGCGGCCTGCCTTGCGGCGATGGAACCCTGTTTGGCCATCTCCACCACTTCGTTCAGGGATAACCGTATGGTATCTTCCGTTTGTTGCGCCAGCGCCATTCTCCCGAAAAGCAACAGGCCCGTTATGATAGCTGTTCTCATTTCGTGATGATGATTTCCCTGGCGTTTTTAAAACTGTTCATATCCGATGTAATGATCACTTCCCCGGCTCGGATATTCCCCGCCAGTTCCACGTAATCGAAGTTGCTCAATCCTTTCTGCACGGTCCTCCGTTCCGCTTTTTCTCCTTTCACCACGAATACATCCTGCGTACCCCCACTCCCGGTGAACGCTGGGCCATTCTGCACCCGAAGTACATTGGCATGCCTGTTGGTGACCACATATACATCCACTTTCAGCGAAGGGCGCAACAACGAATCCTGTGTATCCAGCCGTACATCGAAGTTGACCAGGCCATTTTTTACGGAGGGATATACCGCCACAATTTCGCCGCGCTGTTTTTTGTTGTTGATGCCCACAATTACCGGCATCCCGTTGTGCAGTTCTTCCAGGTATGCATCGGAGATGCTGCCCGCTATTTTAAAACTACTGAGGTCCGCTATCCGCACCAGTTCCGCGCCTTCGCCTATGGAAGCGCCCACATTCTTATTGATCCAGGTGATCACGCCTGGCCGCGTGGCAATGATGCCCGCCAGTTCCTTTTTCCGGGCCATCTCACTGAGTTCGTGCCGCTGGATCGTCACTTCAATTTCAGATTCCCTGATTTCCACCTTCATGGTCTGTTGCTTGCTCTGGATTTCATTCTCCAGTTGTATCTTTTCCAGCCGGGCCACTTTCAGGTTCATTTCGGCCTGCTCCACGCTTTCCCGCGTACCACCGCCCGCTTTGAACAAACGACGCGCACTTTCCACTTCCGCCTCCAGGCTGCTGATGCGGAGTTGCTTGATGTCGTTGCCCGATTTCAGGTCGAAATAGCTCTTGTTCAACTCCAGCTTCAGTTTCCGAAGGTTGTTCTCTTTGGATTCGAGTAAGAATTTTGCTTTGTCGAAAGCGGATTCAATAGCGGCTTTATCCAGTTTCAGCAATGATTGTCCTTTCACCACTGAAGTGCCCGCATCCGCCAGTACTTCCAGGATCGCCGCCTGTACCGGACTGGTAATCACTTCTTCAAATTCCGGCAATACTTCTCCGGAAGCCGTGATGGTGTTTTCCACGTCGCCGGTCTCTACAACAGCCGTGGTGATGCTGTTGGCTGGCACGGTTGTACGGAAGGTGTTGCGCAGCAGCATGATCAATGTAAGGATCACGATGATGGAAGCCGCTACAACCAGCAGCAGCTTCCTTTTTTTCATGGCATATACTTCTTTGGGGAGGGCTCGGTCCATTTACTCGTATTTTGGACAGAAGTGTTCCAAGCCGGATGCCAGAATTAATATATTGAAAATGAACAAATTGAAAAGGGAGGAAATAAAAAAACTGTCCGGAATCGGACAGTCATGTTCGGAATTAAGTATTGATGTCGGGAGATCACGCGTTTGTTCCTTCAAAAGCGGCCCGGATTTTTTCAATATCTATTTTTTTCATCTGCATCATGGCTTTGGTGGCGCGCTCCGCTTTTTCCTTGTCCGGATCTGTCATCATGCTGGTCAGCTCCACAGGCACGACCTGCCAGGAAACACCAAATTTGTCTTTTAACCATCCACATTGTGATTCCTCCCCTCCTTTTACCAACGCATCATAGAAATGATCGTTCTCGGCCTGGTTCTCGCAGTTGATGATGAGTGAAACCCCTTCGCTGAAAGAAAATTCATGGGAAATACTGCTGTCCATCACCATAAACTCCTGCCCTTCCATATTGAACTGACCGTGCATGACCATTCCTTCCTGCTGTGCCGCTCCTGGACCGTACTTCAGCAGATGCCGCAGTTGATGTCCTGAAAATACGGTAGCATAGAACTGCACTGCTTCTTCTGCCCTGCCAGCCCAATGTTTCGTGAACATCAGCGAGGGAATGATTTTATCGCCACCGGTATCTTCCAGTTTACCCCAGGATATCTGCCAGCTCACCCCGAACTTATCCTGGAGGAAGCCGTATTTTTCGGCCCAGTCGTAACCCTGGTAAGGCATCATCACCATACCGCCTTCGGAGAGCCTGCGCCAGAGCAAATCTGATTCTTCTTCCGTTTCCGCCACCACAAAAAATGAGATGGAGGGATTAGGTTTGAACACGGGTCCGCCATTCAGCGCCACGAACTCCAGGTTGGCGATGCGGAACTCCGCGGTCATCACCAGTCCTTCCGGCTGGCCGGATCCTTCGGAACCTGCTTTCCCAAAACGGAGCACCCGCAGCATTTCAGCGTCGGAAAAAACGGAGGTGTAAAACTTAGCGGCGTCTTCGGCTTCAGTATTGAACCAGAGACAGGGAGATATCCGGTGTTGCATTGTAATAAATATTAGGCTACAAACCTAGCCCCGATACTGCGAAAACACATTGGGGGAATACGTCATTTTACGGGTGGAATGCGACGGCGAAAAACAACAAAAAGGCCCCGGTAAAAACCAGGGCCTTATACTCTGTTATATTTGCTTGCATCTGTAATTCAATAGTAGTGCTGCTTTGAAAGCATTGCAAAGATGCGGCAGTAATAAGTCGCAGCGAAAATAAAACCGCCTGTTAACCAATCAATAACGAATGGCTTTAGTTAAACAGGCGCCAGATGGTACGGGTCTCCACCTGTTTGGTTTCGATGGCGAAGGCACGGATCACTTTTTCTTTACCGCACTGCACCACGAAGGTGTATTCCCCGTCGGCGGCATTGTCGAACGTGTACCGGCAACGGTATTGCACATCGTTCACGGCGTTCTCCGAGAGAATAGTACCGTTGTGCTGACGCACCCAGATGTTCAGTTTTTTAGCGGTGGGATTTTCAATAGAAAGCACCAGTTTTCCTTCTTCCTCAGTGAACTTCACTTTAAAGGAATGCGTGGAATCGGTGTTGTTTTGCGCGAAAACAGTAGAAGAAACGAGCAGGATAAGCGCGCAGAAAAGGTGTTTCATAATAGGTGAGCTTTTTGTTTCCGCAAAGATGGGAAGTGAATATGTCCGGGATATGAAGGGAATGAGAAGAAATAATGAACGCAGAGATGTAAACCATTTGTTAACACAATTTTTTCAATTCCATAACTTCCTTATCTTTGGGGTCATAGGATAAGGTTTAATGGTTTAAAACCATTGTACCCCGGTGTCTACCGGGGTACTTATTTTTTAACATATCCCAAGCAGGTGAATGGTTTATATTAGTGCATCAAACCATTTAAACCTGATTTATGAAAAGAAGCCTTCTTATGCCGGCGCTCTTATTTCTTTCATGCGCGGCCTTCTCTCAGCAAAAACTTCCATCACTTCCTGCAGATTCTACAAAGTCCCTTTTCGATGAAACTGATGAATTCATTTCTGATTCACTCGAGATAGCGGGCAGCGATAAAATTATACTAAAAGGAGACATTACGCTGAAGGGCAAGGGATACCTTTTTGAAGGGGTACAAAAAGCGGAAGTATTCAGAAAGTCGGGAATCATTCATATTTATGGCTGTAAAAAAATCGCCATAGAGAATGGATCCGCGCTGATTGATACGGGAAATAAACACAAATACATCGAATTCCACAAGGTTAACCGGAAGGTGATTTACCCTTAACTATCCATCATTGTTTCACCGCCATCACTACAAGATGCACTTCTTTTTCCCCATTCTTACGTTCAAAACTGATTCGCCGGGCTTTGAGTGGAGTGCATCCATGTTCATTGAATTGTTCCGCTAACCAGTGTTCTTCATAATAAAATATCCAGGCACCGGTTTTACCATCGCTGCTTTGCTGGAAACGGGAACTTCCCTGTGCGCCTTCTATCACGCTGGCATAAAAAACACCGCCCGATTTCAATAGCGTAAGGCAGTCTGAAATAAATTGCGCTGCTGCTTCGTGGGTAAGGTATGGCATACAGAAACCGCAGATGGTGCCGTCCAGGCCCGGGGGAATTCCTGTTAACGAGCGGGCATCCATCACGCGAAAATCCACGCCTGGCACATTTTTCCGGGCCAGCGTAATCATATTAGGCGCGGCATCTATCGCTATGATCTGGCACTCCGGCATACGGGCATGCAGGAAGCGGGTGATATTTCCCGGACCGCAACCAATTTCCAGTATCGATGCATTGTGCACCGGCAGCAACTGGCAGAAATCCTCGTAGGTTTCATCATACATAGTAAGATGCATGAACTTTTCCTGGTAAAGTTCCGCCACCTGGTTGTAGGTGTTGATGGATTGTGTATTGGGATCCATGGGCGTTTGTTTTGCGGGCATAAAAAACACCCGGGTTAATCCGGATGTTTTCTAAAATACACTAATAAACGCAGATACCAGGTGTTGAAAGCGCGTTACTGTTTCATAAAACGCTTCGTGGTCACCATTTGTGTTCCATCGTATACTGTTATGGAATAGATGCCCGGCACCCATGTTTTACAATCGATGAATGAAGTTCCCGTGCTGATCTTTTTCTGCAACAGTATTCTTCCCTGCGTATCATGAATGCGGAGGTCCATTGTACTGTTTCCTGCAACCGGGATGGTAATTCTAAGCTGGTTGGAAACGGGATTGGGAGAAAGTTCCAGTTGTATACCCGGCAACCTGTTTACGCGCACGATGGTACTGTAGGTGCTACCGCCATCGGCATCCACCTGTTTGATGCGGTACCATAAGGTTGTTTCAGGAGCGGTGGCATCGAACCAATCGTACCGTTGTTGGCCGTTGCTGTTTAGTGCGCCGGTTATACGTCCCACCGGTTGGAAGCCCCGGGCCTGCTGTGTACTTCTTTCCACTTCAAAGTAAGCATTGTCTTTTTCTGAGGCGGTGGTCCAGTTCAGTTGCACGCCGTTGTTCCTGGAATGCGCGGTAAAGCCGAGCCAGTTCACGGGCAGCGTTGAACTGGTTTCGTTAGAGAAGAAATGTATCCCGTTGCTGTAAGTGGAAAGGCCCACCACATCGTTCTTTCCATCGCCATCTATATCCTGGATCGCGATTTCGGATGCGTACTGGCTCATTCCTCCGGAAGGGTTCAACGCTTCGTAAGGATCGAAGCTCAGACTGCCGGGCGTAGAAGTATTTTTTATAACATACATGATGTAGCCGCCATCATTCAGCGCGATGTCTATTTTCCCGTCGCCATCCAGGTCGCCCATAGCGGCGTCCTGCACGTTTCCAGTGTGGGTGGTAATGGTATAATAAGTCGCGAAAGCGACCGTGCCCGATGTGGAGGTATTGCGGAGGATAAATAGTTTTCCAGAGCTGCCGAATGCCAGCACATCTGTTTTACCATCACCGTCCAGGTCGCCGATATCAAAACTGGAAACACCGGATTCTACCGCAAAACTCTGGGCAGCCGAGAAACTGAATACGCCAGGGCCGGAAGAAGTGTTTCTCAATACGCGCACCACATCGCCACCCCAACCGCGGGTTACGATATCGTTTTTCCCATCGCCATCCATGTCGGATATTTCGATAAAGCCTTCTCCCAAACCTAGTCCGGGTTCTACCGCAGCGGCAAAACTGGGGGTACCGGGCGTGGAGGTATTCCGGAATATCATACCACCGCCACCGCTGGTGCTTACGAGGATATCGATTTTGCCATCGTTGTCCAGGTCACCGAGGCGCACCATTCTCGCCCATCTTCCGCTGGTACCATACACAACGGGTGCGTCAAAGTTGCTCGCGTTCAACGATCCCGGTGTTGATGTAATGTTCCTGAAAACGGATATACGATCAGTATTGGAAGGACGGTAAACACTGGAAACAATATCTATTTTACCATCGCCATCCACATCTCCGTAATCAATTTCACCTTCCCGCGCGGCATTGGTGCCGTAGGTGGTCAGCTCAGACAAATACCCCTGAACACCTCCCCCGCCAAATCCGGCTTCAAAACTGGCGCCTTCCACGGTGCTTCCATTTAAGGTGCCGCGTGAAATGGTTCCGGGTGTGGATGTATTGTGCTGCACGTAAGTCCCCATTCTCCCGCAGATAAGATCGGGTTTAGCATCTCCATCCAGGTCGGCGAATTTCAGGTTCGCGAGGGAGTGAAGGTCAAGACCGGTGTAACTTCCGTTCTTTACCACATAACTCTGCGAAGATGTTACGCTCCCGAAGTTAGCACCCGCCAATGGTTCCGTTCCCGGAAAAGTATATACAAAACGTACAAGGCTTTGCGTTGAAAGTCCGGATGTATACACACGCACCACCGGCCCGGCCCCCGCAGGTACCGTTACCGTCAGGGAAGTAGCTGTAGCTGCTGTGATTGTAGCTTTCACTCCGCCAAACCAAACCACATTGTCTGAAATCGTTGTACTGAAATCCGCACCATCAATGGTTACCGAACTACCGATAGATGCTGCTGAAGGCGTAATGGCTGTAATGGATGGAACTGTCTGGGCAAAAAGTCCGCCCGGGGAAAGAGAAAATAAACCTGCAAAGCATGCACTTACAAGCGGCGTAAAAATCCGGTTCTTCATATTGAGGTATTAGGGGTTTATACTTAGGACATGGAAACACTTTTACCGGTTAAGGGAAATCCTTTACGCCAGTGCGGTGATCCACTGAACGAATTAACGGATAATCATTTACAAAAAGTATTTATTGCAATGGGATACAAAATAAAAAAGCCCCGTTCCGGTGGAAGGGGGGCTTTTATTTTTGTCCGGGATTGCTTTATACGCGAAAAGCAGTTTAGTACTTCTTCTAATTTCTGGTGCAATGCCTGTCCGCGGAGGCTCTTGTTGATGATACCTTCTTTAACCCTGCTCCTATTTAAAGACTTCAGCAAGTTTTTTATCCATGGCTCCATCGTCCTCTCCGCCACCGCCATAGCGGCCAACGATCTTGCCTTGCGGATCGATTAGTATTTTGGTGGGAAGGCTGTGGATACCATAGGCTTCGGATTTATCTTCGGAACGATCGAAACCGCCATCGGGTGTTCTTTTCAGCCCACGGAGCACATGCTTCCAAACGCCTATGCCATCTTTTTCAACAGCTTTCTTCCAGGCTTCATGGTTGCTGTCGTCATCTGAAACACCAATGATTTCGAAACCTTTCTTTTTGTATTTGCTGTACAACTGGAGCAGGTGCGGATTGCCTTTGCGACAAGGAACACACCAACTTGCCCAGAAATCGACCAGCACATATTTACCACGGAAATCCGTTAAGCTAAGAGGCTTACCCGTAATGTCCATTCCGGAGAAGTTCGTAGCCATACTCCCGGGAGAACCGGAACGCATGTTGGCGATTTCCTTCGCGATCTCTTTTCCCTGTGGAGAGGCTTTCATTTGCGGTGTCATCTTCGAGAAGATCGCTTCGGCTTCCTCCACACGCATGCTGCTGGTGTAAAAACGCAGTTGCGATAGCGTGATATAAGAATCAGGGTGCGATTTGAAATAGGCCAGGTTGGCCTCACGAGTCTTCTGGTTGTAAGGCTGCATGCTGTCGCGTATATGCTCCAGCTTCAATTTCAGTTCTTCCAATGTTTCTTCTGAGGCGCCTGCTTTTTTAGCATCGATGTATGCCAAATTCCCGGCATTGTACCGTTCATTCAATGGCGCAACACCTGCTTTGTAAGGCGCTGTCAGTTTTTCAAAAGCTTCCATTTCAGCCTGCACCGTACCACCTTTCAGAGACAGTGACTTCACGTCTCCGGTATTGCCTTTTAATTCAGAAACACCTGGCTCTACAAATACAGATTTGTAGGCGCTGAAATCTACCCGCTGCTCGTTTTCACCTTTAAAATAGATGTAAGCCTGTGTGGGCTGCTGTACCTTTCCGATATAAGCGAAAGCGCCGGAGAACAACTTCACACTGTCTCTTACGATTTTGCCATCCGGGCCATCATACGAAATATGAAACCAGGTAGTTCCTTTTGTTCCGGTCACATTTCCTTTGATGATGAAAGTATTCTTCGCAAGCGCAGGCTCCCCCAGCAGTTCGTGCAATTTTTTATCGAGCGCTTCACCCCGAAGGTTTTTTCCCACAATGATGCCGTTCGCATCAATGAGTACATTGGACGGAATGGATCTGATATCATACAACCTTCCAGCCGCATTATCCCAGTATTTCAGGTCGGAAACATGGTTCCAGTAGAGTTGGTCGTCGTGAATAGCCTGCACCCATTTATCGTGCTTACCAGGCATATCGAAAGAAACACCGAGCACGGTAAAGTTTTTATCCTTGTACTGCTGGAAGGCGCTTACCACATGCGGGTTCTCAATGCGGCAGGGCACGCACCAACTGGCCCAGAAATCCACCAGCACGTATTTCCCGCGGAAATCCTTCAGCGACACCAGCTTCCCGGCGGTATCCGTTTGAGCGAAATCCAGTGCAGTCCGGCCAATACCCGTGAGTTTATCCGTTTTAATGCTGTGTTCAATTTTTTTCACCACCAGGTTATTCTTTGCCGAAGGCTTCGCCAGTTGAAAGAGGGAATCCATTGTATTCAAGGGAACCATACTTCTTAACGACTGGTATACAGGATACACGATCGCCGTGGAACCGGCATTATTCGCGAACCACTTCATATCCATTTCACGCTGTTCCTGGTTCAGCTGGCGGTAACGGGCCATTCCCCTGTTCATGAAAGCGGTATCTCCTTTAGACTGGGCATCCATCAGTTCCTGCTGCAGTTCATTCAGCCCCCGAACCCGCTCTCTTTTCTGAAACGCGTTGTAATAAGCGGCATCCTTTCCGCCGGATAGCACCGCATCTTTAAAGGACGCGCTGCTACTTTTGATCTGCACTGTTCCTTTTTCGAGGAAAAGCATCATCAGCTTTCCTTCTCCGGAGCCAGCACGTAATTTTCCGATACTAATCATATAAAAATCACCTTCCCCTTCAGGAATATGCATGGCGATGTTGAAACCTTTGGCATCGGGCTGAACGGAGTCGCGCAGGTTTCCGTTCATGCCATTGTAATAAACCCACTCGCCAGCAGGGATACCCGGCATGGTGGCTTTTACGAAAACATTGTTTTTCTGTGCTGTGGCCGCAAGGGTTATACAGGCGGAGACCACGAGGCTGAATACTTTTTTCATTTGAGGTATTTTTGATTCACGCGATTGCTTCCTGCTTCGTTCCTCGCAGTTCGCAACGCAAGGGGGCCTGCTTCGTTTCTCGCAGGACGCAAGGACCGGTTCATTTGCAAGAGTTTTTTATACGTCATCATCCCTTTTGCTCAAATACGGGGCCGTTTTTGCGGTACGGCCCCGTATTTAATTCTATTGTTTGGGGTAACCGGGGTTCTGGTCACCGATATTGGGGTTCAGTTGGAACTCTGTGGCGGGGATGGGCAGAATACGGCGTTCCCTGGTAAGGATCGTAGGCCTAATCTCTAGCACTTTTTCGAAGGGGAGGCGGAGCAGGGCGAACCATTCGATACCATCTTCCGCGGTCATGTTCCGGGAAAACTCTAGGTAGATCTGGTACAGCACTTCATCTTTCGTAACGGCGTTGTCCACAGCGGAAAAATCCGTTACGCCAGCGTGTCCCATGATTTCTTTCAGGATATTCTTCGCTTCGGTTAAACTTCCATTGGAGCGGACGATCGCCTCGGCTTTAAGAAGATAAGCTTCAGTAAGGCGGAACACATATACGTCTTCGTATTTAGGGCCGGTGAACTTGTTCATGTAGGAAGAATCCTTAATCATGGTGCTCACGCCTGCCGGCGTAGTGCGCAGCATCCAGGTACCACGGGGATCATTCGCCAGCAGATCTTTGAACGCCTTGGTGGCAATGTACACACTGGATTGCACGAATTCATAGGTTGCTTTCTTTCCGACCTGGCTGGTATAAGGGGTGACTCCGAATATCACTTCCTTACTCGTAAGCCCTTTGGTTAAGAAAAGGTCCTTCAGGTTGGTCTCCAGCGCGTAAGCTGGATTACCGATCAGCGTATTGGCGATAGAGATGAGTTCGGTATAGTCAGCCTGTTGCCCGCGGCTGATCAACACGCGCAGTTTGAGCGCCTGGGCCGCGGCTTTATTGGCGTAGTAAACCGGCCTGTTCACCGGGCCGTTCGCTATGGCATAGTCAATATCCTCCAGGATAAAATCATAGCTTTCTTTCACGGTACTGCGGGTAGCATTGGAGCCGTTGTTGAAGGTAAGCGGCTCTTTCCGCATCATCACACCATGTTTGCTGTCTAAGGTGTACCATTCTCCAAAATAGGAGAGCAGGAAGAAATGGGCATAAGCACGCAGGAAACGGGCTTCTGCGAGCATCTCCTTCTTGCGGTCTCCGCTAAACGCGGATTCAGGGAGCGCTTCCACTCCGGCGATGGTGCCATTAACGGCATTCAATACGCCATACGCATAACCCCAGTCGCCGGTTGAAGCAGGCGTGTACGTATGCGTTTGGAAGTTTACCGGCCCGAAGCCGTACTGCATCCATCCGGCAAGCATCGCGGGCGTTACTTCGTGGGTATTCGACCACCTTGTACTTTGCGCGGACAGTGTTGTGCCCGCATTGGCCAATCTGTAATAGCCGCCGTTCAGTGCGATCTCGGCGCTTTTCTGGTCCACCACTACAGTAGCGTCTACTACGGCCTGGGAAGGCAAAGCGTTGAGTTGCTTTTTGCAGGAACTGAGTGCACCCAGCGCAAACGCCCCAACCATTAAATAAGATATGATGTATGTTGATTTCATTGCAGTTTGTTTTTTGATTAAAGACCAATTCTTACACCGAGTGTCAGTTCCCTGGTGGTGGGGTACATGCTGAGGTCTCGTCCGCCGCCGATGATGCTTCTGGGATCATCACTTACTTCAGGATCTAAACCGGGATAATTGGTGATCTGGAAGAGGTTGGTGGCGGAGAGATAGAAATTCGCGCTCCGTAATCCAACTGCATCCGCTGCTTTACGGGGCAGGTCATAACCAAAGGTGAGGGATTTGAGTTTGATGAAAGAACCGTCATAAACACTATAGTTACTCATGAATTCACTCAATCCGTACATGAGCCTTCCGCGCGTATCACTTGGGTTATCAGCGGTCCACCGGTCAAGGATACGAACACCTCTGTTGTAGGCGTTGTTCATGCTTCTGTCGCGCACATCGGCCTGGAACAGGATATCGTTGCCGTAGGTGAAATTGAACAGCGTGGTGAGGTTGAAGTTTTTGTAAGAGAAAGTATTCGTGATACCGCCATAGAACTTGGGGTTCATGTTGCCGATCACATCCTGTTTGTATTGGAGGTAACGAACGCTTCCCACCTGTGTGAGGAGGGATGTGTCAAACTTCATGTCTCCGGCGTTGAAATAGGGATTGAACAACCCGGCGAAGTACACTGCGTTCATATAGTCCTGCGCATCTTTAAGGGTAGGCGCGATGCCGATGGCCACCCTGCCGTAGATGAGTCCAAGTGGATCGCCTTCCCGCACGATGCTGGTGCCGAGGTTAAGCGCGTTCCTGTCGTTGGGATTAGAGAAGGGACCACCACGAATCTCAGATACTTTGGACCTGTTGCCGGAGATGTTGAAGGCCATGTTCCAGTTGAAATCCTTCGACTTCACGATATCGCCCCTGAGTTCCAGTTCCAGCCCGCTGTTGCGGATTTTCGCGATGTTCATGATCACACTTCCGTAGGCGTAGCTGGGTGGCGTGGTCATGTTGAGCAGCAAGCCGTCTGTATTCTTTTCATAGTAACCGAAAGTGCCGCGGAGCCTGTTGTTGAACAATACGAAATCCAGTCCGAGGTCCTTTTGCAATGTTCTTTCCCACTCAATACCGTCGTTACCCAGTTGTGTGGGGATGAAAGCGCTGGTTCCCGCATAAGCGTTGGGGGTGTACAACGACCTGTACAGGTAGTTGCCAATACTTTGTGATCCGGTAAACCCTATACTGGCTCTTATTTTCAGGTCATTCACCCACTTCACATCTTTCATGAAGTTTTCCTGGGAAATCCGCCAGGCCACGGCGCCGGAAGGGAAATAAGCGGCCTGTTTACCGGGTGCGAATTTGGAAGAGATATCGTTACGGCCGGTGAAAGTGAAAAGGTATTTTTCTTTCAATGCATAGTTGGCGCGCACATAAAAGGAAAGCAGGGAGTATTCGCCGGAAGGACTGCTCCCCTGCACACGTGTGGGGATAGCCGCGGAATTCAGGTTGTTCAGGAAATCATCATTGGGATAACCACGACCTTCAGCCGAGAAAAATTCAGTGGTGTATTTCTCCCAGGAAGTACCACCCAACAGGTTCAGGCGATGGTCGTTGTTGAATTGTTTGTCCCAGGTAAGTGTATTCTCAAAGAAAGAGTTGGCTGTAGTGCTGTTCGATTGCGAACCTACGCCGCCGCTGGATGATGTTCCACCCTGGCTGTTGGGGTTGGCGATCTCCAGGTAGCTGGGAATATAGTTGCGCTGGCGGTAATTGCTGTAGTTGATGGAAACCGTTGACTTGAATTTGAGTTCTTTCAGGATATCGTACTCTGCGGAAAGCGATCCCAGTACCGTGATGTTTTTTCCCTGGTTGATGGCCGTGGCCATGGCGATCGGGTTCTGAATACCGAAATCGGAGCCTGCGCCAACCGGTGTGAGCGTGGCGAAGCGCTGGTCGAAATTGGTGAAGGAGCCGTCGTCGTTGTAGGGCTTGAAGATGGGTGGCGCCATCATCGCGCTATTGTAAATACCGTTGGTGATATCAGTAGTAGAGAAAGCATAATCCATATTGGTGATCACCCGGAGTTTGCTGGTAATTTCGTTATCCAGGCTCACCTTTCCTGCGATCCTGCTGAAATCCGTGCCCAGCAATACCCCTTTCTGATTAGAATAAGCGAGGGAAGTATAATACCTCGATCCCGCACCGCCACCTCTTACCGAGAGGTTCGCGTTCTGCGTGATGCCCGTGCGAAGAATCATGCCCAGCCAGTCGGTATCCACGGAGCCATCGCCCAGCAACGCGGGGTTGTTCACCAATGCACTGGCGACACCATTCACGGGACGGTTCAAACGCTGGTCCTCCTGCACCCTGTTGGTGGCGGCTTCCAGCATCAGCATTTTGTATTGCTCCGCGTTCAGCACTTTTTCGCGGCGCGCCTTACTGAAGCCGGCGTAATAATTCATTTCGAGCACGGGCTTCTGGTTCAGCTTCCCTTTTTTGGTGGTGATGATCACCACGCCGTTCGCAGCTTTGGCCCCGTAGATGGCGGTAGCCGAAGCATCTTTCAGGATATCGATGGTCTCGATATCTTCCAGGTTCAACCCAGCAAGGTTATTGAGTCCACGCGAGAAAGACCCGGAGATGCTGGAGTTACGGGCATTTTCACCGCCAAAGTTTTCGATGGGGTTGGTCATATCCGTTACACCTACATATTTATTTTCCACGAGTACGGGAACGCCGTCGATAATGTACAATGGATCGTTGGCCCCGATCAGTGAGGACCCGCCCCTGATGCGGATGCGGACGGCACCGCCCGGGGAACCGTCGGCTTTTGTCACCTGCAGACCAGGCGCCTTGCCAACGAGTGCGGCATCCAGCGTCATAAAAGGCACATCACGGATTTCATCGGGGTTTACGGAAGCAACGGAACCGGTAAGGTCTTTTCTTTTTACGGAGCCGTAACCAATTACAACGGAGCTGGCCAGTTCAGTGGCCTCAATTTCCATCTGGAGGTTAATCTTCCCGATGGCCCTCACGCGCTGCTCAACTTTTTTGTAGCCTACGAAAGTGAATTCCAACATATCGTTCACCTCTACATCCATGGAGAAATCACCATTTACATCGGTCACTTTCACTTCTTTTGTACGCTGGTTCCGAACGGAAACACCTTGCAGCGGCCTGCCTTCTTCACCTGAAATGTGACCCGCCACTACCACGTAGGGAGAGCGCTCTTCTCCTTCGGTGGGCACTACTTCCACTTTAGGCTGGAGTACGATGATTTTGTCGTCGATGGAATAATAAGTGACGGGCTGATCCCTGAAGATGGCTTTCAGAAAATCATCCAGTTGCATGTCTTTCACATGAACGGAAACATTTTTTGTTCTGCGGAGCATGTCGCTGGTGTACACGAAATTGTACCCCGTTTGCTTCCGGATGTCGCGGAAGATTTTTTCGAGCGGGCTTTTTTCCCTGGAAAGCGTGATCGTTTGGGCATTTCCCGAAGCGCTCAGTTCCAGGCACGCGAACAAAATGAGGGCGGTGGTCAGTTTCATCGCGATAACAGTTGTTTTGCTGATGGTGCGATGGGATCTTACGAAGTTCAATCTCAAAATCAGCAGTGTTTGGTTGAGGAGGCGATATTTGCGGCGCAAAAAGCCCCCTTGCAAAGTCAATTTCATACTTTTGCAGTGTTTGGGTTTTAGTTGATATGTATCGAACGCATCAAACCGGCTCAAACGCCGCCGGAAGTGTTCCACCACTTCCGGCATTTTTACCGGTCCGGCATTGCAGAGACTCAGTTGCTCATCACGGTCACTTTTCTTCCTTCCACCAGAAATTTCACGCCTTTCGTCAGCTCCAGCACTTTCAGTACGGTAGAGATGTTCACGTTCATGGGAATGGTTCCCGTAAAGTGTTTTTCCACCTTTTCTTCGTACACCACTTCAATATTGTACCAGCGCTCCAATTGGCGCATCACCTGCCTGATGTTTGCATCGTTGAAAGCGAACAGGTCGTTGGTCCAGGCAAGGGTTCCTTCAATATCGGCATCTTGCACATTCACCTTTTCGTTTTCGAGCACCATTTCGCTTCCGGGAACCAGTTGGGTTACGATAAGATTATTCCCCTCCCGTGCTTCCACTTGTACCGAGCCTTCCACCAATGTTGCTTTTACTGATCCGCCATCGTTATAATTCATCATATTGAAACGCGTGCCCAATACTTCTACTTTCATACCATCCATGTGCGCGAAAAATGGTTTCCCTGTTTTGGTTACTTCGAAATATGCTTCTCCCGAAATACTGACCTCCCTTGATTTTCCCACAAACGCCGTTGGGAAAGTAATCGAAGATTCAGCGTTCAGCCACACCACGGTACCATCGGCCAATACCAGCCGGAACTTTCTTCCTTTGGGCGTGGAAAGGGTGTGCTGCACAATTTCGCCCACCACCGCTTCATAAGTCAGTTGCCCGCCATCTTTCCGGATTCCTGCTTCCGACTGGCCTTTCAATAAACCATTTCCCATGCTGTCCAATAATACTTTTGCTCCATTCGCCAGCGTGAGGTAGGCACCTTCTTTTCCCGGCGGCACATCGTTGCGGAACCTTTGCTCCTGCGCCAGTTCATGTTTCTCAACAGGACGCGTGAACCACCAGATACCGGCTCCAATGCTGATGAAAAGAACTACTGCTGCGGCCACAGCCCCAAACCTTCTCCTGAAGGGAACCACTTTCGCGGAAGTGCCCCGCTCCAATGCACGCAACCTTTCCCAGGCGGCAGCCTCTCCGGAGGCATTCATTTTTTCCAAAGCATCCGCCAGCCATTCTTTGCTGGTAAGGCGCGCAAAGGTTTCCCCGTTCTTCGGAGACGCATCTCTCCAACGAAAAAGATATTCCTCCTCCGGTTCAGTAAGGGTTCCCGATAAATATTTCAGGATCAAACGATCCAATTCCATCAATTCTGGCATAACAAACTTGTATTACAGGCAAGGATTATGGTTAGAACGGGGCAGCTAAAGGTTTAACCATTGGTAAGAGAAAGTTTTTTTTTCAGCATTTATTGCCGGAGAAGCCCCACCCCCATCCCCTCTCCGGGGAGAGGCGCGTTTGTTTGCGTGTGGTATTAGGAAAGATAGACGATGCTACGTTGATCAGTTTTTTCTTCATTTCGCAGATAAGAAATACCAGTTTGCGTGCAAGTATTTTAACGGAGGAGCGAAGGGGAAAACAACGTCGGTGGCACCGGTTTTCCAATCACGATAAGTTTATCGCTTCCGAAACAATTATTCCCCGGGAACTTATTATCGGTGTAAACACTGGGCATCTCAAAAGATTTTCACCCACCCCGCGCAACTAACGATACGATAAATCCGTAGGCTACCGCAGGAATAACACCCTGTTTCCTGATAAAGGAGCGCAGGTGCGCAATGGCTTTTGATTTTTGGTTGAGCACCGTCTGCGGACTAAGCCCCATTGCTAAAGCGATGGAAGCAGTGTCTTTTCCTTCAAAAAAATACGCCTTGAAAATGATGGAACATTGCGTGGGAAGGCGTTCCACCTCTTCATAGATCAGTTGAAGCACCTTTGCTTCCAACATTTTTTCATCTTCTATTTCTTCTGAAACCGTGACAAGGTAACCGATCTCTTCCGCTTTTTTCAACCGGGTGTGCTCTTTACGGAGGAAGTCGATGGCGGCATTTTTGACCGAAGTATACAGGAAAGAACGAATGGCGGGAATGGATGAAAAGCCGGACTTTTTTTCGATGAACTTCTGGAAAACCCTGATCGCGATATCCTCCGCTTCCTGGGTATGGACCACGATGCCCGTAGCGAAATACCTGAGGGAAGGATAATACAAGTGAAAAAGATGGCGCACGGCCTGTTCCTCCCCCTTATTCAAAGCGTCCAAAAGAATACTATCGTCGTGGTATTTCTGCATCATTTATAGCCTTACCAAAGCCTATCCGTTCGTAGATGCTCCAAAAATACCGTTTTTTAACGGTACCCGGTGGCACCGCTATAGCTGTGCCACCGGGTACCGTGTAAACACCTAGAAATTTACCTGGGCTTGCAAACGGAGGAGGTTGCCCACCTGGTGGTTCTCGGGAAGTGCCGCATCTTCATAGCGCCTGTTTGAGATCACGTACATGGCCACCAGTTCAAAATATTTTACAGGCTGCCACTCGATGCCGATCTCCAGATCGCGGACGGTATAACTTCTGGCGTCGCGCTCGTGCTTTTTACCGCCATCGTAGTATTGGTAGCGCACAAAGGGAAATGCGATGTGCTTCTTTCCACGGATCTGGTACATCAGTTGAATGTATCCACCCTGCAATGACTGTGTTTCGATGCTGTCGGTTACTTTATTGTATTCAGGACCCCGGCCAAAAGTGTATTCCGTCTGTATCCCGAACGGTTTGGGGTACATAACGAAAGTACCCGCCACCCGCTCGTCTTTGAAACGCAGTTCTGAAGGAGCTTTGGCCTCCGCACTTACATTGGAGCGCGGCATGGTGTAGTTACCGGTGTACGCCTGTATGCCGGGTTCAATGATTTGTCTGCCTACTTTCATCGGGTAAGAGAAACGCGTTACGATGTGCGGGGAATTGTTCATTTCCGGACTATTCGCCGTTTGTCCGTTGTACGCGCCGAAAGCGAATACGCCGTAATCGCCTGAACCTTTGAGGCCGGAACTGACGAGGTCACTGAAAAGTTCCCTTTTCTCTTTTGGCGCCCAGTAGAAAAAGAGTCCGAGATCGCGTTCGTTGGCCACGGCACTGTTAAGAGCATCGTGGCGGTCGAGGGGAAGGCGGTTCTGGCTGGATTGCATATTTTCGAAACCATAAGGCACTTTGCTTTGCCCGATACGAAGCCTGAATTCGTTGAGGGAATCGAGACCGATATCGAAATAAGCATCGCGTATCTGGCCGAAATGCAGTTTATCTGAGGCGGCGCTGCTGGCAAAATCCGGCTGGATGTAAAAGGAGATGTTCTTCGTGATCTGGCCGGAGAAGATGAGGCGTATCCGGCGGATAAAAAAGCCACCGTTTTCTCCCCAGGATTTGTCGCACTGTTCACAACCCAGCTTGCTGTTGGTTTCCAGCAAACGGTTGTAACGAACCTGGGCGTAGCCCCGCAGGTTAATGCGTTCGTACCATTTCTTTTCAGGTTCGGAAGTCGGGGCTGGTTGTAGCCAACGGTCGGGCAACTGGAGCGTGTCCGGGAATATTGCAGCCGCTTTCAAGGGGCTAACAGCCGTGATCATTACGATCAGCAGCCATAAGGTCCTGATAGTCAAAGTAAAGAGTTTTAAAGTACTAAAATTTGTTCGTTCGTAGCGGGGCAAAATTCAGGACTTAACATTAAAGTAATGATTTGGTCACACTGAATTAAACGAATGGTAACATTTAGTTAATGAAAACTTAACATGGGAGCTACTGCGGTAGTGGGCGGAGCGCTTTAAGGATTGGTTTTAGGATAGTTTTTCACGCAAACTGCTTTGTGCTGTGCACGTCGCAGACGCAATGGAGCACTGCTTCGTTCCTCGCAGACGCAAAGAGTGGTTGGGTGTGCAGTTAGCTGGGGGAATATTTTCTCACCATTACTTCGCAACTCGCAACGCCTACGACGCCACGCGTTGATTAGTGGGGAGTCGGTTTTGGGGCAGAACTTTTAGGGGAAGATGGTTTTTTGCGATGATTTTTGATGGAAGATACTGGGAACGCCACGCGTTGATTAGAGCATAGGTTTATGCGCAAAACTTTTTTGGGGAGCGTTTTTTTGTGAAAGCTTAGAGAATTGTAAGGAGAGGTATTGGAGATCCCACGCATGGATTGGTAAGGAGTAGATTTATAGGAAGAGTTTATTAACGAAGATGATTTTATTGGATAGCTATAGAGGATTTTTAAAGAAAGATATTTTATACGCCATGCGTTTATTGGTGGGGAGTGGATTTAAGGGAAGAACTTTTACCGGAACGGCTGTTTTGGAAGAGATAATTCAGGACGTTACATTGGAGGATAATTCTCTTGCGGAGACGCAAAGGCGCGAAGCATTGATGAGTGGCGAAAGCAAGAAATTCGTAAGGCTTAATTGAAGTATCCAAGATAAACACCGCATTACAAAAACACCCAAAGAAAAGCTCCCTACTACCACCAATCATTTCGGTTACGATAAACATTGCCCCTCTCCCCAGGGGAGAGGGGCGGGTGAGGTTACTTCGGATTCGTAAAATTGATCATCCAGCATACGCCGAACTTATCCTGGAAGGAGCCGAAATAATCGCCCCAGAACATATCTGCCATGGGCATTTCAACTTTTCCACCGGCTGAAAGTCCGTTGAAAAGGCGGTCGGCTTCTTCCCTGCTGTCGGGTGCAACGGAGATGTAGTTGTTGTTGCCTACGGTAAGTACGTGTCCTGCGGAGGGTAAGCAATCGGAGGCCATGAGGTACTGTCCGTTACCAACCGGCAGCGATACGTGCATCGCGCGGTTCTTTTCTGCTTCGGAAAGTCCTTCGATACCGGGAGCGGCGCTCATTTTCTGCACAAAAAGTTCGCCGCCGAAAACGGATTGGTAAAAGCGGAAAGCTTCTTCCGCGTTGCCATCGAAATTCAGATAAGGGTTGATAATCATGTTGAATGTTTTATTGGGTGAAGGATACAAATGTAGGGAGAACGGCAGGTAAAATATGGACGGAATAAAGACAAATTCCGGGGCGATTGCGACAGGAATAAACTGAACTTTTCATGTGATAAAAAAGTCCGGCAGTTGGAAGGCCTAAGCCCTTTTCGCCACACGCAGAAAAAAACGGGGCAGCGCATACCACTATTGCTGAAGCATGTTCTTATACATCCTTCCATCTTTTACAATCACAAGGAAGTTCTTCGCCGGATCGGCGATAAGTTCAATCTCCTCTAATGGATTCCCATTCACCAGCAACAGATCGGCCAGGGCGCCTTCTTCCACCACGCCCAGTTTACCGGCATACGGACTTCTTAGCCCGGACAGCGCCAGCAGTTGCGCGTTATCGTGCGTCACCATTTTCAGTATTTCCGCGGTGGTGAACCATTTCTTCAACCGAAGGATGAATTCGTTCTGCCTTTCATTCAGCTCGGGTTCGAAGAGAAAATCGGTACCCCAGGCGAGTTTTACTTTCAGCTTTTTCGCCAGCGGCCAAATCTTTTCCTGGCCCTCAATCACCGGTTTGCGTTTCTCCCTGCGTTGCGGATCCATATCGGGCGTATCTTCCACAAGGTTTTGTAGACTGAGCCATACGCCTTTCTTCGCCATGAGTCTTAAAGTGTATTCATCCAGCAACTGACCGTGCTCTATACATTTCACACCGGCTTCCACGGCCCGTTGTACCGCCTTTGGCGTGTAGGCATGAACGGTAACATAGGTACCCCAGTCGCCGGCGGCCTCCACAGCGGCTTTCATCTCATCTAAAGTGTATTGGGTAACATCCACGGGATCATAAGCGGATGACGTGCCGCCTCCGGCCATCACTTTGATCTGGCTGGCGCCGAAACGCAGGTTCTCCCGGACGGCCGTAAGTACTTCATCCCGCCCATCGGCGATAAAGGTAGCGTTGTACTTTTCCGCCATGGAAGCTTCCCCGAAGAAGCGGCGGGAACGCTCATCGGGTGTTCGGAAATCCCCATGGCCTGCAGTCTGGCTAACGGTCGCGCCCGAGGGCCATATTCTCGGCCCGTTAATTTTTCCCTGATCTATAGCGGCTTTCAGGGGGAAAATCGGACCGCCTACATCACGCACACTGGTAAAACCACGCAACAATGTTTTTTCAGCGGATATCCCTACCCGTTGCATCAACATGGCTTCCGTGGTTTCAGGTGAAAGCATGTCCTTTTTGGACAGCGCGCCGAATGTGAGGTGCACGTGCACATCTATGAGCCCCGGCATCAACACTTTTCCTTCTCCGTTTATCTTCACCGCATCAGTGGCCACATCGATAGGAACGGCGCTGATTTTCTGAATAGTATTTCCGTTGACCAGCACATACATGGGTTCGGAAACAACAGCGGAACGGCCATTGAAGACACGCACCTTTTCAAAAAGAATAGATTTCGTTTCCTGTGAGGAAGCGGACATGGTAATGACAAGAAGCAGCAAGCAAAATAGTGTACGCATACCTGTTTGGTTTAGATGATGGTTTGCGCTACAAATCAATTTTTAAGCCTAACGACAACTAATGAATTTCAGTAAAAAGCGATCTGCTTAAAGTTAAGTTATTCAGGCTGGAAAACCATTTTGTTCAGGATATCCCAACCATCCACTGAAAATGCCTGTCCAGTACTTCGATTGTTTTTTGCTACTTCTTTACGGCTGAAAAGAGTTTCTTACCGGCAGTTGCCAGCAATACCGCAATAAGCCCGGCAATCAATCCGGACATGATCTCTTTGATCATGGAAGGTACGCCTGGAAGTACATGGTGGAGGTAATCGATATTGTGTACGAAGATGCCGCCGGAAACCAGGACCAGCGCGAGGGTGCCTATTACGGCCAGCGAACGGATGATCACGGGAAGGGCGCGCACCAGCAGGTTCCCCATTTTAGCGAGGAAGCCTTTGTCGCCCGAACGTTTGATCAGTTTATGCCCGGCATCGTCCATGCGTACAATAAGCGCCACGATACCGTACACGCCAACAGTAGCGATAAACGCGACAACGGAGACGGTCAAAATTTGTGTGGTGAGCGGTTTATCCAATACCGTTCCCAACGCGATGATCACGATTTCCACGGAAAGGATGAAATCCGTTGAGATGGCGGACCTTACTTTTTTCTTTTCAGCTTCCAACCCTTCTTCCGCCACTTCTTCTGCGGCAGGTTTGTCCTGGTGTTTTTTGTGAAAAAGGAATTCGACGATCTTTTCCACCCCTTCATAAGCGAGGTATATCCCTCCGATTACCAATACTACTTTAATGGCGACGGGGAAGAAAAAACTCAATAAAAAAGCGACCGGTACAATGATGAGCTTGTTCACCAAAGAACCTTTGGTAATGGCCCATAGCACCGGGAGTTCACGGGAAGCAAGGAATCCTGTAGCTTTCTCCGCGTTTACCGCGAGGTCATCGCCCAGGATTCCTGCCGTTTTTTTTGTTGCCAGTTTACTTGCCACAGCCACATCGTCCATCAATGCGGCGATATCGTCGAGAACAGCGAAAATTCCGGATGCCATTTATGAAAATGAATTTGCTAAAGGTTACAATTGAAGCGGGAAGTTAAGCACAATATCAGCATCCTTCAAAATTTCCGGTATACAGTTGTTTAATCGTTGCTGATGCGGTACAACCTGCCCTGGTCGGTAACTGCATACAATGCGCCATCCGGTCCCTGCGTGATATCGCGGAAGCGCTGCCTTTCGCTTACGAGTAATCTTTCTTCACCAATTACTTTGTTGCCGTCAAATGCGAGGCGTACGATGTGCATACCGCTCAGCGCGCCAATGAAAAGGTTGTTGCGCCATTCGGGGATTTTGTTGCCGCTGTAGAAAGTCATGCCGCTTGGAGAAACCACGGGATCCCAATAGTACACCGGTTGTTCCATCCCTTCTTTCTGCTGAATACCGTCCCCAATTACAGCACCGCTGTATTCAATACCATACGTGATAACGGGCCAGCCATAGTTTTTACCGGCTTCAATCCGGTTGATTTCATCACCGCCACGGGGACCGTGTTCTCCTGACCAAATATCACCTGTAACGGGGTGAATGGCCAATCCCTGTGGATTGCGGTGCCCGTAAGTATAAAGTTCAGGACGCGCTTCAGCTTGCGCTGTGAATGGGTTTCCAGGAGCGGAGTTGCCATCTTTGGTAAGGCGGATGATTTTACCGAGCGCTGAATTCAAATCCTGCGCCTGCGGCCTTGTGATGAGATCGGAGCGTTCTCCCGTACTCAGGATCAGGTGTCCGCTTCTATCGAACAGCACCCTTCCGCCATAATGCAGTGCACCTACATAACCCGGCGTTGCGCGGTAGATGACCGTGGCATTTTCAATCCTGGAATCATCGGAAGACAATCTTCCTTTGGCCAGCGCGGTCACATTTCCTCCGGCACTGAGTTCAGAGAATACCCAATACACCATACGGTTGCTGGAAAAATCGGGATCTAGACAAAGTCCGAGCAATCCACCCTGCCCGGCTGGGTTCACCTGGGGAATTCCTGTTACAGGTGCGCTTACCTGGCCCGCCTGCGTAACAATGCGCATGGTGCCGGCTTTTTCGGTGATCAGCAGTCTTCCATCGGGAAGCGCAGCTACGCCCCAGGGCGCATCGAGGGAACTGGTGATGATCCGTGGATTATAGGTGGTGGTGGTTTTGAGTCCGTTTGCCCTTGTTTGTCCTTCAAATGCAGGCTGGTAGCTTGTATTGGGGTCGTTGGTTTCAACGGGATCGGTGATCACGCCGGGGTTTTCGTTTTCGTCTTTGCAGGAGGTGAGGAAAAGAGATATTCCTGCGAAAGCGGCTAAGAAGGTGTGTTTGTGGTTTTTAGTTAGCATAACACGTTTTTTGAGGTAAGGAAATATGACCAATTCTTCCTAAGACTAAAAAAAACGTGCCGGGAAAAGATCAGATCCAATTACCCGCCTGCCGATGACATCGGCATAAGCCAAAGTTCGGAACTACTAAAGAATTTTAGAAGGTGAGGTATTTAGGAGAGACTTGGGGGGTGAGCTATTAAGTGTTCTAACAAGAAGGCTTTATTCTTCTTCCACTGGCTTTATATTAAATAGCGAATTTGGGTAGCTGTGAACGTGCTTATAAGGATCATGGCTTGAAAGCTCTTTTTCGATAATGAATAGACGAGGTTCGGCCTCGAAAAAAATCAATCAAGTAGCCGTCTGGGATGGTGATAATACTATCACCGATTCGTTTCTTAATGTCTATGTAAATACTATTGCTATATGATTGGCTTGCTGAACAATCAGTTGTTCAAACTCCTGTTCTTTAGCGTATTCGTAATAGCCGTAAGTTTTATCTCCCTGAGCTAGTCTTTCCATATATAAACAACTCGTATATTGCTGAATTAAACTTATGAACACACCCAATTTCAATGCATCAAAAACTTCTTCTTTTTTAAGTGCTGCATGTACTTTTATTTGCGCTGTTATTGGGTTCGACTGGGCATATTAAGTACACCATTTTTTGTTTGCTGTTTTATTGCTTCTTTTTCTGATTTATCAAGCATCTTCTTCAAATTACTCATTGCATCTTCAATAATTTTTGCCTGTGCTTCAATATTCTCAATTACTTCAATAGTAGTTCTCGTATCTGTTTTAACAACTGCATTGGGATTTACAGCTTTCAGATCAAACACTTTTGCATCAATATCTGAAATGATCGCTTCCTGCTCCTTTATGACTTTTTCAATACTTGTAATTTGTAGCTCTAACGCTTTAATTTCTTCTTTATCTTTTTTCTCTTTTTTGAAAACTTTTAGCTGCTCTTTCAGCGGAATAATTTCTTCTCTTAATTTTGCAGCATTGTCTTTGTAAGGCTGCATTTTTTCAAGCGCTTCGGCTCTACGTGCTGCAAAATCAATGGTCCAGGAATAGCGGCTTTCACTTTTACTGGCAAGCATCTTTGCATAAGTCGGGAATGCCTCATCTTTTACTTCTTCATCTTCCAGCCAATCGCTGGTAAGCGTAGCTGGCAGTTTACTATCTTCAATAACATTACCGCTTTTATCAAATCCGAAATGGGCTAAAGTCATTGGTGTTTTTTTGCCCACTTTTACATGCGACAAATCGTAGTACCAAATCTTATCGGTCTGTTTACCCTTAGTGAAGAACAACAGGTTTGTTTTTACACCGGCACCGGCTGTTGAAAATACACCACCGGGCATACTAATGATTGCCCAGACATTACATTCATCTACCAGCTTACGTTTGGTTTCAACAAAGGCACTTTCATTCGTTCTGAATAAAAGCCCTTCATCTAACACAATAGCACAAGTTCCTTCATGCGATAAGTGAGCAATAATATCCTGCACAAAAAGCACCTGTGTTGAACTGGTGGAATAGGAATACCTGTCCTGAGCATCCTTTCCTTCCTTGCCACCAAAAGGCGGATTGGTGAATATGTAATCAAAAGTAGACGGTGCATTTTCAAACAATGCTCCGTAAGTAGGGCGGTTGGTTAAGGTATTTCCGTGCCAGATGTTGGGTTGATCTATGCCATGCAAGACCAGATTAGCCAATGCGATAGGAAAGACCAGGTTTTCTTTTTCCTTACCAAAAAATGTATTGTGTTTTAAAACATCAATATCGGTACTCGCTATATCCTTTCCTAATTTTTGATTTAAGTATTCGTACACTACCGCCAAGAAACCACCGGTACCGCAGCAAGGATCAAAAATGGTTTTACCTGTTTCAGGGTTCATGGTAAGCACCATCGCCCTTATCACTTCACGAGGGGTAAAGAACTGTCCGCCATCACTGTTTTTTTCACCCATTTTCAGCAACAGATCTTCATATACCTGCGACAAGGTGAAAAAGTGTGTATCGTCCACATTATCGGTGTGCAATTGATGCACTTTATCCAGAATGTCCCGCAAATTGGTTTCACTATCTACACGAACTCTTTCTACAGCCGTCATAATACGACCAATGATGCGTTGCTTACGTGTGGCATTGGGGTTTGGCTGCCCGGTTGCCTTATCGATATCCAATCCATGCAGGTGCGGCAATAATTCATTATTGATAAAATCGAACAGTTTTTTATCGCCTTTTGCAAAAAGCTCCTGCCGTTTCCAGCCCTGCGGTTTGCCATCTGCCGTTTTGGGATGGCCCGGCTTATCGCTGTATGGTGCTGCCCAATCCTGCCAGCGGAAAGGGCTTACTAACGCAGGCATATAAATATTGCCCAACACTTCTGCCTCTTCTCTTTCTTTTTGCTCCTGTGCATCTAAAATACGAAGGAATAAAATCCATGTAAGTTCCGGCACATATTGCAACGCACTGGCACAATTGGAGCGACGCATAATATCGCAAATAGACTTTACATAAGAAGATAACGATTGCGTAGAACCAATAGCTTTAGATTGTTTGCCGTTGCTCTTTTTTACCGCCTTTACTTTATCTTTCGTTTTACTCATTTTCAAATTCATTAAAAACTTGGTCAAGGATTTTATTGGGTAGCACATCCAAATCTTCCAACATCAGCTTCAGTGCTTCATCTACCTTTTTCACTTCTGCTCTGTTGCTCTGCATCAGTTCAATTATTTCCTTTTGCAATGTTTCATCTGCCTGTGGTATAGGAATGGTGCAGATTGATTTTTGCGAAATATTCCGCATAGAATTACTTGAACCTGTTGCATTATCTTCTATATGTTTCCTTGCCTCCGGCAACTTTAAAATGTATAAAAGATATTGAGGAATTATTTCATCTGGCTTCAGTTTTAATCTGAGTGTTTTATCAGATAAAAGCCTGTTTCGGTAATCTTGTTCTACCAAAACAACAGCTCCAACCAATTCCAAAGTGTTCGCTCTTGTAATAATTAAGTCCCCCTTTTTTACCTGATGCTTTATAGGTGGATTGTAATTTCCAATGACAGCTTTTGCCTCATCTGGCTGAAACTTATCCCAACTAACTGCACTAACTTTCAATACACCAACTTCATCTTTCTTCGCAAGCAATTCGGTTGTTTGAATGCTCTTTCCAGCTTCAATTCCTTCCAAGTAATAATCAAGCGGAACACGAGGCAAATCTTCTAAAATATCTAACACTGTTTGTTGCTGTTTAGTCGAAATAGCTTTTAACTCATGCTGTTTCATCTCCGCAGCCTTTCTTGCTTTCTCAATTTCTGATAATTGAGTTTTAAGATTTGTAGCGATTTGTTTTTGGTGAGTAATTTTCTCCGGAAAGGAAATTGTAAAATCCTCCAGCATTGATTTGGACACTTCGGCAAAGGTAGAACCGCTACCAAGCGATTGAATCTTCTTTACTTGTTGCTTTAAAGTATAATACAAGAAAAGAGCATCCACCTTAGAACTACACACAAAACTTTTGCACCCTTGATTGGTATAAATATCGGTTGTTGTAATACCTAAATGCCCAATTGGTGCCCGTGAAGACATTACTACCGAGTTTTTGGGTATAAGGGTAAGACTTGCATTTTTCAGACCCGCACCAGTCAGCTTTCTTTCGCTTGATGTTATATACAACCCTTCAAGCTTGCCCAAATCAGTCGGGGTTATCCAAACGTGTTCACCGCCCCAATAGGCTTTTACTTCTGAACTCGGTGTAGAGCCACTGATAATATCGGTCAGGTTACCTAGCTTATCGGAAATCCACTTCATATCCTAAACAACCTCCCTTTTGCATCTTTCATTACATCAATAGGGTTTCCTAATTTTCTTAATGCATCCAAACCTTTCGCTTGTTTTATTTCCGGCACATCCCATAGCGATTGTGTTTCCAAAGCATCTGTGCCGCCTAAGGTAAACTGATGTCCCAGGGCTTTTAAAACTGTGGCTGCGTTTTTATCTATGCCATCAAACCAGGTTTTGTTTTCATCTACATACAGCAATCCTCTTTCAGTACGTTTTAAGGCTTTCGCTTTATAGCCTGCGTGGCTAAAGAAATCAAAGAGATCGTAGTCGTTCATTTTATCTATTTCCTGTATTACTTCCGGCGAAAAGTTGGCTTCCAGAATATGGTTAATCAACGAACGCCTTTTTTGCGTTTCAATCCATAGTTGTTTAAAATCCGCAAGGTTATGAGCTTCACTTAATACCCGTTGCATTATCTCTGCCCGGTATACATCCACCGGAATGGCAACTTCCTTTCCATCCCTGCTGCCCAATATGTATCGACCTTCGGGGGTAATTTTCACCGCATGTCCACGTACTTCACCTACGGCAGGTGATATATCACCACCACCGCCGTCATCATCATCGTCATCTGTTCCGCTACCAGATTTGCCTTCTTTGGGTTTTCGGTATTTAGAAATAAACTCAGTTCCAAACAAATCAGTAACGCCGGTATAATCGTACAACCAAAACTTATACTTCTCCGTTTCTTCGTGTATCCTTGTGCCGCGCCCAACCATCTGGTAAAACTTGATTGCCGATTTCAGGTAGCGAAAAAAAACAACGGCATTTAAGCGTTCTATGTCTACACCGGCTTCCAGCAAATCAACCGTACAGGCAATAAAAGCCCGATGACCGGAGCCGCGCATGGGCTCTATTTTATCTGCCCCACCATTGGGACCACCCATACATTTAAAAGCATAATCATCTTTTATGGGCTGGTTGTTTTCCTTGCACCATTTGGTATAGAGGTTACTCATGTACATCACTACTCTATCGGCATGTATTTCCCTGTTGCAAAAGATGATTACTTTTTGTTCTGGCCCACCATTTTCAATGAGCTGTTGAAATAAATCATCGCACATCGCAGGTGTACGCCATTCAAAGAAAAGTTCATCATCAAAATCCTTACCCGTGTATTCGTTTTGTTTTAAATCAGCTTCAGTTAAAGGTTGCCCAGTTTTAATATTGGCAACTTTTGCATCCAGTATTTCCTGCTTAGTGAAAACTCTTTTGTCAATGTCAGCTTTGCGTTTTACAATTTCGCAGGCAGCCAGATAACCATCTTCCTGTGCCTGGGCTAATGTGTATTCATATACCGGTTCGCCAAAATAATTGAAATTATTGGCGGTGATTGCTATTTCTTCCGGCGGCAATTCTTTGCTTGTAATGAGTTTGCGTGGCGTAGCTGTAAGACCTAAGTGAATGGCTTTTGAATTACGTTTCAACACCTCAGACCACTTACCCCATGCAGAGCGGTGGCACTCGTCTATAATGATAACGCTGAAAGCATTTTCAGGATAGTTTTCTGTAAGGAAGCTTGCCACTTTATCATCGGGTGTTTCATCATCCAAACCCAGGGTTTGATAAGTTGCGATATGTATACGTGCATTCTTTGCAGCGTTTTCGCCTTTATCCGTTTTTACAATCCTAACATTATCGCCAAAAGCAGCACTTAGTTTTTCATACGCCTGTGTACGCAATTCGTCTCTGTCGCAAATGAACAAAGCAGGCTTTGGTAATTGCCCTGCTTCATTTAAACGCCATAAAATATTTGTAGCAATAATGGTTTTGCCTGCACCAGTTGCAAGCGATAATAAAACTCTTGGATCTTCGCCTTTTTGAATTTGCAAAATGATTTTCTCAAAGGCTGCCCGTATTGCCGCATCCTGATAATACCTGTATTTATTCCAGGGTGGACTATCGGGCATGAACAGCATTTTTGCTTCGGGAGAACTTAAATCAATGCCTGTATCTTTTGCATATCGTTTGGTCAGATCATCATGTGTAATAAAATCATCTAGCGGAAAAGGACCAGCCTGCAATCTTGTGAAGTGGTCAAACTCGCCATATAAATGCCCATTGCTGGCAAATACATATTTCACTTCAAACCTTTCACACTCGGCATATTTTTTTGCCTGATCCATTCCCTTCAATGCATCTTCATTCTCTTTTTTTGCCTCCAATACAGCAACAGGCAAAGGCTTGGGCATTGAACCTGCCTTTACACAAAGCAAATAATCCGTGCGACCAGCACCTTTTTTCCTACGCCCCTTTGGTCCGGTAGGCTCTACTGGTGCAGGAGTTTCACATCTGAGCTTAGTTATATCGTCATAACCCTTGGTTCTTAAAACCGGATCAATTAAGTGGTAACGGGTTTCCTGTTCATTCATTGGCATACGCTATAAATTTTCAGTCTTTGCTTATTATGTTTTCCGTTCATGATCTAGCAAATTTCACTAACGGTTCCATATCCCCATTATCTGCCGCCTTCAATGCTTTTAAATACTCCTTTCTCTGGTCGCCCAGTTTTACCAGGTTTGCAGCACCCCATGTAAACACCGGCAAACCAAAAATCTTTTCAATTATTATATCTGCCATTAACCGGCTATGTCTTCCATTGCCATTGGGAAAACAATGAATGCTAACAATACGGTGTTTAAACCGTATAGCAATTTCATCCGGCGAAAATGTATTGTTTTCCATCCAGTATTTTGCATCGCCTAACAAATGGTGCAGGTCTGTGGGTATCTGCCATTTGTCAACACCAATGTTTTTGTTGGTTTTTCTGAAATCTCCCGCCCATGCCCAGGTATCTCCGTACATCCTTTTGTGTACATGTCGCACAAGCTTTTCAGTAAAGACAGCCTCGGGTTTAAACTTTCGTTTCAAGGTCCAGAGGATAGCCTGTTCAATATTCTGCTGTTCAAATTCATCCAGTTCGCCGCGGGTGGCAATAGTGGCAATTTTAAGCCCTTCTTTCTCATCTTCATCCAGCGGCGTTTGTCCGTCCAGGTATTCCAGGTCTAATCCCATAGAGTTTTAGGCATTTCGTTTTTTATTTCTGTTGCTCTTTCCTCTATAGCCCTTTCAATTCTTGCTATTGAATTTTCCTGGTCTTCCAGCTTCATCGTGTTGGATGTGCGAAGCACAATTTGCTTTGCCAGTTCTTTTGCCTTTCTATCAATCAATGCGTCCAGCGAACCATCTTTGGGTACAAATCCATATACCAATTGCATATCTAAAGCGGCAGCAGTTTCCCGTAGGGATTTTATGGTAAGGGAACCATCTTTTTCGCGTTGCTCCATCTCCTGTACGCTTTGCCGGGTAATAGAAAGGCGGCTGCTTAACTGTTGCAGACTCATGCCAATGGCGGTACGCACCGCTTTTATCCAGCCTGTAGGCGGCGGCGCAATCTTCTGCAAACTATTATAAATCAGCATTTTATCGTTCAACTGCTGTAGCTGTAATGATTTCTTAGCCATATTTGTAAGGTTACGCCCTGACTAAATAAAGATAAATGTAAGGAAATAGCCTGACAAAAAAAAGAAAAAGGAAGGTTTTAACCTGACAAACTCTACTGACTTAAGCTTGTAGGATTTCCTGAGATGCGAATGCTGAGAAATGAGGATTGGGAAAAGAGAGCTCATCCTCCATCCTCTCCAAAGGAGAGAAGACTCTTTATATACATTGCCAGGTTTAAGCATAAATTTTCCGCCAAGTTTTTTCCCATGAGCGATAGAAATTTACTCAATCGCTCATTTAATTAGTATTAATGAGTTGTAGAAGTAATATTTATGGCTCATGAAATGGATTTGGAGAGATCTGATTGGCCAAACTTCAACTTTGATGCAGCGGCATTTATACATTTAGAACGCGTATTCCGATGGAATTCGCGTTTGATTTTAGGTTCGCTTAATTCGGTATCGTCCGACAATGTGGATGAATTACAGGTGACCTTACTCCCGCAACCGTGACCAGATATCTTGCGGAAATGGTTTATTCAAATATTACCGCCTCAAAATATTCACGGCCCAGTGAGTAAGGTATTAACTTCTTATGCTGCAACCTGCCAATAATGATGGCAGGATGGGTATTGAACTGTTTGGCAAAAGCCCTGATGTCGTCTTTGCTGAGTGGGGCCGCATCTAATATTTCTGCTTCTTCGTCTTCGGTTAATGTCCACTTACAGGCAAATTCATCTGCTTCCAGTTCTTTTTCCAGGTCTTTATCGGAATACTCCACCTTCTCTAAGAAAATGTCTTTTTTACCATGTAAGAGAATATGTCCGGCTTCGTGAAAGAAGGTGAACCAGAAACTATCGTTGCGGTTGTAGCGGCCCGTTAGCTGTATAAAAGGAGTATCATTTAACCAACGGGTAGAACCGCTGATAGGTGCTTTATTGATGCAGGGGGTATGTACCACTTTAACCCCTGCTTCGAGGCAGATGTTTTGTAACTGGTTAAAGAAACCTTCGGGATGTGCTGCCATGATAGATTTTATCTGCGGCAGCGCTTCTTTGAACTTCTTTTCTGAATAGTCGTTTGCTTCCAGTTCGGCTGCCTGCAATTCACCTTTGCGAAGCCATGCGGATATGGCATAAGGCTCGTTGGTTTGAGCCAGCGAAATGCGGAAAGCCACTTTCAACTGCTGTTTGAAATAATAATCTTCCCAGGCGGTATGATTACTGAAACCAAAGAATGCCAGCATCTCCATTGTTTTTTCTTGAATAGTGGTAACGGGTGGCAACCAGGCTTTTTTTATCATATCTGACAGCGGAAATTGCTTTGCCCATACCACGGCTTCATCAATGGCTGTTTTGCGTTTCTCTCTTGCTATAAACTCATCGTAGCCCCGCTGGTGGTTCATCCAAAAATGGGCTGGAATTTTGGTTACATTTTCAAACTGCACCGCCATATCGGGTGTAATGGAGCTTTCGCCTTTCATTACAGCAATAATGGTTTTTTCCGGCTTGCCAGTTCGGAGAGCAAATTCTTTAGGCCCCATTTCCATTTCTTCCAGCTTTTCGGCTAAGGTTTCACCAGGATGCGGAACTGATTGTGGGAAATATTGATTCTGCTTAGCCATGATCATTTCTCTTTATGGTAATTTATAATTTCAATTACTTCTACGCCTGCGATCTCTAACCAGATGTATTGCCCGTCTTCATTGGTGGGGATAGGATTTTCGTGGGGAGTGAAAACCAACCGGTATGGCTGGTCTAAGTCGCAAGCCCATTTCCCTTTGCGGTTACTGGTGAGTTCGTGGTAATTGCCGGGCAAGTATCTTACGTCTTCAAGGGTGGTGGCAAATCGCAGCTGTGCCAGCCTCGCCTTAATCTTCTCAGCCCGGAGCTTACCAAGCTCCCTTAGCATCTTCCGGTCATCATTAACCAGTTTTTCCAATTTCTTATCTGCAAAAGTAATTTTCACCGCAAAGATAATAATTTTTCAGTTAACAGTAAATGTAAGTTAAAATATTCACTTTTATACTGGCCGTATGATTGTTAATGGCTTGTTTGCCAAAGTGTTAGTGCTATGCTTCAATTAGCTTGAATAATTCATTGTGCTCCCCGGGAAATGCAGATACTTCTGCCCAGTTTGCCTGCTTTGAGCTCTCTTTATCAAAGAGCCTGTATATGATCCATGGGCCGACAATTATTAACTGGCAGGTTTCCACAACGGAAAGAATATCCTTTTGAGCTATGACAGGGCTATAAAGGACTTTATAGCTTTCTCCCTTGATGACCACATCAATCTTCTCATTCCTTTTTCTCTGCTTGCATGCTCTCTTAGAAACAAAAGTAAGATATTACTTTCCGATACAAAACTTACTAAATATATAATCCAGCTTATCCTCCGTATTAATCTCCCCGGTAATCTCTCCTATAAAATGCAAACACCTGCGTATATCCAGCGCCAGCAAATCCCCGGGCAACCCGTTATCCATCCCATTCTTCGTATCGCTCAATGCCGCGGCCACCTGTTGCAAAGCCTGGTAATGCCGGGCATTGGTCACAATCGTATCTTCAGAACCGAGATCACCGGAAATAACGGCGTCGACTAACCGCTTTTTAAGGGATTCGATATTCAACACGTGTTTTGCAGATAGAAAAAGCACCTTGAGGGAAGAAAATTTTTCTTTCAGCGTTGCTTCCGGAAGCGTATCGGCCTTATTGCCCAACAGCACATAAGGTGTTCCGGTTGCTTCGATCTCTTTCACTGCTGAAGCCACTTCTTGCACGGTATCATTTACATCGAATAAATACAATACCAGATCGGCGGAGCGCATTTTCTCCCGGCTCTTTTCCACGCCGATCATTTCAATTGCATCGGCGGTATGGTCGCGGATACCGGCGGTGTCAATGAGGCGGAAAAGCACACCTTCAATATTCAGTACTTCTTCAATCGTATCTCTTGTGGTACCGGCGATATCGCTTACAATGGCACGGTTCTCGTTCAGCAGTGCATTCAGTAATGTTGATTTCCCGGCGTTCGGTTTCCCGATGATGGCCACCTGGATACCATTCTTGATCACATTGCCCAGCCTGAAAGACTGGATGAGTTGACCCGTAACGGATTGCGCGTGTGTAATCAGCTCATACAACCTGGTTCTGTCGGCGAACTCCACATCTTCCTGGGAGAAATCAAGTTCCAGTTCGATGAGTGCAGAGAACTGGATGAGTTCATCGCGCAGGTCTTTCAGCACGGCGGAGAAGCCGCCCCTGATGTTGTGCAGGGCGGTATGGTGCGCGGCGGCGGAGTTGCTGGCGATGAGGTCGGCTACGGCTTCGGCCTGTGTGAGGTCCAGTTTTCCGTTCAGGAAGGCACGTTGGGTGAACTCTCCGGGTTTGGCCATCCTGGCCCCTTCAGTTACGCAGGCGTTGATGACCTGCTCCAGGATATAGGGCGAGCCATGGCAGGACAGCTCCACCACATCTTCCCCGGTATAGGAGCGCGGGCCTTTGAATAAAGCCACCACGGCTTCGTCCAGCACCTGGTCGTTGTGTTTCAGGAACCCGACATGAAGGGTGTGCGTTGGCTGCCGAAGGATATCTTTGGAAGGGAACAGGCGGTTTACGATTTGCCAGGCCTCCGTTCCGCTTAACCGGATCACGCCGATGGCCCCGATGCCCTGGGGGGTGGATAATGCTACGATGGTGTCGTTCCAGCCGGAAAGTTTGTTCATGGGACAAAGATAAGCGGGGAATCGGTGGCGCCGAAGGGCAAAAAAAATCCCCCGTTAAAAAACGGGGGATCAATATAGGCAGCTTCCTTACTACTATCCTTCTTCCAAACGGAAAGTGATCGGTTGCTTTTTGTAGGATTTTACCTGGCGGCCATTCTGGATGGCAGGTTCCCATTTACCGCTCCTTTTGATGATGCGGATGGCTTCCTCGGCCAGTCCACCCCCTGGGTCGTTGAGGGCGGTTACTTCACTCACGTTCCCTTCGCGGTCCACGATGAACTGGATCACCACGGTACCCTGAATACCGTCTTCAACGGCGCGGTCGGGATAACGGAGGTTCCTGTTCAGGTAACGTGCCCATGCGCTGGGACCACCGGGGTATTTGGATTCGATCTCCACCTTCTGGAAAACCTTGTCGAGGTCGTCTTCCACTTTGGCGGGGGCCACCACCACACCTTTACCGCCGTCGCCGGCAGGGGGTGCAACGATGCCTTCATCCTTAATACCTTCCTGATTGATGGTACTGATCTTTGTATCGGTCAGTTCTTCCACTTTCGGAGGTTTTTCGTCTTCACGCACCTCTTCGTCCTTTACTACCACGGGCGGAGTGAACTGCTTCATTTCCACTTTGGGTGGTTCAGCCTGTGGTGGTGGTGGCGGAGGCGGCGGTGGCGGTTCTTCCTTGGGTTGCTCCTTCACCTCGGTCAGTTCCACTTCATCGATCTTCACTTCTTCCACCTTCTCATCTTTGTTGAGGGAGGAAATGATCGTAAGCAGGAGGATCAGGGCCGCCAGGGAAGCGGTGATAATAAGGGCGATGGTAAGCCGCTTATTATACTTCTTCCGCAATTCGTAAGCGCCGTAGTTTTTATTCCTGCCATCGAAAACGATGTCAAGAATATCGGCACTTAGTATCTTATTTGCTTCCATGCGTATTGATTTAATAAGTTTTACTGAATACCATTCGCGGCTTCGGTGAGTTTCACAAAATTGAGCTCATCGGGCCTGATATCAACCAGTGCGTATCTCTCAACGACGTTGATGGTCATTTCATCCAGGATATCTACGGTATTCTTGTACGTAGCGTCTTCCGTGGGTTTGATCACCACCATGAAATCGTCGGGATTCGTGGTCTTTTTCTTTTTGATGATGATATCACGCACATCCTTGTAGCTGGTGGGCATCAGTGTGGAAGGATCTTCTCCTTCGTAGTAATAAATTACATCCTGTTTGCCGAGCATGAGGGTGAGCGCTCCGGAAGCCTTGATCTTCTGTTGCTTTTCTTTATCCGGCGTATCCTTTGGCATCAGCAGGTCCATTGCGGTAGGCTGCGCCATGGTAGTGGTAAAGATAAAGAACGTGATCAGCAGGAATCCGAGATCCACCATCGCGGTAAGATCCACTCTCGCATTCTTCTTTTTGGACTTCTTGACCCCGGGGCCTTTCTTATGGCCACCCTTGTCCGACACATCCATATCTGCCATGATCGTACTTTTTTAAGTGAGGAATGTGTTATTTCTTCTTGGCTTCCTGGGCACGTTTTCTTTCAAGATCGGAACCTGTTGGCGCGTCTTCTCCTGAAGTAATGAGCAGAAACTTGTTCTGGTCATTGATCTTCAGTGCGTTCACCACTCCTTTGAAAGAAGGGTACTTGGTAGAGTTATCGGCTTTGATCAGGAAGTTCAGGGTACGTCCCGCGTAAACGGAAATCGCGTCCCTGATCCAGAAAGCCAGTTCCCCACCTGTACTGTCCACGGGAATACCGGGTTGTTTCGCTTTGATCTGTTGTTCCGGCGTAAGGCTCAACAATTGCGGCAACTGGCTGAACGGTACACCAACGCTGGGGGCGTTCTTATACGAAGCGATGTGCTTCGGTGTAAGGCCCAGGTTACGTGTATTGTTCAGGTTGGTGATGATCTGTTCGCGCATATCGGGGTTATCCACCGCGAAGAACACGCGACCATCCTTATCGATCGAGATCAGCATCGCATCCTTTTCAGGAAGCTGCTTGGCGGAAACGGAGCTTGGTGTGGTGATCTCTACTGGTTCTTCAGGCTTGAACTTGGTAGCCAGCATGAAGAACGAGAGGATCAGAAATGCCACATCCACGAAGGCCGTCATATCCACCCAGGTGCTTTTTCTCGCTGCTTTGATCTTTGGCATCTTTGAGTTTTTGCTTGTTCTTGAAAATTAAGATTCAAATGGAAACGGATTCCATACGCCTTGCACAAAATTATTTGTACAGGGAAGCAAAGCTCTGTGTCAGGGTGAAGCCAGACTCGTCGATACCGTAAGTGATACCGTCGATACGGGTAGTAAAGATGTTGTACATGATCATGGAAACGGCGGAAGTACCGATACCGAGGGCCGTGTTGTACAGGGCTTCGGAGATACCTACGGCCAGTTCAGATGCTGCACCTGCGCCACCGTCACCGAGAGAGGCGAAGGATTTGATCATCCCCATTACCGTACCGAGCAGGGCGATCAGGGTAGCCACGGAAGTGATGGTGGAGAGGAACACCAGGTTCTTTTCCAGCATGGGCAGTTCCAGGGCAGTGGCTTCTTCCACTTCTTTCTGAATCGCCATAACTTTCTGGTCGGTAGCCAGTTCAGTGTCAGAGATCATTTCTTTGTAACGCTTCAGGCCGGCCTTCATTACGTTGGCAACGGAACCTTGTTGTTTATCGCACTCAGCCAGTGCCGCGTCAACATTTTTGTTGGCGAGGTGGTACTGTACTTTGCGGATGAAATCAGAAACAGATCCTTTACCGGTAGCTTTACCGATTGTAAGACCTCTTTCGATAGAGAAGGTGATTACCATCAGGAACAATCCAATCAGCAGGGGAACGATGATACCACCTTCGTACATGCGGTGCAACGCGTCTAACGGGCCTTTGTGAGAGGGCCAGAATCCACCGGCGGCATCAGGCACTTTAAAGTAAGCCGGATCGCCCAGAATGAAACGCCAGATCAGGTAACCAGCGATGATACAAATTACCGGCGCAAGAAAGGAGATCGCGTTGCCGGACTTCTTTGGTTGAACTGACGTTGCACTTTTCACTGTTGCAGTCGCAGTCGGTTTTGTTTCAGCCATGTTCTTTTGTTTTAGTGTTTTTTTTAATTTTTTACAATCTAAAGAAGTAAGAACTTTCGTCTTTTTGAGTGCACAATTCTAAGGAAAAATCTTATTCTATCGGCAACACGATGGAATAAAAAATTTTCCGGGATGCACAAGTTACTGATTTTTCCACATGCGTACATAAGCGTTTTTTTGCTGATATATTTCCTATTTTTCGCCTAAAACCCGCTTCATTCCTGCATTTCCCCTTATCACTCCGCCAATTAACCCTTCATTTTCCCACTCATAAATAAGATGTTGCAACATTTATCAACCTGATTACCTTTTCGTTAAATTGCCGCCTTAAAAATCAGTTTCAACCAATGACAAACACCTTCGGCCTTAAAAAATGGCTTTACACCGGCGTGCTGCTTGCCTCCGGAACAGCCGTTCTGGCACAACAACGCCCTACCGGCAACCGCCCCCTTACCGGCACCGCGCCTACCGGTGGGAACCCCACCCCTACCGCCGCGGCCCCCAAACCCGGCCCCAAAGGCTACAAAGACGTGATCACTTCAAAAGCACAAACCACCGACGGGCTTTTCAAAGTGCACAAAGTGGAAGACCGCTATTTTTTCGAAATCGCTGATTCCATTTTTGGAAGAGATATTCTCGTGATGACACGCGTTTCCCGCTCCGGCGCTGACCTGAGAAGCCCCCAAAGCATGTCGGGTTACGCGGGTGATGATGTGAACTCCAATGTGATCTCCTTCGAAAGAGGTCCCAACAACAAAATTTTCCTCATCAACCGTTCTTTCTCCGAAGTATCCAAAGATTCCACCCAGCCCATGTACCAGGCGGTGATGCGCTCCAATATGCAGCCCATCGCAGCTTCTTTCGACGTAAAAGTGGACAGGTCCGATTCCAACAATGTGGTGATCGATATGACCGACTACATCAGCGGCGACAACGACATCCTCCATTTCGACAGCAGGTCGAAACAAGGCTGGAGAATAGGTGGTTTCCAGGGTGATAAATCTTATATCACCGGCATCAAATCGTTCCCGATCAATACTGAGATCAGAGCCGTTAAGACTTACAGCCGTTCCGGCGGAAGCGCTCAGGGCGGTATGATGATGGGCGGCGCTCCTTCAGGTGGTACCACCACCCTGGAACTGAACACTTCCATGGTGATCCTTCCAAAAGTCCCCATGAAGCCCCGCTACTTCGATCCCCGCGTTGGTTACTTCGCGGTTGGCTACACCGATTTCGACGCGAACCCACAGGGTGTGAAGCAACTCATTCTCACCAAACGCTGGAGGCTTGAACCGAAGCCCGAAGATGTGGAGAAATACAAAAAAGGCGAACTGGTTGAACCCCAGAAACCCATCGTATTCTACATAGATCCCGCAACGCCCGCGAAATGGGTGCCTTACCTGATTCAGGGTGTGAACGACTGGCAGAAAGCTTTTGAAAAAGCCGGCTTTAAAAATGCCGTAATGGCAAAAGTGGCGCCCAAACCTACTGAAGACGACCAGTGGAGCCTGGACGACGCACGCCACTCCGCTATCGTGTACAAGCCTTCTTCCGTTCCCAACGCCAGCGGTCCAAGCACCGCGGATCCCCGTTCCGGAGAAATCCTGGAGAGCCACGTAAACTGGTACCACAACGTAATGCAACTGCTGCGCAACTGGTACCTGGTGCAGGCCGCAGCCGTTGACCCACGCGCCCGCATGATGAAATTCGATGATGAACTGATGGGACAACTCATCCGTTTCGTATCCTCTCACGAGGTGGGACATACGCTGGGACTTCGCCACAACTTCGGTTCCAGCTCTACTGTTCCTGTTGAAAAACTCCGCGACAAAAAATTCGTGGAAGAGAACGGCCACACGCCTTCCATCATGGACTACGCCCGCTTCAACTACGTGGCGCAGCCTGAAGATAAAATCGGCGACGCGGGCATGTTCCCACGCATCGGCGACTACGACATCTGGGCCATCGAATGGGGCTACAAATGGACCGATAAATCCCTGGATGACGAGACCAAAATGCTGAGCAAACTGACCGCCGAAAAAATGAAGAACAAGCGGCTCTGGTTCGGTACTGAAACCAATGGCGATGACCCCCGCTCACAGAATGAGGACCTGGGCGACAACGCGATGAAAGCCAGCGCCTACGGCATCAAGAACCTGCAACGCATTCTGCCTAACCTCCCCAAATGGACCTTTGAAGAGAACGAAGGTTATGTGAACCTGAGAAGCATGTACAATGAGGTGGTAGGCCAATATGGCCGTTACATGGGCCACGTTGCCAAAAACATCGGCGGCATCATGGAAACACCTAAGATGGCTGAACAAGGAGGCGTGATCTATGAATACGTTCCCAAGGCAACACAGAAAGAAGCCATGGACTTCCTGAAAAAGCAACTGTTCGCCACGCCTACGTGGCTGATTAACCAGGACATCTTCGCCAAAACCGGCGACAATGCCCTGAACATCATCAACGCACGCCAGGACGCGGTATTGACCCGTTTGCTCAGTCTCTTCACCATGAACAAGTTGATTGCCGCGGAAGCAGCCATCGGCACAAATGCTTATACCGTTACCGAAATGCTGGCCGACCTGAAATCGGGCATCTGGGGCGAACTGACTACCCGTCAACCCATCGATGCTTACCGCAGGATGCTGCAGAAAACTTATATTGCTAAGATGAAGGGCATGATCGCTCCTCCCGCACCTGCGGCCAACGCCGGTAACCCGATGATGGGTGGCATGGCCGGCGGCGGTAACTCCGCTGGAGAAAGAAGCGATGCGGTTTCAGTAGCGAAAGGCTCGCTGAAAGTGCTGCGCGCCGAAGTGAAAGCCGCTATCCCCGTCACCACCGACAGGATGAGCCGCTACCACCTCGAAGATGTAGTAGACAGGATCAACGAAATACTCGATCCTAAATAAGGAGAGTTATTGATACAATAAAAAATGCCCTTCATTGCGAAGGGCATTTTTTATTGTTAAAACACGTAATTCAGAATGTCTACAAAATTCAGCGGGAACTTCACGTGGCACTTAAATAAGTCTTATGAAGCTCTCCCCAAAACCAGCCGTCGCAACCCGCAAACCACTAGCGGGACGGTACACCTTGTTGATTGCCCTATTAATCCTATACGTGAGTCTTTCAACGGTAACCAGGGTTATCCTCTTTATCTGGTCCGAAAAAAACGTATCCGGTGGTATTCTCCCTGTGTTCAGGGCATTCATTACAGGATTTGGATTCGACCTGGCCACTGGCCTCTCCCTGTTGCTGCCATATGGTATTTATTTGTTGGTTTTCCCCAAAAAATGGATCGGATTACTGGCCGATAAAATTTTTACTTACTGCTGCATTACAATCATACTGCTGCTCATCTTTTTCAGCCTGATGGCAGAATTCCCTTTCTGGAATGAGTTCGGTGTACGTTTCAATTTTATTGCGGTAGACTACCTGATCTACACTTATGAAGTTGTTTCCAACATCAATCAATCCTATCCCATACCGCTTATAGTAGCCGCTCTGGCTGGTCTTGTATTCGTTTCTTTCAGGATATTAGGCTCCAGGGGGATGCTGTACGCTGCATTCTCCTCCAAAACCGGGCTAATAAAAAGAGGCTGCTTTTTTCTGCCAATAGCGCTGGCAACATTACTATTGCTGGGCTTCCTGAATAATAAACAAGCGGAATCCGGCAGCAACCTGGTAGTGAATGAGCTGGGAAAGAATGGTGTTTTCTCTTTCTTTGCGGCCCTGCGTTCGAACGAACTCGACTATACCACTTTTTATCCCCGGATAGCCGACACAACAGCCTATGATACACTTAAAAAGAACCTCCTGCAAAACAACCAATATTACCTGCGGGGCAGACGGAACGATATCATACGAAATACCATAGCCACAAATGAACAGCACCCCAACATCGTACTGATTGCAATTGAAAGTTTCAGTGCCGATTTCGTCACAGCCTTTGGCAACGAGGAACATCTTACGCCCAATTTCGACAGTCTCGCAAAAGAAAGCATCTTCTTCACCAACCTCTACGCCACTGGCACCAGGACAGTAAGAGGAATGGAAGCCCTTACCCTTTGCGTACCGCCAACACCTGGCAACAGTATCGTGAGAAGACCGGGGAATGAACACCTGTTTTCCTCCGCAACTATACTGCATCAGAAAGGTTATCAGCCTTACTTCATTTATGGCGGGGACGGCTATTTTGACAACATGAATAATTTTTTCGGCGGCCAGGGCTTTGATATAGTAGACAGGGACCGTGGCAACCCTTTGTCTGATAACATTACCACGCACCGGTATACTATTCCCGACGAAGAAGTACATTTCGAAAATGCCTGGGGAATATGCGATGAAGACCTGTACAGTCAGGCGATGACCTATGCAGACAAAAGCAGCAATGCCCAAATTCCCTTCTTTGAATTCGTAATGACCACGTCCAACCATAAGCCATTCACTTTTCCGGAAGGAAAGATCAATCTGCCAAAAGGCAGTAGGAACGCAGCCGTAAAATATACCGATTTTGCCCTGGGGAAATTTATAAGGGATGCCCGTACTAAACCATGGTTCCGCAATACCGTATTCCTGGTGGTGGCCGATCACTGCGCCAGCAGCGCAGGCAGGTGGGAGATCAACATCAACCAGCACCATATCCCCGCTATCATTTTCAATCTTCCACAAGCCCCGCAAAAGATAGACAGGCTGGTATCACAAATAGACCTGATGCCCACATTATTTGGTTACCTGAACTGGAACTACAGATCGGCTTTCTATGGAAAAGATATTAATGCAACCATGCCGGGAGATGAAAGGGCTTTCATCGGCAACTACAGAACACTTGGCCTGCTCAAAAACAATCTGTTTACCCAGATCGACGACCACAAAAGAATTAAGCAATTTCAGGTGAACGACAAAGGGCAGTCGTTGTCTGATAAAAACGGCATAAACAATACCCTAGTAACCGAGACCATTTCTTACTATCAAACAGCGAGTGAACGGTTTAAGACAGGAAAAATGAGGGAGTAATGTTGAAAACACAGATGAATAAAAAACGGACCAGCGCTCAGCAACAACGGAATACTTATTCATACCGCAGCGCCTCAATAGGATTCAGTCTTCCCGCCTTCATCGCGGGATACAACCCAGCCACCAACCCAACAACAGAGCAGATCAACACGCCATAAAATACCCACATCCAGGGCACCACGAACCCCGTACCCAATACCATGGAAAACAGGTTGCCTACCAGTATTCCAAGGATGATACCGAATGCCGCGCCCAGCAGGCTGATGATAATCGCTTCCAGCAGGAACTGTTTGCGCACCGTACTCTGGTTGCCGCCGATGGCCTTGATCAGGCCCACTTCTTTTGTTCTTTCAGACACGGATACCAGCATGATGTTCATCAGTCCGATAGCGGCGCCAATCAATGTAATCAATCCAATTACTGTGGCCGCCAGCGTGAGCATGCTCGTACTTTGAATGGCCATCTGTGCAAAGCTGTCGCTTTTATCCAGGTAGAAATTATCGCCTTCCGTGGTAGAGAGTTTGCGGATGGGACGTAAGGCGGCCTGGGCCTCGCCCATGGCTTCATCGACCAGACTCACCTCCGGCACTTTTACCCCAATAAGATAAGAACGCCCGGAGCTGAAGAAACGGCGGATATTGTTGTAAGAAGTAATCACGATATTGTCGCGGCTGAAGCCGAAAGTGGATCCTTTGGCATCCAGCACACCGATGATGCGGTAAGGAATATTGTTGACGCGCACTGTTTTTTCGAGCGCGGAGCCGGTATTCTTACCGAAGAGTTTGGTCACCACATCCATGCCCACCACACATACGTTACGCCCGCTTTCCACATCCAGTTCGTTGAGGCCACGCCCGGTACTTACGGTATAACCATTAAGATCGAGGTAGTTCTCGTCTCCGCCATACAGCCTTACCGTGGGATTGGTCTTTTTCCCGTTCGCGCTCACGATGGCGTCGTTTCCTCCTGATATGGAGATGCCCACGGTAGCGGGGAACTTGTATCTTTTCTTGAATTCCACGGCCTGGTCGTGGGTGATGATCTTTCCTTCGTTTGATTTTTTCACCTTCTTAGCGCCTTTCTCGGATTTGGTCACTTCACGGTTTCCTCCACCCATATTCCTGTTCACTTCCCGGAAACGTACGGTAAAGCCGTTCGCACCCATGGCGGAGAAGCTTTCTGTAAACTTCTGTTCCATAGCTGTAATAGCCGTGATGATCCCCACCAGCGCCATGATCCCGAATGCGATGATGGCCACTGTAATGCCCGTCCGCAGGCGGTTCCCGCGGATGGTTCTGTATGAAAGAGAAAAGATGTCCCTGAATTGCATGAACGTGTGTTTCTATTTTAAAGATAGGACAAAAAACGGGAGAGCAAACCGTTGGAAGGAAGAGTGGTTGAGTGGGAGGATGCGGGGAATATGCACACGCAACGGCGCACAACTTGCTCCTTCGTACCTCGCAGCTTTGCAGATGCGGCGGAATGGAGCATAAGGCGCATTAGTTCAGGCGATGCAGGTTAACGCGCTAAACGGTGTTTTAACGGTACCCGGTGGCACCGCTATAGCCGTGCCACCGGGTACCGTGTTTTCACGGTGTTGCCGGTATCTAAAAAATGTCTCGCAACGACGCTACGTTTGCGAGACATTAATAAATTCAAAAAGAAAATACTTCTCTCCTAGAAATAAAGATAATTCAGCAGCAACTGCGGCCATACGCCTATCAGCACAATGATGCCGGCAACCACTAGCAGCAAGGCTTTGAAGCCACCTGAAACCGGTCCTACTTCCGCGTCGCCCTCCCTGAAATACATGGCCTGGATCACTCTGAAATAGTAGTAGACAGATATCGCGGCGCACACAATCGCCACAATCACCAACCAGAAATAAGTACCTGATTTAATAGCGGCCGTAAGCATATAGTATTTCGCGAAGAAGCCCGCGGTTAAAGGAATGCCTGCCAGCGACAGCAGGAATATGGTAATAACGGCTGCCAGCAGGGGATTGCTTTTGGCCAGTCCGTTAAACCCTTCGAAAGTATAATCTTTCATGCGGATGAGTACCGCGAAAATACCTATCGTGGCCAGGCTATATGCCGCGGCATACAGGATGATGCCCTCTTTTGCGAAATCGTTCAGGGTAAAGATGGCGAACATCATAAAACCGGCTTGCGCGATACTCGAATAGGCCAGCATTCTTTTGACACTCTGCTGGAAAACAGCCGTAACGTTTCCAATGATTAGCGTGGCTGCGGTAATAATCGCCACCAGCAGTTGCCATTCTTCTTTGGCTGCACCGAAGGAGCGCTCAAACAGGCGCACGAAACCGATAAAGGCTGCGGCTTTCACGATCGTGGCCATGAAGGAAGTAAATACTGTTGGTGAACCATCGTATACGTCCGGGGTCCAGAAGTGGAAAGGCGCGGCGGAGACTTTGAATGCCATGGAGATGAGCAGCAGTATCAGGCCGGAAGCCATGAGCGGCGTTAATTTGCCCGCGCCAATCGCGATGGTATCAATAAAGAAAGTCCCTTTCGCACCGTAGATCAGGGCGATCCCCATCAGCATGATGCCCGTGGAGAAAGCGCCCATCAGGAAATATTTCAGCGAAGCTTCATTGCTTTTCAGGTTCTTTTTATCGCTTCCCGCCAACACATACAAGGGGATGGAAATGATTTCAATGCCCAGGAACAGCATCAGCAGTGACCCGAAGGAGGAAACGATGCCCACACCGGCGAGTATAAAGAAGATCAGCGCGAAATAATCGGCGGCATTGCTTTTGTTGCCAACTTTGGTGATGTCGTTGCCGGAAAGCAGCACGTACACCAGGGTAGCAGCGAAAGCGATGGTGTTGAAGAACAGGCCGAACCTGCCGAAATCAAGCATCCCGTGCGTATCAATCTTAAGGAAAGCGCTGTGGTAAGTTTCCCAAACGTTGGCTCCGAGCAAAACCAGCAGACCGGCGATGGCAAGTGAGCGGATGGCAGATGACTGTTTCAGGAACAAGCCCCCGAACATCATGATCACACCCCAGATAGCAGAAATAATAATTGCGTTCATAATCTATTTTCGCTGACTACAAATTGATTTTGATTCGTTCCATGATATTGGTCACCGTATCCTGACTCAGATCGAACAACGGTTGCGGGTAAACGCCAAAGTACAGTATCACAATCACCAGTACGCCCAGCGCGAGTTTTTCGTTTCCGCCCAATGTATACCCGGTGGATGTAAGTGTATTGGTGTTCCCGTAAAATACTTTCTGCACCATATTCAAAGTATAGATCGCGGCCAGGATAATACTCAATCCGGCCACTACCGTAAATACCACGTTATATTTCGTGATGGTGGAAGAGAATATACCATTGAACATCAGGAATTCGCCCACGAACGCGTTGGTAAGGGGCAGCGCGATGTTGGCGAAGGCCAGCACCACGAGGAAGATGGCCAGCACCGGAGAGTTTTGTGCCAATCCGCCCAGTTCACTCATTTTGCGGGTACCATATTGTCTTTCGATCAGTTCCACCACGATCCAGAGTCCGATGATGTTGATGCCGTGGTTGAACATCTGGAGGATGGCGCCTTTCATGCCGACTTCCGTATAAGCGAAGATGGCCACGCACATCAACCCGATGTGGGCGATGGAAGAATAAGCCACCAGTCGTTTGATGTCATCCTGTTTAATGGCGATCAGCGAAGCGTAGATCATTCCGATCACGGCCATGGAAGTGGCGGTATCGCCCCACATGTATGTACCGTAAGGCAATACGGGCAGCAACCAGCGGATCAGCGCGAAAACACCCATCTTCACCATTACGCCGCTCAGTACCATGGTAACCGCCGTGGGCGATTGCTCATAGGTATCGGGCTGCCAGGTATGGAAGGGGAATATCGGCATTTTAATGGCGAACGCCACGAAGAACAGCCAGAACAACCAGCTCTGTTCTTTCACAGATAATTTAAGTTCGTAGAAAGCATTGATGGCGAAAGTCTGATCCGGTGTCTGGAAATACAGGTAGATCAACCCAATCAGCATCAGCAGGGAACCCGCGAAGGTGTACACGAAGAACTTGAAAGTGGCCTGGATGCGTTTCTCCCCACCCCATTTGGAGCAGAGGAAGTAAGCGGGTATCAGCGCGATTTCCCAGCCAAAGTAGAACAGGAGCGCGTCCATGGCCATGAACACCAGTAAAAGTCCGGCCTGCGACAGCAGCATCAATCCGAAGAACTGGTTCGCATCCTTATACCTGCTTTTCCAGGTGGAAACAAAGATCAGCGGGAAAGCGATGGCCGTGAGCAATGCCAGGAGTTTTCCCATGCCATCCAGCACAAGGGTGAAACGGCTTCCAAGCATGGGTAACCAGGCGCAATCTGAAGACAGGTATTGGTATTTGTTGAACACGGTGATCCCCAACAGCGTCACCACCAGCGTGGCTATGGAGGAAAACAATGCCCATGATCGCGCGCCGTTCTCATGCTTGATGAAGAAGGCCGTCAACCCAGTGATCAATGGAATTAAAAGAAGTAGAACCGGTATCATTTGGTTGTGTTCAATTTTGGATTCTGAATGCTGGATTGTGAATTTGATCTTTCATTCAAAATTCAACATCCAAAATGTATAGTTATTTCTTTAAAAACAGTTGTATCGCGAAGAACACCAGGATGCTCAGCACCATCAGCAGGATATAACCGCCTACCTGGCCACTCTGCACCAGGCGCAACTGGCGGCCACCATACTGCACGGCTTTGCCCACACCGTTCACGATGCCATCCACAATGTATCTTTCAAAAATATTGTTCAGGAATTTAGCCAGCGCCATCAAAGGTTTCACGATGATGGTGTTGTACAGTTCATCCACATACCACTTATTCTCCAGCAGTTTACCCAAGCCGGTTTCTTCTTTCTCTGTTTTCTGGTATTTAGAGAATTTGCTGATCGCAAAGAAGATGATCAGCGCGATCACCGCAGTGCTGATGCCCATCATCACGATCTCTGTAGTATGATCGATGTGTGCGTGTTCCCCCACGATATTATTGGAAGCGGCGAAGATGGGTTCCAGGAAATGCTCCAGGCGGTGCGCACCATGCGCGAATACTTCAGGAATGCCAATGAATCCTGCTGTTACAGAAAGAACGGCCAGGATCACCAGGGGGATGGTCATGGCGGCGGGACTTTCATGCAGGTGATGCTCCTGTTCGTGTGTGCCGCGGAATTTACCGAGGAAGGTCATGGCATAGAGACGGAACATATAGAACGCAGTCATCAAAGCACCGGCCATTCCAATGTAGTACAGCACCGGGTTGTGCGCGAATGCTCCCATCAGTATCTCATCTTTGGAGAAGAACCCGGAGAACGGAGGAATACCAGCTATCGCCAGACAAGCAAGCAGGAAAGTAATGTGCGTGATGGGCAGTTTCTTTTTCAGTCCGCCCATATTGCGGATATCCTGTTCATGGTGCATGGCGTGAATCACGGAACCCGCACCCAGGAACAAAAGGGCTTTAAAGAAAGCGTGTGTCATTACGTGGAAAACGGCTCCGGTATAAGCGCCTACGCCCAAACCGAGGAACATATAACCCAACTGGCTCACGGTAGAATAAGCCAGTACTTTTTTAATATCGTTCTGCTTCAATGCGATGGTGGCCGCGAAAATGGCGGTGGCCAGTCCGATGATGGCGATTACATGTTGTGTAACGGGCGCCATGGTGTACAGCACGTTGCTTCTTGCGATCATGTAGATACCCGCGGTCACCATCGTTGCCGCGTGGATTAACGCGGAAACAGGCGTTGGACCGGCCATGGCGTCGGGAAGCCAGGTATATAAAGGTATCTGTGCACTTTTACCGGTGGCGCCTACAAACAGGAGCAGGGTAATAATAGTAATATCAGTTGCAGAAAGCTTGTTCACATTGGCGAATACTTCACCGTAAGAAACAGTGCCCAATTTCAGCAGCAACCAGAACACGGCCAGCAGGAACCCGAGGTCGCCGATGCGGTTCATGATGAATGCCTTCTTCGCCGCGTTGTTGTAATCGTTGTTCTTGAACCAGAAACCAATGAGCAGGTAGGAACACAGTCCAACCCCTTCCCAACCAATGAACATGATTACGAAGTTGCCACCCATCACCAACAGCAGCATGGAGAACACGAACAGGTTCAGGTAAGCGAAATACCGCGCGAAGTGTTCACTCTTCTCCTCGTGCATATACGCCGTGGAGTACAGGTGAATCAGGAACCCAACCCCGGTGATCACCAGCAGGAAGATCGAAGAAAGCTGATCGACCTGGAAGGAAAACGGAATTTTAAACTGTTCAATGTTGATGAACTGGAACAGGGTGGCCACGGTGTTATGCCCCGATTTCACTTCGAAGAAAAGCACCAGGCTCACAATGAACGACGCGAGGATGGATCCGCTTCCAATGATGCCCACGGCTGATTTCGACAACTGGTTGCGCAGCAATCCGTTGAGCAGGAACCCAACCAGGGGGAAAAGCGGTACTAAGTAAACTAGGTTCATAATATTTCAGCAAGTCAAAAATTCAAAACACCCGAATGTTATTCTGAATTTTGGATTTTGAATTAGTTTTTCAGTCGGTTCAAAAAGTTCACATCCACGGAGTGCGTATTCCTGAACATCATAACGATGATGGCGAGTCCTACGGCCACTTCAGCGGCGGCCACCACCATGATGAAGAATACGAACAACTGGCCCTCAATTCCCGCATTGGCGGCATTCACCACGTTCGCCGCGGCATCCCCGCCTTTCAGCGCCAGTTGGTGGTGCATTTTAGAGAAGGCGATCAGCAACAGGTTCACGGCATTCAGCATCAGTTCCACACACATAAAGATGATGATCGCGTTGCGACGCGTAAGCACACCAATCACACCTATGCAGAACAGGGCGATGGCTACGAATATGTAATAATTGATCGGCATAATTCGGTTGTTGGGTTTAATCTTTTTTACCAATGACAACTGCACCCACCATAGCGCTCAGGAACAGGATGCTGCTTATTTCAAAAGGAACTACATAATCGGTGAAAAGGGTCTTGCCCAGTTGCTGGATCAGCCCGATGTTCCCGCCATTCAACTGGGTGATGTTCTTCTGCACTTCCGATTCGCGGAGCGCCGCCACCAGGATCAGCATCAGGCTCGATCCGGCAATGCCGCCGGCCAGTTTCAGCCATTTGTTCTTCTGCGGCTCCGTATCGGCGTTCAGGTTCATCAACATGATCACGAACAGGAAAAGCACCATGATGGCACCGGCGTAAACAATCAGGTTCACGATGGCCAGGAACTGCGCGTTCAGCAAAATGTAATGCCCGGAAATAGCGAAGAAAGTTATGATAAGCAACAGTACACTGTGTACCGGGTTCTTACTGAGTACCACGCCAATGGCGCTCCCCAAAGCAAGTACCGTTAGAAACCAGAATAGAATTTGTGTGATGCTCATTGGGTTTTAAGTTTTGGATTTTGAATGCTGGATGCTGATTTGAATGTTCGTTATCATTCAACATCGCCCTCCAACAACAAAAACCTATATTCCTTTTATTTTAAATTTTCTCTTTAATAAAAAATCCTCCACGCCGCTCAACCACCCTTATCCAACATTCAACACTACTCCTACTCTCCCTTCGCCTTCGCGTATCCTTCAGGATCAGTTTTAGGATTGGGGATCAGCAGTTCATCTTTGCCATATACAAATCCTTTCCGCTGGTAATTCGCCGGGGCGAAGGTTTCGGAAAGATAGATCGCATCTTTCGGACAGGCTTCTTCACACAATCCGCAGAAGATGCAGCGCAGCATATTGATCTCGTATTTGGCCGCATACTTTTCTTCCCGGTAAAGGTTCTCCTCCCCTTTCTGCCTTTCCGCCGCTTCCATGGTGATGGCTTCTGCAGGACAGGCAACCGCACACAGTCCACAGGCGGTGCATTTCTCACGACCTTCCTCATCACGGTTCAGCACGTGCAGTCCGCGGAACACTGGGCTGAACGGACGTTTCTCTTCGGGATAGCTGATGGTAGGCTTCTTTCTGAAGAAGTGCTTCAGCGTTACCGCCATTCCTTTCAGGATCGAGGGCATATAGATCTTCTCCGAAAATGTCATCGGGCGACGATCTACAGACTGGGATCTATTGGTCAGTTGCATAATTTCTGTTTTAAAGTGCTATTTCTTCAGCCACAATACTACGGCTCCGGTGATGATCATATTTACGAGTGCCAGTGGTATCAATCCTTTCCAGCCCAGGTTCATCAGTTGATCGTAACGGAACCGCGGTATAGTCCAGCGTACCCACATGAAGAAGAATATGAACATGCAGGTCTTCAACAATAAACTAAGTACCTGGAGGAGTGCGAGCCAGTTCCCTCCTATTGCTTCACCGAGTGCGATGTCTTTCACAAATGGAATATCGTAACCGCCCCAGAACAGGGTTGCCATGATCACACTGCTGATGAACATGTTGATATATTCCGCGAACAAGTAGAAACCAAGTTTCATGGAAGAATATTCCTGGTGGTAACCGAAGTTCAGTTCACTTTCCGCTTCGGGAAGGTCGAAAGGTGTACGGTTACATTCCGCGAATGCGCAAACCAGGAAGATGAAGAAACCGAGAGGTTGGTACAATACATTGTACCAGGTATCGATCTGCTGGCCCACGATCGTTTTCATGCTGAGTGATCCGGTGAGCATCAGCAGGGCGATGAGCGAAAGACCCATGGGCAGTTCGTAGGAGATTACCTGCGAAGCGCCACGGAGCGCGGCCATCAGGGAGAATTTGTTGTTGGAGGCCCAGCCACCGATCATGATGCCATACACCCCCATACTCACCACGCCGAATACGAACAGTATCCCGATGTTGATATCGGCCACCTGTAAGGGAATGGTGCGTTCTACGCCGTTGAACGTAAAACTAAGGTCGCTGCCCCAGGGAATCACGGCGCTGGTCATCATCGCGGTGAGCATTGCCAGTCCGGGCCCGATAACGAACAGGAACTTATTAGAAGTATTGGGAACGATCTCTTCCTTCATGAACAACTTCAGTCCATCGGCGAGGGGCTGCAATATCCCGAAAGGACCCGCGCGGTTGGGACCGAGACGATCCTGAATAAAACCGGCCACTTTCCTTTCAGCATAGGTTTCGTACATAGCGATCACCAGGCTCACCCCGATGATCACGGAGATAAGCGCTGCTTTTTCGATGATGAAAGCCCAATCGATGGCCAATAACGTAAGGTGCATTCTATTGAATTGTTTCTGTTCTAATTTGAATTCTGCTTACTGCTCTTTGAATACGCCGGAACTGGCTGGTCCGGGTAATTCAGAGAGTTTCACTTCCGGTTTGTTTACTTCGCTCACACTGTGGATTTCCATCAGCAATCGCGGTTCTTTACCCATCACTTTTTGGATCGTTTCCTCCGGTTTTTTCATGCCTACGTAATGGTTGGCGCTGATCACGGAGTGGCGGTCTATCTGGCGTGGTCCTTCAATGGTCCAGTCGGAAGTATGTTTTTTCTCGAAGCGGCATTCGTTGCAGATCCATCCTGGTTTTCCGTCGGCGGTATCTTCTACTTCACCCCACTGGTCTTTGCGGGCGGTTACGCGGAACACTTCGTCGCCACGGTACCAGAGCGTTGTTTGTCCGCAACACTTCTCACAATCCCTGTGTGCGTTCACTGGTTTCAGGAACCAAACGCGGTTCTTGAAACGGAAAGTTTTATCGGTCAGTGCGCCTACGGGGCAAACATCAATCACGTTTCCACTGAAATCGTTGGTGATGGCTTTGCCGAGCAGGGTGGATATTTCAGACTTCTCGCCTCTTTCCAGCACACCGTGGATCCTGGCATCGGTCAGTTGCTCCGCGGTGAATACGCAACGGTAGCAGAGGATGCAGCGGGTCATGTGCAATTGGATATTCGGGCCGATGTCTTCTTTTTCGAAGGTTCTTCTATCGAATTCGTAGCGGGTGCTTTCGGCGCCGTGCTCATAGCTGAGGTCCTGGAGATGGCATTCCCCTGCCTGGTCGCAGATGGGGCAATCCAGGGGGTGGTTGAGGAGCAGGAATTCCACCACGCCTTTACGGGCATCGATCACGCGTTCGCTGGTAATGCTTTTCACGATCATGCCATCCATCACGGTGGTGCGGCAACTGGCTACCAGTTTGGGCATGGGTCGTGGGTCGGCAGTGGAGCCGGCGGCTACTTCTACCAGACAGGTACGGCATTTCCCGCCGCTTCCCTTCAGTTTGCTGTAGTAGCACATAGCGGGCGGGGTAACATCGCCTCCGATCTGACGCGCGGCCTGGAGGATCGTGGTTCCGGGGGGAACTTCGATGGTGATGTTGTCTACCGTTACTTTAAATAGTTGTTGTTCACTCATCCTCGTATGTTTTTTTCACGCAAAGACGCAAGGGAGCAGAGACGCAAGGATGCGATAGCGTTACTGATTGTTAATATTTTTCGATCTGCTACTTTCATTTAAAGCCCGTTTGCTATTCTGTGAAATCCATCTTTTAAAAGATCAACGTTAAAATTGATCAGTAATCCCAGTTTTATATCCGTCAACTTCAAATAGGTAATAATCTGTTTGAAGTGAATCTTTTCCAATTGTTCCACTGATTTAACTTCTACTATCACACATTCTTCTATCACCAAATCTGCACGAAAACCACGCTTCATTTCCAACCCCTCATGCACAACTTTCACAATCTTCTGCCTTTCCACCTCCCAACCCCGTTTCGTTAATTCATAACAGAGCAATTCTTCGTATACGCTCTCAAACAACCCCGGCCCAAATTTCCTATGCAAATCCAAAGAAGCCTCAAACACACCCCTTGCAATCTCATTCTCTATCATCTCCAAGTATTTTACACCTGCAAAATACTCAACCACTCCTTGCGTCTCCGCTCCCTTGCGTCTTTGCGTGAAAAAACACCCAACACCCCCGTGAAATCACCTACGCCTCCGCCGGAACATAAATAGGATCCGCATAATGCCTCAACCCATAATTCCCCTTCACCGCCTCATCCGGATGCAGCACATGCCACTCAAATTCATCCCTGAAATGCCTGATGGCAGCAGCTACGGGCCAGGCCGCAGCATCTCCCAGCGGGCAGATCGTATTGCCTTCGATCCTGCGCTGGATATCCCACAGCAGGTCGATATCACTCATTTTGCCTTTTCCTTTCTCGATGTTCTTCAGGATTTTATACATCCAGCCCGTACCTTCCCGGCAGGGAGAGCACTGACCGCAACTCTCGTGGTTGTAGAAATGCGCCAGGGTCATGGTATGTTTTACCACGCACTGGTCTTCATCGAGTACGATGAAACCGCCGGAACCCATCATGGAGCCGGTGGCGAAGCCGCCATCACTCAGACTTTCATAGTTCATGTAGCGGGTTTCACCTTTCGCTGTTTTCAGCAAAAGGTTAGCGGGCAGGATGGGCACGGAAGAACCGCCCGGGATACATGCCTTCAGCTTTTTACCATTGCGGATACCGCCACAATATTCATCGGAATAAATAAATTCTTCTACTGAGATGGTCATGTCAATCTCGTACACGCCACCTTTGTTGATGTTGCCGCAGGCGGAGATCAGTTTGGTACCGGTGGAACGGCCTACGCCGATTTTAGCGTATTCCTCCGCGCCGATGTTCATGATGGGCACGATGGCGGCGAGTGTTTCCACATTGTTCACCACAGTCGGACAATCGTACAATCCTTTTACGGCGGGGAACGGAGGTTTGATTCGCGGGTTACCACGCTTGCCTTCGAGGGATTCGATCAACGCGGTTTCTTCTCCGCAGATGTAAGCGCCGGCACCACGTTGCACGTAGATTTCCAGGTCGAAACCGGTACCTAAAATGTTTTTTCCGAGCCAGCCGTTCTGTTTCGCTTCGGCGATGGCTTGTTCAAGAATATCTGGGATCCAGGCGTATTCACCACGGATATAAATGTAAGTGCTGTTGGAACCCAGTGCATAAGAAGAAACGATCAGTCCTTCGATGAGCAGATGGGGCAGGAATTCCATGAGGTAGCGGTCCTTGAAGGTTCCGGGCTCACTTTCGTCGGCATTGCACACCAGGTAGCGGGGCACGCCTTCGGGTTTGGCCAGGAAGCTCCATTTCATACCGGTGGGGAATCCGGCGCCACCCCTTCCGCGGAGACCACTTTTCTTCACTTCTTCCACAATATCGTTGGGCGCCATTTTCAGCGCTTTCTCCACAGAGCGGTACCCACCGTTTTTACGGTATACATCGTAATAACGGATGCCTTCAATATGTGCGTTCTCGAGTAACAGTTTAACTCCCATGCTGCGGTAGTTTTATACTTTTAAGCCTTCTGCCTGCATTCTTCAATGATCTGGTCCACTCTTTCCCTGGTAAGGTGCTCGCGGTAATGTTTGCCCAGCTGCATCATGGGGGCGTACCCGCAAGCGCCGAGGCATTCCGCCGGTTTCAGGGTGAATAGACCGTCTGCCGTGGTTTCACCGGGACCAATACCCAGTTTCTCCTTGATATAAGCAATGATATCATCGCTGCCACTGATCATACAGGGACCGGTGATACATACTTCCAATACGTTTTTCCCTACGGGTTTCAGGTTGAACATGGTGTAAAAGGTAGCCACCTCGTACACTTCAATCGGCGTGATGCCCAGTAACTCAGCTACGTAATCCATTACAGGCGCATCCAGCCAGCCGCCGGCTTCCTCCTGTGCAAGATGCAACAGCGGTATCAACGCGCTCTTCTGCTTTCCCTCCGGATACCGGTTGATGATCTCCTGAACCTTTTCCAACTTTTCGGGTGAAAATTTCATCCGTTGTTATTTTAAATCTGTTATTGCTCTTCTAAGTTATGCGTCCAATTCCCCGGCGATCAGGTTCAGACTACTCATCGTCATTACCGCGTCGGCCAGTTGTCCACCCTTAATCAGTTCGGGATAGGCCTGGTAGTAAATGAAGCAGGGCCTTCTGAAATGCAGTCTGAACGGCGCTCTTCCCCCATCGCTGATGAGGTAGAACCCGAGTTCTCCGTTTCCGCCTTCCACAGAATGGTACACTTCCCCTTTCGGCATATCGATCTCTCCCATGATGATTTTGAAGTGCCAGATCAGTGCTTCCATCTTCGTATAAACATCCTTTTTCTCCGGGAGATAGTATTCAGGCACATCAGCGTGATATACTTCCGCCTCAGCACCTTTGAACTCCTGCACTTTCTGGTAGGCCTGTTTGATGATCTCCAGGCTTTGCCACATTTCCTGGCTGCGCACCAGCCAGCGGTCGTAGTTATCACCAGTGGTTCCAACAGGTATCTTGAAATCGAAGTCTTCGTAAGAGGAATAAGGTTTGGCCACGCGCACATCGTAATCCACGCCTGCGGCACGCAGGTTCGGGCCCGTGAAACCGTAGTTGAGGGCGCGTTCGGCACTGATGGCGCCGGTGCCCATCAACCTTTCCATAAAGATCCTGTTGCGGAGGAAGAGTCCTTCGAACTCCTTCAGTACAACGGGATATTCTTTCAGGAATTTTTCAATTTTTTCGAAGGCGGTATTGGTGAAGTTCCTTTCAAAACCACCGATGCGACCAATATTGGTAGTGAGACGGGAGCCGCACACTTCTTCGTAAATTTCATATACCAGTTCACGGTACTGCATTACGTAGAGGAACCCGGTAAACGCACCGGAGTCCACGCCCACAATGGAGTTGCAGATCAGGTGATCGGTAATACGCGAGAGTTCCATCAGGATCACGCGGAGGTAATCCACGCGCTTGGGTGTTTTCACGCCCAGCAATTTCTCACAGGTGGTGTGCCAGCCCATGTTGTTGATGGGGGCGGAACAATAGTTGAGGCGATCGGTAAGCGGGGTGATCTGGTACAGGGGGCGGCGCTCGGCGATCTTTTCGAAGGCGCGGTGGATGTACCCGATGGTTTGTTCGGTAGAAACAACCCTTTCACCATCCAGTTCAAGGATATTCTGCATAACCCCGTGCGTGGCCGGGTGCGTGGGCCCCAGGTTCAGCGTGGTGGTCTGCTTTTCGATCGAGCCTTCCGGCAGTTTTATATGTTGTTCAGACATTACTGTCTATTGTTTTTTTATTGAATACTATTGAAATATTTCTCCCCTTCCGAACATTTCATCATCCTTATCGATCCTGGACTGGTCTTCCAGCGGAAACTCTTTCCGCAACGGGAAATAGTCCATTTCATCCACATTCAGGATACGGATCAGGTTGGGATGACCAATAAAGTTGATCCCGTAGAAATCGTATGTTTCCCGCTCCATCCAGTTGGCCGTGGAGAACAAGGCCGTCGCGCTGAAAACATCGGGCTGCGCCACGGATGTAAATACTTTAAAACGAAGGCGCACGTTGGCTTCCAGGTTGTGCAGGTGGTAAACCACCGCCAGTTCCCTCCCTTCATTATCGGGATAGTGCACCCCGCAGAGATCGGTCATGAACCTGAACTTCAGCGTTTCATCATCGTAAAGAAACTGGAGCACTTTCAGGTTCAGGTCTTTCGGCGACTCAAAACTGAGCATATCGAAGGATTCTTCGAAGCCTGTTACCTGCTCTCCGAACTTCTCGACAAGTCTTTCCCGGATGTATTCGTTTGTGATTTCCATTTCAAAAGCGTTATTCAATTCCGTAACTGTTCATCAAAGCCTTGTACCTGTCGCTGTTCCTTCTTCTCAGGCTCTCGTTCCCCACCAGGTCCTGGATTTTCATAAAACCATCCAGAATTGCTTCGGGGCGCGGAGGACAACCGGGCACATACACATCCACGGGAACCACCTGGTCGATGCCCTGCAATACGGAGTAGGTATCAAATATTCCTCCGGAAGAGGCGCAGGCTCCAACGGCGATCACCCAACGCGGCTCAGCCATTTGCAGGTAAACCTGTTTCACCACGGGACCCATCTTTTTAGCGATGGTGCCCATCACCATTAAGAGATCGCACTGACGCGGAGAGAACCCCACCCTTTCCGCTCCGAAACGCGCGAGATCGTAGTGCGAGGCCATGGTGGCCATGAACTCAATACCGCAGCAGGAAGTTGCGAAAGGCAGGGGCCAGATGGAATTTTTCCGGGCCAGGCCCACCACTTTATCCAGGTTGGTCGCAAAGAATCCTTCGCCCATAAGGCCTTCTGGACCTTCCTTCACCAACTTTACATCACCATTGATATTAAATCGAACCGGACGTGCCATAATCAATATGTTTTATCTACCTGGTAAAACCCCTGAAATGCAATAGTGTTCAGCCTTCTCTGTTAATCCTCCCACTGAAGGGCGCCTTTCTTCACGATATAGAAGAACCCGGCCAGAAAGAATCCCACGAACATCAGTACGGCGGCGAAGCCATGCCAACCCAACTCCCTGAAATTCACAGCGTAAGGATAAAAGAAAATCACTTCAACATCGAACAATACAAAAAGGATCGCTACCAGGAAATATTTGATGGCCATGGGCTGTCTTGCGTTGCCCTGGCTCTCGATGCCACTCTCGAAGTTGCTGAGCTTATCGGATGTTTTGCGTTTTGGACCTAAAAGATGGGTGGCTCCAAGCGTTATTGCCACAAAAAGAATAGCAAAAAGGAATTGGATACCGATTGGGAAATAGTTCACTGCATTGTTTACATCCGCTGCAGCCCCTACGGTTTGGGCCTGCAAAAATATTGGGTCCATGGTACTTTGAATTGCTCCAACGGCAAAAATAGTATACGAATCATTAAAAACCATGTGAATAAGAAAATAATAAGCCGGTAAACAGATTGTGGAAGAAAAGTTTCCCGGTCCATTGTGCAACATTAAACATATTCGCTTTTTATTAATGCAAAATAAGCAGAACAACAACGGGATGAACATCAAAACTAAATCAGGACCATATCGGTTCCCGATATTAGAAAAAGATTAGACTTAAAAAGAAAGGGGTGCATCCTGATGACACACCCCTTTGTAAAAGAATATTGTTACCGGCTATTTCCCGGCGGCGGGTTTCGTTTGCGTTTTTGGCGCGGAAAGTTGCTTTTGAAGCACTTCTTTCAATCGTTTTGCATCCGCGTTATTGGGGTCCACACCCAGGATTTTGTCGAAATACCCGATTGCGGCCTCTTTATCTTTCAAAACGTTAGCGTTGTAAGCAGCCATATAACCGTATGCGGTAATCAATGTATTCTTGTTGTTGGCCACATCTTTTTCGGCTACCTCAATAAATTTCGTGAAATGCGGAAGTGGCTTTCCGTTCTCTCCTGTTGTATCCTGAATCAGCTCTATCCTGCCGAGCCAGTAGTGGCCGTAAGTTTCCTCCGGATACTGGGTAGCGTAAGAACCGAACATAACGCGGGCGGAATCATACTCCTGTGCTTTTACGAAAGCATACCCTGTATAGAAGAGGTCCTGTTTTGTGGGATTTCTGTTGAAGCGGTAGGCCTTACCTTTCCAGGCGGCGGCTTCTTTCAGCATGCCTTTTTTATCCAGCAGGGTAGCCAGTTTATCGGCGGTTTCCTGTTTGGTGGCGAAACTGGTATCCATTTCAACGGCTTTATCCAGACTGGCCATAGCTTCCGTGATACGATCCGGGAACCTCAGCAGCAGGTTACCCTGCAGTTCGTAATCACCGGGCAATACCATATCAGCGGGCGCCACTTTCAGGAATTCCTGGATTTTTGCCAGCGCCTGAACTGAGTCGCCAAGGGCATCATAGCTGTACGCGATGAGGCGGTGGTATTTGGGGTTGGCGGCGGCACCTTGTGCGGCCAGTGTAGCTTTAGCCTTATCGATCGCCTCCTGGTATTTGCGGGCGGCGAAGAACACTGAAGTACGCTCATATTCAAGTTCAGGAGTCTGATCTGTATTGGCAGCGTATTTATCCAGGTATTCGATGGCCTTGTTCACATCCCTGTTGTAGTAATCGAAGTAGAGTTCACGGTATCCGGGTGCGAAAGCCGGGTCTACCTGAATGGATTCTTCAAATGCGGGCAGGTATATCTCTCTGTTCTTCTGGCTTTGGTATACTTTTCCGGTGTAATATTTGGCGGCCGCGTACTTTGGGTCCGTTGTAAAGGCCCTGGAATAAGCGGTTACCGCTCCGCCGCCATCGGCGATTTTACGGTGGGCATTGCCCAGGTTAATAAACACTTCCGGATCTTTAAATCCTTTCACGGTGGTGGCAAGGTTCAGCTTTTCAATAGCATAGGCAGCATCTCCGGCAGGCGCTTCCGCATTGGCTTTGCCCACCGCGCTGAGTACATCAATATTTTTGCTCTTGGTGGCATTGATGGCCAGGTCGAAACGCTGACGGGCATCCGCGGCTTTGTTCTCCAGCAATTCAATATGCCCCATTCCCACCAGCAACAACGGTGCGCTGCCATTGGCTTCAAGCCCTTTACGGTATACTTCTTTGGCACCGTTCACATCTTTCAGTTCAATCAGCGTCTGCCCCAGCCAGTAGGCTGCTTCCTGGTTTCCAGGCTTGTCGGCCAATGCTTTTTCGAAAGCTTCTTTTGCGCTTCTGAAACGCTCGTAATAAAAAAACTTCTTTCCCTGCTCCACGGTTTGCGCCAATAATGCCTGGCTTGCCAGCAGCGCCATTACCAGAAAACTTGCTCTCGCTCTCATTGCTTGTTTAATGTTTTAGTGAGTGTGTGATGGTTGAAATGGTGACTTGATTTGATGCGGTCGTAAATTAAATGATTTGCGAATTATTCTGAAACATTTGCCTTGCGGATGGTAAAATTCATCTTACCGGGCCATAAATATGCCCTTCTGAAAACAAGCTGCCCCCGCTCGTAGGCAAGAAAATTGGCGAATCCGCGACCTAATCCTACATAATTCTCTTTTACTATATAATACAAACCCCGTACCATAGGATAGCGCCGTGTAGCAATGTTCGCCTGGTAAGGCTTTACATAACCACCGTCCAGCTTACTCTGTATGGAAGCGACCTTTACTTTTTCCAGGAAACTCACCTGCTGGGCATCTTCTTTGTTGCCGATCCAGCTTACCCCGATAAAGCCCATGGCGTTAGGGGTTTTCGACACATAGTCGATCACCTCTTCACTTGTTTTGGCCGCCATTACTTTGTCTGTAAGTTTTTCTCCTTTCAGGATAGAGTCCATGGCGTACCGGACATTGCTCGTGGCCGAGAGCCCGTCAAATACCATCTGGTAGGGCAATGGAGATGTACCTTTCAGCATATCCCTGATCTCCTCCATGGTAAACACGGAGTCTTTCGCTGCATTGTTTAGGATCACGGCAAGCGCATCAAAAGCCACGCGATCCCATACCGGCTTAATTTTGAGCGTATCCAGGTAGTAGGCTTCCTCTTTGGGGCTCAGTCCGCGGGTAACAATCACCATCCTGATGCTGTCTACCAGCATATCTTTCATACAATCGGCCTCACTTTTATAGTGCGCGATGATCCTGGCGTTAGGGTTGGACGACTCATACACCCTGATCTGCGAATCGATGATGGGTTTAAAAGACTCATCCACGCTGATGTGAATGGTGCCATTCTGCGGATCGTCACCAGTAAAATCAGCTTTTTTCTGCGGTGCGCCGCAGGCCGCGAGCAACAGGAGGAAGGCTACCGCCTGCATACTTAACATATAGTTTCTGCCTTTCATCGTATTATTCTTCAGTACCAGCATTGTCTTCTTTATAAGATTTTATTCCCCTGAAAATGCGCCATATTCCATACAGCAGGATCAGCGCCGCGAAGGGCAGCACTGTTCCTTCGGGAAGAAATGACAGGTCGAGCCCCAGTTTCTCCCTGAAAAACATAGCCATTGCGCACACGATAATCACCACCCCCATTACCGTCTCCCGAATCGTGCCGAGTGACGGCCCTGTTTTTCTGCTCCGATGGTCAAATTCTTTCATTGTTCCCTTTCATTTATATTGCTTATCCCTGCCAAACGCACTTTTCATATCCTGGTTTACAAAGAGGGCAAGTTAGGAAATTTCATGCTGAAACCTGAACAGTGAAATCACCTACCAGACAAGTTAGAGCCTGAAAAAAAGATTTTCCATACCTCAGGTCCTAAATTAACACCTTTATAGTATGCCCTCCCTGCCCTACTTTTGCAAGATGAACCGGGCAGGGAGTAGGTTGCGTGCGAAGAAATTTATGAAAACAAGGGAAGCATGAGAGTTTTAATGGTTTGTCTGGGCAATATCTGCCGGAGTCCGCTGGCTGAAGGAATACTGGCGCAAAAAGTACAGGAAAGGGGCTTGAACTGGGAAATCGACAGCGCCGGAACCAATGGCTACCATACCGGAGAGGCCCCACACCGGCTTTCCCAGAAAGTAGCCCGTCTGAATGGGATTGATATCAGCGCCCAGCGTTCAAGGATGTTCACGAAGGAAGACCTGCAAAGTTTCGATCTGATCTACGCGATGGCCACCGATGTGATCTTTTCCATGAAACGAATTGCCGGAAAGCATTTTGATGCAACGAAAGTAAAATTGCTACTGGATGAACTACATCCCGGTGAAAACATGGATGTTCCCGATCCCTGGTACGGCGAAGAATCCGGCTACCACGAAGTATTTAAAATGATTGACGAGGCCTGCGACGCAATTGTTGAAAGGCACTTATAACATAATGCCGGCTTATGCCGGGCAACCACGAACATGAAACCATCGATACCGCAAGGCACCAGAGATTTTGGACCAGAAACCGTCAGAAAAAGACAGTACATCTTTCAAACCATCAGGTCCGTGTTTGAACAATACGGCTTTCAGCCCCTGGAAACACCATCCATGGAAAACCTGGATACCCTGATGGGAAAGTACGGCGAGGAAGGCGACAAACTCATCTTTAAGATATTGAACAACGGGCTCGATAACCCGGCGAAAACGGCGCAGACACAGGAAGGCTTTTCTAAAATCCTGGAGGGCAAAAACACCAAAGTAATCACGGAACGTGCCCTCCGTTACGACCTTACCATTCCGTTCGCCAGGTATGTGGCCATGAACCACGCACAGTTGGTGATGCCCTTCAAACGCTACCAGATACAACCCGTATGGCGCGCCGACCGGCCCCAGAAAGGGAGGTACCGTGAATTCTACCAGTGCGATGCCGATGTGGTCGGCAGCAGGTCACTGCTGAACGAAGTCGAGCTTACCCTGATTTACGCCACCGTATTCCAGCGCTTAGGTATTCCCGTTGATATCCGCATCAACAACAGGAAAATCCTGGCGGCATTAGCAGCGGCCTGCGGCGGCTCGGAACAACTTACCGATATTACCGTAGCCATCGATAAACTCGATAAGATAGGGCTGGAAAAAGTGCAGGAAGAACTATTCACCCGCGGACTCACGCCACAACAGGTGGCAACCATCAGCGCCTACCTGGCTATTGATGGCAGCAATGCTGAAAAGATAAACGCATTGAAAGCATTATTGGGCAACGAGTCACTGGCACTTGAAGGCACCAATGAACTGACTTATATACTTTCCAATATCGCCCCCCTCCTCGGCGAAGAAAAAGCCCGTGTCACCATCGACTTTACACTGGCCCGCGGACTAAATTATTACACGGGCACTATTTACGAGGTTAAGGCCAATGGCGTGCAGATGGGCAGCATAGGTGGTGGCGGCCGTTATGATGACCTGACCGGGCTGTTTGGTGTACCCAATATTCCCGGGGTAGGGATTTCTTTCGGTGTGGACCGGATTTATGATGTAATGGAAGAGCTGGCGCTTTTCCCTGATTCTGTACTGGTATCCACCGAAGTACTTTTCTTCAACCTCGGAGACGCTGAGGTTACCGTAGCGCTGCAACTCAGTCACCAACTCCGGCAGGCCGGCATACGTTGCGAAATTTACCATGAACAGGCCAAGTTCAACAAGCAGTTTGGTTACGCGGAGAAAAAACAGATTCCGTATGTGGCCATCCTGGGAGAAAAGGAACTGACTGAAAAAACCATCAATATTAAAAACATGCATTCAGGAGAACAGCAAACCATCTCCTGGAGCGCGTTAGAAGAGTTCTTCCATAAATAGATTCCGGTTCATCAAAAATATTTTTAATTACTAATTTTTTTAGTATTTTTATACTAATCATTTTAGTAGTTAAAAATAATTTTATGGCCACCATTCATATTCCTTACGCCATGCCGGGCCTCAACGAATACCTCCTGGTGATCGCTCCGCCCGAGCATGTACGCAACCGAATTCAGCAGATCCGGGAAGATTTTCGTTTACTCACCGGGTATGATACTCCGGTACGACGGCCCCATATTACCTTATTGAAGTTTCACCAGCGGGAGATGGGAGAACACCGGTTACTGAACAAACTAAACAGTATAGCCCGGGCACAGGCTCCTGTAAAAATGGAGCTGTCGGGGTTCGGCAGTTTCCCTACCCATTCCATCTTTATCAAAGCGGATGGCGGGCACCGTTATACCGAACTGGTGAAGTCGTTCCGGGCGGCGCAATCCCTGATGAAAGCCGATCCTGAGAAGGAACCTCATTTTATGACGACACCGTTCATCAACATTGCCCGGAAACTCCTGCCCCACCAATATGAAAAAGGGTGGAACGTTTACCAGCACAAGCATTTTACTTCCCGGTTCATGGCAGACAATCTGCTTCTTTTGAAAAAGCGCGATGGAGAAAGGGCTTACCAGATCGTTCAGGCGCTTAAGTTGGAACATGCGCCTTTGGAAGTAAAGCAGGCAGTGTTGTTTTAGATTTCCACTACCCTATGATTGAAAATCAATAGGTCAGAAAAGGGCTGAAAGCCATAAGGTGGCTCCGCTTATTCTTTTTTGTTTTTTCGATTCGAGCAACCAAGGCTTGTAGAAGCTAAAGCCTTGCACTAAAGTGCATAGGCCGAGCTAGCACATTGAGACCGATCAAGCGTTCATTTGATTCAATAAATATATAACCCGGGCAATGCAGGCGCTGAGCGTCGCAGGAATCCCCGTTATCCCATAAGCATCCTTAATAAGAAGAGTGTGTATCAAATTCGATACACACTCTTCTTATAAGGTTTTATTTTAGTTTTTCTCTATCCTTTGCACAGGAGTTTTAATATCCGAACTTCTTTATCCTTATGCTCATTGAAGTTCGGCTTCAGAAGAAGCCTGAGAGCGCCTATTATTTTTCCATTTCTTTAAATCCCATCCTACACCGTTCCGGCTTCGGGAAGGTCACCTTTTGTTTCGCGCAAAGCCTTCAACTTCTTTTTACCGTAGCTTATTTTGGTGATCAGCACGAACAATACGGGCACTACGAATATCGCGAGCGTGGTAGCAGCGATCATTCCTCCAAACACCGTCCAGCCGATGGTTTTACGGGATTCTGCGGCAGCGCCGTTGGCGAAAGCCAGCGGAAGTACGCCAAGAATAAACGCAAGAGAGGTCATAACAATCGGGCGCAAACGAAGTTCAACCGCCTGGAGCGTGGCCTTCACCACTTCCATTCCACCATCTACTCTTTCTTTTGCGAATTCCACGATCAGGATGGCGTTTTTCGCTGCTAGTCCGATCAGGGTAATCAAACCGATCTGCGCATAAATATTGTTGCTGAGGTTGGGCAACAGGGTCAGCGTGATGATAGACCCCAATGCACCGATAGGTACGGCGAACAATACGGAGAATGGCACCGACCAGCTTTCATACAATGCAGCGAGGAAAAGGAACACGAAAACGATGGAGATGGCGAAGATGATCGCCTGCTGGTTACCGGCAGCAATCTCTTCCCGGCTCATACCGGAGAACTCATACCCGTATCCTGCCGGAAGCGCTTCAGCAGCCACTTCTTTAAGGGCCTGAATCGCCTGTCCGCTACTGAACCCGGGTTTAGGAGAACCGTTGATCTCAATGGCGCGGTATACGTTATAGTGCGACACCACAGCCGGAGCCTCTATTACTTTAGTAGTGATAAGCGAGCCCAAAGGAACCATGTTTCCCTGGCTGTTGCGCACATAAAACTTCTCCACACCAGCCAGCGAACTTCTATAGGTACTATCGGCCTGTAACATTACCCGGAAATTCCGCCCATACAGGTTAAAGTCATTTACATAAGAACTTCCGAGGTATGTCGACAATGTTCCGTACACATCAGAAACGGCCACGCCCAGTTTCTTCGCCTGCTCCTTATCCACGTCCACTTTGTAACTGGGTGTGCGGGCGTTGAAGAAGGTGTACGCCATTGCGATCTCCGGACGCTGGTTCAGTTTGGCCAGGAAGTTCTGCGCCACTTTCTCAAACTGCTGGATACTTTCTGTACTGCTTATCTGTTGTAATTCAAACGTAAACCCTGCCGTAGCACCCAAACCCGGAATCGCGGGCGGAGCAATCACCAACACGCGCGCCTCTTTGATATCGCTGGTTGCGGCCCTGATCTTGTTCATCACATCCTGGGCATGCATGCCTGCGCCTTTCCTTTCCTCCCAGGGTTTGAGGTTAACGAACACAGTTCCCGCGTTTGATTTATTGGAGAAACTGATGATGTTCAATCCTGCCAAACCACCCGCAACCCTTACTTCCGGAATCTTTTCGACCCGTGCGATAATATCTTTCAGCATCGCGACGCTCCTGGTAGTGGATGTAGCTTCAGGCATTTCATAAGTAACCAGCACACGCCCTTCATCTTCAGTAGGGATAAAGCCCGAGGGTTTGTTCTTGAAAAGGAAGAATAACCCAACGAACAACACCACCATCATGATTAATACATACGGCGTTGCCCTGATCCATTTCCCTACACCTCTCGTGTATCCCCGTGTAAGGTTGCCGAACCTTTTATTGAAACCGGCAAAGAATTTATCAAGCAGGTTCTTTTTATCACCTTCCTGCTTGGAGGGCTTCAGCATGAGAATACAAAGCGCAGGCGTAAGCGACAATGCCACAAAAGCGGAGATGATCACAGACACCGCAATGGTGATCGCAAACTGCTGGTAAAGCCGCCCTACTATACCTGGGATAAAGCCCACCGGAACGAATACCGCGGCCAGGATCAAGGCAATCGCGATCACCGGACCAGAAATTTCTTTCATTGCCTTTCGGGTGGCATCACGGGGTGAAAGCTTCTCGTGGTCTATGTTGTGCTGCACGGCTTCCACCACCACGATCGCGTCATCCACCACAATACCGATGGCCAGTACAAACGCAAAGAGGGTAAGCGTGTTAATCGTAAATCCAAGCGGTCCAAAGAGAATAAATGTACCGATCAGGGAAACCGGAATTGCCAATACGGGAATGAGTGTGGCCCTCCAGCTTTGAAGGAACAGGAACACCACCACTACTACGAGTACCAACGCCTCCAGTAAGGTGTGCATCACCTCATTGATGGATGCCTTTACAACGGAAACCGTTTCCAGCGGAATCAGGTAATCAATATCCCGGGGAAAGGTCTTCTTCATTTCCGTGAGCGCCTTCATGATTCCCTCATAGGTATCCAGCGCATTTGCGCCAGGTGCCTGGTAAATGAGCAGGAAAGCCGCCGGCTTGCCGTTTGCGAACGAATTAATGCTGTAATCGAACCTTCCCAGTTCAACCCTCGCCACATCCCGGAGGTACACAATGCTTCCGTCGGCCGGTCGGGTACGCACAATGATGTTTTCGAATTCTTCTTTGGTGCTGATGCGGCTGTTCGTTAACACGCTGTATTCGAACGCCTGCGTACCGGGCTGGGGATTACCGCCTACAGTACCACCGGCCACCTGGAGGTTCTGCTCCTGCAACGCCGCGTTCACTTCTGCCGGCGTCATGCCGAGTGCAGCCATTTTCTCGGGATTCAGCCATATCCTCATACCGAAATCATCGGCACGCGACAACACATCTCCCACCCCTTTTACCCGCTGTATGGCATCCTTCACATACAGGTTAACATAGTTTCCGATAAAGTTAGCGTCCCTTGTGCCATTGGGAGAATAAAACGCAAGGGCCACCATGATACTGGGATTTCTCTTGCGCACCGTAAGTCCCAACCGCTTCACCGCATCCGGCAAAGTAGGTTCAGCCACACTCACTCTGTTCTGCACATCCAGCGTCGCGATGTTGATGTCGGTTCCCACCTCAAAGTTCACGGTAATACTGCTCTGACCGCTACTTGTGCTGTTACTGCTCATGTACGTCATGCCGGGCGTACCATTCACCTGCGTCTCAATAGGCGTGGTGGTGGTTTGTTCCACGGTCTGCGCATCGGCTCCTGTAAAGTTTCCGTTGATAGAAACAGTGGGCGGAGAAATATCCGGGTACTGTGCCACCGGCAGGTTGATCAAAGAAATTACCCCGACCAGTACAATCACGATGGATACCACGATCGCGGTGACGGGTCTTTTTATAAATACATCTGCTATCATTTGAATTGCTCTTTTCGTTGAAACTTCTGATCGTTATTTTTTAGGAGCGGCCCCGGGTTGTTCGGTGGTGATCACACTTCCTTCCCTCAGGTTCTGTACGCCCTGCACCACGATCTTATCTCCTTTGCTCAATCCTTCCCTTACAAGAATATCCGTTCCTATTTGTTTGCCGAGCACTACTTTGCGCTGCGTTACTTTATTGCTGTCACCAACGGCATACACGAAGAATTCACCCAGCATTTCAGTGACGGCCTTATAAGGAATGGTTACACTTTCCGCTCCCGCACTGCTTTTTACGCGCACCGTACCGCTCATTCCAGCCTTCAGCATATTTTTCGCGTTCGGGAAAGAGAGTCTCATTTTTAAAGTACCCGTCTGCGGATCTACCGCTCTGTCGATCACGCTGATGGAACCGGGATAAGGATACACATCCGTTCCGAATGCAAGGGTGAAAGTGGAGTCAACGTTTTTTGTTCCCTGCAACTGCGTGAAACGGAATATTTCTTTCTGATCGATCGCGAAATCCACAGCGATGGGGTTGTCCGATGACACAACATTCAATACGGTTTGTCCAGCCACAACCGCGGTTCCGGTTTTCACCTGCGAGATACCGATGGTCCCATCAAAAGGTGCATAGATAGTTGAGAAGTTCACGTTCGATTGCAGGCTCTTTACATTGGCCTGTGCCGCGGCCACCTGTTTTTTTGCGGCCTCCAGTGCTGCATCGGCATAATCCACCTGCTGCTTGGCAATCGCATCTTTTTTATCCAGTTCATGGTATCGGTCAGCATCTTTCTGGGCTTTCACCAGGTTGGTTTCCTGCACTTGTAAATTGGCAATCGCCTGCTGAACGTTCGCACTGTACAATTGCGCGTCAATGGAATACAGCTTCTGTCCTTTCCTTACCCTGTCGCCATCTTTAAAAAAAATACCCGTAACATAACCACTCACCTGAGCACGCAGTTCCACCTGGTTTAACGCTACCACAGTGGCTGGGTATTCATCAAAATAGGCAACGTTCCCGGAAGTCACTTCCGCCACGGTAACCGGAACGGCTGGCGGCGGCCCCTGTTGTTGCTGCGCCTGCTTGTTCCCGCAGGATATGATAAACAGCAGGCTGCTGATACCTGCGAAAATCCGGATCTTATTCAATAACATATTATGGAAGTTTTAAGCATTAATAATTGATTTGGCCAAGCGCTTTCTTCATATCGACCTTACTGGCAAGCAGTTGATAAAGGGCATTGTAATAACTGATCTGTGAAGTTCTCAGGTCTGTTTCCGACGTAATCACCTCCAGATAGGTTTTGATACCGGACCTGTATTGCAACTGGATCACATCGTACACTTCCTGTGCGAGCGCCAGGTTTTCTTTCAAAGCCTGGTAGTTGGCAAGCGCTCCTTTATAACCGGCAATGGCCTGTGCATATTCGGCGTTGACGCTGTTTTTCAGGTTCACGATATCTTCTTCGGTCCGCTTCAGTTGCCATTCAGCCACCGCGATGTCCGCGTTTCTTTTTCCGCCCTGGAAGATGGGCCAGGTAAGGGACAGCGCCGCAAAGGAGTTGGGATAATTTACATTGTAAAGCTTACTGAACCGGTCGTTGAGGTAATTGAAATTATACGCCCCGTTCAACGATACATTCGGGAGAAAACTCCATTTATTGTACCTGATGTTCGCATCCTGCAGCCTGCGCTGTGTTTCCAATTGCCTGTATTCGATCCGGAGCCTGTAGTCGGGTAGCTGAAGTGTATCCGCAATGACCTCTTTCTCCATTTGAGCCACATCAGAGATGATTTTAATATCCTGTTCAGCAGGATAGCCCATCAGCAATTTGAGTACTTCTTTCTTCGCCTCCAGCAGTTCCATATTACTTTTCCGCAAAGCCTTTGTATTGTTCAATTGAATTGTGGCCCGTTTGAAATCTGTTTTGTCGGCCACACCTGCTTCATATTGGCTGGTCGCATCACGCAGACTCTTTTCGAGGCGAACGATGTTTTCATCGGCCACGCGAACCTGTTGCGCGGTGGCAAGCACATCATAATACGCTTTACTTACATTGGCGGCGATATCTATTTTACTGCTGCTCGTATTTTGGTTTGCCTGAAGTTGTACGTCTCCTTTGGAACGCAGTGCCAGTAAAGCGTCCCTGTTGAAAATATTCTGTGAAAGCGTGAACTGTAGCGCGGATACATTGTCAACACCCAGTTTCACGGGATTTCCACCGATGATGTTGGTCTGCACCTCAAAATTGTGCTGCAGGTTATAGTTGAAATTCACCCTCGGATACCAATCCGAAAGCCTGCTCTTAATCGTATAATTGGTGATCTGTTCATCAATCTTCGCCTGTTTCACCAAAGGTTGGTTTTCTATGGCAAAGGCGATACACTGTTCCAGTGAAAGTGAGTCCGACAACTGCGCCATTCCTGAAAGCGGCAACAGACACACCAAACACAGCGTTCTAACAACGTTTGATACTCTCATATAATTTAAAAAATAAAAAGTACGATGGCTTACAACCGGATGCCATCCCAAATGATGGCCAGAATATTGTTCACACTGTCCGGAGAAAATTCCCGCCGACCCGATACATGAACTTTGGCAGTAGTGGAGATCGCCCCCAGCACCACGGGTGCCACCAGGAAATACTCCATCTCTTTGACGACACCTTCTTCCATACCCGCTCGGATAAAGTTGAAAAAGTTGTCTATGAACACCTGTTTCGCTTCCAGGGTACGTTGCGCATAAGGTGAGTTGTTGTACTGATCCAGGAAATACAAAGCATCAGGATTAGTGATATAATAATGTAACAGCTTCCTGCATTCCTCAAAAAACTGGTCCCGGAAACTCAATGAAGTATCTCTCGCACCGAAAGCCACGTTTGAAAGTTCTTTGCAGATCAGCAGGTATATCTCCAACATCACATCATCCTTGCCCGGAAAATAATGGTAAATCGTTCCACACGCTACATTGGCATGCCTCGCAATCTGGCTCATGGGCGTACCATGAAAACCATGCTGCCGGATCAACTCCATCGCGCTGCGAAGGATCGCTTCTTTTTTACCCGCTATTTCCGATTGAACGTTCATTCGGTCGGCAAGTTACATTGAATTTCAACTCCACGAAATATTTTTTCTGCTTAATTATCATGACGTACTGTTTCATTTTGCTAAATTATTTAGTATTTTTGAACTGATCAAAAAGAAAAACACGGTTTGCTATCCGTTTTTTCACTGTTTCGTGCCGTCCCAAATTTCTGTTTACTTACCAGCCCCGTCAATCCCCAAATAAGGTTAATCATTGTCAAATTCGTGCATTATGGATGAGATTATTAAGGGGCGCGGTGCCCAGATCAATACACCAAACAGGTTTCACAGGCATAGTCTTGAAAAGGAACATGTGGAAGGAATCGATGAATGGGAGGAACCCGGCGTTAAAACGGTGTTCCTGGAACAACACGCCAAATCGCTGGTAAATAAAGTGGAAAGTCCGGATGTGGGCATGTTTTACTCCATGAATCCTTACCAGGGTTGCGAGCACGGCTGCATTTATTGTTATGCCCGCAACAGCCACGAGTACCTGGGATTCAGCGCGGGACTGGATTTTGAAAGCAAGATCATGGTTAAAAAAAACGCACCAGAACTGCTGCGGAAGTTCCTGCTCCATCCCAAATGGAAATCCGTTCCCATATCATTGAGTGGTAATACAGATTGCTATCAACCCGCGGAGCAGAAATTTGGCATCACCCGTAAACTGCTGGAAGTGTGCGACAGCTTTCACCAACCGGTGGGCATCATCACCAAAAATGCGGGCATATTAAGGGACAAGGAACTACTGGCGAAGATGGGCAAAAGAAACCTGGTTTCCGTGCTTGTTTCCATTACTTCTTTTGATGAGCAGTTAAGACTGGCCATGGAACCACGCACCACCACCGCATCCCAGCGGCTGAGGGTGATACGGGAACTTTCCGCGGCGGGCATCAGAACAGGTGTGATGCTTGGCCCCATGATCCCAGGACTCAATGAGCATGAAATGCAACGCATCATGAAAGCCGCATCGGAAGCGGGGGCTGTTTTCTCCGCCTACACTTTTATCCGGTTGAATGGCGCCATCAAACTACTTTTTCACGATTGGCTCTATAAACACTTCCCAGACCGGGGAGATAAAGTATGGCACCTGATCGAAAACGGGCATGGCGGGCAGGTGAACGATTCCCGGTATGGCGTGCGGATGCGTGGCGAGGGCAATATCGCCGAACTCGTGGCGATGCAATACAGGAAATACATTCAAAAGTATGGTCTGGACCGCGAACGATGGGAACTGGATGCCAGCAGCTTCCGTCCTCCGGGAAGCCAGCTTTCGCTGGGACTCGATTTTTAAATGAGGATTTAGTTAAAAAGCGACTCTGCTTTTGCTACGGAATCCGGCTTTCCCACATCCATCCACCGGGAACCGGAATGATCGTATCCCTTTATAAGCTGGTGCGGCGCTATGTCAAGAAACGTTTCTACAATGGAGAATTTCCCGTTTTGCCTGATGTGTTGAAATACTTCCGGTTCATATACAGCGATGCCGCTGTACGCCTTCTCAAAATTAACGGGTGCATTTATAACAATCTTCTCTTCACCCGTGGCATTGTTCCGCCAACCGCACAACCGGCTATCCGCATCAAACAAAAAATTCCTGGAAGTAACCCGGTTGGTTACCGCCAATGTTACAACTGCTTCAGATGACTGGTGAAAGCGACACATCTCGTGCAGATTAAGATCGGTAAGTATATCGGCATTGATCGTGAGGAACCGTGTATGTTCCAGTAAAGGCTTTGCTTTCAGCAATCCGCCACCGGTTTCAAGCACGGCATCCTGTTCATCGGATATTTCAACATTGCTTCCCCAGCCGTTGTTCTCCTTCAGCGCAGCGATGATCTGATCCGCGAAATGGTGCACATTCACCACCACATCGGTAATACCGTAACCACGGAGGTATTCAATATTTCTTTGCAGTAAAGACTTGCCATTCACCGGTGCCAATGCTTTCGGGTGCTTGTCTGTCCAGGGTTTGAACCTGGTTCCCAGGCCGGCGGAAAAAATCAACGCTTTCATACTGTTATTTAACCTTCGTTTACCCAGGCTTTCGCATCCTGTACAAGGTGTTTCAGTTCAATCTTTACTTTGTACTTATTCCTCAGGTGCCTTGCCAGCGCATCGGCGGCATACACGCTCCGATGCTGACCACCGGTGCATCCAAAGCACACAGAAAGATTTTCAAATCCTCTTGCTAAATAATTTTCTACCGAGATATCCACCGTATTGTAAATATTATTCAGGAACTCAGTCATACGTGTACGTTGCTCCAGAAAATCTTTCACGCCTTTGTCTCGCCCCGTTTGCTTCTTGTATTCATCGATTCTTCCCGGATTCAGTATTCCCCTGCAATCGAAGACAAAACCTCCTCCGTTACTGGACTTATCTTCTGGAATCCCATTCCGGTATGAAAAACTGCAGATGTGCACGACCAGTGGCGTATCGTCTGTGGCCCTTATGGGCTCGAACCGGTTGATCACGGTTTCTTTTGTTACTTCAGCAAGTATCGTATCAAAAGTTGGCAGTACAATACCTATGGATTTATGTTGTAAGAACCATTTCAGGTTATTCAAGGCCAGCGGAATACTGGTAAGGAAATGTGCTTTCCTTTCAAACAGGCCACGGAAACCGTAAGCGCCCAATACCTGTAGCAGGCGCAGTAACACGTACCCGTTGTATTGACCAACAAAGGTGGTTCTGTCTAACGGAGCGGGCAGTAACTGATCCACTTCGTTCATGTATTCTTCCAGCAGTCCGGTTTTCCATTCATCGGGCAATTCCGCTTTGGCCTGCCATAATAGGGAAGCCACATCGTACTGAAGGGCGCCTTTCATACCGCCCTGGTAGTCGATAAAATGCGGTTCATTGTTCCGGATCATTACATTGCGGCTCTGGAAATCACGGAACATGAAATACTTGTGGCCCGTATAAGCGAGATAAGTGCTCAACGCCTCGAAATCTTCGATCAGTTTTTCCTTATCGTAAGGTATCTTCAACGTATCCAGAAAGTAATACTTGAAATACAGCAGATCGGCCATGATTGCCTGTTTCCCGAATTCCCGGGAGGTAATGCACATGGCATAATCAAAATCTTTTTCTCCCAAAATCTGCATCCTGGCGAGCGCTGAGAGGCTTTTCCGGAAGAGGTCGTATACATTGGAACTGTATTTTTCCTCTTCAATCTTATCCAGCAGGGAAACTGTTCCAAGGTCCTCCAGCAGGTAAATGTCTCTTCTATTATTCACGGCCAGTACTTCCGGAAGCGGGGCATTAATATTTCTGAAGTGCTCCGTAAAATACAGGAAAGTGTTGTTTTCCCTGATGTGCAGGTTGTGGCAGGCGATGCAGGTTCCTTCTTCACCATGCACGCGGAAATAGCGCCTGTCTGAGCCGGAGGGTGGTAACACCTCGATAGACACGGGCAATGCTCCTTTGCAGGATTGATAGAGTTCTTTTATGTCAGCAATGATATTTTCCATTCATCCGTTTTGGTGCTCAAAAGTAGGAAGAACGGAGCAACCATTTATACAGTATTTTCACCTATAGATCCATTCGTTTGAACAGGCGGTCGTTTTGCGGTGCTGTTCCACTCATAAGCCGCATGGATCAATTCTTCCAGGCGCTCATAAAAGAACAACAGGTCGGCCCTGCTTTTCGCTTGCTGGAAAAGCGGATGCTCAGCCCCCAGCGCTGCTGTGAGCCAGTTCCAAAGCAGTTCCCTTGTATCATCGGGATGGAAGTCATCGAAAAAAGCATTTACCACGCGCTGGTATTCATTCCAGCGGATTTCGTTCAATGGGCAGGGATATGCCTGCCCCTGATCGGCAGCCTTGTTCACGGCACTCATACAGATAGAGGTTTGGTTAACGTGTTGGCGGAACAAGCAATTGCTACAGGATCAGTTTTTTACTGAACGGACAAATGTTTTTTCACCTACATATTGCGCCGGTATTGCCCACCCACCTCATACAAAGCATGGGTAATCTGCCCGAGCGAACAGTATTTCACCGTATCCATCAGCACTTCGAACAGGTTGTTTTCCTGCACGGCGGCTGCTTTCAGCAGTTGCAGTTTTTGTTCCGAAATACTTGCATTCCTGTGGTGGAAAGAGCGCAGGTTGTTGATCTGACGCTCCTTTTCTTCTTCAGAGCTACGGATCACTTCGTTGGGAATTGTGGTGGGACTTCCCTTTTTATTCAAAAAAGTATTCACGCCAATAATAGGCATTTCTCCTGAATGTTTCAACATTTCATAATGCAAACTTTCTTCCTGAATTTTATTGCGCTGGTACATACGCTCCATGGCGCCAAGCACGCCACCTCTATCGGAGATGCGCTCAAACTCAAGCAGCACAGCCTCTTCAACGAGGTCCGTCAATTCTTCAATCAGGAAAGAACCCTGGATAAAATTTTCCGTCTTAGCGGTACCGAGTTCGCGGTTGATGATCAATTGTATCGCCATGGCCCTGCGCACACTTTCTTCCGTAGGCGTTGTAATAGCCTCGTCATATGCATTGGTATGAAGACTATTGCAGTTATCATAAATCGCGTACAGCGCCTGCAAGGTAGTCCGGATATCATTGAAATCAATTTCCTGCGCATGCAGGCTTCGGCCGCTGGTTTGAATATGGTACTTCAATTTCTGGCTCCTGTCGTTGCCCTTGTACAATCCTTTAATCGCCTTTGCCCAGATGCGCCTGGCCACACGACCGATCACGCTATATTCAGGATCCATCCCATTGGAGAAGAAGAAGGATAGATTAGGAGCGAAGGCATCGATGTGCATCCCGCGGCTCAGGTAATATTCCACGTACGTAAATCCATTGGACAGTGTAAAGGCCAGTTGCGTAATGGGATTTGCACCCGCTTCCGCGATGTGGTAACCACTGATGGAGACACTGTAGAAATTACGGACCTCATGCTGTATAAAATACGACTGCACATCGCCCATTAAACGGAGCGCGAACTCGGTGCTGAAAATGCAGGTATTCTGTGCCTGGTCCTCTTTCAGGATATCGGCCTGAACGGTGCCGCGCACTTGTGAAAGGGTTCGTTTCCTGATTTCGTTGTACACTTCCGGTGGCAGCACCTCATCGCCTGAAAGTCCCAGTAAGGCAGGCGTTTCCGTTACGCCCTGCACAGCACCGCTGTTGTGGTAAACCGGTCGTTCAAACCTTGTACCGTATTTGCGCTCATATGCCTCATTCACCAAATGCTGCAACCCATTCTCCTGAATATATTTTTCGCACTGCTGATCGATGGCGGTATTCAGGAAGAAGGCCAGCAGCATGGGCGCGGGCCCATTAATGGTCATGCTTACAGAGGTCTTCGGATCACAAAGATCGAAGCCCGCGTACAGTTTTTTGGCATCGTCCACGGTAGCGATACTCACCCCCGCGTTGCCGATCTTTCCAAAAATATCGGGACGATGGTCGGGATCTTCTCCGTACAGTGTAACAGAGTCGAATGCGGTAGACAATCTTTTGGCCGGCTGATCGGAAGACAAATAATGGAACCGTTTATTGGTGCGTTCCGGACCACCCTCTCCCGCGAACATCCTCGTAGGATCTTCTTCCGCTCTTTTCAGTGGAAAAACACCTGCTGTATAAGGGAATTCACCGGGCAGGTTTTCCTGGAGTTGCCATTTCAGCAGATCGCCCCAGTCCTTATACTTTGGCAACACCACACGTGGTACCCGCGTTCCGCTTAATGAGGTTGTGGTAAGCGGTTGTTTGAACACCTTATCCCGTACCTGGTATTCAAAATAATCCCCTGCATATTGTAGAACAAGTTTTGGCCACGCTTCCAGCAGTTTCAGGTTGGAAGGTTCCAGTTGCTTCAACAATTCTTCCCTGACCACTTTGACCCCGTTACTTACCACCGCATCCTTTACCAGCGCCATCGTTCCTTCGAGCTGATACAACTGAGAGGCTAGTGCGGCCTGCTCTTTCACCCAATTATCGTAAGCCCTGTTGTGCTCTGCGATCTCGGAGAGATAGCGCACTCTTTTGGCCGGGATGATATGCGGATGGGTTACTTCCACTTTTGCGGCTTCATCGGGGATTTCACCAAATACAACCCCCGTTTTTTCACGGATCAGCGTTATGAGTTTCGCGAACAACCTGTTCACCCCCGCGTCGTTGAATTGCGCGGCAATCGTGCCGATCACCGGGAGCGTTTCATCTTTCGCGGTAAAAAGCTGGTGGTTGCGTTTGTATTGTTTTCTAACCTCCATCAATGCGTCCAACGCGCCGTTCTTATCAAATTTATTGATGGCGATCACATCGGCGTAATCGAGCATATTGATCTTTTCCAACTGGCTGGCCGCGCCGTATTCAGGCGTCATCACATACAAACTCAGGTCACAGAAATCAAGGATGGACGCGTCGCTCTGCCCCACCCCGGCGCTTTCCAGTACAATCATATCGAAGGCGGCGGCACGGCAGATATTGATGGCATCCTGCACCGAAGCGCTGAGTGCCACATCACTCTCTCTTGTGGCGAGTGAACGCATATAAGCACGCGGGGAATGAATACTGTTCATCCTGATCCTGTCGCCCAACAAAGCGCCACCCGTTTTTTTCCTGGAGGGATCCACTGAGATTACCGCGATGGTTTTATCAGGAAAGCTATGCAGGAAGCGGCGTACAAGTTCATCGGTCACGGAAGATTTTCCCGCCCCGCCCGTACCTGTAATGCCTAAAACAGGAATCGTTTCTTTCGGAGTGGTTGCCCATTCAGGCATATCGTTTTCCCGGATGCCCAGTTCGGCCATCGTTATGGCCCTGGCAATTTTACGGATATCCTTTACTTCATTTAAAACGGTGCTGTGTTCCCACGTCTGTTCCGCTTCCCAGAATCCATCGCGCTGCACCTTATCTTCGACCTCTCCCATTGCCACTGCAACTTTCTTCGTTTTACTGTACTGCTGTGGCTTTGAAAGGTGGATCACCTCTTCAATCATTCCTTCCAGCCCCATCTTCCGCCCATCATCAGGAGAATATATTTTAGTGATCCCATAAGCATGAAGTTCATCGATCTCTTCAGGGAGAATGGTTCCGCCACCGCCGCCGAATATCCGGATATGCCCGCAGCCCTGCTGGTCGAGCAGGTCCTTCATGTATTTAAAGAATTCCAGGTGTCCGCCCTGGTAACTGGTAATCGCTATTCCGTGCGCATCCTCTTCTATAGCGGCTTCCACGATCTCGGCCACGGAGCGGTTGTGCCCGAGGTGAATGATCTCCGCGCCTTTCATCTGCATGATCCGGCGCATGATATTGATGGCGGCATCATGTCCGTCAAACAAAGCTGCTGCTGTAACGATCCTGATCTTTTCTTCTTCGATGCGTTTCATACCTGGCAATTCATATTAATGAATTGTAAAAATAGGACAAAAAACTAATGACTGTTAGCATTACCTTGCCGCAAAAATTTCATAGCCTATTCAAAATGTTCTAAGTTTAGTTTGCTAAAGGACAAAAAAGGCCAATAGGGTAATTCAATCAATTCAAAACATACACTATTTGAGCAGGATGATGGATCATATTACAGCAAGATTCATTTTCCCTCAAAAAAATTAGCATCGCATGAAACTGATCAGATTTGGAAAGGCAGGCCAGGAACAACCGGGCGTTCAACTGGAAGATGGCCGCAGGTTAAATGTTACAGCATTCGGTCAAGATTACAATGAAGCATTTTTTGGCGGAGATGGCATTGAAAGACTGGCTGCCTGGCTGAAAGAAAACCAGGACAAATGCCCTGAAATTTCAAAGCAAGAAAGGCTGGGCCCACCATTGGTTCGCCCCTCCAAAATCGTATGTATCGGCCTGAACTATTCTGATCACGCGGCTGAAAGTAAGATGCAGGTGCCCGCTGAGCCCATCGTTTTCTTCAAAGCCACTTCATCCATTGTTGGCCCGAACGATGCCCTAGTGATCCCGAAAAACTCCACAAAAACCGACTGGGAAGTAGAGTTGGCGCTGGTAATCGGTAAAAAAGCATCTTATGTTTCAGAAGCCGACGCAATCCAGCACATCGCCGGCTATGTATTGCACAACGATTACAGTGAACGCGCCTTCCAACTGGAAAGAGGCGGCCAATGGGTGAAAGGAAAAAGCTGCGACACCTTCGCGCCGCTTGGCCCCTGGATCGCTACCGCTGACGAGATCACCGATCCGGGAAATCTGCGTTTATGGCTTACCGTTAACGGCAAAACCATGCAGGACGGCAACACCAAGAACCTCATCTTCAGCCTGCCTTTTCTCGTGTCCTACCTCAGCCAGTTTATGACCCTGCTCCCGGGTGACGTCATCACCACCGGAACACCGGCCGGCGTTGGACTGGGCATGAAGCCGAATCCCATTTACCTGAAAGCGGGTGACGTGGTGGAACTGGGCATAGATGGCCTGGGAAGCAGCAAACAGGTGGCCGAAGACTGGAAGGGCCAATAAATTTATAGTAAAGCGCAAAATACTACAGGAATGCGTCAATGCCTGGCCTTAGATTTGAAAGATGATCCTGAACTGATCGCGGAATATGAAGCGTACCACCGGAAAGTGTGGCCGGAAATACTGGAAAGTATCCGCGCACAAGGCATCCGCTCCATGGAAATATACCGTACGGGAAACCGGCTTTTCATGATCACCGAAACGGATGAGTTACCCGCACCGGACTTAGGATCTGGCGGGGATGACATTCATCCCAAAGTACAGGAATGGGAAGAATTGATGTGGAAATTTCAATATCCCCTGCCCTGGGCAAAAGAAGGTGAAAAGTGGGTGCCGATGAACCGGATCTTTTCGCTGAACGAACAGGAATAAATGCAGCAATGCTTTGCATATTTGAATTATCAGTCTGAAAGCTCCCCGGTCTAATTTGCAGTCCGGGGAGTTTCCGCAAAAAAACAACGATGCTTGACACACATGTACACTTCTGGAAATACGATAAAGTCCGCGACGCATGGATCACGGACGACATGAAACTGCTGCAGCAGGACTATCTTCCACAACAACTTCAGTCGGTACTGAACAACAACGGCCTCAATGGATGCATCGCCGTTCAGGCCGATCAAAGCGAAGTGGAGACCCATTTCCTGGTGGAGCTTGCCCGGAAATATCCGTTTATTAAAGGTGTGGTGGGCTGGATAGACCTGTTGAACCCCGACCTGGATCAACGGCTCAACCATTTCCTCGAATTCCCCGAAATCAAGGGATGGCGGCATGTGGCCCAGGGTGAAGCAGATGATTTTCTTTCCAGGAAAGAAGTGATCAATGGCATCCGCACGGTAACCGATGCCGGCTATTCCTACGACATACTCATTTACGCGCGGCAACTTCCGGCGGCCATCCAACTGGTGAACGCCCTGCCCGAAGCTAACTTTATACTCGACCATTGCGCCAAACCCGATATCAGGAACAAAGAGATCAAGGGCTGGGCGAAAGGCATCCGGGAAATCGCGCAACACCCCGGTGTGAGCTGCAAACTTTCGGGTTTGTTTACGGAAGCACATTGGAAACAGTGGAGTCCCGCGGATTTCTATCCTTACCTTGACGTGGTATTTGAATCATTTGGTACCAACCGGCTAATGTTCGGCAGCGACTGGCCGGTGATCCTGGTTTCAGGCATGTATGTGCAGTGGAAAAGTCTGTTGCTTAAATACATGGAAAATATGGAGGAAGAAATGATTGAAGCCATAATGGGCGGGAACGCGCAACGCATTTACAGAACCGAAATATAATACAATATGGATTTGGGCATTCAGGGAAAAGTTTTCATTGTAACGGGCGGAGCCAAAGGAATTGGCGGGGCCATCAGCAAATGTATTGCAGCAGAAGGTGGCACCGTTGTAGTGGCCGGAAGAGATGCGGACGACAATGCGAAGATCGCCGGGGAAATTGAAACCGCGGGCGGAAAAGTGGCCACTGTAGCCGTCGAATTGGGCGAAGTGGAAGCGTGTAAAAATGTGATCGCCTTCACCGTAGAAAAGTTCGGCCGGATCGACGGACTCGTGAACAATGCCGGCGTGAACGATGGTTGCGGGCTTGAAAGCGGCTCTCCCGAAAAGTTCATGCAAAGCATTCAGAAAAACCTCAGTCATTATTATAACCTGGCGCATTTCGCGCTTCCTTACCTCAAAGAAAGTAAAGGCGCTATCGTGAACGTTGGCTCGAAGGTGGCGGAAACTGGTCAGGGCAATACTTCGGGTTACGCCGCCAGCAAAGGAGGCGTGAACGCGCTTACCCGCGAATGGGCCGTGGAACTGCTGCCTTTCGGTATCCGTGTAAACACCGTGAACCCGGCGGAGGTATGGACACCACTTTATGAAAAATGGATCAAATCCCTGCCCAATTCAGAAGAGAAACTCGCGCAGATCGTTTCCAAAATACCATTGGAAAACCGGATGACCACTTCCGAAGAAATCGCCGATGCCGTGGTGTTCCTGCTCAGTAAACGTTCCTCGCACACCACAGGACAGATATTCTATCCCGATGGCGGATACACGCACCTCGACCGCTCCATCTCTTAATAACCCTTCAACCAAGTTGCACGCTATATGGCACTTCCCACCAACACCACCGTTCCCGCGAAAAGCATTACCGGATCGAAAGCCCTGCTGCCACTGATCCTGGTGATCAGCCTGTTCTTCTTCTGGGGATTTATTCATAACCTCGATCCTATATTGATCGCGCATTTGAGGAAAACTTTCCAGTTAAACACATTACAGGCGTCGCTCGTGGATTTCGCGGTTTTCATTGCTTACTTCGCCATGGCCTTACCCGCGGGTTTGCTGATGAAAAAAATGGGGTATAAGTATGGGATTATATTTGGGCTGATTCTGTTTGCATCCGGCGCATTGCTCTTTTTGCCAGCCGCTAACTTTCATAGCTACGGTATCTTCCTTGCTGCACTTTTCATTATTGCCAGCGGCCTGACTTTCCTCGAAACAGCCGCCAATCCTTATGTTACCGTATTGGGGGCGCCGGAAAGCGCCACTTTCAGGCTCAACTTCGCGCAATCTTTCAATGGACTGGCAGCATTCCTCGCACCCTTATTCGGAAGGAACTTTATTCTGTCCGGCAAAGAAATCACGGATGCTGAAATCGCGGCAATGGCGCCCGACATCAGGCAGGCGTATTTTGAAATGGAAGCATCGAGTGTAAAGATGCCATTCCTCATCCTGGGACTAATTCTGATCCTGGTTGCTATCCTCTTTTTCTTTACCAAGCTTCCGGATATTAAAGACGAAGAAGGATCGGGCGGGATTGCCAGCGCCTGGAAACACAAACGCCTCAAATGGGGCGTAATGGCGCAGTTCTTTTATGTTGGCGCCCAGGTTTGTGTATTCAGCTTTTTTATTTTGTACGCCAGCAAAGCGGGAAATATCACGGAAAAAACGGCCGCCATTTACCTGAGTAGTTGCGGGCTGGCCTTTATGCTGGGGCGGTTTGCGGGCACATTCCTGATGAAATACATTGCCCCGGTGAAATTACTGTTCCTCTATGCAGTGATTAACATCGCACTATCTGCAATGGCCATTTTCTTCGGTGGAATCACCGCCATAGTAGCAGTTGTAGGCATTACATTTTTCATGAGCATCATGTTTCCCACAATATTCTCATTGGGCATTGAAGGCCTTGGAAAAGATACAAAAATGGGCTCCAGTCTTATCATCATGGCCATCGTTGGCGGCGCACTGCTGCCTCTGCTATTCGCATTCATCACGGATAAAACCGGTAATATCCAATACGGCTACTTCGTGCCCCTGATCTGTTTCGGCATGATCGCGCTTTTCGCGAAGAAAGTTCAACAACCTAATTTTGCATAAACGACTTATATGTTCTCATTGTCTCATAAAACGGCCGTGATCACCGGAGGTGGAAGCGGTATAGGAAAAGCGATCGCCCTTTTGTTTGCGCGCCAGGGTGCTGATGTGTATGTGTTGGATATGGATGAAACCGGCGGCACATCCGTATGCCGTGAAATTATTGAGAAAGGAGGGATCGCCGCGTACAGAAAATGCAATGTATCCAGCGGCTCCGACGTAAAAGCGGTGATGGATGATATCAACCGCATGGCGGGCAAGATCAGTATTCTCGTCAACAACGCGGGCATCGCCCATATCGGGAATATTGAAACCACTTCAGAAACGGATCTCACCCGACTGATGGACGTCAACATCAAAGGTGTTTTCAACTGTACCCAAAGTGCCATCCCCTACATGAAACAACATGGTGGCGCTATTCTCAACATGGCTTCTATTGCTTCTTCCGTAGGCATTCCCGACCGGTTCGCTTATTCCATGACGAAAGGCGCCGTGGTAGGCATGACCCTTTCCATCGCCAAAGATTACCTTACGCAAAACATCCGCTGCAACTGTATTTCTCCTGCGCGGGTGCATACGCCTTTTGTAGATGGCTTCCTGGCAAAAAACTATCCTGGTAAAGAAGCGGAGATGTTCGAGCAATTATCCAAAACGCAACCCATCGGCCGGATGGCCACGCCTGAAGAGATAGCGGCGCTGGCCCTTTACCTCTGCTCCGATGAAGCCGCTTTTGTTTCCGGTTGCGATTACCCGATAGATGGCGGGTTCATTACTTTAAACAACTAACAGCCTAAACGTTGCGCCGTAGCGTCGTTGCGAGAGATTTTAAAAAAGTATTTCTCGCAGATTGCTTCATGCCTCGCAACGACGCTACGGCGCAACGCGTGAAAAGTTTCAGTTAAAGCGCTGCAATTACGCTGATCTCAACGTTTACATTGCGGGGAAGTGTTTTCACAGCAACCGTTTCGCGTGCGGGGTAATCCCCGGTGAAATAACTACCATATACTTCGTTCACTTCGGCGAACAAACTCATATCGCTCAAAAAGATGGTTGTTTTTACCACGTTGTCGAAACCTGCACCGGCTTCAGTGAGCACAGCTTCCAGGTTCTTCATCACCTGGTGTGCTTCGGCCTGGAGTGTCTCCATTACCAGATTACCGGTAGCGGGATCGAAAGCGACCTGTCCGGATACAAACAGGAGGTTTCCGGCTTTAACAGCCTGGCTGTAAGGTCCTATGGGAGCGGGCGCATTGTTGGTTTGAATGATCTGCTTTTGCATGAATGGAATTTTTGAGGGGGCTAAAATCGCTTATCCTGCATCAAATAACAAACCTATTTTTGCCAAAATATTTCTATGCAACTGGTTGTGCTTGCCAATGCCATTCAAAAGGAACAATGGGCCGGAAAGGAGCATCCTTCCGTTCAATGGATTACGGAACCCGATGAACTGGCTGCTTTCAAAGCGGATGTATACATTGATATGCTGTTTGAGCACGAACCCCAACGGGTAGCCCTGCTCAACGCGGTTGCTCCCGCTACGGTTATTGTGAACGCCGTGGCACTCACAGGCGCTGAACTTCCAGCCTCATTTGTACGCTTCAACGGATGGCCAGGCGCTGAAAAGAACCCCGCCGTGGAAATTGCCGGAAATGATGACAGGATTGAGATGGCGGCAGCCGCATTTGAATTGTTGCAGAAACGGGTGATTAAGGTGCCCGATGTTCCGGGCATGATCGCCCCGCGCACTATCGCCATGATTGTAAACGAAGCATATTTCGCCTGGGGTGAAGGCGTGAGCACGAAAGCTGAAATTGATACCGCCATGCAACTGGGCACCAATTATCCTTACGGACCATTCGCCTGGAGTGAACAGATCGGGCTGGAAAAAATTTACCGGCTCCTGCAGCAACTCGCGGCCACAGATGAACGATATTTGCCTGCTCCGGCAATGGAACTGGAAATGAACTCCCGACTATGATTCTACTGATTGATACCGCCCTCTCCTCCGCACACGTAAGCCTGGCCAGCGAAGGCAGGATCGTGGCCACGAAAACCAGCGCGAACCAGAAAGAACACGCTTCCTTCATTCAACCCGCCATCGCGGAACTTTTAAAAGAAACGGGTACAACATGGGAAGCCATAAAAGCCGTGGCGGTAAGCAATGGCCCCGGATCTTATACGGGGCTACGGGTAGGACTGGCAACAGCGAAAGGCATCTGCTTCGCCAGAAATATCCCGTTGATCTGCCTCAGTACCCTCCGCATTGTGGCCGGTGCATGGCTCGCAGAAAATAAACATGATAAAAATCACTCATTTTTCGTGGTGCCGATGATTGATGCCCGCAGAATGGAGGTATACACCGCGGTTTATGATCAGGATATGAATGAAGTCGTTGGGCCTTCGGCACTCATTCTTTCAGAAGAAAGTTATCGTGATCAGCTAGATGCGCATCCCACCTATTTTATCGGTGACGGCAGCCCCAAATGGGCAAACTTATGCACACAAACGACCGCTTCTTTCCCTACAAACACGCAGGAAACCGCATTTTATATGGCCCTGATGGCCACCGAATCCTTTAATATGCAGGATTTTAACGATTTGGCCTATGCTGAACCATTCTATATCAAGGACTTCCATACCACAGCTCTATCCAAGCGGTAACGATTCGTTAAAATCTTAACAATTCGGGATCAGGGTTGTATCTTTGCGAGGATATTCTAATGTATAACCGATATAGGAAAAATTTAATATCTTATTTACGATGATTACCTCTGCGCCGTATTCGATGATTTTGAACGCATCCGGAAAGGAAGAAAATGCTGTGAAGCTGGATTTCATCAATCTGAAGAAAGCAGCCCTCGTGCTCCGCTCCCTGAACCACAAACTCCGTCAGCAGATCCTGAAGTTGATTGATGAGAGCGGCAAAATGACCGTTACCGAAATATATGTAAAGCTCCGTCTCGAGCAATCCGTGGCCTCTCAGCACCTCGCTATTCTCCGCAGAGCGGGTATCGTGAACACTGAAAGAGACGGGAAATTCATTTATTACACCGTAAATACAGCAAGAATCCAGGATATCAGCGCTTTTGTGGAACAACTGGTGGCGAAATAATCTCCGATTCGTACAAAATATAGCGGAACTGGTCGAAAGGCGGTTCCGCTTTTTATTTACAGAAGGTAAGTTTGTGGAAATTACAAATTACAAGATATGTTTATAAAGCAACTATATACTTCCTGCCTCAGTGAGGCCGCCTATTACATTGAAAGTGAGGGCGAAGCAGCCGTGATTGACCCACTCCGGGAAACGGAACCCTACCTGACCCTGGCGGCAGAGCGGAAGGCCACCATCAAATATGTTTTTGAAACGCATTTCCACGCCGATTTCGTGAGCGGTCATATCGACCTGGGAAAGGCTACAGGCGCACCCATTGTTTTCGGTCCCAATACCGAAACACGCTACTCCATCCACAAAGCAAAAGACGGTGAGGTTTTCGAACTCGGCAAGGTGAGCATAGAAGTATTGCACACACCGGGACATACACTGGAATCCACCTGCTACCTGTTGCGTGATGAGGCTGGTACGGCACATGCGATCTTCACCGGCGATACTTTATTTGTGGGCGATGTTGGCCGCCCCGACCTGAGCAGCGGCAACCTTTCCAGGGAGGAACTGGCATCCATGATGTACGATTCCCTTCAAAACAAAATTCTGCCCCTGCCCGATTCCGTACTGCTGTACCCGGCGCATGGCCCAGGCAGTAGTTGCGGGAAAAACCTCGGCCCCAATACGCACAGCACCATTGGCGACGAAAAACAATCCAATTATGCCCTGCAACCACAGAGCAGGGAAGATTTTATAAAGGCCGTTACCGACGGACTTACCGCCCCCCCGCAGTATTTCCCGATCAACGCGCGCATCAACAAAGAAGGGTACGATCCTATTCATGAAGTACTTGAAAAAGGACTTACGCCCCTTGATCCCGCCCAGGTGAAAACCCTCTCGAAAGAAACGGATGCGATTATCCTGGATACACGTCCCGGCGGCGTTTTCATGGAGGGATTCGTGCCTGGCTCCATATTCATCGGGTTGGAAGGCCGCTTCGCGGAATGGGCCGGCAGCCTGCTTCCTTTCCACCAGCCGTTGATCATTGTGGCGGAAGCCGGAAAAGAAGAAGAATCTGTACTCCGGCTGGCCCGCGTTGGATTCGACCAGTTCCTCGGTTACCTGAAAGGCGGTTTTGAAGCCTGGAGAGATGCCGGTAACACTGTTGATATGGTCATCAATATTGAAGCCGACGAGTTCGCGATGGATATCCCCTTCGATGAAAACATGGTGGTGATGGATGTGCGCAAGGAAATGGAATACGCCGATGGGCATGTAAAAGATGCCGTGAATGTTCCGCTGGATACAATGATGGACCTGGCTACGCTGGCCCAGGTAGAAGAAAACGATAATGTTTACCTGCATTGCGCCAGCGGCTACCGCAGCGTAATTGCCGCCTCGCTGATGAAAAGACAGGGTATCCATAACATCCGAAATATTGCCGGAGGATATAAAGCCATTAAAGAACAGGAGAAGATTGAGATTGTGAAAGACAGCAGTGTGTTGAATTAATTTTTCCCCCCTGAATATATGAAATCCCTCATGGTTATTTCCGTGGGGGATTTTTTATTGAATGAGTTTCCGAAGTCCTTCAAACCTCTTAAAACAGTACCGCAATAAATAACGATTTCACTCAGCATAGTAATAAAAGGAGCTATTCTCCGCTACGATATTTCTCCCAATCATGTTTCCACCTGCGGTGGCTCCACAACCAGTTCTCCGGCTGCCGACGAATATTATCTTCCAGGTAACGGACAAACTTTGTGGTCAATTCACCTTCTGGTGTATCCGCAGGGTTTTCTTCCACCAGTTCCAGCACACAATTGTAATACCCGCGTTTCAATTTTTCGAAGCGGGCAAAAACGACGGGAATATTGTGTAGCCTGGCATTCTTCTCGGGACCTTTCACAAAAGGCGCCATCTTCGAAAAGAACATATGCCAGTAAGCCTTGTTCGGATCGGAAGGGTTCTGATCTGCCACCAGGCCCATGATGTATTGTGTATGCCTGTACGGCAGCATTTCCTGGCGCATGTTCCTCGCCGATAGCAGGATGGTGCCGCTTTTTTTCCGGAAGTATTTGAATAGCCTGTCTATGGCTTTGCTGGAGATTGGCTGGTAAACGCCGAGTAAAGTAAATTGCCCATTCTGGCCGAAGGCCACATTGGCCCACTCCCAGTTGAACTGATGTCCCAGGTGCACATGGCAACTTTTGCCTTTTGCATACAGTTCCGGCAACGGACCATAATCCATCCTGAAACGCTTCTGCAAGGTTCGTTTGCTCATGGAAAGCAGTTTCACCGCTTCCAGCCAGTTGTCGATGAAAGCCCGGTAAAACCGGCGGGCGATTTTTATTCTTTCCGCTTCGCTTTTTTCAGGGAACGCGATCGCCAGGTTCTGCAGCACTACTTTTTTGCGGTAACCAAAAACATAATACACCAGCACATATATAAAATCGGCCAGCCCGTACAACAACCAGAAAGGGAGCAGGGAAATGCCGTAGAAAAAGCCGAGTATCAGGTAATACATGCGCTAAAGTTAATGGTGCGTTACAGCACAATGTTTTGCAGCAGTTCCGATTTGCCGGGGAAATCCGTGTTGAAATGAAGTCCCCTACTCTCTTTCCGGAACTGGGCGCCTTTCACAATCAGATAGCCCACGGTGATGAGATTCCTCAATTCGCACAACTGCGGGGAAAGCACGCTGCTTTCGTACAACAGTTCGGTTTCCTCGTGCAGCAGGTCGAGTCTTTTGCTGGCGCGCTGCAAACGGATGCTGTTGCGCACGATCCCGACATAGTCGCTCATGATAGACTGCAATTCCTTTAAACTCTGCGTGATCAGGATCATTTCGCCGGGTTGTGCCGTGCCTGCCGCGTTCCAATCAGGAATATCATTTCTGAAGGAAAGCCGGTCTATATTTTCAATACTGTCCAGGTAGCAACGGTGCGAGAACACCATGGCTTCCAGCAGCGAATTGGAGGCAAGACGGTTGGCACCATGCAGGCCGGTGGAAGCGCATTCTCCAGCGGCGTACAGGTTCAGGATCGAGGTTCTCCCGAGTAGGTCGGTTTTAATACCACCACAACTGTAATGGGCCGCGGGCGCGACGGGGATCATCTGTTGGGCCACATCGATCCCGATGGAACGGCATTTTTCGTTGATGTTCGGGAAATGATCGCGGAACTTCTCCATATCCATGTGCCGGCAATCAAGGTAAACATGTTCGGTACCGTTGATCTTCATTTCGGAGTCGATGGCACGGGCCACGATATCCCTTGGTGCGAGGTCCTTTCTTTCATCATACTTCTCCATGAAGGCCTCACCTGCTTTGTTGCGCAGGATACCGCCATCACCGCGAACGGCTTCGGTAATCAGGAACGACGGGCTTACGCCCGGTTCGTACAATGCGGTGGGGTGAAACTGGATGAACTCCATGTTCTCGATCCTTCCCTTGGCCCGGTAAACCATGGCAACCCCGTCGCCGGTGGCTATCACAGGGTTGGTCGTGCTTCTGTACACCTGCCCGTTTCCTCCTGTGGCCAGCAGGGTAACTTTCGCAATGATCTTTTCAATGCGGTTGCTTTCCTGGTTCAATACATATACGCCGTAACAGGTGATATCAGGCGTGGCTTTAGTGACCAGGTAACCCAGGTGGTGCTGGGTGATCAGGTCCACCACGAAACAGTGTTTAATGAACCGGATGTTCGGTGTTTTTCCCACGGCTTCCAGCAGGGCCCGCTCCATCTCCTTCCCGGTGACATCTTTGTGGTGGAGAATTCGGAATTCTGAGTGTCCTCCTTCCTTTCCCAATTTAAAATCACCATCGGGTTCCTTGTCGAAGCGGGCGCCCCATTCAATGATCTCCCGGATGCGTTCGGGCCCTTCTTTCACCACGATTTCCACGGTTTCCGGGTTACACAATCCGTCTCCGGCAACCAGTGTATCCTGGATGTGTTTTTCGAAACTGTCATTCTCCAGGTCGGTTACGCCAGCGATGCCACCCTGTGCATATTTTGTATTCGTTTCGTCGGCCACGGTTTTGGTGATCACCAATACCTGTTTTTCGGGAAACTGCTGCGCCACTTTAAGGGCATACGTCAGGCCTGCAATGCCGGAGCCTATCACTAAAAAATCTGTCTGCATCATCCGTATTAATATTCCAGGGTGAAGGCGCCTGATTTGGGGTCTTCGATCATTTTGTCCAGCGAGTACTTAATAGTTACGGTACGTTTGTCGGCTGAAAGTTCTACAGCTTCACCGGTTGTTTTCTTTGCCGGCCTGGGCAGCCTGATGATGGTGCTGATTTTTACAGCACCCAGCATGGCACTCATCTGTTGCATCTGCGCGAAAGATTCATCGCTCTTCAGTTTTTCAATTGCTGATTCATCTAACACGGTACGTTCAATTTTGCCGTTTGTGAAGTTGGTCTTGTAAATATTTTGCAGCATGTTCAGTTTGTCGAGCTCTTTCTTCTCACCTTCTTCTTCACCTTCTTCTTCATCTTCTTCTTTTTTCTGATCCAACACTTTGTTCATCACTTTCGCGAAGCTTTCCTGGTTGGCGGGGTCCCAGGTCTTGTTCAGGTCGGCCAATGTTTTATAAGGGAACTGGAAATTCATTTTGAAGATTTTCTCTTCCATCTTCATTTTCATCGTCATCTTTCCGTTTTCCAGCAATGCTTTTTGTTCGGCGGAAAGTTCAGAAGCCGTATCGGTAAAGCTTTTAAAATAGATAGTGGTGTCCTGCATTTTGGCGAATTCAGGATTATTTTTCATTTCTTCTTCTCCACCCATGGCGGCTACCATTTCAAATAGTTTTCCCATGTCCATGTTCATATCAAACACCACGGAGTTATCGGCAGCGATGGTATATTCTTCAGACATTTCATAACAACCCGTAAAGCCAATGGCGATACAGAGGATAAGGAATAAGGAGGTTAATTTTTTCATTGTGAGGTGTGTTGTATTTGATTAAAATTGAATGCCGGTTTCGTAGGTTACGGAAAACTGTTTGCTGGTGCCTGGTTCCAGCACCACCAATCCCATATTGTTGTTGAAGCAATCGGGCGCGCCGCTCAGGTTCTCGATGGCGATGCTGTTGCGGTGTGGCGGAATGTACATTTGAAGGAAGGGGTAATTTTCATCGGGATGAAAACGCACGAAAACACCGTTTTCCGGGTTATGCAATACAGGTGCATGTTGCGCTTCCTGGTCGAGGATAAAGCAGTTGTCAAGTTCAATATCAGCGAGTGGTTCCGCCTCCTGGAATTTGTTGTAAGGAAGGACTTTACCTGTCGGAATCAGTCTTTCATTAAACTCAACGATACCTTTCCCTTTAAAATTTAACGTCCAGTTGTTGGCTTTTCCGCCCAACTGGAAATAAGGATGCCACCCATCGGTCAAGGGAATTTTGTGTTCATCATCATTGATGACCTCGGTGGTGAGGGTGAGTTTATTACCAACCAATGCATAGGAGATACGGCAGGTATAGGTCCAGGGGTAGCCACTGTCCTGTTTGTCGTAGTGGTACACGAAAACAGCTTCCGCCGCGGAATCTGTCTGGGATGCTTCCAGGTGAAAAGGCTTGTTGTACAACAAACCATGAATGGCGTTGCCATCACCGAATTTGGTATCGAATTCCAGCGTTCTGCCTTCAAAGGTATAAACACCTTTTTCGATGCGGCAGGCGAAGGGAGAAAGTTTACTGCTTTTGAAAGAAGTACCCAGGTCGGCCCGGATATCATCCAGGTCCGCATAGTTGGCGATTACATTGAACGAAGCGCCGTTTACTTGCAGGTTCAGTTCGTGTAACATCGCGCCGAAGGCCGGTAGAATAACAGCGGAAGTATTTGCAGCCGAATCGGAAAGCACGATTTTATCTAATCCGTTCTCCTGAATGTGTTGTACAGAAAATTGCATGTATTGTTTTTGAAGCATAAATATAATCAATCCACCCAGGCGCCGTTCTCTTTCAGGAGACCGATCAGTTCTTCCACAGCGGTTTCCGTAGGCACGTTCCTTTTCACCACTTCTTTCCCTTTGTACAACGTGATTTTTCCGGGACCGCTGCCCACATAGCCAAAATCGGCATCGGCCATTTCTCCGGGACCATTCACGATACAGCCCATGATGGCGATTTTCACCCCTTTCAGGTGGTTGGTAACCGCGCGTATCTTCGCCGTGGTTTCCTGGAGGTCAAACAATGTTCTTCCGCAGGAAGGACAGGAAATGTATTCGGTTTTTGAAATCCGGGTCCTCGTAGCCTGGAGGATGGAGAAAGCCGTATTGTTGGTGAACTGGTGGATGTTCTTCACTTCGAGGTAAGTTCTGCCTGAAGACTGCATGGTATCCATTTTCGCGGAAGCCCCATAGCCCAGGCAAATTCCATCGCCCAGACCATCCAGCAGCAGCGCGCCCGTTTCGGTAGCGAAGTGAATCAGGTGCTCGTCCGGGGTGATCCCGTTGCTATCCGTGATCAGCACAACGGGGTTACGGAATCCTTTGTTCATCAGTTCTATGAACATCCGTCTTACCGATTGCATGGCGTTCTGGTTGGTGGAACTCAGGCAAATCACAACGGAAGGATCGTTCCCGATTTTTTCCAGCATCGCCACATCGGGCAATGCGCCGCCATTGTAGCAATCCACCATCACAAAATTGAGGGAGGGATGCTTCCAGGGCGCGGACACAAATCCGGATAAATCATATAAAGGAAAACATTTTCCGGAGGTATCATTTTGCGCCAGCGCTGGCGTTGTAATCACTTTAATTGTTCCCGGCAACGCGAAACCTGGCACTTTATTACCGGTATATACAAAATCGGCGGCGATATCGGCAATGGTCCATTTATCGGTTTGGGCATCGTAATGGTACCCGATGGCTTCGAGGTTCGTGGGCTCCAGGCTTTCGATCCTGTTGAGGTCGGCTATTACAACGGGCACCTGTTTTCCGCCGATGATGTCCACTTCAAAACTATCTCTTCGCTGGTAGCTGAACGGCGAGTAGGGCATTTTTTCTATGGGCGGAACGGTGCTGCTTTCCACGCCCGGGACATATCTTTTTACGAGGTCGCGGCAAACAGGTATTTCGAACTCCGGATCTTCGGTTAAGGATACCCGTATGGTATCACCAATGCCGTCTTCGAGCAACGCGCCTATTCCTATGGCAGATTTGATGCGCCCGTCTTCTCCATCGCCTGCTTCCGTCACCCCCAGGTGCAGCGGATAACACTCCGCGAACTCCTGGTCCATGCGCTCCACCAGCAGGCGGTAGGCCTGTACCATAACCTGCGGGTTGCTCGACTTCATGCTCAGTACAATATTGTGGTAACTTTCATAGCGTGCGATGCGGAGGAATTCCATGGCACTTTCCACCATCCCCATGGGTGTATCGCCGTAGCGGCTCATGATGCGGTCGCTCAACGAGCCGTGGTTGGTGCCGATACGCATGGCGGTACCGTATTCCTTACAGATTTTCACCAGCGGCGTAAACCTTTCGCGGATGCGGTCAATTTCGGCGGCGTATTCCGCGTCGGTATAATCGATCACATCGAACTTTTTCTTATCTACGTAATTGCCGGGATTCACGCGCACTTTTTCGATGAGCCTGGCGGCGATTTCCGCCGCATTCGGTGTAAAATGAATATCAGCCACGAGGGGCACGTGACAACCTCTTTTGGCGAGTTCAGCTTTGATCACCGCGAGGTTTTCAGCCTCTTTCTTACTGGGTGCGGTGATGCGCACCATTTCAGCGCCGGCTTCCACGCAACGGAGCGTTTGCTCCACGGTGGCCAGGGTATCCATGGTATCGGTGGTGGTCATCGTCTGTACACGGATGGGATGTCCGTTGCCCAGCAGTAATCCGCCGATGTTCACTTCTTTTGTAATCAGTCTTTTATACCCGGTAAGCGAAGGTGTATATAGTTGCATGTAAAATTTCCGGTTTGGGAGCACAAAGCTAGTTAAGAATAATGATGCGGTTTACCAATCTTTTCCGGGGCGTTCCGGGGCGGCTTTTTTCTGCTGCTGGAGCTTATCGCGCAGTTGCTTTTCCTTTTCTTCCATCGACTTCAGTTTCTGTTCCACTTCTTTCTGTGACATTTTATTTTTCTTTTGTTCTTCCTTTTTTTCCTTTTCCGGGTCTTTCGGCTCTTCTTTTTTCTTTTCCTCCTGTTGTTGCTGGTCCTGCTTTTTCTTTTCTTCCTGCTGTTTTTGTTTCAGCTCCTGGAGCGCCTTCTGCAGATTTTCGCGGGCCTGCATATCCGTAGGATCGTTCCGCAAAGCATTCTTGTACGCTTCAATAGCGGGTTCAAGTTGGTTCTGCTTGTTCATGGCCACGCCCTGGTTGTAATACGCACGGCTTTTGTCTGCTGCAGACTTTGCTTTTTCAGCGGCCTCACCAAAGCGTTGCGCGGCTTCATCAAATTTTTCGGAGCGGTACAACGCGTTTCCCTGGTTGTAACCGGCCACCATATTGTCGGGTTTGGCCTTCAGCGCATTTTCATATGCTTCCAATGCTTTATCGAAAGCGCCCTTTCTATACAACTCGTTTCCTTTTTTAATGAGATTGTTCGGCGTGGCCGACTGTGCGGACGCGAACAATGGCAGGAAGAAAACAATCATTATGCGCCATTGTTTCATGTTGTCTGTTTTTTAGCCAGAAATACCTTGTATTTGCTGAACCGGGAAGGCATCGCGTTTACCAGGAACTCCGCCAGCAGGAAGATCGCCGCGCCCAGTACGAACCAGTAGAAGAAAGATTTGTAATTGGCCTGGCTTTTATCGCTCACTGTACGTTGTTCCAGTGTATCCAGCCGGTCGCGGAGGCCTTTCACCGCCATGTCGGTACTCACCAGTTGCACGTACTCCCCGTTTCCCGCGGCGGCAATATCACGCAATAACTGTTCATTCAGTGCAGACACCACAACATTTCCGGCTTCATCTCTTTTAAAATCGCCGGTTTCTTCATCGGGAATTTTTGCACCTTCCGTACTTCCCACGCCTACCGTGGAGATCATGACACCGTTTTCGGCCATGGCCTGCGCGGTGGCTACGGCATCGGGATCATGGTCCTCCCCATCTGTAATGAGCAGTACTGCTTTATACTTTTTTTCCTTGGGATTGAATGCGGAATTACAGAGCCTGAGCGCTTCGCCTATCACAGTTCCCTGTGTGGAAACCATTGCCGGGCTGGCGGAATTGATGTACAACCTTGCCGCTGCGAGGTCTGTGGTAAGTGGCATCTGGAAATAAGCATGACCAGCGAAAATCACCAGTCCCACACGGTCGTTACCGAGTTCATCCAGCATTTTCGCCACCATGTGTTTGGCTTTTTCCATCCGGTTGGGTGCCACGTCCTGCGCCATCATACTTTTACTGACGTCCAGCGCCACCATCACATCCACGCCTGTCCGGGAAATATTTTCACCCCCCGATGGCTTACGGAGATTGGCGAGTGCCGCCACCAGTAGTCCGGCAGCCAGGGTAAGCAGGATATGGGAAAACGTGAATCGACGGGGAGAATCGCCGCGCAACAACGTTTTTACAAGTTCGGGGTCGCCGATCTTACGCATGGTATTCTTTTTCCAGCGTACCACGAGCCAGAACAGGAGTGTTACAAGGGGAAGCAACAGGAGCGCCCACCACCATACCGGGTATTGAAATTCAAGCAAATGAGTGTTCTTTTAGTTCAGGCAATTTACGAATCAAACCCAATGATGGCAAAAACCGTGCAGGTTCGGGGTTACATTTTCCCTTCGAGGAAACCCAGTTCTTTCAGAATACCTTTCAGAATGGTCATTCTTTTGGCGGGAATATCAGCGTCCGGATTGGGATCTTCTATGTTCAACGCAAAGAAATAGGGGTGCCTGTTCTCTTCCACCCAACCTACGACCCAGGCTATGGCGTGACCATTTTCAGCGGTTCCCCAACCGGTTTTATAGGCCAGGATATAGTTGCTGTTGTCTTCCTGCACCATGATCTTCTGTAGTATTTTTTGCGAGCGGGGCTGAAACGGGAGCTGGTTGAAATACAGTTTCTTAACAAGCCCCAGTTGTTCATCGGCGGTGATTTTTATGGAATTGTCGAGCCAGAAGGTATCCAGGTTATCCTTTATAACAGCTTTCCCGGCACTGCCCGCATAGCCCAGCGTATCCAGGAAATGCTGCATGGTATCTTTACCGATCCTGCGTGCCAGTTCCTGGTACCAGGGTACGGCGGAATACCGGAAGGCCTGCTCCATGGTCAAATCCTGGTTCCAGTTATCGACAGCGCGGGTGACGCCATCCCATTTTATGACCATTTTTTCATCGGTTATCCGACCGGTTTCCAATCCTATCAACCCGTTCACGATCTTGAACGTGGAGGCTGGCAGGTATGCGCTGTCGCGGAAGCGGGAGAGGTTAAACACGGTAAACGTTCCTTTTCCGTTGTCGAAAAGGCCGAAACTTCCCGTAACGCCCTGTTGCTCAAAGAATTTACCGAGGGATTTGTTCTCCGTAACATTGTTGTTGTTGCAGGCGGAGAAAAGCGTTCCCGCCACCAGCACATAGAAAAGATATTTCATGGCGCAAAGATGAGAAGAGATTGGCAATTTAAGCGGAAAGATTATGGTCCGGATCATTTTTACCCCGGCACAATTTCGCTGAAAGTGAGATTGAAGATTCAGCCATTTGGCTACATTTGTTTTATGTCGTTGAAAAGCTATAAACCTGTTCACTGGTTATACAACCTGCTCCACCTCGGAAAGTTGCAACACAATAAGGCGGCTTACCGGAAATACAACCTCAGCAAACCACTGGTAGGTTCCGTTTCCAGCAAAGATTTCCCCGATAAAACTTCCCGTGCCTGGCTCGACACGGGAGATTCAGCCGAACTGGCACCACAGAAAGATGGCTTTCAACATTTTTCTTCCGACATACAGAAAAGTATCCTTGAGTGGAGCAGTAATGGCTATCTTATATGGGAGCGGTGTTTTACGGAATCGCAATGTGACGCCATCAACCACGAAATAGAACGGCTCTTAAGCACGCATCAGTTAAAGTTCAAATATGGCAACAAGTTGATGTTCGCCAACAAGAAATCTGATACCGTCCGGCAAATGGCCGAAGCCCCCGCACTTGTCCAATTACTTGAATTTCTTCTGGACCGCGAAGTATTGGCCTTTCAAACCATCAACTTTTTAAAAGGAAGCGGACAACGGGCACACTCCGACAGTATTCACATGACCACCTATCCACTCGGCTACCTGATTGCCGCCTGGATCGCCCTGGAAGATATTTCCCACGAAAACGGGCCATTGTTTTATTACCCCGGCAGCCATAAACTTCCCTTTTTGTTGAACGGCGGATTTAATACAGGCAGTACTTTATTAAAACTCGGCAATAAAGATTACCATGATTATGAAGACGCGATAGCCGACCTGCTTACCCAACACGATTTTCCCCGGAAGGAATTCCTTGCGAAAAAAGGGGATGTACTGATCTGGCACGCCAACCTGATTCATGGCGGAGCCCCTATTCTAAACCCCGCGCTTACCCGTAAAAGTATGGTGGTGCATTATTATGCGAAGGATGTGATCAAATACCATGAAATCACGGAACGCCCTTCGTTGTTGTAAAAAAATGGCGGCACCCTGTAAACAGGCGCCGCCATGGGAATATATATTTGTGTTCGCTTACTTCAATACCCCTAATTCTTTCCCAACTTTTGTAAATGCGGCAATTGCCTTTTCCAGGTGGTGCTGCTCGTGCGCGGCGCTCAGCTGAACGCGGATACGCGCCTGGCCTTTCGCCACCACAGGGAAGAAGAACCCGATCACATACACCCCTTCTTCGAGCAGTTTGGCCGCGAATTGCTGGGCCAGTACCGCTTCATACAGCATAATCGGAACAATAGGGTGATCGCCTGGTTTGATGTCGAAGCCCGCTTCCGTCATTTTGGAGCGGAAGAATTTCGTGTTGAATTCCAGTTTATCGCGGAGTTCAGTGGTTTCGCTGAGCATATCGAGTACCGCGATGGAAGCGCCTACGATACTGGGCGCGACGGTATTGGAGAAAAGGTACGGACGGCTACGCTGGCGCAACATTTCGATAATTTCCTTTTTCCCGCTGGTGAATCCGCCGGAAGCACCGCCGAGGGCTTTTCCTAATGTTCCGGTGATGATGTCGATGCGGCCCATCACACCACGGTATTCGTGGGTGCCACGACCTGTTTTACCGAGGAATCCGGAAGAATGACATTCATCGATCATCACGATGGCATCGTATTGGTCGGCTAGGTCGCAGATTTTATCGAGTTGGGCGATGGTACCGTCCATGCTGAAAGAGCCGTCGGTTACGATGATGCGGCTGCGGAGGCCCTGGGTTTCCTTCAATTTGGCTTCCAGGTCTGCCATATCGTTGTGGTTGTACCGGAAACGCTGCGCCTTGCACAAACGAACACCATCTATAATAGAGGCGTGGTTCAGGGCATCGGAGATGATCGCGTCCTGCTCGTTGAAAAGAGGTTCAAATACGCCACCGTTCGCATCGAATGCCGCGGCATATAAAATGGTATCTTCTGTACCCAGGAACTGTGCAATCTTGGTTTCCAGTTCTTTATGAATATCCTGGGTTCCGCATATGAAACGGACACTGCTCATGCCATACCCATGGGAATCGATTGCTTTATGGGCGGCCTCAATCACTTTGGGATGGGAAGACAGCCCGAGGTAATTGTTGGCGCAGAAATTCAGCACGGTTTTCCCGTTCACTACAATCTCCGGCCCTTGTTCGCTGGTAATGATGCGTTCGGATTTGAACAAGCCCGCTTCGCGGATTTCTTGCAGTTCAGCTCCTATTCTTTGTACGAAATTCTGGTTCATAAACAGGTGTTTTCAACGTTAACGGCTGCAAAATAAAGCAATTACGCGTAGTAAAAATGGGATTTGAACTGTGTTAACAGGTACAATCGATTGCTTTTCTGAAAAAATCTGTAACAAAAAGCCATTACCTTCGTCTAACCCTGAAAACAACGTATATGAAACGCAGGAGCGCATTAATAGCCGGAGGGATCGCGGTACTGCTGGTTTGCTGCATCTGGAGCGAGCGGCAACCACGTGAGGAAGTTATTTCCGGAGAGGAACCACAGGAACTTTCCGCCGGAAAATCACCGTTCAGCAAAGAAGTAAAGCTGCTCCGTTCTATCGGTCATCATGTAATTTCCGCGACCCGGTAATTTTTTTTGTAGGATGCTGTAACATTCTCCCCGTTCACCCGTCACACTTTCAACGCACAACAATAACCAACAGGCCCACTGTTTATGACGGAAAAAGACTACAATGATTGTGTAAGGCAGTATGCAGACAATGTATACCGTTTTATACTCAAAAACCTGAAACACGAGGAAGACGCCCGCGACGTGGTGCAGTCGGCCTTTGAAAAAATGTGGCGGAACCGCGCCGAAGTGGAAGCGGATAAATGTAAGTCGTTCCTCTTTACAGTGGCCTACAACCAGATGATTGACCACCTCCGCAAAGCGAAAAGGGTGACGTTAAAAGAAGAATTCAGGGAAGATGCGCGTATTTCTTACAAAGAGGTGAACAACGCGAAGAAAATACTGGAAGAAGCGCTGGACAGGCTGAACGAAACACAACGTTCGTTGGTGATGCTGAAAGATTATGAAGGGTACAGTTACGAAGAGATCGGCCAGATCATGGGACTGTCCGACAGCCAGGTGAAAGTGTACCTCCACAGAGCGCGTCTGCAATTGAAAAATTATTTAGTTAAGCCGGAAAACGTGATATAAATGGAACTGAACCGCAACAATTACGAAGAATACTTCCTGCTCTACCTGGATGGTGAGCTGGATGCCGCGGGCAGGAACGAAGTGGAAACTTTCCTGGCGGCCAATCCCGATATGGCGATGGAGATGGCATTGCTGAAAGAAACCATTCTCCAGGCGGAACAGGAAGAACCCATTCAATTCGGAGATATTGAACTGCTGCTGAAACCAGAAACAGAGGCGGTAATCAACCAACAGAACTTCGAACCCTTCCTGTTGTCTTATATCGACAATGAACTTTCTGCGGAGGATAAAATAAGAACGGAGGCTTTCGTTTCGGCCAACGCTTCCGCGAAAGAAACACTTCAGGTTTTACAACGTACGAAACTTCAGCCCGATCTTTCTATCATTTATCCTGATAAAAGTGAACTGCTGAAAGAAGAAAAAAACAGAAAGATCGTTTACTTCCGCTGGCAATATGTAGCCGTGGCCGCCGCGATGATGGGTATATTCGTTACCCTGTGGCTGAACAAACCGGTAGATAACAATACAGCACAGGCTCCGGGAATGGCTTCCAATGAAAAACCTTCAACAACACCCGCGGATACTAACGGGACTTCCATACCATACAACACAACGAATACGACACTGGCATCCACAACGAATCCTGTTGCGCCCCCGAAATCTACCGGAACACGTGTAGATCAACCGAAGAAGCAGGCCATCCCGGTACAGGAACATCTTGCTGAAAGCAATACTGCTTTCGCGGTAAATGAAGTGAACAAGGCGCCGAAAGCATTCACAGACATCCACAACACCATCGCTTCCAACAATACTGTTGAAGCACCGGTGACCACCATCACGGAGAAAAAGGGAGACATGAAACTGGCTGCACCGGTAACCCCGGGCACTGATGCCCTGAAAGCAACGCTGGCCGCCAACCAGAAACTTGAAATGCCTGAAGAAGAAGTACTCCTGATCGGAAGCACCAGGATCAATAAAAGTTCCGTGCGGGGTATCCTCCGGAAAACCGGCAGGTTCCTGGAACGCACAGCCAATGTGGGCGAGAACAAAGCCAGCCAGTTCATCAACGGTAAATCAGACAACAAAAAAGATTAAGATTTAAGCCTGCACATATAGCAGCATCCGGAAATAATTCCGGCAGGACATTTCATATCATTATTCAACTATAGCCATGAAACACCTTACTGTGTTTCCACCAAACAAAAAACAAGCATTCAGATGAAACAGTTACTTCTACTCGCAACCGTACTCCTGAGTATCGGAACCGCCTCCGCTCAAACCGACAGCACCAGACAGGAGAAAAAGCCAGACACCATCCGCATTGGCGGGATCGTGATCATTAAAAGCAAAGACAAGGATTCTAAATCCAAAACCATCATCATCGAAGACAGTACAAAAATTGTACGGAAGAAAGCAAAATCAGATGTGAGCACCAACTGGTGGATCGTTGACCTCGGCTTTGCCAACTACACCGATAACACCAATTACGCCAACGCCCTGGCCAGCGGATTTGTTGGACCTGGTGTGGGAGAAGATCAACTTGACCTCAGAACCGGTAAATCCGTGAACGTAAACATCTGGTTCTTCATGCAACGCTTCAACCTCGTTAAGCATTATGTGAACCTTAAATACGGTCTGGGACTGGAACTCAACAACTACCGCTATACCGAACCGGTATTGTTTAATACAAGTCCCACACAAATTGTAATGGATACCCGCCACTATACCAAGAACAAGCTGGCGGCGGATTACCTCACCGTTCCCCTGATGCTGAACTTCAATTTCAATCCCAACAAAAGAAAATCATTCTCCCTGAGCGCCGGCGTGAGCGGAGGATACCTTTACAGCGCGCGCCAGAAAACCATCACAGGAGAAGATGGTAAGCAGAAAGAGCGCGATGATTTCGACCTGCGCAAATTCAAACTGGCCTATATCGGGGAGATCGGGCTGGGACCCGTTAAACTCTACGGATCACTCGCCACACAGTCGATGTTCGAGAAAGGTCTTGACCAAACACCCTTCAATGTAGGCTTCCGTTTGAGCAACTGGTAAGCCGACGATTTTAACAACCGCAACACATACTAAGAAAAGGGGCGTCGCCGTTAATGGTGAAGCCCCTTTTCCCGTTTAATATTACCCTTAAATTTGGTGATCGATGAAACGGGCATTTTCATTTTTTCTTGTCGCGGCCATTGCTCCCGCACTCAGTTTTCTTCCCGCGAAGAACAGGCGCTATCACAGGATAAACGCGCCGATCGGAGAAGTGTATATCGTTATCGATAAATCGGATTATGAACTGAAACTTTTCGATCAGAAAGGATGGTACGCCACCTACCCCGTTGTATTCGGCAGCAACTCCCTCGCCGATAAACGCATGGAAGGCGACAAACTCACGCCCGAAGGGGATTACCGCATCCAAAACAAGCGGGTTCACCAGAAATGGAGCCGCTTTCTCCTGATAGATTATCCCAACCAACAGAACCGGGAGCGCTTTGCGCAGTTGAAAGCGAGCGGAAAAATACCTTCCGGCGCCAGCATTGGCGGAGGCATTGGCATCCACGGCACCTGGCCCCGCGAAGAATACGCGGTTGACCGATACCTCAACTGGACCGACGGCTGCATTTCGTTGAAGAGAACAGATGTGGAGGAATTATATGAACTGGTCCCCGCCGGAACACGGGTGCGCATACAACGGTGATGGTGAAGTATTTTCCCGCGGCAGCTCGGCGGTGTAAAAGGAAAATTTCCTTTCGAATTAATGCGTTGCGCCGTAGTGTCGTTGCGAGAAATTATTTCTTATATATTAATGTAATATAGTCTCTCGCAGATTGCTTCATGCCTCGCAACGCTACGGCGCAACGTTATACAGTTTTAAGAAACTAGAGTTTGCCGTTCCTGATTTCATCTACAACGCCGGGATCGAGCAAGGTAGAGGTATCGCCGAGGCTACCGAGTTCACCTTCCGCGATCTTGCGGAGGATGCGGCGCATGATTTTACCGCTTCTTGTTTTGGGCAATCCACTGACGAACTGGATTTTATCGGGTTTGGCGATGGGTCCAATAATGCGCGAAACGGTTTGGATGATGTCCTGGCGGGTGGAAGCTTCGTCTCCGTGGAAACCGCTTACGGTAACGTAGGCGTATATACCCTGCCCTTTGATGTCGTGCGGGTAACCTACTACTGCACTTTCCACCACGCTGGCGTGCATATTAATGGCGTTTTCCACTTCGGCGGTACCGATGCGGTGGCCGCTCACATTCAGTACATCATCCACACGGCCGGTAATGCGGTAGAAACCATCTTTATCTTTTAAAGCGCCGTCTCCGGTGAAATAGAGGTTTTCGTAGGTGGCGAAATAATTGGTGCGGCACCTTTCGTGATCGCCATAAGTAGTGCGGAGTATGCCGGGCCAGGGGGCTTTGATGCAAAGATTTCCTTTGATCAGTCCGTCTTCATCAGCTTCCGTTACTTCTTCCCCTTTCTCATCCACGAGGATGGGTTGAATACCAGGCAAGGGCAACGTGGCCCAGGAGGGTTTGGCGGGTGTTACGCCAGCGAGGTTGGTGATCATTACCCCACCAGTTTCGGTTTGCCACCAGGTATCCACGATGGGGCATTGTTTTTTGCCGATGTGTTCATCGTACCAATGCCACGCTTCTTCGTTGATGGGCTCTCCTACTGTTCCGAGGACTTTAAGGGAAGAAAGATCTTTGTCTTTGAGGGGATCCAGTCCGAAGCCCATCAGGCTGCGGATAGCGGTGGGCGCGGTATAGAGGATGTTCACCTTGTATTTGTCCACGATATCCCAGAAGCGGCCGGCATCGGGCCAGGTGGGAATACCTTCGAACATGATGGAAGTCGCGCCTGCGCTCAGTGGTCCGTACAGAATGTAACTGTGTCCGGTGATCCAGCCGATATCCGCGGTGCAGAAATGTACCTGTCCGGGCTGGTACTGGAACGCGTTCACGAAAGTATAATTCGCCCATACCATGTATCCCGCGCAGGAATGCACCACACCTTTCGGTTTTCCCGTACTTCCTGAAGTGTAGAGAATAAAGAGGGGATCTTCAGCGTCCATCACTTCCACGTCACCGAAACCATTCACGGGGAGCGTGTCGGTTACCTTGAGCATTTCATCTTCCCACCATACATCGCGGCCCTTGATCATACTGACCGGCGTGCGGGTGCGGGTATAAACGATCACCCTTTTCACGAGTTTGTTTCCAATGAGTGCATCGTCAATCACACTTTTCAGAGGAATATCTTTAGCTCCGCGGTAAGCCCCGTCGCAGGTGACGATGAACTCAGCTTTGGCATCTTCGAGGCGGTCGGCGATACTCTGGGCGGAGAACCCACCGAATATCACACTGTGGATGGCGCCGATGCGGGCACAGGCCAGTACGGCGTAAGCCAGTTCAGGCACCATACCCATATAAATGCAAACACGGTCGCCTTTTTTCACCCCGTTGTTTTTCAGCACCTGGGCGAACTGGCATACTCTTTTGTGCAAACGCTCATAGGTGACCACACGGGTTCTTTCTTCGGGATTGTTGGGTTCCCAGATGATCGCCGGCTTATCCCCAAGTTTCTCGAGGTGGCGGTCGAGACAGCTTTCAGTGATGTTCAGCCTTCCTCCGGCGAACCATTCCACTTTCGGCTCCGCGAAATTCCAGTTCAGTACCTTATCCCATTTTTTTCTCCACTGGAAATGAGCGGCGATCTCCGCCCAGAAGCCTTCCGGATCTTTTACACTCTTCTCATACGCGTCCTTGTAGCTTTCAAAAGATTTGATCTGATAGGGATATGACATAGCACGTTACATTTTGAGGCCATAAAGTAAAAACATTCCTCCGGGATGAACAAAATCAAATAGTTACGTTTTTCTTTTGCGATCCATCCAACGTCTGGCTGTTAATTTTGTTAATTTTATTAACAGGGTTCCAGTTGTGCGGGAACATCCCTATTTTTACGTCTGATGAAAGCAACCAACCAGATAGCACCATTTCAAATGGCCAGGAAATTCATTTCCGTAGGTCTGATGGTGTTTGCGCTTGCCTTCCTCACCATCAGTAACGTATTTATCTATCCTGACACGGAAGGCCTGATCAGGATCGCGCAAAGCGACGATCTCCCCGCCCCGCCAGGACCAGATAACGATACATCAGAAAACAACGCCAACAACATGGCGGAAGAAAGAGCCGAGAGCGGCTCCAATTCTCTCTCCGAATACCTTCACGACCACAGTGAAATAGCGCATCCCGCTACAGATGCTTACCTGACGCATCATAAATTCCATTTTACCGGAAAAAGTTTAGCGGTTCATTTTGAACTGAACACACCACCTCCCGAACAGGTTATCGCGTAACCTTTTCTTCCTTATTTGAATTATTGTAATCAGTAAAGGTTTTCAGTATTCCGCTCCCGCGGGAGTAGCCATGTGTTCGTTCTGCGCGCACATGAGGGGCTATGAGATCCATCGTTATATCATTATTCAGCACGTTTTTAAAAGTTTCAACATGGTTAAGAAAGCGAAAAATTATTTCAGTTCGTTGGGGAATGACATTCCTTCAGCGCTGGTGGTGTTCCTTGTAGCGCTGCCATTGTGCCTTGGCATCGCCCTGGCATCGGGCGCACCTCCTTTTTCAGGCTTAATCGCCGGTATTGTTGGAGGCATCGTTATTGGCGCCCTCAGCGGTTCTCAGTTAAGTGTAAGCGGACCCGCGGCGGGCTTAACGGCCATTGTGGCGGCAGCGATACTTAAACTTCAGGTGTATGAAGCATTTCTGCTGGCCGTAGTGCTTGCAGGTGCGCTGCAACTTATTTTTGGGTTCCTGAAAGCTGGTGTTGTTGGCGACTATGTACCCGGCAGTGTAATTAAGGGAATGCTGGCCGCGATCGGCCTGATCCTGATCCTTAAGCAATTGCCGCACCTGGTAGGCTACGACGCGGATTTCGAAGGCAACGAAGCATTTGCGGGGAAAGGTGGAGAAAACACCTTCACGGGAATTTTTCATTCCCTCAATTATGTACTTCCTGTAGCCATGGCAATTGGCGTGATCTCCATACTGATACAGGTGCTGTGGGAAAAGGTACTGGTGAAGAAGGCAAAGATTTTCAAACTGATCCCTTCGCCATTCGTTGTGGTACTGGTGGCTGTAGGCATCAATGAGTACCTCATTTCCAGCAACCCGGGCACGGCGCTGAAATCATCCCATCTTGTAAACATTCCGGTGGCCACATCAGTGGAAGGCTTCCTCTCCTTTTTCTCTTTCCCTGATTTCAGTCACCTCACCAATATGGCCGTCTGGACCACGGCGCTTACCCTCGCTATTGTAGCGAGCCTGGAAACGCTGCTGAACATTGAAGCAGCGGATGAACTGGACCCTTACCAACGCGTAACACCCACCAACCGGGAGTTGAAGGCGCAAGGTGCGGGTAACCTGATCTCAGGGCTCATCGGAGGACTTCCCATTACTTCGGTAATCGTGCGTACTTCGGCTAACGTAAACTCAGGCGCGAAAACAAAAATATCCGCCATTACCCACGGTATGCTGTTGCTGCTCTGCGCGGCGCTTATTCCTGGCTTGCTGAATAAAATACCGCTCTCCGCATTGGCCGGCATCCTGATATTCACCGGTTATAAACTGGCCAAACCATCTTTGTTCAAAGAGTTCTATAAAAAAGGTTGGAACCAGTTCGCGCCCTTTGTCATCACCATAGCCGCCATCCTCCTCACCGACCTGCTGATCGGTATCATGATCGGTATAGCGGTAGGCCTGTTCTTTGTACTGCGCAGCAATTTCAAAACAGCCGTGCATGTGGTGAGCGATGGCAACCGTCACCTTGTCCGCCTCCGGAAAGATGTATCCTTCCTCAATAAACCCATCATCAAACAAAGGCTGGAAGCCATTCCTGAAGATGGCTATGTTTTGATTGACATCTCAAGCGCCGATTTCATTGATGCGGATGTAGTTGATATTATCGAGGACTTCATGATACACGCGCCACTAAAAAACATCAAAGTGGAACTGAAAAAAAGTTTATACCGTGAACACGGTTTCAACGAAGCCATCCTGAACGGGGAAATGGTGATGGCGAAGAAGTCTGATCCCCATTAAGCAATTTATCTGCAAAGGAAACCATTCATTAAGCTGGAAAAAACACACTAAAGATGAAATCATTCGAGAAACTTTTACTGACAAACAAAGCATGGGCAAAAGAAAAAGTAGAAGACGACCCTGAATACTTTCTCCGCCAGGCAAAGATCCAGACGCCTGAATTTCTTTGGATCGGGTGCAGCGACAGCCGCGTACCCGCCAATGAAGTTACCGGTACCGCGCCCGGAGAAATATTCGTACACAGGAACATCGCCAACATGGTGGTGCATACCGACCTGAACCTGCTGAGCGTACTCGACTATGCCGTGAACCACCTTAAAGTGAAGCACATCATCGTTTGCGGTCACTACGGTTGCGGCGGCGTGAAAGCATCCATGACGCAGCACAGCCTGGGCATCATCAACAAATGGCTCCGTAACATCAAGGATGTGTACCGCATCCACCGCGATGAGATTGATGGTATTCCGGACGAAGAAGCCCGTGCCGACAGGTTGGTGGAACTCAATACCAAAGAGCAGGTCATGAACCTGGCCAAAACTTCCATCATCCAGGCTGCATGGAAACACCATCAGCGCCCACACCTGCATGGCTGGGTTTACGGGTTGAAAGACGGCATTCTCAACCCGGTATTCGACATGGCACCAGGTACCCATATCGACCCGTTGTACGAGTACGATAATCTTTAACTTTTTTCGCTTTCTACACCATAGGCCCGTCGCCACAAAGCGATGGGCTTTTTTTATTGGGCAGGATGGTTATACGAAGTTGCTTTGTATATTTAGCGGAATATATACTCTAACGAACATGCCTGCACCCAAAGGAATCTGGAAGGTGATCACCGCCTCCTCTGTTGGTACCCTGATTGAATGGTACGATTTTTACATTTTCGGAAGTTTATCCACCATCATTTCCCAAAAGTTTTTCCCGGGCACGAACCCTACGGCTGCCCTGCTTTCCACACTTGCCACCTTTGCCGCCGGCTTTATTGTGCGGCCTTTCGGCGCGCTTGTATTTGGCCGCCTTGGTGACCTGATTGGCAGAAAATATACTTTTCTCCTAACGCTTGTGCTCATGGGCGGCTCCACCTTCCTCATAGGATGCGTCCCTTCCTTTGAAAGCATTGGCTACTGGGCCCCGGCCCTCGTATTGCTGCTCCGGCTGCTGCAGGGATTGGCGTTAGGGGGAGAATACGGCGGCGCCGCGACTTACGTTGCCGAACATGCGCCAAAAGAGAAACGCGGATTTTATACCAGCTGGATCCAAACCACCGCCACACTGGGCTTGTTCGTATCCCTGGGTGTCATCCTTTCGATCCGTCGCATCGTAGGGGTGGATGAATTCGTGAACGGGAACGGCTGGCGTTATCCTTTCCTGGTATCCATTTTATTGGTGGTAGTCTCCATTTTCATCCGTTTAAAGATGAATGAGTCGCCGCTCTTCAGCAAGCTGAAAGCGGAAGGCAAAACATCCACCAACCCCCTGAAAGAGAGTTTCGGGAAAAAAGAGAACTTCAAAATGGTACTCCTGGCACTGTTTGGTGCCACCATGGGACAAGGCGTGATATGGTACACCAGCCAGTTCTACGCACAGAATTTCATTCTGACCGTTTGCAAGGTGGACTATGAGCAGGCCAATACCATCATTGGTATCGCTTTGCTCGCGGCCACGCCATTCTTCGTCATCTTCGGCTCCCTTTCCGATAAATTCGGCAGAAAGAACATCATGCTTACCGGGATGTTCCTGGGTGTGATCAGCTATTTTTCGCTGTTCGGTCAACTCCGTAATATCGCAGATACTACATTGAAAACCGTTGCTTCCAAAACTGCAGTGGCAGCAACAGGCGCCACTGTAACTACCTTCGCCGATGGCGGTTCTCTTACGGAAACGCCGAAAACCGTTGAAGGAACCATCACTTATGTAAAAAACGTGATCCTCTCTTCATCTGATCAGTGGAAAATGACCGGCTGGATCTTCATCATGGTATTGTTTGTAACCATGGTGTATGGCCCTATTGCGGCTTTCCTTGTTGAGTTGTTCCCTACCAAAATCAGGTATACCTCCATGTCGTTACCTTACCATATTGGTAACGGCGTATTCGGTGGACTTGTCCCTTTTATAGGTGTATTGATTTCAACGCTTCCGGGCGCTACGCCACTTTCAGGACTATGGTACCCTGTTGGTGTTGCCGCATTGAGCCTCATCATCGGCTGCCTCTACCTCAACAACCGGATCGATGAAAACGTAAATGATTAAACGAAACATCATGAACCAACTTAAAAAAACGCTTGGCCTGGTATGGATGCTGATCGCTCCGGCCCTTCTTTTCACGCTATTCATAGGAGCGGGCGTATATATTGATCCGAACGGGAAGGCCGAAATCAACCAACCGGTTCCCTGGATCATCATCATCGCCATTTTCTCTCCCATTGCTATTGGCTTCTTCCTTTTCGGATGGTATGCCTGGAAGGGAGAGTATGATAAATTACCAGAAAACTCCGAAGAAGTATAGCGGGAGCGATCACCCTATACTCAGGGACCGCGTTCCCGCGTCCTGCTTTCCATTTCAAAGAGCAGCCGATCGTGTTCTATCAACTGTTTCAGGTCATTTTCCTCCGGCAGGTAGAGCCTGTACTTGCTCGCGAACAGATGACTACTACCGGATAGCACAGAGTATTTCACAACGGTTTCATCTTTCTCCGTGCAGAGAATGATTCCGATGGTGGGATTATCGTCAAGTGCTCTTTTCAGGTCTTCATACATACGCACGTACATATCCATCTGGCCGATATCCTGGTGGGTGAGGCGCCCCTTCTTCAGGTCAATCAGCACAAAACACTTCAGGTAATAATTATAGAATACCAGGTCAACATAAAAGTCACCTGTTTCGGTAGAAAGGTGTTGCTGCCTTGCCACGAATGCGAAACCTTTGCCAAGTTCCATCAGAAATTGGTGCAGGTGTTTGAGCAATGCGGTTTCGAGGTCCTTTTCCGCAGGGACCTGCTCAGCCGATAACCCCAGGAACTCGAAAATGTAAGGGTCTTTGATGAATGCCCGGGCATCAGGTGGCAGTACACCATCTTTTGGGGTTGGGAATGCTTTTATTCTTTCAAAATAACCGCTGCTGATGTTTCGCTCCAGGGTTCTTGAGCTCCAGCCTCCGGAAACGCATTCTTCCATGTAAAAGTTGCGGGCCTTTTCATTTACAACCCTGGAAATCAAACGGTAATGCGTCCAGCTCAATTCGGTCCGCAGTGCGGACCGAATTGGAAATGCCTGATGAAAAGCTTTCATATTTCTCAGGCTTCGCTCGGCGTAGCCGCTTCCGAATTCTCTTTCAAGTTTGCCGGAAACATTTTTCAAAATACGGTCGCTGTACCTGCCCCTTGCTTTCCCTTTCCGCTCCTCTTCCACAATCAACTTCCCTATCTCCCAATATGTTTGGAGCAACAAAACATTCACGGCACGTAGCGTTTTTTCCCTTGCCCCAACAATCAATTCCCTGATCGATCCATACAACTCCTGCTCACTCATCTCTTTCAATTTTTACAAAGTTGCGCCTGATTTTAGGGCTAACATAATTTTCAAAGACAGAAAAACACGGTATCCCTACCGTTTTTTAACGGATGCTATCCGTATTTTCGTAGCAGAAGTAACCAATATGTCAATATCCATCGAGGCAGTCAGCAAGCACTACGGCACACAAAAAGCGGTCAACAACATCTCTTTCTCCCTGAAGCCCGGTGAGATCGTTGGTTTTCTCGGCCCGAATGGTGCCGGGAAATCCACCACCATGAAAATGATGACCGGTTATCTTCAGCCGGATGGCGGAAAAATAACCGTAAACGGCATTTCCGTGCAGGCTCAGCCACTGGAGGTGAAGAAAAAAATCGGTTACCTTCCCGAAGCAAATCCGCTGTATTATGACATGTATGTAAAGGAATACCTTCATTTCATTGCTGGTGTGCATGGATTGGGCAAAAAGACCAAAGAACGCGTAAACGCCGTGATCGCCATGACGGGCCTCACTCCGGAAAGCCATAAAAAAACAGGGCAGCTTTCCAAAGGGTATAAACAGCGGGTGGGACTAGCCGCGGCCCTGATCCACGATCCGGAAGTGCTGATATTGGATGAACCCACATCCGGCCTTGACCCCAACCAGATCATTGAGATCAGGGAAGTGATCCGGAGCCTGGGGCAACAAAAGACCATTCTTTTCAGCACGCATATTCTGCAGGAAGTGGAGGCACTTTGTGAAAGAGTGATCATTATTAATAAGGGAGAACTGGTTGCGGACGCGCCGCTTTCAGACCTGAAAAACACCAATGGCGACCAGCAGCGACTTCGCGTAAATTTTGGCGAACCACTGGAAGCCGAATGGCTGCTCCGCCTCCCGGATACCCTTTCCGCAGAAAAAACAGATGCCCACACCTGGCTGCTCACTACTTCCAGCCCCGAAAAACTCCGGAAGCAAATCCTTGAACTGGCTTTGCAGCACAACCTGAATATCGTTTCTTTGCAAAGCGAAAACGGAAAACTGGAAGACATCTTCCGGGAACTCACTGCTCAAAACAAACCGCAATAAATTAGTCAAAACAAATCAACAACAACATGAGCTACATTGCAGACATTCATGCAAGACAAATCCTGGACAGCCGCGGTAACCCCACCGTGGAGGTTGACGTTATAACCGAAAACGGACACATGGGCCGTGCCGCCGTGCCATCCGGCGCCAGCACCGGTATTCATGAGGCCGTGGAACTGAGAGACAACGACAAAGCCGTTTACATGGGCAAAGGCGTACTCCAGGCCGTGAAGAATGTAAATGAAGTGATCGCTGAACAACTGATCGGCTGGAGCGTGAACGACCAGGCCGGCATCGACAAAAAACTCATCGAACTCGACGGAACCGACAATAAAGGCAAACTGGGCGCCAACGCCATGCTCGCCGTTTCCATGGCAGTGGCCAAAGCCGCAGCCCTCGAAAGCAACCTGCCCCTCTTCCGCTACCTCGGCGGTGTGAACAGCACCGTGCTGCCCATGCCCCTGATGAACATCCTGAACGGTGGCGCACATGCCGATAATAAAATTGATTACCAGGAGTTTATGATCGTTCCGGTTGGCGCGACCTCTTTCAGCGAAGGCCTGCGTTGGGGCGTGGAAATTTTCCACCACCTGAAAAGCGTACTCAAGAAAAAAGGTTACAGCACCAACGTAGGTGACGAAGGTGGTTTCGCTCCCAACATCCAGAGCAACGAAGAGGCCATCGAAACAGTTCTGGCCGCCATCGAAGCCGCAGGCTTCAAACCTGGCGAGCAGATCGGTATCGCACTCGACGCCGCCTCCTCCGAAATGTGGAAAGAAGACGAAAAAGTATACCACTTCCACAAGAGCGACGGCAAAAAACTCACCGTTGACCAAATGGTGCAGTATTGGGTAGAATGGTGCTCCAAATACCCCATCATTTCTATCGAAGACGGCATGGCTGAAGAAGACTGGGATGGCTGGAAAAAACTCACCGACGCCCTCGGTAAAAAAGTACAACTCGTTGGAGATGACCTGTTTGTAACCAATACAAAAATTCTGAAAAGAGGTATCGACAACGGTGTCGCCAACAGCATCCTGATCAAAGTAAACCAGATCGGAACACTCACAGAAACCATCAATGCCGTACAACTGGCCCAGAAAAATGGTTATACCACCATTATGAGCCACCGTTCCGGCGAAACTGAAGATACTACCATCGCCGACCTGGCCGTGGCCCTGAACTGCGGACAAATTAAAACCGGAAGCGCCAGCCGTACCGACCGTATGGCCAAGTACAACCAGTTGATCCGCATCGAAGAGGCACTGGAAGCCAACGCGATCTACCCCAACGGGCAGATCAGGTTCGGCAGCAAATAAACGGAACTGATAAGGGAGAAGGTGTTTCTTTACCGGAACGCTTTCTCTTCTTTCTAAAATCCTCGAAATGAAAATATTAGAACGTATTCCATCCTGGCTGAAGAACAAATACATGATCGCCCTGATCGTGTTCGCCGTATGGGTACTGTTCTTCGACCGGAACGATATCATCACCCAAACAGAAAGACGTTCCGAACTCAGGGACCTACAGCAAAGCAAAGCTTATTACGAACAGGAGATCAGTCTTACCAACAAAGAACTCCGCCAGCTCGACTCTAATCCCGCCCTCCTTGAAAAATACGCCAGGGAGAAATATTTCATGAAAAAGCCAAACGAAGAACTCTTCGTGATGCCAACACCGGAAGCCTCCGTTAAAAAATAGTTATCTGTTGGGCAATATCCCATACTGACCACCGTTAATATACCGGACTATCCTGAAGCTGGACCCTTCAGGAATTTTTGGACATAAATAGGTTTGCCTAATGACCACTTTTACACCCGAGGATTTACTTTTGTTCCTATACAAAGAAAGTTCTCCCGCATTAACAGGCGCCATAGAACAAGCACTCCAGGAAGATTGGACCCTGAGAGAGAAAATGGCCGTGTTAAAAGATGCGCACGAAAGGATGGAGCGCCTGCTAACAGCTCCTAGGACAGCATCGGTATTGAATATACTGAACTACGCCCGTAACACAGAACCCATAACTGCACACGAGTAACCAAACCAATTCCGGTTTTTCAGCTACTTTCGTGGTTATACAGGAATAAAGTATGACCAGGAAGGAAAGATACGAAGGTGTGATCCGCTATTTTCAGGAACACATCCCGCAGGCTGAAACCGAACTTATTTACGACAATCCCTACCAGTTACTGGTAGCTGTGATTTTATCCGCTCAATGCACCGATAAACGCGTTAACCTGACCACGCCTGCTATCTTCAGGCGGTATCCCGACGCGGAAAGTTTATCGAAAGCCAGTGTTGAAGACATTTTCGCCCTCATCAGGAGTATCTCTTATCCCAACAACAAGAGCAAGCACCTGATCGGGATGGCACAAAAACTCATGAACGAGTTCAATGGTGAAGTACCGCTTACCGTAAATGAACTCGTCACACTTCCCGGCGTGGGGCGGAAAACCGCTAATGTAATTACCTCGGTGATCGACCAGCAGCCCAATATGGCCGTGGACACCCATGTGTTCAGGGTTTCCGCAAGGATCGGGTTAACCGTAAACGCAAAAACACCGCTTGCAGCGGAGAAACAGCTTATCAAATTTATTCCTTCCGAACTGGTGCACAAAGCACACCACTGGATTATCCTGCACGGAAGGTATGTTTGTGTGGCAAGAAATCCGAAATGCCACGCGTGCGGCATTACAGAATTTTGTAAATTCTACCAGCAACAAAAGAAAAAACAGGTATCTTCTTAATTCAAGCTGGTTCTATGCTGCAATTGCCGGCCTCTTACATCAGGGAATACAAGAACTTCATCTACGGCCACTACCTCAGTGAGGGCGTGCGCATTACTGTGGGCGTGGTGCTTCCTGCTGTAATTTTCAGCTACTTCGGCGCATTGGAAACGGGCATTGTGGTATCGCTGGGGGCCATGTGCGCCAGCATTCCAGACAATCCAGGCCCTATTCACCACCGGAAAAACGCCATGGTGGTATGTTTCATCCTTACCTCCTGTTGCGCCTTTATCACCGGCGTTGTGGCCTTCTCCCCCGTTTTGCTTGGCGCCTGGGTTGCCGCAGCAGCATTTATATTCTCCATGATCGGCGTATTCAACACCCGGAGCATGGCTATTGGAACGGCGGTGTTGCTGGTGATGGTACTGAATATCGACGAGAAAAGAACTTTGGAGGACGCGGCCATTCACGCGGCCTACATCTTCGGGGGCGGATTGTGGTACACGCTCTTGAGTCTTGGACTATACAGCATTCGGCCCTATAAACTCACCCAGCAGGCCATGGGCGATTGTATTCAGGCCACCGCCAATTACCTGCACGCCAAAGCCGCGTTCTACAGCAAAAATGTGGATTACGACGCCGCTTATAGAAAATTACTGGAAGAACAAATCATCGTGCACGAGAAGCAGGACCTCGTAAGGGAAATGCTTTTTAAAAGCCGCGATATCGTGCGGGAGTCCACACCGCAAGGCAGAATTCTCGTGATGATCTTCCTCGATGTGGTGGATCTTTTTGAACGCGCCATGACCTCCCACCAGGATTACCGCGCCCTCCACCAGGCTTTCGATCAGCATGCCATTCTCCACCATTACCAATCCCTGATCTATCAGTTAACAGATGAACTGGATAGAATAGGAATCGCACTCAAAAGCGGTTTCCCTTCCACGCCTACCGATCTGCTGTCCAAAAAAACGGAGAAAGTGAACCAACTCTTCTTTCAGCTCCGGGATGAACACCGTACCGCTGAAAACGTGGAGGCATTTATTTCACTCAGGCACATCCTCGACAGCATTGAAGACATTGCCGGCAGAATCTACACCCTGCACCAGTACACCACTTTCGACCCCGCACTCAGCAAGCAATTCAAAGAACCGGATTACGATCGCTTCGTTACCCACCAGGCCATCGACCTGCGGTTGCTGCTGTCCAACCTCACCTTGCAGTCCAACACTTTCCGGCATGCCGTCAGGGTGAGCGTGGCCACTTTCGCAGGTTACCTTATATCGCTGATCCTTCCGTTCGGACACAGTTATTGGATATTGCTCACCATCATCGTGATCCTGAAACCCGCTTACAGTCTTACCAAGAAAAGAAACGGGGAACGACTGATCGGCACCATTGCCGGAGCGGCCATCGGTTTACTGCTGTTGTATTTCATCCAGGATAAAAACATCCTGCTGGCCATTATGATTTTCCTGATGATCGGAACATTCAGTTTCATGCGCGCTAAATACCTGCTGAGCGTGGTGTTGATGACACCATATATCCTCATACTTTTTCACCTGCTCTTCCCGGGAGACTTCAGAACCCTGCTCACGGAAAGAGTAATCGATACGGCCATTGGTTCCGCCATCGCGTTCCTCGCGAATTATTTCCTGGTACCTGCCTGGGAATACACACAGATCAGACAGTATATGATCCGCGCCATCCACGATAACCGGGAATATTTTAAAGTGATCGCCGGCGCATTTGCCGGGAAGCCTTATACCAATACGGAATACAAATTATCCAGGAAGAACGCGTTCGTATCACTCGCCAACCTTACCGATGCCTTTAACCGGATGATGTCGGAACCCGTGCACCAACAAAAGAACAGCAAGGAAATGCACCAGTTCGTAGTGCTCAACCATGTGCTCACTTCACACATCGCTACCGTATCCTACTATGCGCAGCCATTGGCGCAACAATACCAGAAACCGGTATTGCAGCAACTGACCACAGCATTGAACCATCAACTGGAAGACATTGAAAAGAAACTGAACGGCGTTCCCATCAATAAACAACTGGCGGAGGATGCTTCTCCCACCCAACAGGCATTGAAACAGTTGAACCATGAAGTGATGCAACTGAAGCAGGAAAGAAGTATAGAACTGGGGAAAGGTGTGGCGGATAGCCCGGTGCGGAAAACACTATCTGAGTATAAATCCATCGCCGACCAGTTCATCTTCATCGCCCGTACCGTGGAGGAGTTGGGTAAGAATGTGGGTGGACATACCGGTGCCCCCGCTACAGAGATGGCACCCGCAGCCCACCCTTAAGGTTGAACAAATGCGTCCAACCAAAGCGGGCTTCGAGCCGCTGAATGGCGATACCGCTCCTGATGCCTTTTCTGCAATAAACAATCACGGGAACATCTTGCGGAATCTCGGTATACCGTTGCATGATTTCTCCCAGCGGAATCCATATTCCACCAATATTGTACGCGTCTCTTTCTGCTGCTTCGCGCACATCCAGTAAAGCGAATGGTTCACCTTTCTGCTCCAGCGCCTTCCATTCCTCCCAACTCAGCTCTTTCATCAGTCAAGGTCCTGGTTGATGCGGGTGAGTCGCAGGTTACTTACGGGAGACACGATGAGCGGGAATTTTTCGATCACCACATTAGAGGTATCGAGCCCGAAGCCGCGTTCTTCCGACAAACTGATCTCTTTGATCCAGAAATACAGTTTCATGATAATGCGCTCGAAGAACGGCAGTTCGTTGTCCTGGGAAAGGTATTTCTCCATCACAATAAACTGGAAATCGCCCACCACATTGTTCTTCTCCAGGGATTCGTAGCGGCTGGTGATGTTCACTTCCTTGTTCTTCACCAGGTCTTCCACCACTTTCCGGAACATGAGGTTGATGCGTTGCTGTACGCGGAAACCGAGCCTGAACTCCACGCGGATAATGTCGTTGGGAATGATATGGTCCACGGAATATTCGCAGGTATAGGGGTCATCGAGCGTGTCTACGTGTACGAACCAGTAAATATCGGAGCGTTTGGGTTTTCTGTTGAGAATCGAATAAATAATCTTGTGCTCAATCTCCTTAGGATTATTCGCCGAAGTGAGGTACACCAGGTGTGTGGCGTATTTGGGAACGGATTTATCGTTACTCAGTTCCTGGATCATGGGAATATACTGGTCGAGGCGTACAAATTCCACGTAACGGTTCTTAATTTTCCGGGAGCGGTACCAGGTGTACATAATGAGGAACATCACACCGCCGATCATCAGCGTAATATAGCCGCCATGTGTGAATTTGATGAGGTTGGCCACCAGGAAAGACGATTCGATCACGATATATACCACGAGAAAAAGATAGATCAGAAAGGCGGGCACTCTTTTGGAAACGAGGTAGTTGGCGAAAAGAATAGTGGTAGAAAGCATACACAGCGTGATGGCGAGTCCATAAGCCGCTTCCATACTGGAAGAACGCTGAAAATACAGCACCACGCCGCAACAACCGAGGTACAGCAATATGTTCACACCCGGTATAAAAAGCTGTCCTTTTTCTTCTGAAGGATAGTTCACCTTCATGCGGGGCCAGAGGTTGAGCCGCATGGCTTCCGAGATCAGGGTGAAGGAACCTGAGATCATGGCCTGGCTCGCGATGATGGCAGCGGAAGTCGCAATCACGATACCGATGATCACGAACCATTGGGGCATCAGGTCGTAAAACGCGTTCAGTCCCAGGGCATCATTCACGAATTTGCCGTTGTGGTGTGAAAGCAGGTTGGCCGCCTGACCAATATAGTTAACGAGCAAACAGGTTTTCACAAATATCCAGGAGATGCGGATATTCCCTCTTCCGCAGTGCCCAAGATCCGAATACAGCGCTTCAGCACCTGTGGTACATAGAAATACGGCGCCCAGCACCCAGAAACCGGCGGGATACGTAACGAGGAACTGAATGGCGTAATGCGGGCTGAAAGCTTTTAGCACGGAAAGATCATCTGCGAAATGGTAGATGCCCAAACCCGCCAGCATAAGGAACCACAAAGACATGATGGGTCCGAAGAGGCGCCCGATGGAATGCGTTCCGAATTGCTGCATGAAAAAGAAAAGCGTCAGGATACCCAGTACGATATATACGATGGTCATCCTTTCGATATCGTGCAGGGCGGGAATCTGTTTAAGGCCCTCAATGGCAGAAGTAATCGAGATGGGTGGGGTAATAATGCCGTCCGAAAGCAGGGCAGCCCCGCCGATCATGGCCGGGATCACCAGCCATTTTTTTCGTCTACGCACCAGGGCGTACAGCGAAAACGTTCCGCCTTCCCCCTTGTTATCGGCCCGGAGGGTGAGGATCACGTACTTGACGGTGGTTTGAAGCGTGATGGTCCAGATGATGCAGGAAAGGCTCCCCAGGATCAGGTCTTCTGAAATTACTTTCTCGTTGATGATGGCGTTGAAAACGTAGAGAGGAGATGTTCCGATGTCGCCGTAAATAATACCCAGCGCCACTAAAAGGCCCGCTGCGGTAACTTTGTTCAGTTGTTTGCCCACGTTGCTGTGTTGTTGGAATATGGAACAAAGGTATACTGTTCGGCGATATTTCAAAAAGCGTTTCCGGACCGCTTTTTGAGAAAGTTTAACACAGTTTATATACAACCCGGCGGGGCCATATTTCGTTTACCAGTATATTCATTGCCGTGGCCAGCAGACCCATCCGCCCGAAATGTGCCGACAATGCTCTACATTTATCGTATAAACACAGGAATTATGAACATCAGATGCTTGTTAACGCTTACCCTGGCTTTGTGTTTTTCACTCACGGAAAGTTTTTCCCAAAGGATTTCCTATTCTGAACCGGAAAGGGAAGACAGTAAGCGCACGAATTTTGAGATCATCGGCAAGCTCGGCAACAATTACCTCGTGTTTAAGAACAACCGCGCCGAAAACGCCATCAGCGTGTATGATAATGATATGAAACTGCTCGAAAGAGTGAACCAGGATTATATGCCCGACCGGGTAATCAACGTGGACTTCGTTTCATATCCTGATTTCGCCTATATGATCTACCAGTTCCAGCGCAAAAATATTGTACACTGCGTTGGGGTGAAAGTTGGTCCGGATGGCAAGAAGATCGGGGAACCGATAGATATTGATACCACCCAGATCGGGTTTTCCGCCGACAATAAACTTTACTCTACCCTGGTGAGCGAGGACAAAAAAAGGATCATGGCGCTGAAGATCAACAGCCGGAATGCCCGGAACTTCGTTTTCACCTCGGTGTTACTGGATGAAAACCTGAAACAATTGGAGAAAAAACAGTTGAACATGGCCATGGAGGAAAGGAACGATTTCTTTACCGATTTCCAGATTTCCAACAGCGGGGAACTGGTTTTCGGAAAATTCATCCGTTCCGGCGGCAATGATAACATCAGCAAATTGTTCATGGTGACCAAACCCGTGGGAGCCGACCAGTTCTCCATGCACGAACTGGACCTGGGTGGCAGGTACCTCGATGAGGTGAAGATCAGGATCGATAACCTCAACAACCACTTTCTCCTCACGGCTTTCTATTACAAACAAAGGAGGGGCAACATTGAAGGCATGTACACAGCAGCTTACGACAACAAGGCCGATTCCATCACCAAAAGCAATGCCGTGGTATTCAACGACGAACTCCGCAGCATGGCGAAAGGGGAATCGAACCTGAAAATGGCCTTTAATGATTACTTCATCAAAACAATTATACCCCGGGTGGATGGCGGGTTTATCCTTGCGGCTGAATCCAACTACACCACTTCCCGCGGCTATACCTGGAACAGGTGGGATTACCTCTCCTTCCGGAACCCCTGGATGATGCCATCCGACTATTATTTCTGGAACCGTTATTACAGTCCCTGGGGATGGAACTCCTGGCGTTACAACAATACACCCGCCACCCGTTATCATGCCGATAACATCATGGTAATCTCCTTCAACAACAAAGGCGAACTGGAATGGAGCAATGTGATACCGAAAACACAGTTCGACGACGAAAGTGATTTCCTGATCTCTTACGCTTCGCTGGTTACCGGCGGGCAATTGCATTTCCTCTTCAACGAAGTGGAACGCAGGAGCCTGATCCTGAGCGAACAAACTGTTAGTCCGGACGGACAGATCACCCGTTCGCCCACCATTAAAAACCTTGATAAAGGCTACGAATTCATGCCGCGTTACGCAAAACAGGTTTCCGCGCGCCAAATGGTTGTACCTTGTTTTTATAGAAACTATCTTTGCTTCGCGAAAGTAGATTTCTAAAACAACCAGCCTAAGGTGATTACAATATTCAAGCAGAAAAACCCGGGAAACGCCCTGATCCTTCTTATTTACGCACTGGTACTGAAGTTCCCGGTGTTCCTGCATCCTTCCTTACCGGTCACCAAGCCGCAGGACGGGTTCCTGTACCGCGAACTGGTGGCGTGGCTGAACGGCTTTTCGGGCGGAAGTCCGGCCATTTTTTCCCTGCTCAGTTTCCTTCTGCTTTTTACCCAGGCTTCGCACCTGAACAAGATCGTGAACGACCAGCGGCTGTTCCCGAAACCGAACTTCCTGGCGGGAATGAGTTACCTGCTCATCACCTCGTTTTTTCCTGAATGGAATTTGTTTTCCGCAGGTCTGCTGGTGAACTCGCTGCTGATCTGGGCACTGGTAAAAATGATGGCGCTGTACAATACGCAAAGTCCGAAGACGCAGTTGTTCAACATGGGTATCCTGGTAGGGCTGGCCTCTTTCCTGTTCTTTCCCGCCGCGGCATTCGTGTTGCTGGTATTTTTCGCCTTATTGCTCATGCGTCCGTTCCGGTTCTCTGAATGGGTGATTACGTTGATGGGTTTGCTGGCACCGTATTATTTCCTTTTCATCGTATTGTTTCTTTCCGGCAACTGGACACCGGCAAAGTATCTTCCGCAGATTTCAATTGACATGCTGCGTTTCCGCCCGTCTATCTGGGTGGCCGCGGCCATCTCGCTGATGGTGATTCCTTTTCTGGCCGGGGGGTATTTTGTGCAGGCGAACCTGGGCAAGATGCTGATACAAACACGGAAGTGCTGGAGCCTGTTGCTGTTGTATATACTTGTTTCCACGCTAATACCTTTTATCAACACTTCCCAGGATTTTGGAAACTGGATTTTGTGCACGGTGCCGTTCGCTGCTTTTCACGCGGCGGCATATTTTTATCCTAAAACTGGTTTGATGCCGGGGATATTGCATTGGCTGGGGTTTGCGCTGGCGGTGTACCTGAATTATTTTGGTGGATAGCTCGTTTCACGCGACTGCTTTGTGCTTCGCACTGCGCAGCGCACTGCTTCGTACCTCGCAGGAGCGGAGACGCAAGGCCTTAGTTGGTTGGCGGGAGTTTCATTTAAGTGGTGTTTTTTCTCGCAACGGCGCTACGACGCCACGGCTGTTTTATTTAGGATGGCTGATTATTACGGGTGAACTTTAATTCTTGCATATACCCTACTATGGCTTGTCACAACAACCCTTTACCCATAAAGAAACATATACATTATTGTTCAATGAACAAGAAACAAAAATCAAGCGCTAACGTTGCGTCGTAGCGCCGTTGCGAGAAACCCCTTCTTTCGTGCCGCACATCAACAGCCCCTTGCGTCTCCGCTCCTGCGAGGAACGAAGCAGTGCGTCTTCGCGTGAAAAAAATAACCACCAGCACTAAGCATTCCCACTTACCGCGTGGTTAAGCACAGGTTAACCGCCTGGCAATCTTTCTCCTTCCTGTAAAAGAAGGGCATCTTTGAGGTGAAATCCCAATATCACCCAGGCCTATGAGAAAGTTATACATTGTGGCATCGCTTCTTGCCATCACTTTTTTCCAGCAACAAACCAGCGCACAACAACTGCGGCTCGGAAACCAGCCTTACGGCATCGAAAAATCAGCCGTGCTGGAATTGAAATCAGACAACCAGGGTTTACTTTTCCCCCGTATAACGGATACCGCCCTGATCAATGCCCTCACTCCTCCGGATGGGATGGTGATCTTCCACAGCACTTCAAAACAACTGATGGTGCGGCGCAATGGCGGATGGCTCGCATTGAACAGCGCCCTGCTTACCAGGAGCAATCATGTGATCGTGAAGAGCACTTCGGACTTGCCCGCCGCTTCAGGTGGCGTCATCACCCTTCTGGCGAATACCACCTACGAAATAAACGGCGCCATTACATTGTCGAGCAAGATTAACCTGAACGGTTCCTGCCTGATCGGGGTGAATGCCACGCAGGATAAAATTATATATACCGGCGGCGGCGAATTGTTTACCGGGAGTTTAGGCGGCACGTTGCGTTTACTCACACTTACCTCTTCTTCGAACCTGTTCAACCTGAACGCGGGTGGCGCGAATACCAATCTTATTTTTCAGAACTGCTATGTACTGGCCTGTGGCGGGCTCGGCACCATCAAAGGTTTCGGCGGAACCGTTTTTTTCAGCACCATCGCGTATTTTTACAACAACAATGGCATCACTTTCGAGAACAACAACAATATCGTACTCAGCAACCAGTTGTGGGACGGCTCCAACAAGAATACTTATGAGAAGTTTACCGGCACCTTCAACATCATCCAGAAAATTGGCGGTGATATGATCTGCCAGTCTGCCAACACAGCCATAGGCATGGATATTTCAGGGATAACCAGCATTGCTTCCGGGGAAATTAAAAGCGTACTTTTCGATGGAAACGGCACCTATAAAACAGGTGTTTTCTCCAGCAACTGGGAGGTGGAATCCACCGGGCTGGATACGGAAAAAGACGATGTGGCCACCGGCAATTTATACATCAGCACAACGGCCACCACCAGTTTTTCCAATGTGAATACCAAAGTAAAAGTGGCAGGCACCACCACGTCCAGCAACCTGTTCCGGGTTACCTCGCCGGCCAACCTGCGTCTTACTTATACCGGCACGAAAACAAGAAGGTTCCAGGCGACCTGCGCCATGACGGCATCGCACGGTTCGCTTTTCGCAAATAAACTTTACACTTTTTACATCGCTAAAAACGGCGTAGTACTGGAAGAATCCAGACAAAGGGTTCGTTTGGTGAATAGCAGCGACCAGGCCTCCGTTTCACTATCTTGCACCGTACAACTCGCCAAGAACGATTACATTGAGGTTTGGGTAGAAAATAATACGGACAATACAGCCGTTGCGGTTCAATCGCTGAACCTGGGGATTAAGTAAGCCGATATTGTGACGTTATTCTACAAGCAAGTCATAAATTTCATTATCCGCTTATGAAGTATATGCAGCTCTATTCTAATTGGCCGGTAACACACGCAAAGAACCCCTTCATAAAAGCGATTCGCAATTAACGTATTAATACCAGGAATCAACACTTCTTTAATTCAGGCATTCTACCTCCCAAAGTTCCGGCATCCATAAATCGGTTCATCCACCGTTTTCCATTCCCAGGACTATTGGAATATACTTTCGGACCTCTTTCAATGCGCCATTCATCAAACATCTGCCATCGTATAAAAAGTACCATCAGTTGTACAAATCATTCAAAAAAAACGATCACGGTTTCCATATTTTGAATAACTGTACTTTTGGGCTAAACTTACTGTCTTATGATCCACTACCTGCCGGAAGGCCTGGAAGAATGTAATTAACAGCCCTGAAAGAGGAACAATCTCCCGATGATGATGGTCGCTTCCATAACTTCCGACCGAAAACACCAGATAACCAATGAGCACCTATAAACTTTGTTTATGAAACTTAAATTGGGTTGGGTTGCGGGTTGTATACTGCTAATGCTGAATACCGCATCAGCGCAGCAAAAGCAGCAAACGCATATCGCTGAATTATTCACCAGAATTGCAGCAGCTAAATCTGACACAGCAAAAGCAACGCTTTATAACCTGCTTGGCACCGCCCATTACGATACCAGGAAAACGAACAAACATGCCCTTGATAGTGCCTTATACTGGCAACGCATGGCTGAAGCAACAGGAGCAGTGGACACCAGTTGCAACGGATACAAAGGCGGAGTGGTCTCTCAGGCCATTCTCCACCTGATCAGGAATGAACATACATTAGCGCACAAAAAAATAAGTTTATTACCAGGTACTTACCTGACTTTCATCTATGCAAAGGTTGCCAATCTGCATGCGGAATCCTACAACAACAAACCCTCCAATTCAGACAGCGTTATTACTTACAGCCACAAAGTATTGCATTACGCAAGGTTGTATAAGCAGTTGAATTACGAAATCTGGGGACTGAACGCATTGTCTGTTTTTTACCACATGACTGACCGAATTGATGTGGGAAAGCAATATGTGGAAAGCCTTGATTCCATTTACAGAACACAGCATAACCTTGAAAAAAGAGCGCTATTATGGCATAATATCGCTGAGAAAATACCGCATAAGCCGGAAAACTTTGCTGAAAAAACAAGCTGTTTACTCCAGGCAAAATCGCTCCTGGAGCAAACTAAGGAACACGAAAAACTGGCCCATGTACACATCTATCTCGCAGATATTTACACAGACGAGGGCAGACTTGACCTGGCTATGAATGCGGCTAAAACCGCAGAGCAAATTCTTCGCACTAACGGGTTTAATACCACCTTTAAAGTCAGTCCCCGGTTTTACGACATATACCGCATGCAGGGTGATTTTGAAAAAGCATTAGAACACATGCTGGAAGGGATAAAAGAGGTTCAAAAAAACAAAGGCCGGAATATAGAGCATGCTTATACCAGGCTCGGCATAACTTATTATGAACTTGCCGATTACGAGAATGCCATCAGGGCCTTTGAAATGGGTATTAAGGTATCAAGGGATTCAGGGAAAATAGTACCCGGCGTATTGGTAAAATGGCATTGCAAAACGTTATTGGCCAATAACCAAAAGAAAGAAGCGCTGACGTACACAGAAAGTATGGAGAAAGAGTTTTCATCAAGATATGGGGCGGATGACAAAATGAATCTTTATGAAGCTTATGGCGATTGCTATGATGCATTAGGACAGTTTGAAAAAGCGGAATCTTTCTACAACCGAATGATCGATCCCGCAAGCGGACTTGCACCAGCGTGGGTGATGGCACCAAAGCTGGCCCTGGGTAAATTCTATTACCGCAATAAACGTTTCGATAAAACAAAAGCATTTTTTGACGAAGTAATGCAGAACCCAAATGTGGTTCCGGCCAATGTACAGGCCGACATCTCCTACATGCTTTACAAAACGGACTCCGCCAACGGAAATTACCTTTCCGCCATGAACCACCTGAACAGGTACAAATTAATCAGTGATACGATTTTCAACGCGAAGAAAACCAGGCTTATCGCCGAAATAACCACCCGATACGAAGTAGAGAAGAAAAACAACGACCTGCTGCTAAAAGACCAGGCCATACTCCGCCGGGAAAAAGAAATTGAGTTACTAACCAAGCAGGGACTTTTGCAAAAGCTGGAAAACGAAAAAAGACTGCGGGATATTCTAGTAAAAGAAAGCAGGATCGAGCTACTGAAAAACGAGGCTGAACTGCAAAAGGCACTTGCTGCCAGCAGGGAAAAAAGTTTAATTCTAAACGACAAAACCATCCGCCTGAACGCCCAGGACATTCAATTGCTCAAACGCAAAAGCGAGCTACAGGATGCAGCGCTGAAACAGTCCAACTTCACTAAAAGAATAACTATTGGCGGACTTGTCCTGCTGTTCATCATCCTTGCATTGCTGTACAACCAGTACCGCATCAAACAAAAAAGCAGCCGGAAAATTTCCGAACAAAATATCCTGCTGGAGAAGCTGCTGGAGGAAAAAGACTGGCTGGTAAAAGAGGTGCACCACCGGGTAAAAAATCACTTACAAATCATGCAGAGCTTATTAGAATCGCAGGCGGCCTACTTGTCGGATGAAGCATTGGCCGCGGTGCAGGTGAGCCAGCAAAGAGTACAGGCCATGTCGCTGATTCACCAGAAACTGTACCAGTCCGGCAACAATGATGAAATAGACATGAAGGTATATGTGTGTGAGTTGACCGAATGCCTGAAGGAAAGCTTATCGGACCAGAAAAAGATCAAGGTAAACCTGCAAGTCGAACCGCTAACACTAGATTTGGCTCAGGCTGTTCCACTGGGTTTGATCATAAACGAAGGGATAACCAACAGCTTCAAACATGCTTTTACTAACCAGGATAGCGGTGAACTAACCGTGGTACTAAAATCCTTAGATGACCATACGTACAGACTGGAACTGAAAGACACCGGCAAAGGACTACCTCCAGGTTTTAACATCAACACACATGGTTCTCTTGGCTTAAAACTGATGAAGGGGCTATCTGAACAAATACATGGAACCCTGAGCATTGAAAACCGAGAAGGCACCAATGTTGCTGTAGAATTCAAGGTAGCTAAAAATCACGCATCTTATCTTAAAGCTATCTAAAGATATTTGATTGCATCAGGCACATTTTGTACTGCGCCTGATGCAATCAACGCATATTTAACATTCTGAATAAGAAGGATCAAACATCCCATTCACGGCTATGATATGCTGTAAAAGAATCTGCTTTCCGTCGGTAAGTTGCAGGTAAGGCGCATCATTATCCGTTTCCAGTTTTTGTATAAACCCTTCGCCCCTCACAACCCCATCTTCTTCAAAAAGTAAATGCACTTTGCTATGGCTGTTTTTACAATCAGTGAGTACGGCCAGAAAGGTTTCCCCTTTGTGTAAAGTATTTCGCTTATCCATTTTACAAGGCTTTAAGATGGTTAGTATTCGCCTTTTTTCATATAAGGCTGTCCCCATAAAATAGATTGCAGCAGTACCGATTTCAACCAGGCGGTATACATTTTATCGACGTCTTCAGCACCGGCTCCTTTTTTCGCTAAAAATGGTTTTAACGTTGTGGTAACCGGTATCGTAAGCGCGGGAATATAGCGGAAGTTGATAACGGGAACAGAATTCACATTGTCTGTTTTGTTCTTTTTCGTGGTGTAATGTCGCAGTCCTATTTCATACTGATAGTCTAACCACTGCTGATCATATTTAGCTTCAGCGGTTTGCAAAATCCAGGCGGCGAACCGTTCTCTTACTTTCGCCAGGTATTCACCGTCCAGCTTACCGGTATTTTTGTTGCTGAAAAAATACACCAACTGCGGTGTTGCACCTACAAAGCCATACCAGACATCTAATATATCATTGGTTTGGTCTTTGAGTATAGCATAGCTCATTCTCAGGTATTTTATATCCTCCTCCCCAAATAACATAGCCTGCTGGAGCAGCTTTAGCTCCTCAAGACTAAATGGTGATCTGGCCACATCTTTAGTGCCATAAGTGTACCCATGTGGCGGCTGGGCGGTTTGCGCGTAGACGCCTGAACAGAATAAAACAGGCAACAGAAGCGTAGAAAAGAATGAAGGTTTGATGTTATATGGTTTGTTGTTAAAAAACAGTGCTATCGTCTGGTTTCAAAACTTAATGCTGTTTTTGAACCAGTGTAACAAAGCTATTTTCAGCACAACAACCACTCAATTGATATATGACAACAATTATTGTATATATCTCATTATTCCGGATTGAATCGAACCCGTCCTTTTAGTTCCCCGTAATAATCACCTTCTTTGTTTCAATCACCCTTCCGCCAAAAGTGATGGATCCCACCAGGTATGTACCTGGCGTTCTGATCTCCAGCGGAATGATATTTCTGCCATTCACCATTTCCTCCTTCACCTTCTGACCAATCACGTTCCACACAACAACGGCCTTCACCGGCGCCACGCCGCTGATGCCCACGAAGAACCGCTGCGCCGCAGGATTGGGCCATACAACAATACCATAACCACCTGGAACAGGTCCAATGGGAACGATATTCGAATACACTTCAAGTCCGTTATAATCAACCAGGATAAGCCGGTAGTAGCTGATGCCCTGGTAGGTATTCGGGTCGTTGTGTATGTATTTCAGTAACGATGCACTGCTTCCGCCGATGGCCCGGGAGCGGACCGTGGCCACGGTTTTAAAATCAGTTTCGTTCGCGAGCCTACGCTGCAATACAAAATGCCGGATATTGTATTCAGGCTCGGTGGTCCAGTTGAGTTCCGCTTGTTGCGCGTTCCTGCGATAGCCCCAGAACCTGAACCTGGTGCGGAACGATACAGTATCTTTCGATGGCAGGGCAAATTTAGTAAGATAAGAAGCGGTTCCGATCTCATCGGTGAAAACACGTTCGTTCACCCCGCTATTATACAGGACACCTCCTGAGGTTAATACAGCCGGCGACACGGGGTTATGCTGTTGACCGCTGGTATCCCATGTATTGCCATTGAACAGCGAAATATAACTGGAAGTCCTGTTGGGAACGAAGCCGGCAGCGCCCTCCTCTTTCAGCAGGTGCTGCAGCCTCACACCTACTACACCCGATCCCGGACGACGTAATTTCCCCAGTTGCCAGATGTTTTTCACACTCATCCCATCCAGGTTATTACCCGTATTCATGTGTGCGAAAACGCCCATCCATGTTTTCGCGTACACATCATCCGGGATGCTGCTTACAGAACGGATCGCCGCGGGCGTATAATGCTCCACATCACTACCTATGGGAAAGATAACTTCACCATGCTTTTCGGCAATGTTCTCCCGAAGCAGTAAACCACCGGCGGTAAGTCCGCCTGTTACCACGTAACTTTTTTCGTTGTATCCTTTTATTATACCCGGACCTGTTTCATTGCCCACAGACAACAACTGATCGAGCGCATAGATATGCCCGTTCTCAAAAATCAGTTCGTGGGTAACACGGAAACTGGTTTCATTCAACACCAATCCGTAGGGATTGGCGAGTGAAAAACGTGCAAAGGCGGGTCCGCTTTTTGTCGCGGCATTGTATCCGCCCACCATGATCTGCCTTCCGTCTGTTCCCGGGAGATCGGGCGTTAAAAAACGGATCAGTCCACCGTTTTCTTCCGCTTCAATGGTAGCAGAATCACCGTTCTCCCAACGCTTACCCTTGAATTGCACTACCGCTTTTTTCCCGATACGGATATGCCCTTTGTGTTGCACATCAGAAAAAATAGTGGCGGTATCTCCCTTGAAATACACCTTCGCGTTCTTCGGTATATACACGCCTTGCTGCGCCTTCGTGAAAAGAAAGCAACAACTACAGCACAACAAGAATAATAAACGATAACAGCGCTTCATGAAAGGAGGTTTAACAGAACGCCCCGCGCGTACGTTGCAACGGGGCGTTGTTTTCTTCATGTGAGGCGGATGGAAATGATGTTATTTCTTAATGATGAACCAGTCGGTTCCATTGGTTTGGAGCGTCACATAGGTCCAGTCATTATAGATGGTATAGGAGTTTCCTCCATCGATGGTGCCGGAAGAAGGCGTAATCACGAGTTCGCGGTCGATTCCTCCGTTACCTATCTTCTTAATGGTATATATCCTTCCCGAAAATGCTGACGGGGCGGGCAATGTAAGCGTGATGGAACTGGAAGATGTATTGGCCAGGATGGTATTATCGGCTGCGGTGGCGGTATAGCTGGCCGTAACCGTTTTGATGGCCATCGCGATAGAACCCTGTACCTCAACTGTTGAATTGGCCGCGCCCGTAGCGCCCACGAGTATTGCTTTTGAAGCGGAAACGCTGTCCTGGAACGTTTTATTCCCCGCGAAAGTTTGCGCGGTCACGGACACAATACCTGCATTAGTAGCATCAGCCGGGTGCAGGATGATCTGGCGCGAAGTGCTGTCGCTTACAATGCTGGCGCCATTCACGTTGGAAGAAGAAGCCACGGTGCCAATGGTAAGCGTTTGCATGCTGCTCTGGATCTTTTGCCAGTCGGCATAAGTAAGCATACCATAAGGCTTGCTGGCGGAGGAACCGTTCTGAACGGGAAGGTACAAAGCGATGGTGCTGTCGGCTGATCTGTTCTCTACTTTAACTGAATCTTCTGACAGACTTGTTTCTGCAGTAAAAGAAAGCGTTTGTGCCTGAATGTTATTAATCGCCTTGATGGCATTTTCGAAGGAGGAAGAAGAGATGGTTCTTTTGTAAACGGAGCCATCAGCGTTTAATACAAGCACGTCCAGTTCGGTGGAACCTGCGGCAATACCCTGTAATTTAACGGAGCCATCCACTTCCAGTTTGGCGGTGGGATTATTCGTTCCGATGCCCACATTGCCATTTGCGTCAATGCGCATCCTTTCATTGTTGTCGGTCCGGATTACCAAAGGCTGTCCATCCACCGTTCCGAGAAACTGTGTTGCGGGGTTGGTGCCGCTGTTGCCAGATAGCGACCAGTTGGAAGTAGCCTCTGAAAGATCGGCGATCTTTTTCCAGCTTCCGTTGCTGCGCAGGCGCAAACTCTTGTCTGAGTTGAGGTAGATGATCATTCCATCCGGAGGCGTGAGTCCGTTGATCTGCGTGGTATCTGCCAAACGCGGCAGCAGCAGGCCCTGGCGGGTACTCTCCAATTCCAGGATAGATGATTTGTGGATACTGGTGGGGTTGTCGCCCACTTTCAACTGGGCCTTCGATACAAGCGATACGCCGAGCAACGCGATCGCCACTGCAATCTTTCTACTTGTTGATGTAGAGTAGGGATTCATACGAATTGGAGTTTAAGTTTTTTATTTGCGCATCTCTGTATTCACCCCTTTTTGTATTTCACAGATAAGGTATTGATAGCCGAATGCGTTTGCTGATTCAAAGATTGGTTAAAATTCTGTGAAGGTGTATGCGTGGGGATGTCGGTTAACAACGGGTTAACCGGGGGATAAGGTGAAATGCTTAGGAGGAGTTATTGGGTTGTATTCAGTTCACGCGAGGGGAAGTTTCAGGCGATTGCTTCATTCCTCGTAAAGACGCAAGGAAGCTAGGACGCAAGGCGTTAGTTGGTTGGCGGGAGTTTCATTTAAGTGGTGATTTTATTCTCGCAACGGCACTAAGACGCTACGGCTTTTTTATTTAGGATAGCTATTGAATATTATGGGTAAGCTTTTTATTTCCGCATATACGCTTCTATGGCTTGTTACAACAACTCTTTGCCATAAAAACATACCCCTCATTATTCAATGAACAAGAAACAAAAATCACGCTCTAATGTTGCGTCGTAGCGTTGCGAAGAATGAAGCAATTGCGAGAAATCCCTTCTTGCGTGCCGCACCTCAACAGCCCATTGCGTCCTTGCTCCCTCGCGTCGTTGCGTGAAATAAAAAAAGTCCCGCATCACTGCGGGACCAACAACTAAAAACAAATATCACTCACTCCTCACTATGTTAATCAGGCTTCTTTCCTTCGAGGAAAGTATTGATGGTGCTGATATCAGCCTGATTGTTTTCGTTTGAATTAACTGTGTAGCCGCTGTAGAAATTCTCCACGCTGGAGTGCGGGTTGTTGTAGAGTTCCATGTTGCGGCGGATGTAGGCCGGTACCGTTTCAAACTCGTTGTTCGGATCGCTGCCGTTAATATTGAAGGACAGATTGCGCAATTTCTGGATCCTTTCGGCGGCTCTCCTTTTCTGCTCTTCCGCTTCGTCTGGCATCGCCGGATCCTCAACGGAAGATTTGTTTGCATTGATGATGTTCTGAGTTTGATCCGTTCCTGGCGTATCCGCCGCCCCTGGATGTGCTTCCTTCACAACAAGTTGGATGTCCATGCCTGGCTCATCATTGTCAACTGATGCTGAAGGGAGTTTTTCAACAGGCACTGATTGGACTGATTCAGGCTTGGTCTCCATGTAGATATTGGAAGGTTTGGCCAATAAACCTCCGGAGGTGCTGGTAGCTACAACAGCGTCTTTGGTATTTTGAGGTTGAGGATCAACCGTTTGATTGCTATTGAGGGTGTAATTTACAACGGGTGGTTCGGTATGGACGGATTTATTTTCCACATTCGCCTCACCGTAAACTTCCCTGGTAATTTCCCTATGTTGTTCAGGAGCAGGCACCAGTGTAGGAGCCAGCGGGTCTTTCTTTTCTTCCACGAAAGGCAGCGGAGGCTGGTTGTACTTCTTTTTCTCTTCCGGATCTTCTCCCAGAACAAGGGTGATCTTCTCTTCGCGTTTGGGCTCCGGCTGGGGCGCCACTTTTTTCACGAAGGGGTCTTTGTGCTCGAAACCGGTGGCGATCAGCGTAATACCGATCTGGTCTCCAAGGGAATTGTCGTAGCCCATACCCAGGATCACGTCGGTATCTTCACCGGCCTGTTCGAGGAGGTAGCTCTGGATGATCTCTACTTCATCCATGGTGAACTCGTTCTCTCCTTCGCAGGAGTTGATGTTGATGAGGATCCACCTTGCGCCGCGGATATCGTTGTCGTTCAGCAATGGAGAGTTCAGCGCTTCTTCGATGGCTTTGAAGGCACGGTTTTCACCCTGTGCCGTGGCGCTTCCGAGGATGGCCACGCCACCACTGCGCATTACGGTACAAACGTCGGCAAAGTCAACATTGATCTGGCCGGTGCTGTTGATCACATCGGTGATACATTTCGCGGCGGTGGCCAGTACATTATCCGCTTTGTTGAAAGCCGCTTTCATGGTGAGGTTACCGAACTGGTGACGCAGCTTATCGTTGCTGATCACGAGCAGGGTATCCACATAATCCTTCAGGATATTGATACCATTCTGCGCCTGTTGCTGGCGTTTCTTTCCTTCGTAGGCGAAGGGAGTGGTCACGATACCAACGGTGAGGATGCCGAGGTCTTTGCAGATTTTGGAAATGATGGGTGCGCCACCAGTGCCCGTACCACCGCCCATACCTGCAGTAATGAACGCCATTTTGGTGTTCACTTCGAGGATGCGCTTGATTTCTTCCAGGCTCTCTTCGGTGGCCTGCTTGCCTATTTCAGGGTTGGCACCCGCACCCAGCCCCTGCGTTAAATGCGGCCCAAGCTGTATTTTATTGGGCACGCTGCTTTGTGCCAGCGACTGCGCATCGGTGTTACAAATAATAAAGTTTACGCCTTCAATGTTCTGCGCGTACATGTGGTTTACGGCATTGCTTCCGCCGCCGCCCACGCCAATCACTTTTATGATGCTGGATTTCTCCTTTGGTAAATCAAAATGGATCATAGCAATAAATTTAAAATGGGTTAGTAAGTATCACAATCACGAATCGGTTAGTTGAGTTTGGCGTCTTCTTCTTCCTTGAAGAGATCGATGATGCCATCTTTGAATTTGCCCCAGAAATCTTTCAGGCCCTTCCTGTTTTCAATGGGAACAATTTCCTTCGGCATTTCTTTCACTTCCACTTCTTCCGATAAATCTTCTTTCATTTCTTCTTCCTGGAGCTTCTGCTTCAGGTTTCCGGGAACACTTACGGGAACGTATTCATCGCGGAACGATTTCCGCTGGTTCTCGTAATCGCTGTATCCTTTCAGGATCAGACCGATACAAGTTGAGTACGTGGGTTTTCTCAGTTCTTCAATGTGTCCGGCGCACAAATGCTCGTTCGGGAACCCGATGCGCGCGTTGAGCCCGGTAACATATTCGGTCAACTGGATGAGGTGTTTTAATTGTGAACCGCCGCCGGTCAGCACCACGCCACCGTTGAGCACCCTTCCGTCGAGCCCCACCTGCTTCAGGTGATAGCTTACGAAATCGAGGATCTCACTCATGCGTGCCTGGATGATGTTGGCGAGGTTCTTTACGCTGATCTCTTTGGGCGGCATGCCGCGTAAGCCGGGAATAGTAATGTATTCGTTGGCTTTCGCTTCATTGGCCAATGCGGATCCGAACTGGGTTTTCATGGCTTCCGCCTGAGATTTGAGTACACCCAACCCAGTTTTGATATCGTTGGTAATGTTCTCACCTCCGAAGGGGATCACGGCAGTATGCTTCAGGATACCTTCGTAAAAAACGGCCAGGTCGGTGGTGCCGCCGCCGATGTCCACGATAGCTACGCCTGCTTCCATGTCTTCATGCCCCATCACCGCCGCTGCGGAAGCGAGCGGCTGGAGTACGAGGTCCTTGGTGTGCAGACCACTTTTTTCCACGGCCCGGTTGATGTTGCGGATGGCGTTTTTATCGCCGGTGATGATGTGGAAATTTGCGCCCACCTTCACCCCGCCGTATCCTATGGGATCGGGAATATTCTGAAAATTATCCACCGTAAATTCCTGCGGGATCACATCAATGATCTGGTCGCCTGCGGGAATATAGGTTTTGTACTGATCGCTGATGAGCTGGTCGATTTCCCTTTGGGAAATTTCCTCATCGGTGTTGTGGCGTACGATGTCGCCCCGGGTTTGCAGACTCTTGATATGATGTCCTGCAATACCGACGTACACTTCGTTGATGACCAGGTCGGGATTTGATTCATAACAGTTTTGCAGGGCCATCCTGATGGCCTTGATGGTTTCATCAATGTTGAGCACCTGCCCGTGTTTCACGCCATTGGAGTTGGACCTCCCGAACCCGAGTATCTCGAGTTTTCCGTATTCATTCTTGCGCCCGGCGATGGCGGCGATCTTCGTCGTGCCAATGTCGAGCCCAATAATGATGGGTCTTTGTTCTGAGTTCATACGCTATCCTGTTTTTAGTTGTTGTTTCTTCTTTTCGGAGGCATCACCGCTCTGGGTGCCGGGCCTCCGGCCGGGGTTCTGTTCACCACCTGTGTTGCATTGTTGCTTACGCTGGGCGTTACCGGCGTCGCAACTGGTGCATTCACTAAAACCGTTTTCTCCTCCATGCCATTTCTGATGGCCACCACCTGGTTGGCGAACTGTACTTTTATGCGGCTCCACGCGTTTGGCCCCGTTTGCTTTAGCACCTGGCGGTAGAAAAGTTCCAGCCTTGTGAACCTGTTCTCCAAATCCTTTCCATCGCCCAGTTCCACCACATGCGATCCGAATACCGGGTGCATTTCCAACTGCCGGGAAGGTGTGATCGCTATTTCACCGGCCTGTGCCATCCAGAACGGATCTTTCTTCAGAAAGAGCGACAGTTCTTTCATGCGCTGCAACAGGACGCTATCCTCTTTCCCCAGGTTCTTCCTATCGGTCGGAAAGCCGGTGAAAACCGGCAACCTGGCCGAGAACTGGTCGGAAAGTGGCAACCTTGCACCGGCACTGTCCATGTACCAGGAATTTCCATTGATGGAAAACACCCTGGCCACCGGTTCATTTTCGGTTATTCTTACCTGTAACACGGCGTCTTTATCAAAGAACAATTCAGCATTGCTGATCCATACATTTTTTTCCAGTTGGGCCTCCAGGTCTTTGATGGAAATACTTCCGACCGGCTTCCCTTTTATCGACCTTCCTCCGTTTGCCGTAAGCGTATTCAGAATATCTTTCCGTTCTACAAACAGGGTTTGTCCTTCCCCTTCAATCTCCACTTCCACCCGCTTACACAACTGGTCCTCCCTTCTTCCCATGGCTGCCACCAAAAGCACCAGTACACCCGTGCTGAGCGTGAGCCAGCCGGTTAGTGTAATGATGCGTTTCAGTTTAGAAGAAGCCATATTTTAATTTTAGATGTTGAATGATGGATTTTGGATTAAACAACTTCATTCATCATTCAACATTCATCATTCAACATTTCTCTCACCGGTTCCACCAAAGCATCTATATCTCCTGCTCCGGCCATAATCAGCATACGAGGTTGTCCTTGCTGTTGCTTATACTTTTCGATCCACGGCATCAATTCCGTTTTTTCGAGTAAGGTAACCCGTTGGACTTCCATTTTTTCCGCAAGCATACTGCTGCTCACTCCCTCCATAGGCAATTCCCGGGCCGGGTAAATGGGCAGCAGTATTGTTTCGTCGGCCATCATCAGCGTTTCAGCGAAGCCCTCTGCAAAATCGCGGGTACGCGAAAAGAGATGGGGTTGAAAAATCACCGTGCATTTCCTTTCCGGGAAAAGCGCTTTGGCGCTGCTGATGAGGGCGTGCAATTCTTCCGGATGGTGCGCGTAATCGTCGATCAGCACCTGCTCCGGTGTATGCACCTTGTATTCGAACCTGCGTTTCACCCCTTTAAAAGAGGCTACGGATGCTTTAATTTTTTCTTCCTCGATGCCCAGCAACAGCGATACGGCCACGGCCACGGTAGCGTTCTCCACATTGTGCATGCCCCCCATGTTGAGGTGAATGTTTTGAATGGAACGCGATTGCGGTTTTTTCATTTCCACATCGAAGGTGTACGTTCCATCGTTCATCCTAATATTGTGCGCTTTCACATCAGCTTCCTTCTCCACACCGTAAGTGATGTGGTTCTCTTTTGGAAGAAGATCATGCTTTTTCAATCCCGCTTTCGAAATCAGCCAGCCACCAGGTTTCCGTTGATTGGCGAATTGAATGAATGCTTCCTCCAACGCTTCCGGCGTTCCATATATATCCAGATGATCGGCATCCATGGCACTGATCACCGCGATATCTGGATGTAGTTTCAGAAAGGAACGGTCATATTCATCGGCTTCCACCACACATACATTGCGGGGATCGCTCCAGAAATTCGTTTGGTAGTTCACGGATATTCCGCCCAGGAATGCGTTGCAACCGAATCCTGTATCCCGGAGCAGGTGTCCTGTCATCGTCGTGATGGTGGTTTTACCGTGCGTGCCCGCGATGCAGATATTGTAGGCGCCTTCGGTAATGATCTGCAGCACATCGCTTCTTTTGATGACGGCGAAGCCGTTGGCGCGGTAGAACTCAAGCCCTTTGTGGGTGGCAGGCACAGCGGGGGTATATACTACCAGTTGCACATCTGTGGGAATGCCATCTTCGGTATCCGTATAGGTGATGTCCATTCCCAGGGCAGCGAGTTGCTTTGTAAGCGGTGTTTCGGTGCGGTCGTATCCGCTTACTTTCGCGCCACGGGCATGAAAGTAGCAGGCGAGAGCGCTCATACCGATGCCGCCGATGCCGATGAAGTAGATGTGTTGTATTTGTTCCAGTTTTATCACTAGCCTTTCTTTATAATTTGTTGCGTTGCGTCGTAGCGTCGTTGCGGGAGATTTATTTTTTTCTCGCAACGACGCCACGACGCAACGTTTGGAAGTTTGATGTGCCGGTTGCCGTTAACTATTTTGCGAAATGATCTCCGCTATTTTTTTATCGGCATCTTTTACACCTTTCTTTTTAATATTATCTATGAACTGTTTTCTTTTTGTTTCATTTTTCACCAGTTCCAGCAATGTGGGCACCAGTGTTGTTTTTACCGTTTCATCTTTGACCATTTCCGCGGCGCTTGCAGCTTCCAGTTCTTTAGCATTTGCTGTTTGATGATCCTCAGCGGCGAAAGGATACGGTACAAAAATCACCGGCTTTCCCACCACACACAATTCAGCGATGGCCATGGCACCCGCACGGGACACCACCACATCGGCGGCGGCATAGGCCATTTCCATTTCGCGGATGAAAGGCATCACTTTGATGCCTTCCTTTCCCTGCGCGGCTTGTGTGGCCCTTTCTCCGAAAAGCTGCCCGGTTTGCCAGATCAGTTGGATGCCTTCTTCCTGAATCGTTGCTACTCCGGTTTCGATGGCTTCATTGATACTTTTCGCTCCAAGACTACCGCCCACCACCAACACCACTGGTTGGTTGACTTTCAATCCGAAGAAGGAAAGCGCTTCTTCCCTGGATGCATGGCTTTCAGTGATCACACTACGTACCGGGTTCCCAGTTACCACGATCTTTTCTTTTGGAAAGAACTTGTCCATTTTCTCCGCGGCCACCATGATGCGGGTCGCTTTTTTTCCCAGCATGATGTTGGCCTTGCCCGCGAATGAATTGGATTCGTGGATGAACGTGGGTATTCCTTTCTGCTGCGCGAAACGCAGTACGGGAAAGCTGGAATAGCCACCTACACCAATTACCGCATCGGGACGAAAATCATTGACGATCCTTCTTACCTGGAAAAAACTTTTGATGAGTTTCCAGGGAAGGGAAATATTTTTTATCAAAGAACTCCTGTTTAATCCCGCGATATCTATTCCTTCTATCTTGTAACCGGCCTGCGGCACTTTCTCCATTTCCATTTTCCCCTTTGCGCCCACAAACAAAAATTCAGTGGCAGGATCCATTTTCTTCAACGCATTCGCAATAGCGATCGCGGGGAATATATGCCCCCCGGTACCTCCTCCTGCAATGATTATTTTCTTTTGTTGACCCATTCTATTTTCAATCTGCTCTTTCAATATTTAGTTTGTGGCCGCAGCTCCATCCTGCGTTGCATCTTCCGGTGGCGCCTTTCCTTCCAGCTGCTCCACGTTCCTGGCCACACTCAGGATGATGCCGATCGACAAACAGGTGAACAGGAACGATGTTCCGCCCATACTCACCAATGGAAGCGTTACCCCCGTTACAGGGAACAGGTTCACGTTCACCGCCATGTTCGCCAGCGCCTGGATCACCAGTGTAAAACTCAGCGCCAATGCCAGAAAAGCGCCAAACGCATACGGACATTTCCTGAACAAACGGATGCTCCTAAAGAGGAACACCAGGTAGATGAACAGGATGAACGCCCCTCCTATCAATCCATACTCCTCGATGATGATCGCGTAGATAAAATCTGAATACGGGTGCGGCAGGAAATTCCTTTGCTCACTGTTGCCCGGTCCTTTTCCTACCCAACCACCTTTTGCGATCGCGATCTTGGCTTGGTTGATCTGGTAATTGCTTTCGCTCACATCTTCCTTGTTGGGATAGATGAAGTTTTCCACTCTGGATATCCACGTGGAAACCCTGCCCGTGAGCCTGTTTTTTTCCGTACGCACAGCAGTGGGAGCACCCTCCTCAGATTTGTGTTTGATGACCGCAGCCGTTACCAACATGCCTACCGGGATCAGTGCGATACCGATCACCAGTAACAAATGTTTGAAAGAAACCCTTCCGATAAACAGCAACATCAAGCTCGTGGCACCTACCAGCAACGCGGTGGAAAGGTTGGCCGGCGCAATCAGGATACAGATAATGCCTACCGGGAAAATCACCGGGAGAAACCCTGTTTTAAAATCCTTGATCACGTCCTGCTTTTTACTGAGTAACCTGGAGAGGTACATGAACAGCGCCAGCTTCGCAAGATCGGAGGTCTGGAAAGTCATGTTGATTACCGGCAATTTGATCCACCGGCTTCCCTCGTTGATTTTCGCACCGAAGAAAAGCGTGTAGGCCAGCAATGGTATCGACAATAAGAATAAGAGCTTCGCAACTTTCGAATAGATCGTATAGTTGACTTTGTGCGCGAAGAAGATGATGGCCAGTCCGCCCATGATGAACGCAAACTGCTTAAAAAGGTACACTTCCGTGTTGCCCTTATACATCTTATACGCGAGTGAACCCGTTGCACTGTACACCACGAGCAGGGAAGTGAGCGCCAGTAGTATCACCAGGGCCCAGATCACTTTATCGCCGCGTGTTTTATTCAGTAATTGGTTCACGTTACTTTTTTATAATTCCTTCACTGCTTCCTTAAACTGGTTGCCTCTGTCTTCATAATTCTTAAACAGGTCGAAGCTGGCACACGCTGGCGAGAGCAATACCGCATCGCCTTTGTCTGCGAAGTGAAAAGCGGCGTGTACCGCTTCTTTGGCGCTGGCGGTGTTTACGATCAACTGCATTTCTTTTCCAAATGCTTCGTGGATTTTGGTATTATCGATACCCATGCATACGATGGCCTTTACCTTTTCCTTTACCAGGTCCATGATCTGGTTGTAATCGTTTCCTTTATCCACACCGCCCAGGATCAGAATGGTAGGTTTCTCCATGCTTTCCAGCGCGTACCACAGCGAGTTTACGTTGGTGGCTTTGGAGTCGTTGATGAAATCCACACCACGAACGGTGGCCACGTATTCCATACGGTGTTCCAGGCTCTCGAAATTCTTCACGGCGTCGCGGATCTTTTCCTTCCGGATGCCCAGCGTTGACGCTGCTACCCCTGCTGCCATAGTATTGTACTGGTTGTGCTTTCCCCGGAGGGTAAAATCGTAAACGCTCATGGAGAAGTTCTCCGATTCCGTTTTCACGGTCATCTCGTCTTTGCGGATGAAAGCTCCTTTTAATATCTCGCTATTTTTCATGGTAATCGGCAATGGGTTAGAATGAATGTTAAAGTTTCTGATGTTGGCCATGGTTACTTCGTCGTCCTGGCAGTAGATAAAATAATCCGCCGGGGTCTGGTTCTCCACTATCCTGAATTTGCTATTGATGTATTTCTGAAAATTATATTCATATCGATCCAGGTGATCTTCCGTTATGTTCACCAATACCGCGATATCGGGTCTGAACTCGTGGATATCATCCAATTGAAAACTGCTGATTTCCGCGATGTACAGTGGTTTCGGATTCTCTGCCACCTGCTTCGCGAAAGAATAACCAATGTTGCCCACCAGCGCGCAATCCAGTCCCGCTTCTTTACAGATGTGGTAGATCATAGAAGTGGTGGTGGTTTTACCATTGCTCCCGGTGATGGCCACGATCTTACTCTCTCCTTTGAAGCGATAGGCCAGTTCAATTTCACTGATCACCTTTATTCCCTTCTTCCTGATCTTCTTCACCAGTTCGTTCTTTTCAGGAATACCGGGACTCTTCATCACTTCCGAAGCATTCAGGATAAGTTCCTCCGTATGCTGCCCTTCTTCAAATTCAATTCCGTTGCCGCGCAGTTCTTTCTTATACACTTCTTTGATACTGCCCGCATCGGAAACGAACACATCATACCCGTGTTGCTTCGCCAGCAACGCCGCGCCAACACCGCTTTCAGCGGCACCTAATATGACCATTCGTTCGTTCATACAAACAATTTTCCGCGGTTGTTTCAGGGGGATATTGGGGGGTTCTTCAAAAGTATCGGGTCAGGGTAAACTACACATTCTTATGCTACATGTTGGTTCTTCTCAGGATGCCTGGACGGTTCTTGGGGTTTGGTTTTTCACTATATAATCAACGCATCTTCAGTGTAACAATCGAAAGCAGTACACATAAGATGGTTACTATCCAGAACCTTACGGCAATCTTACTTTCATGGTATCCCAACTTCTGGTAATGGTGGTGGAGCGGGCTCATCAGGAACACGCGCCTTCCTTCCCCGTATTTCTTCTTCGTGTATTTGAAGTAAGAAACCTGGATCACCACACTCAGGTTCTCCACGAGGAACACCCCGCAGAATATGGGTATCAGCAATTCTTTCCGCACGATAATGGCCAGTGCGGCGATGATGCCTCCCAGCGCCAGGCTTCCGGTATCGCCCATGAATACCTGCGCAGGGAAAGCATTGTACCAGAGGAAGCCCACGGTTGCCCCGATGAACGCACCAATAAAAATGGACAGCTCACCGAGATTGGGGATATACATAATATTGAGGTATTCCGCGAAGCGCAGGTTACCACTGGCATACGCGAATATGCCGAGGCAGGTCCCGATGATGGCGCTGGTACCCGTTGCCAGTCCATCCAACCCATCCGTGATGTTCGCGCCATTGGAAACGGCGGTCACAATAATGATCACGATGGCGGAATAGAGCAACCAGGTAAGGCCACGCATGGCTTCCGGCAATAATTTGGAATAGTTGAATTCGTGGCTCTTCACAAAAGGAATGGTGGTGATGGGTTCCTTCGCTTCCACAAATACGCGGTCCTTTCCATCGAAGGGAACGTGTTTCACTTCCACACCCGCAGGCGGTTTGTTCTCCCCTGTAAACTCACGGTACGCTTTGGCGTTGTCGTTGAACAAAATAGTGGCGGCCACCACGATGCCGAGTACCACCTGGCCCAATATTTTAAACCACCCTGCCAGTCCGTCTTTATCGCCTTTTTTGTAAGCGACACCCTGTTTTTGCGCGATGCGCTTTGCGCGGAGTTTCAGGTAATCATCTATAAAACCGATGATGCCCAGCCAGATGGTAGCGAAGATCATCAGGCGGATATAGGCTTTGTTGAGGTCCGCGAAAAGTAAAGTAGGAATAAGAATGGCGAGCAGAATGATGATACCACCCATGGTAGGCGTACCTTTTTTCTGTTGTTCGCCGGCCAGACCGAGATCACGCACAGATTCGCCCACCTGTTTATTCTGTAAGAAACGGATCAGTTTTTTACCGAAAACAGTCGTGATCACCAATGAGAGCAGCACGGCCAGCAGCACCCTGAAGGTGATGAACTGGAACACGCCGGCTCCCGCAACATTAAACTCCTGTTTCAACCAGGTAAAAAAATGATAGAGCATGTATGGTTATTAAGTAAACGCTTGTTTGTAGCAACACCTGGCTTCCGCTTGGTGTTACCGGTTCCGGATCGGTGCTTCGGTTGCCCGATGCTTACCTATCCAGCAGTTCGAACATTTCTTTCAGTACCTTCTTGTCGTCAAAATCATGGCGCACACCATTCACTTCCTGGTACTTTTCATGCCCTTTTCCCGCGATCAGCACGATATCTCCCGGCTTTGCCAGACTCACCGCCGTTTTAATGGCTTCCTTTCTATCGGCGATCACGATGTACTTCCTTTTGGCCGCGGAACTGAGTCCGGCTTCCATGTCCTTAAGTATCTCCAGTGGATCTTCAGTACGCGGGTTATCGGAAGTAAAAATTGCTTTATCGCTGTAATCACAGGCTGTCTGGCCCATGATCGGACGTTTTGTTTTATCCCGGTCACCGCCGCAACCAGCTACGGTAATAATGGCGTTTCCACCGGACCGTAAAGCATGAATAGTTTCCAACACGTTCACCAGCGCATCCGGTGTGTGGGCATAATCCACGATACCGATGATCTTATCTTTATTGGAAACGGTATAATCGAACCTGCCTTCGGCTCCACTCAACCGACTCAGTATCCGCAATACCTCGTGTTTGTCTTCTCCGAGTTGCAATGCCGCGCCATACACACACAACAGGTTATAAGCATTGAACTCGCCGATCATTCTGAAGTGCACTTCCATATCGTTCACCATCATCACCAGACCAGTGAGGCCGTTCTCCAGAATCTTTCCTTTGTAGTCCGCGAGCGACTGCAGGCTGTAATAGAATTTCCTTGCGGGCGCATTCTGCAGCATCACGGTACCGCGGCGGTCATCGAGATTGCTGATCGCGAACGCTTCGGGAGAAAGCTGATCGAAGAACGCCTTCTTGACCCGGATGTATTCGTCGAATGTTTTATGGTAATCGAGGTGGTCATGGGTGATATTACTGAACAGTCCTCCCGTGAATTCCAGCCCGTTGATCCTTTTCTGGTGAATGGCGTGTGAACTGCATTCCATGAACACATGCGAACAACCCGCATCGGCCATTTTACGGAGCAAAGCGTTCAGACTAATCGCATCGGGCGTGGTGTGCGTGGCCACCAACACTTCTTCGCCAATCATGTTCTGTACGGTGGAAACGAGTCCGCATTTATACCCCAGTTCCGAAAACAATTTGTACAGCAGCGTGGCGATGGTGGTTTTCCCGTTCGTACCGGTAACGCCTACCAGTTTTATGCTGCGCGAAGGTTCACCGTAGAAGCTGTGCGCCATCAGGGCCGCGGCTTCCGAAGTATCACTCACTTCCACATAAGTAACCCCTCCCTTCCTATGTTCCGGCATCTTGTTTACCACCACAGCGGTGGCGCCGGCTTCGATGGCTTTATCGAGGAACTGGTGTCCATCTGAATGCGTTCCTACGATGGCAATGAAACATGTTCCGGGCGTAACTTTCCTGGAATCGATCTGAAGATCGTGCACTTCAACGGCACGCTCTCCCGCGATCGACCTGATTTTCACCTTGTACAATATGTTCTGCAGTTCCGCCATTTATTGCAATTCAATCGTAATTGTCTGTTTCTTTATATAAGCCGCTCCCGGCGCTATCGACTGGGCAGCCACTTTTCCACTGCCCACAATTTTCACTTTCAAGCCTTTGTTCTCCAGCAGGTAGAGCGCATCTTTCAACCCCATTCCCTTTACATCGGGCATCTTCCCCTTCTCCACCGGCATCGGCTGCAACAACAAACCGGCGTTCTCTCCACTCAGCGTGGCCCATTCATCTTCTTTGTCTACCTCCTTATAAGTAAAGCGCAATTCGTCCATCACCGTTTCCATCTCTCTCTTGTAACCGGGATATATAAATTTGCTGCTGTCCTTTTTCCAGTTCGTCTTTACAGCTTTCATCTCCTTGATCCGCAGGGCGTATAATTTATCCGCGATCTCTTTGAACACCGGTCCCGCCACGGCGCCGCCATAATATTTTACCGCGTGCGGTTTGTTCTTGATCACCACGATGCAACTGTACTGCGGATCATTGACCGGGAAATACCCCGCAAATGACGACTGGTAAATATGATCGGCATACCCCCTGTTCCCGTTCGCCACCAGCGATGTGCCCGTTTTACCGGCGATACCGTAGAACGGCGACCACAAGGCTTTTCCCGTTCCATTAATCATCACGCCCTCCAGCGCTGCCTTCAGTTGCTTCAGCGTTTCCGGACTACAGATGCTTTCTTCGAGCACCTGCGGCTGCACTTCTTTCACCGTGATCCCATCTTTCGCCACCGTACTCACCAGGTAGGGCTTCATCATCTTTCCGTTGTTGGCCACCGCGTTGTACAACATCAGCGTTTGCAACGGACTCACTTTCACTTCGTAGCCAAAACTCATCCAGGGCAATGTAACCGCACTCCAGCTTCTGTCTTTCGGCGATTTGATCACCGGTTTTGATTCCCCCAGTAAATCGATACCGCTCACCTGGTGGAACCGAAGCTTTTTCAGGTGATTCAGAAAAGGTTCCGGGTTCTTCGAATAATACTGCCAGGCTATTTTGGCCATGCCCACATTCGAACTGTGTTCGAAGGCCTCTTTCACCGATACGTCGAACTTGCCGTGCTTTTCGGAATCGAACACCGTTCTTCTGCCTACCTGCCAGGTGCCACCTTCCAGGTTCACCCTGCTGTTCAGCGTTACGTGCTTGTCTTCCAGCGCGGCCAGCATCGTGGCCAGTTTGAAAGTTGATCCAGGCTCCGAACCCTGGATGGCGTAATTGTAATTCTCCCAGTACGATCCATCTGTTTGGCGTCCGAGATTGGCTATGGCTTTGATCTTACCCGTTTTCACCTCCATCACAATACAGGTGCCGTAAGCCGCCTCGTTTTCAATGAGCATTTTCAACAGCGCGTTTTCCGCGATGTCCTGGATATTCACATCCAGTGTAGTGATAATATCCTTTCCTTTTTCAGGTTCTATTTCTGTTCCTTCAATTGGCGCGAAAGCTCCTCTTGCAATCTGCCGCACCAATCTTTTTCCTGTCGTTCCTTTCAATAAACTGTCGTAGGTATTTTCCAGTCCTACATTCTGGGCATTGGCCCTTGCCAGGCCTATGGTTCTGTTGGCGAGCAAACCGAACGGCGTCAACCTTTTCGTTTGTACCTCCACCACGAATCCGCTTTTGTACCTGCCCTGCCTTACCAGCGGGAATTCCCGCAATTGGCAATAATCGGCGAAGGACACTTTCTTTTTCAATGAGAAGTACCTGTTCTTTTCCCGGTAGCCGAGGCGCAACATGCGTTTGTACTCCTCCGTTGACTGATCTTTAAAGAGCTGTGAAAGGCTGTATGAAAGCGAGTCGAGATTGTCAGTGAAACGCTTTCCTCCTTTCTCCCGTAATCCATCCGCGCCAAAATCAATATAGATATCGAACTGCGGAACGGAAGTACTCAGCATACTTCCATCTTCACTGTAAATCGTGCCCCGCTCCGCCCCCAGCTCTTCCACCCTTTGGTGCAGGCTGTCACCGAGGCTCCGCCAGTAATCACCTTCCACCCGTTGCAGGTAAAACGCTCGTCCCAGCACCAGTACACTCAGCACCATCATTCCGATGAAGCAGAGGTACACCCTCCAAAGTATGTCGCGTTTTATATCCATCGGGCCGTCCGGCATTAAGTCATGAACACCTTCCGGTGCGTTAATCCTGTTTCAAACTATCCAAATCCAGTTTCACCGGTGGCGTTTTCAGTTCTTCCAAACCCAGTATGGCCACGGCTTTCACCAGTTCACTCTGTTTACTTCTGAACATCAGTTCACTCTTCACCGTTTTGTATTCGTACTGCAGCTCTTTCAGTTCCCTTGATGTCTGGTTGATCCGCATGATCGTCTTATCCGCGTAATGCCCGTTGGCGATATACAATACCGCGAGGCCCGATAAGAAAAGGAAGAAAGTGAAGTTCTTCACGATCCATTTGTAATCGAACCATTTTCTCCAATCTGCTCTTGTTTCCGACACGCTTTGAATTTTGAGTTTTGAATTATTTCATCATTCAAAATATCCGCTCCACCACCCTCAGTTTCGCGCTCCTCGATCTTGTGTTTCTTTTCAACTCCTCCTGCGAGGCGGTAATTGGCTTTTTATGCACCGCCTTCCAGGGACTCTTTTCTGTTTCCACCATTTCAAAAGGATTCTCCACTACATCTTCGGCCACATTGCCTTTTTTAAAGAACTGCTTCACCACCCTGTCTTCAATGGAATGAAACGTAATGATGGACGCCCTTCCGCCAGGTTTCACCACATCAGGCAGTTGTTGCAGGAACTCCTTTAACACGCCGATCTCATCGTTCACCTCCATGCGCAACGCCTGGAACACCTGTGCGAAATACTTGTTGGGGTTGCCTTTGGCCACTGGCCGCAACGCCTGCATGAACTGGCTGATCGTTTTCATGGGTGTGAGTTTCCTCGCTTCCACGATTGTCCTGGCCAGCGTTTTCGCATTCGTCACTTCCCCATACTTTTCAAAGATGCTATGCAACTTCTTCTCTTCATATTCCGCTACGATATCCGATGCTTTCTTAGGCTGCCGCTGATCCATCCGCATATCCAGGTCGCCATCGAAGCGGATGGAGAAACCTCTTTCCGCTTCATCGAACTGGTGACTGGAAACCCCGAGATCCGCCAGCACACCATCTACCTTATCAACACGGTACAACCGCAGGAACCTGGAGATATGCCTGAAGTTGTGGGGCACAAACTGTATCCTTGGATCATCGGGCAGGTTTTGCTCCGCATCAGGATCCTGGTCGAAGGCGAACAGTCTTCCATCTTTCCCCAATCTTTCTAATATCCCCCTCGAATGACCGCCCCCGCCGAATGTTGCGTCAACATATACCCCATCGGGCCGTATGGCCATATTTTCCAACACCTCGTTGTACAGCACCGGTACATGATATCCAGACAGATTTTCTTCCATAACTACATTTTAGGATCAACCCAATTCCGGAACATCATCATCCCCACCCAGCACTTCCATTGCGAGATTGCTGAAATCCTCATCGGAAATATCTTCAAAGAGCTTTTTGTAAGCGGCGGCGTCCCAAATCTTCACTTTGTCCAGTTCACAAGCCAGTACTATATCCTTCAAGAGGTTCGCGTATTCTTTCAGCGATGGCGGAAGCAACATTCTTCCCGCGGAATCAAACTCAATTACCGTGGCACCTCCAAGAAAGATGGTCTTGAATTGGCGTACCTTCGGTTTAAAATCATTCAGTTTGCGCACTTTAGCCGCCACTTCTTCCCAAACTTTCAACGGATACAGCACCAGGCATTTCTCAAATCCCCTGTTGATGACCATAGAACTGTCCCCTTCCGGCAGCTGCTTTTTCAAGCCGGCCGGGAGCAAAAAGCGCCCCTTGGCATCAAGGGTGGCTTCGTATTCGCCGAGGAGATTGTTCATTTACAGGGATTTGCTCCAAAAAAACATTAATTACCACAAAATAACACTTTTTCCCACTTTCGTTGAGAAATTTCGATTTCTTATTTTATCCACAGGCATACTATGCTCATTAGTGATTGATTAACAAATAGTTAATTATAGAAAGCCTCCTTTTTCGGGTGTGGAAAACCTGCCTTTAATGTGAATATCATGTGAAAATTATGTGAATAACGAATAAAAGCAGTGGATAACAGCAGAAAGAATTGATTTAAAGGCGTTTTAACTTCGCGCCATGTTACATCCCAGGCACCTTCGTATTGCAGATTACACTTATACGCTTCCGGAAGATCGGATCGCCCGTTATCCACTCCCGGAAAGAGATGCGTCAAAACTCCTTGTTTACCGCGATGGCGCTATTTCCACCACGGTGTACAAACGCCTGCCGGAACAACTCGAACGAGGAACCATGTTGGTGTTCAACAATACACGGGTGGTACGCGCAAGGTTGTTCTTCCAAAAGCCAACCGGTGGTCAACTGGAGTTATTTTGCCTGGAACCCGACGAACGCTACCCGGATATTCAAACCGCGATGCAGCAGCATGGAGAAGTGTACTGGAAATGCCTGGTGGGCGGCGCCGCCAAATGGAAAGAAGGTATAGCTTTACAGTGTTCCCTTCCGGAAAATCTCGGTGAAATCACTGCGTGGAAAGTAGGAAAAAACGCGGATCATTTTGTGATCCGCTTCTCCTGGAACGAAGCGTTGAGTTTCGCCGAAGTGCAGCAATATGCCGGTCAGCTCCCGTTACCGCCCTATATGAACCGGGCCGCCGAAACACCAGATCACGAACGGTACCAAACGGTGTATGCTGAACCCGAAGGTTCAGTAGCCGCCCCTACTGCCGGACTTCACTTTACCAACGAACTGTTCGAGGAACTGGCACTACAACAGGTGTCCACACATTTTGTTACGCTTCATGTTGGGGCCGGGACCTTTAAACCGGTGAAGTCTGAAACCATGGATGCGCATGAAATGCACGCGGAATTCCTGGAAACAGCCATCCCGTTTTTAGAGCAACTGCTGAACAGGGGAAAAAACAAACTGATCTGCGTAGGCACGACCTCGCTCCGCACCGTGGAAAGTTTATACTGGATGGGGGTAAAAACATATATCGACCCGGCCATAACCTATGGCGCACTGGAAATAAAGCAATGGGACGCATACGAACTGCCGCAGCATATCACCGTTGAACAGGCGTTATTTTCACTAAAAACCTGGATAGAAAAGAACGGTGGCGGGAAACTGGTTATCAAAACACAGATCATCATCGCACCGGGGTACCGGCTACGCATAGCCGATGCACTCATCACAAATTTTCACCAGCCGCAATCTACTTTGTTGTTGCTGATCGCTTCTATTGTGGGAGATTCCTGGAAAAACATTTATCAGTATGCGCTGGACAACGATTTCCGGTTCCTCAGTTACGGAGACGGATGCCTGTTGTGGCCAACTACTTCGCCAACGGCACCTCAATCGTGAACGCACTGCCTTTCCCCGCAATGCTTTCTACTTTGATCTTGCCGCCATGGGCATCCACAATGGATTTCACGTAGCTGAGTCCCAGTCCGAACCCTTTTACATTGTGCAGGTTACCCGTGTGTGCGCGGTAGAATTTTTCGAAGATGCGTTTCACCGTTTCCTTGCTCATTCCAATACCATTGTCTTCAAAACGTAATACCACATTTTTGCCTTTATTAAAGGTGCTGATATTCAGTTGAAGCTGATCGCGTGAGTACTTCACGGCGTTGTCGATCATATTGGAGATCACATTGGCGAAATGCACTTCATCGCCTTCTATCAGGTCGTTGGTGGCCTGCAGGTTAACCGTGGCTTTACCGTTCTTTTCATTCAACTGAAGAGAGAATTTATCGAGGGCGGCGGTGATCATTTCGTTCACGTGGAGGGGTTTCAGGTTAAGCTGAACATCCTGACGGTCCATCAAAGCCGCCTGTAGTATGGTTTCCACATGCTTGTTCATGCGCTTATTCTCTTCTTTGATGATGCCACTGAAATAGTCGGATTTCGAGGTATCCTGCTTTACCTTTTCGGTGCGGAGCGCATCAATAGCGAGTGATATGGTGGCCAGCGGCGTTTTGAACTCGTGGGTCATGTTGTTGATGAAATCTGATTTGATCTCACTGAGTTTTTTCTGCCGGAGCAATGTGGCGATCGTGATGTAGAACGCGGAAATAATGATGAGGGTGAACAAAATCGCGCCCGCGATCATCCACTGGAGCGATTTCCAGAGTATATGCTTCACGTTTGGCACCACCAGCACCAGTATCTCGTCCTGTACAAGTCCTTCCGCGATACTGCCGCTTGCGGGGATCATGTGGTACACAAAAGTGAAGTTGCGCACGGTATCCTGGCTCATCGCCTCGAAATTGGGGGATTGCCTTTCAAAATACCCCACCATCCCTGTTGTGCTTGGGGAATAGATCGCGAACTCCAGCGAGATATCTTTCATTCCTTCCTTCACCAGCGCTTTCTGCATTTTCTCTTCTATCTCAAAAGTGGTGAACCGTTGCGCAATACTTGGCGGACGAACGAGGTCGTAAGAAAGCTGGTCAGACTGCCAGTTGAAACCGTGGGTACTTTTCCCTGGCCGGTTCAGCAAACCGAGTCCCCTTTGCTCCATCAGGTCTTTGCCCACTGTTTCCGCCACTTTGGAAACCCGCTCACGGAACTGCTCCTCCTTTACGATCAACATGTTCTGTATCCAATTGTACTGGATATAAATAATGCCGATCAGAGAAAGCGTGATCAGGGCGATGATCACGGGAAATATTTTCTTCATGCGCCAAATTTAGTTCAATCCCTGTAATGCAATGCAATAAAGGGTTTCAGCCCAATCTTTTTAACTTTTGGTTGAGCCGTTAAGGGATCATTCTTCTACAAGATATTCAAAAACCTCGGGGAAACATTAATTTAGAAATATGAATCAACCGGCAACAGGCACCATTCTGATAGCGGAGCCCTTTCTGAAAGATCCGAATTTCATGCGCTCCGTTGTATTGATCTGCGAACACCAGGAAGAGGGCAGTCTGGGTTTTGTACTGAACAGGCACCACCAATGCACACTCGATGAAGTTTTGCCCGATATGGAAGGATTCAGGATACCCGTTTTTTATGGCGGTCCCGTACAAATGGATACGCTCCATTTCCTGCATACCTATCCACAGGACATACCAGGCAGTTTTGAAATAACCGATGGCATTTTCTGGGGCGGGGACATCAATGTGGCGATGGATTTGCTGAAAGCGAAAGCCGCTGATCCGAAGAATTTCCGTTTTTTTATCGGCTACTCCGGGTGGAGCGGCGGACAACTGAATGAAGAACTAAAGGAGAACTCCTGGATTTTAGGGCAGGCCAGCAAGAGACTGGTTTTTAACCCGGAAACTTCGGCAATATGGAAGGATGCGTTGAAAGGGCTGGGCGGGGATTATGAGTTGATGGTGAATTTTCCGATAGATCCTTCGTTGAATTAGTATTTTTTCGCCGCGCCGCAGCGAGAAAAAAAGATACTCCAACAGCAACCACACCAAACACAAACAACGCCTTGTTTCCTTGCGTCTTGGCGTGAAAGAAAAACTAAAATTTCGGACAATTCAACTTCCTCGCATTCGGATCCCTCGGCTGCCTCGTATAAATCAGTGAAAGTTCAATTCCGCCCCTGGTATTGGAAGCGGGTTTCAGCGAAGAAGTATTCACATCGTAAGAAAGCCCGAAGCGCCATTCGTTGTTGATTTCCAGCCCAACATAAGGAATCACGGCATCTTTAAGGCGGAGCCATGCACCTGCATACATACTTACCGGAGCGTATTCATCCTGGTTGAGGAGAAACTCTACTGCGCCACCTGCAACGGTGTTCCGGGCGCTGGCCTGGTTGCTGTGCATGGCGCTGAGGTGGAGGTTCGCGGTTTCACTGAGCGGGAAGTATCCTCCTGCCTGCACAGTTACACGTGGATTGAGGTAGAAAAGCGCGTCGGTAAAAGATTCTTTCGGCTTGTTGATGTGGTACATGGAGATGCCGAAATAGAAATTGTTCCAGTCGCTGGTGGCGCCGTTATAGAAGATGCCTGCGGCCAGATCGAAATAGTTTTTGTTAAACACCACGTTGTTGAGCGGGTCCTGTGTTGGACTGGTCCAGGTACCGTTGGCATCCAGTTCATCACCCAGGTTCAGTTTGGTACCATCGAGCCTGCTTTGCGCGTAGGTACCCTGGAACCCCACGCCCAGTTGGTGGTAGCCATCTTCATCCAGGCCTTTGTGGTAGGCGGTGGAGAGCGAGAGGTAGTTGTTGTTGAGAATACCGTTGCCGCTTTTATCGGTTAGGGCCAGTACGCCAACACCCCAGCGGTCGATCTCGGAGATGCGGTTGGTGAGGATGGGCAGATCAATGGATGCGGTGCCTGTTTTGAATGCGTTGCTGATGGTGGGCCATTGGTTGCGGTAGTTGCCCGCGATGCGGTAGCCACCATTGAATTTACCTGTAAGCGCGGGATTCAGCGTAAGTGGTGAAACGAAGAACTGTGAAAAATTGGGATCCTGCCCGTAAAAATCTTTCGCCAGGAGTATGCACAGTATTAAGGTCAGGATCTTTCTCATCAGTACTAGAATGGGTAAACAAGGTAAGCATTAATTTTCACATCCCCTTGCGGTGTTCAGGCAATAAGTGGCGGTTTACATCTGCACTTTCACGCCGAAGGCGAGGTCTCCGGCATCGCCGAGTCCGGGAACGATATACCCTTTTGCGGTCAGTTCATCGTCAATGGCGCCGCACCACAACTTCACGTTGGGCTCCGTGCGGTGAACGAATTCGATGCCTACGGTACAGGCGATGGCGGCCACCACATGTATTTCGCTGGGATGCCCCTCTTCGCGGAGGAACTGGATTGTTTTTACGAGCGAAGCGCCCGTGGCCAGCATGGGATCGGAAATGATGACCACCCTGTTTTCGAGGGCGGGACAGGAAACATAATCCAGACTGATGTCGAAACTGCCGTCGGGATTGTGTTTGCGGTATGCGGAGATGAACGCGTTATCTGCCTTGTCAAAATAGTTGAGCAATCCCTGGTGAAGCGGAAGTCCTGCACGGAGGATCGTGGCCAGCACGGGTTGTTCCTTCAACACCTTACAGGGCGAGATGCCCAGCGGTGTCGTAATCTCTTTTTCCTCCCATTCAAGGGTTTTACTCAGTTCATAGGCGATGGCTTCCCCGATGCGTTCCAGGTTGCGGCGGAAACGCATCCGGTCGTTTTGCACATTCACATCCCGGAGTTCACCCACCCAGTTGCTGAGCAGGGAATAATTTTCGCTGAGGTTGATGACCATAAGGCAGGTTTACACCTATTTTTGCTGCAATTTAAGGGCTATCGGCCGCATTCAAAAATAAACGGGATGATCTACAGGGCTATCGGTTTGATGAGTGGAAGTTCGCTGGACGGGCTGGATATTGTTTTTGCAGAAATTCATGAATCCGGGCGGAAATGGGGATTTGATATCCTGCACGCCGAATGTATCCCCTATACCCTTGAATGGCAGGAGAAATTGAAAAACGCAAGGCAGTTATCCGCATTCGATTACCTCGTGCTCCATGTGGAATATGGCCGCTATCTTGGGGAAAAAGTGAATGAATTCATTGAAAAACATGCACTGCACCACAAGGTGCAGCTCGTGGCCTCGCATGGCCATACTGTTTTCCACGCACCGGAAAAACGTATGACCGCACAACTGGGTGATGGTGCCGCGATCGCCGCTGAAACCGGTCTCCAGGTCATCTCCGACCTCCGTTCCCTGGATGTGGCCCTCGGCGGACAGGGCGCCCCCATCGTGCCCATCGGGGAAGCGCTGCTGCTGCCCGGATTTGACTTCTACCTCAATATTGGTGGTATCGCTAATCTAACTGTAGCCGGAAAGGAACGCATCGCGTTTGATGTTTGCCCCGCAAACCGTGTATTGAACACGCTCGCAAACGAAGCAGGAAAAGCATACGACCACAACGGTGCCATGGCCGCGGGCGGGAATTTAAAGGAACACCTGCTTCAGCAACTGAATGCGCTCTCCTATTACCAGCTTCCGGCACCTAAATCGCTGGCGAATGAATTCGGTACGGAAACTGTTCTTCCTATCCTTCAGCAATCAGCAATTTCCACCGCCGACGCTTTGCATACGATGGTGCACCATATTTGTGATCAGATTGAAAACTCTGTTCAGCAATGGAGCGAAGCCGGTAAGGAAAAAAGGTTACTGGTTACCGGAGGCGGCGCCTTCAACACCTACTTGCTCACGGAACTGGATAAGCGCCTGAAAGCATTGGATGTGGAAATCATTCTTCCCAATGAAACGCTGGTTTCCGGAAAAGAAGCGCTGATCATGGCGTTTATCGGAATATTACGCTGGCGGCAGGACGAAAATGTTTTCGCCTCCGTTACCGGCGCATCTCGAAGCAGTATCGGCGGAGCATTGTGGAGCGGAAGTTAAACCAGTTGAAAAGTATCCCCGTCAAACAATCCCTTATCACTCAGTTTTAAATGGGGAATCACCAGCAATGCCATGAACGAAAGGGTCATAAAAGGCGCGCTGAGTGTGGAACCGAGCTCCTTCGCGGCAGCATCCAAAGCGGCGTAACGTTTCGCGATATTGTACCCATCTCTTGCCGACATTAGTCCGCCAACAGGCAACGACATGCCATCCGTTCCGCAACTGATGCCGCCTTTGTTTTCGATGATGTAATTCACCGCTGCGCAAATAGAAGCATCATCCACGCCTACGGCAATGATGTTGTGTGAATCGTGTGCCACGCTGGAAGCGATGGCGCCTTTCTTCAACCCGAAATTCTTCACGAAAGTCTTGGCGATGGGCGCGTCCGGCGTATAACGGTTCACCACCACCATTTTAAGGATATCTTCTTCCGTATTGCTTTGCAGTAAATTATTTTCATTGATCACCGAACGAATACTCACGATCTTTTTGTTGGTGATCAGTTGCCCGTCGAGCGCTTCTATCACATACACCTGCTCTATGTTTTCTTCCTCCCCCCATTTCAGCAATGGATAAGCGAAGTCGGATGGCACACGCGGCGTACAACGGAACTTGTTCACGGGTGTAACGGGCACGGAATCTATCAGTGTTCTTCCTTCTTCCGCTACTTTTTGTCCGGCTATAACGGTTTGCAATACCTTAAAAGAGCGCAGGTCTTCCACCACAATAAAATCGGCGGAATCACCGGTGCGCAGCATGCCGCAATCCAGGTTATAATGCAGGACCGGATTGATACAGGCCGCACGGAGTATATTAAACAGGGGGATGCCGGCTTTTACGGCCCGCTCCGAAAGTTCGTTGATATGACCTTTCACCAGGCTGTCGGGATGTTTATCATCACTACCGAACATGATGGCTTCCGGGTATTCTTTCAGCAAAGGGATCAGCGCATCGAAGTTACGCGCGGCACTTCCTTCACGGATGATGATTTTCATGCCGTAACGGAGTTTCTCCTGTGCTTCTTCCAATGTAAAACATTCATGATCGGTAGAAATACCTGATTCAATGTATTTCCTGGCTGCTTCTCCCCTTAATCCAGGGGCATGACCATCAACAGGTTTATCGAAACGCCTTGCGGCATCAAGCTTACGCGTTACTTCTTCCTCCCGGTTCAGTACGCCGGGGAAGTTCATCATTTCGGAGAGGTATTTTATTTCAGGCTTCGCCAGCAGCGCCTCTACCTGGTCGGCATCCAAAGTGGCGCCGGCGGTTTCGAATAACGTGGCAGGCACGCAGGATGGCGCCCCGAAATAAAAATGGAACGGTACCTGTTTTCCATTGTTGATCATAAAATCAACCCCTTCCATACCACACACATTCGCGATTTCATGGGGATCACTGATGGTGGCCACGGTGCCGTGCACCACCGCGAGCCGTGCAAATTCAGAAGGAACAAGCATCGAACTCTCAATGTGTACGTGCGCATCTATAAATCCGGGCAATATAAATCGGGCTGGAACAGCCCTTGCGGCGGATAATTCCTCCACAGATACGATCTTGCCGTTTTCTACCGTAACCCTTCCGGGGAATATCTTTTCGTTGAAAATATCTACAATGTGTCCATCCGTGCTGAATCTCATCTGTTTTTGCTATTGGAAGCTAAAAATAAGGAAAAATGCCCTTGTTTCCCCACTCACCCGTACAATCGCCCCGGTCATCCACATTAACGAACCAACAACGAAATATTTAGTAGATTTAAAAAGTTTATCACGAGAAGATTCGATATGAAGAAGTTACTCCTATTGCCGTTTTTTTCGGCCCTCCTCTCCTGTACCCTCGCGCAGAAACAGGAAGTAAAGCAGAACTATGAGACCATCCTGTTCAATACGGGAAAGATGTTGGAAGTGATCCATTACAATCCGAAGCCTTACAACAACGCGTTCTCCCAGATTATTTTCAGGGAATTCTTCGCGACACTCGACCCACAGAAAAAGATTTTCCTGCAGTCCGATATCGACCGGCTCCGGCAATACGAGACCGCCATCGACGAGGAAATCCAGGGTGGAACACCTAAGTTCTTCCGAGATGCCAACGAGGTATACGTACTCCGTTTAAAAGAAGCGCAATTGCTGAGTCGCGACCTGCTCTCGCGCCCCTTCGATTTCACCACCAAAGAAACTTTCCGAGCCAACAATGAAAAGGCGCCCTTCCCCGCCTCTGCCAATGATAGAAAAGAAAGATGGCGCCAGAGCATCAAATATCAGGTGCTGGAAAAATACGAGGACCTGGCAGCCGGCAAAGGTTCCACCCGCATCGATAGTATCGAGAAAAAAGCGCGGGCACTGGTTTCCGTCATCAATGAACGTTTCTTTAAGAACCTCCTGGCCCGCACTTCCGAAGAAGAAGCCTTCAGCACTTTCCTCAATACCATCGTGCAACAATTTGACCCACACTCTTCTTATTACCTTCCCGTTGACCGCCGCGAATTCGTGGAAGACCTGAGCGGTGTGTATTATGGGATCGGCGCGTTGCTGGAAGAACAGAACGGCAATATTTCCATTGGTGAACTGATGATCGGTGGCCCGGCATGGCGGTCGCAACTGGTGGAAAAAGGCGATGTCATTATCCGCGTTACTCAAGCCGGCGAACAGCCCGTTTCCGTAGAGGGTTATACTATGCCCGAACTCATTAAACTCACCCGGGGTAAGAAAGATTCCAAAGTTACCATCACCTTCCGTAAGGCCGACGGCACTTTGCGCGATGTGGCCATGACCAGAACCGCATTGCAACTGGAAGATACTTTCGTAAAAACCGCCGTGATAGCAGACAGCACCCAAAAGATCGGCTATATCTTCCTCCCGAAATTCTACACCGATTTCGGTGATGAAAATGGCAGAAGCTGCGCCGACGATATGGAAAAAGCCGTATTGCAACTGAAAGAACAGCAGGTAGACGGCATCGTGATTGATATCCGCAACAATGGTGGCGGCAGCCTTGGAGAAGTGATCGATATGGTGGGGCTGTTCGTGGATAAAGGTCCCGTAGTGCAGGTGAAGAGCCGGGGTGAAAGGTCGGAAGTTGGTAAAATGAACAAACAGAAAATCTATGATGGTCCGCTCGTAGTAATGGTGAACGAACTGAGCGCCTCCGCCTCCGAAATTTTCGCGGGCGCCATCCAGGACTATAAAAGAGGCATCATCGTGGGCAGCACCACATTCGGAAAAGGCACGGTACAACGCGCCTACCGCATTCCCGGTAAGAACTGGAGCGAAGCGCCCACCGCAGATCTTGGCACACTACATCTTACCATCCAGAAATATTACCGCGTTACCGGAAGTTCCACGCAACTGAAAGGCATCCAGGCCGATGTTTCACTTCCCGGCTTGTATGAACACTACAACGTCCGGGAGAAAGATACCAAGGCAGCCCTTCCATGGGACGAAATAAAACCTGTTCCCTTCAGCATTGAACAACATACGGGCAATCTGGCGCAACTCATCAACCGGAGCATCTCCCGCCAGGAGCGCGACAGCAGCATCTTACTGATGAAACAACAACTCGACTGGCTCGCCGATAAAGAAGATGTTTATCCGCTGGAACTGAGCGCCTTCCGGAAACACCGCGCTGAAAAAAGAGAACGTATCGCGCAGGTACGTAAACTCAGCGCGCTGGTGAACGCCATGCAGGTGCACAACACGCCTGTAGATGCGGCGGAAATGGTGCAGAAGGAACAATTCCGCCAGGAGAACAACAAAGCATGGCTGAACAGTTTGCAGAAAGACAGGTTCCTGTATGAAGCAGTTGCTGTGTTGAAAGACTTGCAGATGGAATTGGTGGCGGGGTTGAATTAGCGGTTCGGTTTCTAAAGAAGTCTTTTTTCTCGCGAAGGCGCAAAGGGCTTTTGCCTTTTATTATTTATTGTATAAGAATTTTTCACGGATCTTCACTAATGATTTTCCGCGCGAACCACCGTGTAAAATTTCATCAGCATAGCGCAAAAGAAAAAGGGCCGACACAAATCAATGTACCAACCCTCTTAAATTATTCGTACTCAACTGAGCAATCTCAATGCCTGGTCGCGAGAAAATTCTCCCTCAACCCGAAGCACCCTAACCACTCCTTGCGTCCTTGCTCCTTTGCGTGAAAAATCTTCTTCCGAAACGCAAAAACCTACTGGTTATCCAGCGCGACAGCGCCTTCCACCAGCACAGTAGCTTTATTGTTCAGCACTTCAACAAAACCACCCGCGATCTGGTAAAAAGAAGCGGATTGTTTGTCTTTCAGCACTTTCACCTTTCCTTTACCGAGCGCGCTTACGAGCGGGGCGTGCTGATCGAGTACCTCGAAAAGCCCATCAGTTCCAGGTAACTGGACACCATATACTTCGCCGCTGTACAGCTTGCGTTCGGGTGTTAAAATTTCTAGATACACGTTATTAATATTGAATATTGAATGACGGAAGCTGAATTATTCATTCAACATCCATCATTCAAAATTTAAAATTCTATTGCTTATCCCTGTGCCTGCGCCAGCAGTTTCTTACCTTTTTCGATGGCATCTTCAATGGTACCAACAAGGTTGAACGCCGCTTCTGGGTATTCGTCTACTTCACCGTCCATGATCATGTTGAAACCGCGGATGGTTTCTTCGATGGGAACGAGTACACCTTTCAGACCCGTGAACTGTTCTGCCACGTGGAAAGGCTGTGAAAGGAAACGCTGTACTTTACGGGCGCGGGATACTGTTTGTTTGTCTTCGTCGCTCAATTCATCCAGACCGAGGATGGCGATGATATCCTGCAGTTCCTTGTAACGCTGAAGGATCAGCTTCACGCGGTCAGCGGTGTTGTAGTGGTTTTCACCCACGATGGCCGGCGTAAGGATACGGCTGGTAGAATCCAGCGGATCCACGGCAGGATAGATACCGAGGTCAGCGATTTTACGGCTGAGTACGGTTGTCGCATCAAGGTGGGCGAAAGTTGTTGCGGGAGCGGGGTCGGTAAGGTCATCCGCAGGCACGTATACCGCCTGTACGGAGGTAATGGAACCGTTCTTGGTAGAGGTGATCCTTTCCTGCATCAGTCCCATTTCAGTAGCCAGTGTAGGTTGGTAACCCACGGCGGAAGGCATACGTCCCAGCAGGGCCGATACTTCGGAACCAGCCTGGGTGAAACGGAAGATATTGTCTACGAAGAAGAGGATGTCACGGCCTTGTCCCTGTCCGTCGCCATCACGGTAGTATTCAGCGATGGTAAGACCGCTCAATGCCACGCGGGCACGTGCTCCTGGGGGTTCGTTCATTTGTCCGAACACGAAAGTCGCTTTGGAATCTTTCAGTTCGTTCATGTCCACTTTCTCGAGGTCCCATCCACCTTCTTCCATGCTGTGTTTGAATCCTTCACCATATTTCATGATACCGGCTTCAATCATTTCGCGCATGAGGTCGTTCCCTTCACGGGTACGCTCACCCACACCTGCGAACACGGACAAACCGGAATATGCTTTCGCGATGTTATTGATCAATTCCTGGATCAATACGGTTTTACCCACACCGGCACCACCGAACAGACCGATTTTACCACCTTTCGCGTAAGGTTCGATCAGGTCGATTACTTTGATACCTGTGAAGAGTACTTCTGTAGCGGTGCTCAGGTTCTCGAACGCAGGGGGCTTGGCGTGAATAGCACGGCCACCGGCTTTGTCGATAGCGGGCAATCCGTCGATAGGATCACCTGTTACGTTGAACAACCTTCCTTTGATGCCTTCACCTATGGGCATGGTGATCGCTTTACCAGTATCAGATACCGCTGTGCCACGCACCAGGCCTTCAGTTCCGTCCATCGCGATGCAACGAACGCTGTCTTCACCAAGGTGTTGCTGAACTTCCATTACCAGGGTATCACCATTTTCACGCTTCAGTTCCAGCGCGTTGTAAATTTCGGGTAATTTACCGCTGAACTGTACGTCCACAACGGCTCCGATCACCTGCTTTACTTTACCTGTGTTAGGCATATTATCAATTAATTTTAAGTGAGCTGTTCAAAATTGGCGCAAAGGTAACACATGGTGTTCAAAGTTCAATAATTTGCCGGGCTTAAAGTTTACATCATGTGCAAAACCTTCATAAATAAATGATATTCATATAATTACACTAAAAAACGCATTTACATCCTGATCATCTTTTCAGCTAGTTTTTAAAGTAAATATTTCACTAATTCTACCTTACCTCGCCCTATAGTCACTAATATACCCGGTTCCCTTTCCAACATCCTTCCGGTGAAAACTTATATTTGCCTATGCGGAAAAATCACTACTTCAATCCCGGATCAGGGGTAATGATCCTGATCGCCATTGCGCTTATCGTTTCAGCCTGTGGTTCCGGTTCTGGGAAAGAGCAGGCACCTATTGTCAGAGACACTACCATTACAGCGCAGAACGCATACAATAACCTTTTCTTCGACAGTCTGCGGTTGGAAAAAGCAATCGCCAGTGATTCGTCCCTCTGGCAATTCGATGAAAAACTCCGTCGTTTCTATGCCGGCCGCAACTACCAGTTCGCTTGGTTCGATACCTCCGGCATGGCCGAACAGGCTTATAACTTCCGCAACCTGTGGACCGCCAGCGCTTCCGATCTTCAGGATTCGCTCCTGCTGAATGAACCCCTTACCGCCACTGTTGACAGTCTTCACCAACCTGGTCTTACGCCACCCTCCAGCGATTCCGGCATATTCAGAACCGAAATCGCCCTCACCCGCCAGTTCTTCCTTTATGCGGAGAAAAACTTCACCGGCAAAGAAAACCTCGATATGGCCGAATTGGAATGGTTCATCCCCCGCAAGAAAATCCAGGCGGTTGAACTGCTCGATTCCCTGATCGCAACCAAAGGCAAGGACATCGCCCGTATCGCCCCGGTAAGCAAACAATATTACCTGCTGGAAGAATACCTTAAAAAGTATTACCAACTCGAAAAAGAAACCGGCTGGCCCGAAATTGTGGCGGAACAGAAAAAATTCAGTCCCGGAGACAGTTCCTCCACGATTTCCGCCATCAAGCACCGTCTCAGCTTTCTGGGAGACTATGCCGATCCCGATTCCTCCGGCTATTTCAACAACGCCCTCACCGAAGCGGTCAAAAATTACCAGCACCGCCATGGTATTACCGAAGACGGCATCATCGGGCCCCAGTTCCTGCGCAGGTTAAACGCCCCGATCAATGACCGCATCCGGCAGATTCTCATCAATATGGAACGGTTGCGCTGGGCGCCCCGTGAACCCGAAACCGATTACCTCCTGGTGAATATTCCCGAATATCGCCTGCATGTGTACGAAGATGGGCAACTTTCTTTTGATATGGATGTGGTGGTGGGAAAAGCGCAGCATGGTACCGTTATTTTCACGGGTAGTTTGAAGTACATTGTATTCAGTCCGTACTGGAATATTCCTCCCGGAATTCTTGCCAACGAGATACTTCCGGCCGTCCAACGCAACCCCGGTTATCTCGCCAAACACAATATGGAAGTGGTTAGCGGTAAAACGGTGGTGCCACCCGGCAGCATCAACTGGGGGAAATACACCGCCCGTACCTTCCCGTATATGATACGCCAGAAGCCCGGTGATAATAACTCACTCGGCAGGGTGAAATTCCTGTTCCCGAATAACTATAATATTTACTTCCACGACACACCGGCTAAGAGTCTTTTCGGTGAAAGCCGCCGTGATTTCAGCCATGGCTGCATCCGCCTCAGCGAACCCGTGAAATTCGCGGAACACCTGCTCCGCAACGATACCTCCTGGACATCTGAAAAGATCAGTGAATTCATGAAAGCCGACAAAGAAAAATATGTGACGCTTAAAAAGGAAATCCCGGTATTTATCGGCTATTTCACCGCTTGGGTGGATAAAGATGGGAAACTAAACTTCAGGGAAGATGTGTATGGGCACGATAAGAAGTTGGAAGAAAAACTTTTCGGATCATCGCCCAAATAGATTAAGCAGGAATAATTATAAGAAAAAGAGAAGTGCAATCACTTCTCTTTTTTATTGCTCTTTTTGGAGAAAAAAAGTTTCGAGGCCATGCGTAAAGCCGTAAACACACCTACCCGTTGGATGAATCCTTTCGCCAGCCCGCCAGCAAGCCCCGTAACCACTCCACCCACGCCGCTTTTGTTTTTGGAGAACAGCATGTTAATGCCACTACTTAACCCGCCAATCGCGGTGTCGGTAACTTTCCCGGCGATAAAAGCCGGTACCACGGTTTTTGCTACCGAGGCCACCAGTTCCCCTGGCACTTTTTTCACCCGGGTACGTAGTTCTTTTTCCTGCAGCTTAACGCGGAGGCGTACACGCTTTTGCTCCAGCTTCAGGTCTTCAAGGTTGTTGATATGTGTCAGGTCCGGCCTGGTCGGGGACGTTATGGGTGGAATTTGGTTCATCTTCATCTGTTTGTTTGTCAAATATGATCCTGACTACCGTGTTGGCCACGAAATTATGGAGGATTTTTTTCCTCAATAAGACGAGTATGATGAGCAAAACGATGTACACGAGCGTAATGATACCGAAGCCGTAAAACAGGCTTCCGGTAAGTTCTGCGAAATAATATCCCGCCATAATACTCAGGAACATGAGGATAAAAAAGCCGATCATGCCAATTACGATGCCACTCACCATAAGCGCCACCAGGTTGGCGGCCTTTTCAGTGGCCTGTAGTTTAAAGAGCAGCATCCTGTCCTGAACGTACTTTTCCACCATCTCCTCCGTTTCTTCAAAAAATCCGGGCTTTTTATCACTGGCCATAGGCAATGTTTTAGGTAATTATAGAAGATCAGGCCTGTTCCGTGGTGCCTTCGAGGTCATCAGCGAATTGCTTTCCCTTGTTGATCGTTTCTTTCACTTCATCAGAGAACTTGCCCGCGGCATCTTTCAGGTCCGCGATCAGTTCTTTCCCCTTATCGCTGGTGAGAAAAACACCTAAAGCAGCGCCCGCGGCAGCGCCAAGTATAAATCCTACGAGTAGTTTCGAATTACTTGCCATGTTGGTATGTTTTTTAAAATTGTGAAAGAATCAGTGTAGGTTTGAGCCTACCTAAGTTAATCAAATACCATTCCACTACAAAAATAACAAATGGAGACAAAGCTATCCGACCGGAAGATGAACAAGTACCTCTTCCTGACCATCATCCTGCTTTTCGGCGGGTTTCTTTTTTTCAGTCTGATAGAATTCTTCACCGGTTTCCTGGGCGCCATTATGTTTTATGTGCTGGCCAAACCGAGCATGTGCAGGCTTTTGAAAAAGGGCTGGAATAAATCACTGGCAGCCGTGGTCATCATCGTGATTTCTTTCTTTATCATCCTCTTGCCGATCAGTTTGCTGGGCGCGATGCTGTATAATAAGATAAGCGCTTTTGTTAGTGATCCTGAAGCGCTGGTAAGCGCGTTAAAAGAATTCGACCAGCGCATACAGTCTCAATATAATTTCAAATTGCTTTCAGAAAAGAACATCAGCAATATTGAAGGATTCGCTACCGGTGCCATACAATCGATCCTGAATGAAAGCCTGGGCATTTTCGGCACCATTACCATGATGTATTTCTTTCTTTATTTCATGTTGTACAATGTAAACAGGATGGAAGCGGCCATCGTGTTTTACCTTCCCTTCCAGCGGAGGAAAATCGAATTGTTCGGGCAGGAACTGGTGGCGCAGACCTTCAGCAATGCGGTGGGTGTTCCCCTGATTGCAGTGGCACAGGGGCTTTGCGGTTACGGTGGTTACCTGATAGCGGGCCTGCCCGAAGCGGGTTTCTGGGGCATCATCACAGGTTTCTCTTCCATCATTCCTATTGTTGGCACCGGGTTGGTATGGGTGCCCGCGGGTATCTACCTTTTAGCGGGTGGCTCCATCTGGCAGGGCGTATTTATCATCATCTGGGGCGCGGCTGCGCTGGGGAGCCTTGACAATGTGATCCGGTTCATGCTCGCCAAGCGCATGGCCGATGTACATCCCGTGGTTACCGTGCTGGGCGTGATCATCGGACTGAAATATTTTAATATTCCCGGATTGATATTCGGGCCACTCCTGATCTCCTATTTTATTATCCTCCTGAAGATTTATTACGCGGAATACCAGACCGATGTTCCGGTCATAAAAAAGAATAAAATTCGCCCTGTTCGGTTTAACTTGCCCTTTTTAGGAACGAAAAAGCCATAAGCATGGAATTGATCCAGGTATCGGATAAGGCTACTGAAGCATTGTTTCTGAAGGCTTCGGTGGAAGTGAACAGGAATACCCCTCATTACATACGACCGCTTGATAAAGACATCAGGATGGTATTTGATCCCGCGCAGAACAAGGCTTTCCGGCATGGGGAATGCGCACGTTGGGTATTGAAGGATGGAGAAGGAAGACTGATCGGCAGGATCGCGGCCTTCGTCAATAAAAAATACAGGTCCAAAGGTGATAAAGGTCCCGTGGGCGGAATGGGCTTCTTCGATTGCATTCATCACCAAGACGCGGCGGATATGCTGTTCGACGTAGCGAAACACTGGCTCCTGCAACGCGGCATGACCGCCATGGACGGCCCCATCAACTTCGGGGAACGCGACCGCTGGTGGGGACTGGTGGTGAAAGGTTTCCAGGAACCACTTTACGGGATGAACTTTAATCCACCCTATTACCAGGAACTGGTAGAAAATTACGGATTCAGGCCCTTCTTTCACCAGGTATGCTTCGGCATGGACGCGAAAAAGCCCATGAGCGAAAAACTGCTGAAGAGGCACGCGCGTGTGGCAGCAGACCCCGCTTATTCCGCCAAACATATCCGTAAGGACCAATTGGAAAAATTCGCGGAAGATTTCACTGAAATATACAACAAGGCCTGGGCGGGACATGGGGGCATGAAGGAACTCCGGAAAGAACAGGTGATCGTCATGTTCAAAACCATGAAACCCGTTATGGACGAGCGTATCATCTGGTTTGCCTACCACAACAACAAACCTATCGCACTGTTTGTGAACCTGCCCGATCTGAACCAATGGTTCAAACACCTGAACGGGCAGTTCAACCTGCTCGCGAAGTTGAAGTTCCTTTGGGTGAAAGCCACCAAACCCTGCCGTAAATTAACGGGTATTGTATTCGGTATTATCCCCGAGTACCAGGCAAAGGGGGTGGATGCCTATATTATTGTAGAAACCGCCAAAGTGGTGCAGCCGGAAACCCCTTACACGGAATATGAAATGCAGTGGATCGGCGATTTCAACCCAAAAATGATCAACGTAGCCGAAAACCTGCCAGACTCCTTCCGGACCCGGGAACTGATCACATACCGGTACAATTTCGACAGGACCCAACCTTTCGAGCGCCACCCCATCCTCTGACCGGGACCCGGAAAATAACGGATGTAGCGCAGGTTTAAACACCGTACCTGTTTGCCTGAAAAGTAAAATCTCTATCTTGCAACCATAATGGAAAAGTTCATCGTTTCGGCCCGGAAGTACAGACCACAGAATTTCAGCACCGTTGTGGGGCAGCAGCATATTACCACCACCTTAAAGAACGCGATCCGCAACAAACAACTGGCGCATGCCTTTTTGTTTTGTGGTCCGCGGGGTGTGGGGAAGACCACCTGCGCGCGTATCCTGGCCAAGACCATCAACTGTGCGCATCCCGGAGAAGATGGGGAAGCCTGCAATACCTGTCATTCCTGTGTATCCTTCAACGATGGGGCCTCGCTGAATATCCATGAACTGGATGCCGCCTCCAACAACTCGGTGGACGATATCCGTACACTGGTGGAACAAGTACGTTTCGCGCCACAGGCGGGGGAGTACAAGGTGTACATCATCGATGAGGTGCACATGCTCAGTTCCTCGGCCTTCAACGCCTTCCTGAAAACACTGGAAGAACCGCCTCCGTATGCCATTTTTATCCTGGCCACCACGGAAAAACATAAGATACTGCCCACGATCCTTTCCCGTTGCCAGATTTTCGATTTCAAACGGATCACCACCCAGGATACCGCCGACCACCTCAACGAGATATGTGAGAAAGAAGCAGTGAAAGCGGAAATGGCCGCCCTGCAACTGATCGCCCAGAAAAGTGAAGGTTGTATGCGCGACGCGCTGAGCATCATGGACAAGATCGTGAGTTTCACCAACGGGGAACTTAGCTACACGAATACCCTGGAGCACCTCAATATCCTGGACGCGGATTATTATTTCCGGCTCATGGACGCCATGCTGAAGCAGGATGTATCTTCGGCGCTCCTGATGTTCGACGAGATCAACCGGAAAGGTTTTGAAGGCGATACCGTATTGAACGGGCTGGCCGAATTCATCCGGAACCTGCTGGTGTGCAAAGACCCGAAAGTGGCGTCACTGCTGGATGTGGTGGAGAGTTTCAAAGACCGTTATGTAACCATGGCTGGGGCCGTCAGCGCTTCCCTGCTGGTGAGTGCGCTGAACCTGCTTTCCGATGCGGAAATACAATACCGCGGCGCCAGGAACAAGCGCCTCCACATAGAACTTACCCTCATCAAACTCTGTTACCTCCAGCAGGCGATAGAAATTACCGATGGCGGCTCCGGCCCGGATAAAAAAAAAATAACTGACCGGCCGCTGGCGTTCAGAACGGTTTCACTGGCACCCGCTCCAGAGAAAAAACCGGTTTCAGGCGCGAAACTGATTGTGGAAACATCAGCCACACCGAAGCCAGTTGCAACCACTGCTACACAGGCTGCGGCGGCACCTTCAGCAAATACTCAACCGGCCGCTTTCCAAACTCCAACAACACCAATACAAACGGGAGCCCCCAGCGCAGCCGTCAAACCCGCTACAGTTACCGCACCTGCTCCACCTAATGGCGGAGGACTGAAACTCAGCTCACTGAGTAAACTCCGGCAGGAGATCGCGGCAAGAAACAGCGGCCCTTCCGAGAAAAAAGAACGCATCGCCCTTACGCAGGAACTGTTGAAAGAACACTGGCAGGGCTTCGCCAACAAATTAAGGGAAGCGAAAAACCCAGCCGTACAAAGTTTCGAATTATCCGAACTGCGTATCCTGGACGATGAAAACTTTGAAGTAGTTACCGGCGACAATATCATGGCCCGCTTTATTGATGCTGAAAAGCGGGAACTCGCGGAATACCTGCAGGAGAAGTTCTGCAACAACAGGTTGCTTTTCACCGTGGTGATTGAGCAAAGAGCAGACCTCGGCCTGAAATTCGAACGGCCGCTCACACCACGCGAGGTATTCATGCAGATGGCCGAACAATACCCACTGATCAACGATTTGCGGATAAAACTCCGGCTCGAAGTAGATTAATTTTCGGTGAAAACACCCTGATCAGAAATGTAAAAACACCGTTTAATGATAAGGTAAAAACCATTTTCATTTTCTTAACAAAAGCTTTCCCTACATTCGTTCCGGAATTGCTTTCCGACCATCAGCCTTTACTGGTGCTAAGATCCTATCAGTGTATGATCTGTGCTTCCGGTAAAGGCTGAGCCAATTATGGGAACCGCTGCACCATAATTCGCCTTTTTCCTGTAATTTCGGCCTTCCATTAAGCAAATGGGTACCGGGAAACCGGGAAACACATGCAATCGAACAACTAAAAACGATTATCTTTTTATGGCTGAAGTGATACTCATGCCCCGCCTGAGCGATACCATGACCGAAGGTGTGATAGCCGCCTGGCACAAAAAAGTGGGTGATACCGTTAAGAAAGGAGATTTACTGGCTGAAGTTGAAACCGATAAGGCCACCATGGAACTGGAAAGCTACCAGGACGGTACGCTCCTGTACGTGGGTGCCCAGAATGGAGAAAAAGTGGACGTGAACGCTTTGCTGGCCATCCTCGGAAAACCAGGGGAAAATGTAGATGATCTCGTGAAGCAAAATGGCGGACAAGCCGCTCCCGCAGCCGAAAAGAAATCCGAAGCAACAAAAGAAGAAGCACCCAAAGCTGAAGCGCAAACGGAAGCACCTAAGGCTGAAAAAACCGCGGCTTCCGGTATGGACCTGGCCACTGTGGAAGAAGCCATCCTGATGCCACGTCTCAGCGATACCATGACAGAAGGCGTGATCGCCGCCTGGCATAAAAAAGTGGGCGACTCCGTTAAAAAAGGAGAATTGCTTGCGGAAGTGGAAACCGATAAGGCGACCATGGAACTGGAAAGTTATAAAGATGGCACCCTGCTTTATATTGGCGCTGAAAAAGGCGACAAAGTTCCTGTTAACGCCCTGCTCTGCATCATCGGAAATGATAAAACAAATGTGGACGCGATCGTTGCCGCAGCCAAAGGCGGTGGCATCGAAGCCAAAGGAGAAGGTGACGTGAAAGGTGCCACAGGTACACCCGCCTCTTCCGTAGAAAGCAAAAAGGAAGATACCAATAAGGAAAGTGATACCACTTCTGAAAATGTTTCCAGCGACGGAAGGATCAAAGCATCCCCACTCGCCAAAAAGATCGCCGCTGAAAAAGGCATCGATATCACCAAAGTAACCGGAACAGGAGACAATGGCCGTATTGTTAAATCCGACGTTGACAATTATGTTCCCGCCGCTGAAAAAGCTTCTGCCGCCCCTGCTGCAAAAACAACCGCCGCTCCTGCAGTATACGGCCAGGAAAGCTTCGACGAGAAGCCTGTTTCGCAAATGCGCAAGGTAATCGCCAAGCGCCTCAGCGAAAGCCTGTTCACCGCACCGCACTTCTACGTTACGATGTCTATTGATATGGACAAAGCCGTGGAAAGCCGCGCCAAAATGAATGAAACCGCTCCCGTAAAAATTTCCTTCAACGATATGGTGCTGAAAGCCGTGGCGCTTTCGCTGAAACAACATCCCGCTGTGAACAGCAGCTGGCTGGGCGACAAGATCCGCACCAACCACCACGTGAACATCGGCGTAGCCGTTGCCGTGGATGAAGGGCTGCTGGTTCCTGTAGTCCGTTTCGCCGATACCAAATCCCTCAGCCAGATCGGTGCTGAAGTGAAGGAGTATGCCAAACGCGCCAAAGACAAGAAGTTGCAACCTGCCGATTGGGAAGGTTCCACCTTTACCATCTCTAACCTTGGTATGTTCGGTGTGGACGAATTCACCGCCATCATCAACCCGCCCGATGCCTGCATTCTCGCGGTAGGTGGTATCAGCCAGGTGCCCGTTGTAAAAGATGGTCAGATTAAAGTGGGCAATGTGATGAAAGTAACCCTGAGCTGTGACCACCGTGTAGTGGATGGCGCAACAGGCGCAGCGTTCCTGCAAACACTGAAGAGCCTGCTGGAAGAACCCGTTAGAATGCTCGTGTAACGGAAACGTTCAAACATAATACGTAAAGAGGCCACGCAAACCGCGTGGCCTCTTTCTTTTTAAACACTAACAATAGGATGCTGCGCAATGCACAGGGCCGTACTCATTACGGAGTTTTTCCGCTCCTGGTGACCCAGCCTGTGGAGCGCGCCATGTGCACGCAGCGGAAGGTTGTTGTAAAGGATTATTTTTTAAGTAACCGCTTTTCGATATCACGCCAGTCGTAGTAATGGAACACCATTCCTTCGCTCATGGCTACGAATACGCCCTTCGGGAAGCTGTTCCCAAGTTGAACGGATGTTACTTCCGAACCATCACTTGAGACAGTAGAGAAAGGTAGTTTTCCGATCAGCGTATGTTGATGGACGTTACCTGAAACACCTTCCCTGGGGTAGAAGTTGAAGGTATTCTCCTGCTGGTTGGAAACGATGATGTACCCGGTTGAGTCCGTACTCTGGTAAATAGAAATACCTTCCACATCTTCTTTAAACTCCTTCAACCCGAATACGGCCAGTTCTTCATTTCCTTTTGCGGGATTAGCATGATATTTATGCACACCATATCCTTCATCAGAATAATAAATGTAGCCCAACTTAGCATCCACGGCAATGCTCTCAATTTCTTTTCCACCCATGAACTTTCCGAATTTGCGCACAACGGTGCCGGTAATATTTCCACCAGCATCCGCTTCCAGTTTATATTGCCAGAGGTAAGCATCCTTCGGACCGAACTTTCTTCCCACGATGGCGTAAACTGCACTGTCGGCCGTATTATGGTACAATGCTACGCCCATAGGTCCGCGCTCCTGTTCACCGGTGAACACTTCAATGCCACCATTGTCAAGCGGACGCATATCTGGAACAGAGAATATACGGATGCTGTTCGTCTCTCTTTCAGTGGCAACGGCGATGTCCATCGTTTTGCCCCCGATCTTCACGTTCTGAACGATATCCACATTATTGGGGCGTTTCAGAGGACGCACTGTTTTTTCCCGGAGCATCTTTCCGGAAAGGTCATATACATACAACCCGCCATCCGAATCTTTATCCGTTCCGATGATCAGGCTGGAATCGGGATGCGTGGGATGGATCCAGATCGCAGGATCATCGGTATCGTGTGGCGTAACTTCGGTTACAACCGCTGGTTTCAGGGCATCCTTCGCCACCGGGGGCTGGGTATTGCAGGCGGAAAACAAAATCGCCGCATACAAAAACGTTCTTTTTTGCATGCGGCGAAATTAATTCAGACTGGTATAACCTTCCGGTTAAGGAATTATTACCTTCTTTTGTTGCCTGTCTGCTCCACTTCCCGGTTTATTTCCATGATGTCAACCGGTTGAGAAAAATCACCAAGCAGGTATTTGCAGAAATAATCACCCATCAGCCAGAAGAAATATTCAGTCATATCACCAAATCCGTGTCTTTGGCCGGGCATCAGCATAAAATCGAAGCGTTTGTTGGCTTTGATGAGGGCATTCGCCATGCGGATGGTATTCGCGGGGTGAACGTTGTTATCAATATCGCCCGTCACCAACAGCAGTTTTCCTTTGAGGTTCTTCGCCAGTTCAGGGTTTCTTTCAATATTGTACTGGAATGTAGTGTCGCCTTTGGGTGTGATGATTTCCTTTACGCCATGGTGCTTTTCGCTCCACCAGCGGTTGTAGATATTGTTTTCGTGGTTGCCGGCGCCTGAAACCGCCACTTTAAAGAAATCGGGATATACAAGCATAGCCGCGGTTGACATGAATCCACCACCGGAGTGCCCCGTAATCCCTACCCTGTCGGCGTCAATGAAAGGATACCTTACTGCCAGTTGCTCCACGGTCGCCTTCTTATCGGCCAGGCCATAATCTCGGAGGTTGTTGTACCCGTAATTGTGGTACCACTTGGAGCGGCTGGGATGCCCGCCCCTGTTGCCTACCGTTACCACGATGAAGCCGAATTGCGCAAGGCGGTCAATTCTATCCATACTTCTGCCGAAAGCTTTGTTCACCGCTTCCGTTTGCGGACCGGGATACACGTATTCAATGATGGGGTATTTTTTGGTGGAATCGAAATCGAAAGGTTTGTACATTACCCCGAACAGGTCGGTGATGCCATCATCGGCCTTCACTTTGAAAGGCTCGGGGAATTTGTAACCAGCCGCGAACAGGTTAGACAAATCAGCGGTTTCCAGCTTCATGATCAGCTTACCGGTGTTGTCCATCAACACTGATTCTGGCGTGGTATTTACACGGGAATAGTTGTTCACAAAATACTTATAGGAATCCCCCATGCTGGAGCTGTGGTCGAAGTTGCCGGGATTCAGCAATTTCAGACCGGTACCATCAAAGTTCACCCTGTAAAGGTGTACATAGTAGGGATCTTCTTTTTCCGCAACGCCATCCTTTCCTTTGGCAGGAAGGCTTTCCCTTCCGTTCGCCGTAAAATAAAGTACGCGGTTCTTTTCATCCACTTCCACAATCTCTTCACAATGGAAAGCCCCTGAAGTGATCTGGTTTTTCAGTTTACCATTTTCATCGTACAGGTAAAAATGTGCCCATCCGTCTTTTTCTGACCACTGGATCAGTTCTTTTCCTCCGTTCACCAGGGCTACTTGACGGATCTCCACATAGGTGTTCAGCTTCTCTTCAATAACAGGTGTTACTTTCCCGGAAGCCGCATCCACCATACAAACGTCGATCTTCTTGAGGTCGCGGCTGGTACGGTTCATGTAAAACTTAGTATTGGTGCCCAGCCAGGTGGAAGGACGGAAATCAACGTCACGATCGCTGGGTTTCCAGGGAGATGCCCACAAACCAATGGTCTGGTCTTTATACCTGCCCGCATCCAGTTTTTTCACCTGTTTGGTGGTGGCGTCAAATACGATCAGGTATTCGATGGGAGCGTTCGCTTCACCCGGCATATGGTATTTATAGGTTTCCAGCGTAGGGCGTGGTTCGGCCACGTTGTTGATCACCCACAAGTCGCTTACTTTGCGTACATCTGAAAGCGTGGTGGTGAAAAACTTGGAGTCAGGCGACCAAAGTACGTAAGCGCCTTTGCGCTTGTTTTTGTTCTTTTCCTTTTCCACGTCGGTTTCCCCATACCCTCTTCCGAAGCCGAAATCTTCCACGCCATCCTTTGTAATCTGGTGGTCAACAATGGTGGAATCGTCTTCATTCTTGATGGCTTTGTAGAGGTTCTCCTTGTCCATCCAGTACAGGTTATGGTTCTTCGCGAAGACTATCATGGAGCTGTCTGGCGCGATGGAGGCCCACATCGGGCGGCGCTTTGGCTTCTCGTAATCGGTGAGTTCTTTCAGTTCACGGGTCTGGAGATTGTATTCAAAATAAAAGGTCTTTTTTTCTTTCGCCGGTGGTGTGGCGCGGCGGGTAGAGTCCTTTTTAGTAGTGGTATCCTTTTTCTCCACTTCCTCTGTGCTCCTTACTTCGAACCTGATGGCCGTCTCATTTTTAATAAATTCGAGGTTATCGAGCTGAAGGTGCTGCCCATCGAAAGGGTCCTTCACGATACGCGTGATGTCCGCGGCCATTTTATCGGTATCGAACATTTCTGTTTTGGTAGCTTTAGCCGGATCCACGATGTACCATTTTTTCCCGGAAGGCGATTCCCAGGTGTACCAGAAACGATCGGAATTGCGCATCCAATGCGGGTCCACCGAAGTGGAGAAGATCAGTTTACTTAGTTTCTTGGGAGAAAAACGGGCGGCAAGGTTGTAATTGCCTTTGGTAACAGCAGCGGGGTTTTGGGCCAATGCCGGGGTTACGGCCATCAATACCCCCAAAAAGGCGGGCATGATCCGCAGAAAGAACCTTTGCATGGTGTAATTCAGTTTGGTTTGAAGAAAAAGCAATTTAGTGCTTTGGAAAGGAAATCAGACGTTATCTCCCTCAAAAACTTTCCTTGTAAACTTAATTCTGTCCTTTAAAACCACCATTCCCATATTTATTGGATATTTGAAGCGCCGATACCGCCTGAAGAACCAAACTGTATCACTATTATAATTGAACAGCTTTGAAAAAGATCCGGCTTCTCCTCCTATTGGTAATCGTTTATCATACCGTTAAGGCGCAATCGTACCATGCGCTGCATGGCAATGTTTACGGGAGCGGACTCACCGTTTACAACAATCCCGCATCCATTGTGCACCAGCCCTTTCCCTGGGACCTTACTATTTTTTCCACCCAACAAAAAGCCTTTAACAACGTAGCCACGGTGAAAGACTATGGCTTGTTGGGGACGGCAAAAAACTCCTATGTGGAATTCAACCGCGGTTACTATGGACGAAGGGCGCATTACCAGTCGGATATACGCCTTTTCAACCTGCGTTTCAATATCGGCAGAGACAGGGCCGTGGCAGTGGGCGCTAACCTGCGGCACTACCTTCATGTGCGCTCCTCTCCTTATTTTTATACGGATACGCTTCAAACTACCAACCAGTTCTTCAACCTGAACCAGCTCGCTTCCGTTCCCATCGGCGCAAGCGCGGTGCAGTCTTCCTGGGGAGAACTGTTCTTTTCGTATGCGCAAACCCTTTACGAGAATGAGCTCATGCGTTTGTCGGGCGGCGTTACACTAAAGGCGCAGCGCGGTTTATCCGGGGGCTATGTGCGCCTAAGCAACGGGTATTTTGAAATCAGGAACGATGGGCTTCAACCTTACTTCGTGGTCACCGATGGCCGCGGGCGGTACGGTTATTCTTCAAACTACGACCGCATCAGCAGCGAAAAATCCACCTGGCAGAACATCAAAGATGTCATGGGCCATACTTTAAACAGCGCCAGCGCCGATCTAGGCGCCGAACTATTGCTCCGGTACGATGGTTACGTGCGCCAGGAAGATGCCCCGCCCTACAACTGGAAAATCGGCTTCTCCATCCTGGACATCGGCAGAAACCAATACCGCCACGGCCGGGAAAGCCGTCGCTTCAGCGGATTCAAAACCGAAGTGGTGGATTCCATCCTTCAATATAAATTCCAGAACGTGGCCGGCGTGCCCGAATTCAACGATTCCCTGGAAACCATCGCGGCCGGTTATCGTGGCATTAACGGCAACTTCATTGTGAATCAACCCACGCGACTGGTGGTGAACATCGACAAACACGTTACGCAGGATTTTTATGTGAACGCGAACATCAGCGCCAACCTGCGCTCCAGCACCCACGACGAAAAGTATGCGGTCCGCGAAATGGATATGATCGCCGTTACGCCGCGCTGGGAAAAACGCAAACTGGCCGCTTACCTCCCCATGCAATACACTACTGAAGGAAAATTCTGGGTGGGTCTTGCCGGAAAGTTGGGTCCGGTAGTAATGGGCCTTCACAACGCTGGCTGGATATTTACAAAGAACGCGATGCCCAATGGCGGATTTTACCTGGCGCTTACGGTGCGCGGCTGGAAATTCCGGGAGCGGGATACTGGTGTGGCGTGCCCGGATTTTTGAGGCTGAGGCAATAAATTCTTAAATTGCATCTATGGAAATACCATCAGAAAATAAAGGCGGCATTCAGCAGAATCAGTCTTTTCAAAACAAAGGCACACTAAAGCAAAAGGGGAAATTTGTATTTCAATCTGAAGAAGAACGATTACTCGCAGACATCAACAGACCGGATATTGAAAAACTTCAACTTTTTACCCAAATGATCCGTAGAAACAGGATGTTGGATCAATTCAAAAAAGCAAGGTAAAAGTTACCATAATTTGGTAATTTAGGTGTAAATTTTAAAATTATGGGACGAAATACTTCCGTTTCATTAGGCGACTATTTTGAACATTTTGTAGAAGCAAGGGTAGCCAAAGGAAGGTATAAAAATGCGAGTGAGGTAATACGTGCGGGATTGAGGCTTTTAGAAGAAGAAGAAAATAAATTTCTGACACTTAAATCCGCCATTGAGGAAGGAATAGAAAGCGGCATTGCTACGGGGTTCAATCCTAAGAGCCACCTTCAGGAACTTAAAGCCATGAAGCGTAAAAATGGCTAAATACGAACTTTCTAATAGCGCTGTCGCAGACCTTTCTAATATTTGGGATTATACATTTGAAGCATGGTCAGAAAAGCAGGCGGATAAATATTACAATATCCTTATTGAGACTTGCAACAAAATTGCACAAACACCAGACATTGGAAAAACTTATGATCCTATCGGCCCTGACATTCTTGGATTTCGCATTAACAGGCATATCATATTCTACCGAGTTGCAGTAAATGGAATAATCATTCTCAGAATCCTCCACCAACAAATGGACCTGAAAAGCAGGATTAGAGAATAAAATCAAGTACGCTTCAACCTGTTAAACTTTCTGAAAATCCTGAAAGTTCTTACATTCCCCTACCTTTGCTTCATGAAATTCTCTGAAGCCAAACAACAATTCATCGCCAGTTGGGGCGCATTCGGCTCACAATGGGGCATCAACCGTACCATGGCGCAAATCCACGCGCTGCTGCTGGTGAGCCCGGAACCATTGAGTGCGGAAGTAATCATGGAAGAACTCAACATCAGCCGGGGCAACGCCAATATGAATATCCGCGAACTGATCGATTGGGGGCTGGTGGAACGCGTTTTGATACCTGGTGAAAGAAAGGAATTCTTCACCGCCGAGAAAGACATCTGGAAGGTGGTGAAACAGATCACAAGGGAACGGAAAAAAAGAGAACTGGAGCCGATGCTGAAACTCCTGGATCAATTGAAAGAAGTGGAGGATGACCCCAAAAATCCGGAGGTGAAATCTTTCAACAACGCGATCACAGGAATCAGGAAGATGGCCGGGCAAACGGACAATGCCCTCGACAAACTGATCAAAGCAGATGAAAACTGGTTCACCGGCACCTTGTTAAAACTGATCAAATGAGTAAGAAAACACTTGTACTGGGCGCATCGGATAACCCGCAACGTTACAGCTACCTGGCCATGCAACGCCTGAAAGCAAGAGGGCATGAAACGGTGGGCATCGGCAGGAAAGCAACTACTGTAGACGGAACAGCGATATTAAAGGAGAAACTTCCTTTTGAAAACATAGACACCATTACCCTGTACCTGAACGAAACCCACCAGCAGGAATATTATGATTATATCCTGTCGTTGAAACCCAAACGTATTATTTTCAACCCCGGCACCGAAAACCCTGAACTGTATGCGCTGGCGGAACAAAATGGCATAGAACCCGTGGAGGCCTGCACGCTGGTAATGCTAAGTACAAACCAGTATTAGGCTGAAATATTTTTTGCGGAAAAACGTTCCTATTCTATACTTGCAATAGCATTCGTCCCTACAAAAACCATTTTGTAACACCCAATATCGTAGTATGAAGAACCTCAAACAGGCAGCTGTTCTGATGTTTCTTGTAGGGGGATGCGCCATGTCTGCTCAATCACAGGAGCAACCCACCCGTCAGAAACAGATTGCCAACGCACCATCAGTGTTCCGTGAAGTGAAAGCGAAAATCCCTTTCGCCGCGAACGAAATAAGCCACACTTTACAACTCCGCGAAGGAACAAAAAACAAAGTATTTATTGCCCCGGATTTCATGCTGGAAGGAGAGATCGTCTCCAATTTCCGGAAGAACAAACAGGTTTCAGGAATACAACTGAAAGCCGCCAATTACGGAGGCGCCCTGCTCACCCTTTCCAGAATCACGGAAGAAGACGGAAGCACTTCGTTCACTGGTCGTATCTACAACCGGGAAACCGGTGAAGCGTACGTGCTTACGAAAGAGAACGACCAGTACTTCTTCGTGAAAACGAACGCGAAGTTTTTATTGGTCGACTAGCGCCCGTTTTTGATCCGCCCGATCCATCCCCTATCCAAACATCATCCGCATGAAAACCATTTTACGTTCATTGCTCTGCGTTGTACTGCTGTGGCTGACGCATAAAACCAATGCCCAGGTTATAAAACTGAACAGCTATCCTGCCGCCGCCGGGGTTATTTTCCTTGATTTCGACGGGCATTATGTAACCGGCACCTCCTGGAACTGGAGCGGTCCAATTTCCGCTGCCGCGTCCGGCTTCTCCAATACGGCAATTGAAGAGATTTTCAACCGGGTCGCTGAAGACTTCCGTCCCTTCAACATCAATATCACCACGGATTCCACCGTGTATTTCGCAGCCCCCATCCGGCAACGCACACGGGTAATCGTAACCCCCACTTCGGCCTGGTACGGCAATGCGGGTGGCGCGGCCTGGGTGGGGTCTTTTACCTGGGGCGATGATACACCCTGTTTCGTGTTCCCCAATAAACTCAGTTATTCCACCAAAAATGTGGGGGAAGCCTGCTCTCACGAAGCCGGACATACCCTCGGATTGCAACACCAGAGCCGCTTTAATGAATCCTGTGCATTGGTGGAAGAATACAATTCAGGAAAAGGAACTGGTGAAATCAGTTGGGCGCCCATCATGGGCAACAGTTATGCGCGCAACCTCACCACCTGGACCAAAGGCACCAGCGCCTTCGGCTGTAATTACATACAGGACGATATCAAAACCATTACCAGCTTCGCCAATAAAATCAGCTTTCGTGCCGACGATCATGCCGATCACATTGAAGCCGCCGCCCCTATCCCCACCAGTGGCAACAGCATCGCCGCCAGCGGTATCCTCACCAGGATGGACGATAAGGATGTATTCAGTTTAACGCTCACGCAACCGGCTATCCTTCAACTGAACGCCGTTCCATATACGGTGAACAGCAATAACTCCGGCGCTAATCTCGACATCAAACTCAGTATGATCGGCAGCAACGGCGATACGCTTGCCAGCTTCAATCCCCCGGATAAACTCAGTGCGGCCATAGATACATTTGTTCAGGCAGGCACTTATTATTTCGCCGTGGATGGCGTAGGGAACAGCTATCTTTCTGACACCTCCAGCATCGGCTTCTACAATATTACCGGTGTCTTCGTTGCAAATGGCATACTTCCTGTTCACAACATCAGGCTCACGGGATCCCAATCGGGGAGCAAACACATCCTTCAATGGAAAATCGACGGCGACGAACCAGGTTACAATGCCGAATTGCAGGTATCCAAAGACGGAACACGGTTTGAGACCGTATTTCTATCGGATCACTCCAACAGTTATACTTATTCGCCGGAAACACCTGGTCCGCATTACTACCGTTTACGGGTCAAAGGCATTCATGCGGCCCAACACCACTATTCTAATACTGTAGTTATCAAAGGCGATCCGGTGAAAACAGCGGAAGTACATGCACTCGGGAACGGCAATTACCAGATCAGCGCCGCACATGCCGCCGAATACCTGCTGCTGGATCCCTCTGGCAGAATGATCAGCAAAGGAAGATTGAACAAGGGTTCCAACCGGTTCACGCTATCATCCGGTGGTATTTACCTCCTCAAAATACAGGATGGCATGAGCAGCCAAACCGAGAAGTTAATGAAACAATAATTCAACAAAGCTCCGGTTGCAACATAAATTTTCTTTATATTAGGAAAACATTTTCGTATGCTCTGGAGAAAATTTAATGGCGACCCTATTGATCTGCCCATCAAAAGCGCCGTGGAAACAGCCATCAGGCGGGAAGTTGACAAAGGTTTCTCTCTCAAGGTATGCATCGGCACCGACTCACAGGTAAAAGGCCAGGAAACGGAATTCGCCACCGTGATCGTTTTCCTCCGGGAAGGTCATGGCGGATTCATGTTCATCCACAACGAAAAAACGCGGCATCCCTACTCCATCAAGGAACGGATGCTGGTAGAAGTGGCCAAATCCATCGAGATCGCGTATGAACTTTGCGACCTCTTCACAAAGTATGATGTGGACATGGAAGTACATGCCGACATTAACACCAATCCGCATTTCAAAAGCAACGAAGCGCTGCGCGAAGCCATGGGCTATATCCTCGGAATGGGATTCGCCTTCAAGGCCAAACCGGATGCTTTCGCCAGCAGTTGCTGCGCGGATAAGGCGGTAAATTAGAAACTGCCTACCTTTGCGCCATGGTCATCAAAAGCGCGCAATACCTCATCAGCAGTCCTGGCATCCAGCTCTGCCCTAAACCCGACCGCCCTGAATTTGCTTTTATCGGTAGAAGCAATGTGGGGAAGTCGTCCCTCATCAACCTTCTCTGCAACCAGGAAAAACTCGCCAAAACCAGCGCCAGTCCCGGAAAAACCCAGATGATCAACCATTTCGACATCAATGGTGCCTGGTACCTCGTTGACCTTCCCGGCTATGGCTACGCGAAAGTGTCGCAGAACCAGCGGAAAAGCTGGACCAAAATGATCGAGGAATACCTCCGCAAAAGAGAGAACCTCCGCAACGTATTCATTCTCATCGACAGCCGCCATTCTCCCCAGAAAATAGACCTGGAATTCGTGAACCAGCTCGGTGAATGGGGGATTCCATTTGCACTGGTATTCACCAAAGCCGATAAAACCACGCAACGGGAAACCGCGCAAAATGTAAAACGCTTCCTGCAGGCGATGCTGGAAACATGGGAGGAACTGCCGCCGCATTTCGTGACATCTACGGTGAAAAAAATGGGAAAGAAAGAAATTCTGGATTTTATTGATGATGTGATGAGTTCGGTGGATTAGGGTTTTCACGCAACTGCTTTGTGCTTTGCACTGCGCAGACGCAATGGAGCACTGCTTCATTCTTCGCAGACGCAAAGCCTAGATTAGTTGGGGTTTTCCTTTGAGTTTTTTTCTCGCCACGGCGCTACGACGCCACGTGCTGCTGAATGCGTAAAGGCTAATTTCATAAAGGCTGGCTATCTTCCTTTTTAAGGCTTTATATTTTAAGTGCCCTTTCTCTTTAGTCTATGTCCCAATATAAAACATACTGTCTGTTCTCGGCCAATAATTAACCAGAAAATCAATCAGGGCCTTACGTTGCGCCTTTGCGCCGTTGCGAGAAATAAAAAAACTTCGCGTGAAAATCAATAATCATACTCCCTCCTGAACATATTCATCCGCAACCCCACGCTCACCATGGTTGAACTGGCTTTCAGCCCCGTGTACATTTCGTTTACCGCTACCGTATTGAGTTTCCGGTGCACCAACCCCGCTTCCAGGAATACATTTTCTTTCGCTTCATAACTTAGCCACAGCGAGGCGTTTATTGTTTTCCCCTGTACCGCGTCTCCGATCTGGAAACCGTAATCGGCAGGGCGTGTCGTGTAGAGGTTGAAGATATTGCTCCCGAAGTTAAGTCCGGCGGTATCTATGCCTTGTAACGCGTAGATCACTTTCCCGTCGATTCGCCATTTGGGTGCGGGCTGCCAGGAGGCGATGCCCACCACTTCTTTGAAATTAGCGCCCAGCGGGTGAGCGAGCGGTTGGTTGTAATGGTTGTGACTGGCCACGGAATCGCGGAAGGAATAAGTGAACGGACGCACGATGTTGGTTTCCACCTGCAAATCCAGGTTGTTTACACCGAAGGCATCCACATATTTTCCTCCCAACTGGATGCCCCATTTGTTGCCCCACCAGCCATTTCCACCGGTAAGCTCTGAGATTTTCAGTTCATCCAGGGCCAGTTGGCCATACAGCTGAATGCGTTTGGCGATGTTGGCCTTGAAATCGAAGCCCGCGATACCATTGTCTGCGCTTCCGTTCTGTTGCTCCACGGAGCGGAGAAATATAATGGGATTGAGGTAGGTGAAATCGAAATGGTCCTTCCTGCCGAAAACAACGGATTCGAACAATCCGATGTTGAGCCAGCGGGTGGCCTGCAAACTGAGGTGGTGCATGGCCGCGTACTTCTTGGAAAGCAGTTCATCCCGCGGATTGGAAAGATACTGCGGGGTGAGTTCCATGAACAGGTTCTGGTAGTTGAACTTCCAGATGCGCGTATTTATTTTGAAGAAAAGCTGGTTGTTGGCGAAATCGCTCAGGAACAGGCTGCGGTAGCCGTTCCCGATAAATTGCTTATCATATCCGAACTGCAGGTCGATGAACTTAGCCGCGTTGAAACTGATGGACCCGCGGGCATCAAAGTAATCCACCGCTGTGTTTCTGAAGGATTTGTAGAAACCCACGCCCGGAACCGCCCTGTAGCGGGCGATACGCTCCATGAACCAGGACGGGCCGCGCTCCTGGTTTTCGGTCATATAAGTGGAGAAGGCAATCTTTTTCCCGATCAGTCCTCGGATAGTAATGCCGCGTGTATTCTGGAAAAGGGATTCATCGTTATCCGTTTCTTTCATCCACCTGAGTTGAAGGATGGGGTTCACGGCCAGGAAGAAATCGTCGTTCTTCACTTCAAAAAAATTCGCCTTCTTCTGGTAAAAAGTTTTGAACCAGGGCTTTTTTGAAAGAAAAGAAGCCGGTTCGTTCTCCACATACTCACTGTTCTGTGCCAGCGCGGAAAGCATATTGGCCTGGTCCACCTTCGTTAAAACCCCGGCGCTATCGGCATCAGCCAGGGCCGCCACCCATTTTTTACCCGGGAAAGGCTTGGCGGTATTGAAACGCAATTCAGGGTGCGACTGCATTTTAATGTCCAGCCGGTCCAGTAAACGGTATTCTTTCGACCCTTGCGGGAACCAGTTGGTTTGGGCGAGCAATGTAACCGGTAAACATAAAAAGAGGATGCTTACCACGCTTTTAATAACTTGCATCAGATATTGATTCATGATTTAGAGACTGAAAAGTATGCAAAATTATCTCATTAAGAATATCCAGGTCGTGAATGAAGGCCTGGTTCAGGTGAACGATGTATTGATTGCCGGCGGAAGAATTGAAAAAATCGCGCCACAAATAAGTTCAGATGTAGCCGTGGAAATCAACGGCGAAGGAAAGTTCCTGCTGCCGGGCGCCATCGACGACCAGGTGCATTTCCGGGAACCGGGTCTTACCCACAAGGCCACCATTGGGTCCGAAGCCAAAGCCGCCGTTGCCGGAGGTGTTACCTCGTTTATGGAAATGCCGAATACTGTTCCCAACGCACTCACCATTGAATTGCTGGAAGATAAATATAAGATTGCCGCGCAAACTTCCCTCGCCAATTATTCCTTTTTCATGGGCACCGCCAACAACAACGCGGATGAAGTGCTGAGAGTGAACGAGCTGAAAAAAGACATCTGCGGTGTGAAGATATTCATGGGTTCCAGTACCGGAAACATGCTGGTAGACAACTATGTTACCCTCAACAAAGTGTTCAGCGAATCCGAAGTGCTGATCGCCACCCATTGCGAGGACGAGAAGATCATCAAACGGAATTACGAAAAAAGAATCACGGAAAAGCCTGAACTGGATGCAGCCGACCACCCCATCATCCGCGATGCGGAAGCCTGTTTTGAATCTTCCCTTACCGCAATCCAGTTCGCAAAGAAATACAATAGCCGCCTGCACATACTCCACATCAGCACAGCGAAGGAACTGGCCCTTTTCTCCAATATGCTGCCGCTGAAAGAAAAAAGGATCACCGCTGAGGTATGCGTGCACCACCTGCATTTTACCGCCGACGACTATGCGCAACTGGGCTACCAGATCAAATGTAACCCCGCCATTAAATCGCCTGAAAACAAGGCCGCTTTGTGGGAAGCGTTGCTGGACGACCGTTTAGATGTGATCGCCACCGACCATGCCCCGCATACGCTTACCGAAAAAGGCTATGTGCGCAACGAAGCGGGTATGCTGGTGCCGGCTCCGGAAAACCCCGGTTACCAACACGCGCATTCCGGCTTGCCGCTGGTACAACATTCCCTCCCGCTGATGCTGCATTATGTGAAGCAAGGCAGGATAAAGCTGGAAAAAGTAGTGGAAAAAATGAGCCACGCCGTTGCCGATTGTTTCCAGATCGCCAACCGGGGCTATATCCGCGAAGGCTATATGGCCGACCTGGTAATAGTGGATATGAACGCGCCTTACACGATTAATACGGGCAACATCCTGTACCAATGTGGCTGGAGCCCGATGGAAGGCATGTCCCTCCCCGCTTCCGTCACCCATACTTTTGTAAACGGCAACCTGGTGTACCATGCGCCCGGTGGTGATTATGGAAAAGCGGTATGGAATGAATCAATGAAGGGAGAACGGCTGCAGTTTGACCGATAAATACCGCCCATGCAAATCGACAAAGTAACCTTCAACGACCTTTCTATCTTCAGTTCCGACGAGGAATCATCCGTATTCCACCTGCTCGACCGTACACGTACCGTGGGTGGCAGGGAATGGATGCGCCGCATTTTCAGGGCGCCGCATACGGATATAGAACAGATTGTCGCCACCCAGGAACTGCTGCGCAGGATCATGGAAAAGGATGCTTTGTGGCCCGCAGATATTACCAACGGCACATTGCTGGTGATTGAAAAGTTATACGACACCAACATTGATGAATATCCTGAACGACCCAACCCCGTGCAGGCATTCAGCTACCGCATATTTCACGGACCTGACTATGCGCTTATTAAGTTTACGCTCCCCCATTGTATCGATTTCCTGAAAGGCGTGGCCCAGTTGCTCCCGCTGCTTGGTCAGGTCGATCAACTGCCCAAGCTTATTAAGGCTCATGTGGAAAGGGCTGCTGAATTGCTGCAACGTTCAGGGGTGCCGCGTATACTTAAAACGCCCAGAGGCGCAAAACTGAGTACAGCGGAAATGCTGCGCCTGGCGCACTTTTTCCTTCACGCTTTCCGGGAACAAACGCTGGAACTCATTCAGATCTATTATCGGCTCGATGCTTATTATGGGATGGCAAAATCCGCTAAGGAGCTGAAGCTGGCCTTCCCGGAAATGGTGCACAGTGAAATGCCCATCCTGGAAATTGACGGATTGTATCACCCGCTGCTGCCCACGCCAGTGGCCTACAATACGGAGCTGAATTCCAATAAGAACTTCCTCTTTCTTACCGGCGCGAACATGGCCGGTAAAAGCACCTTCATCAAAGCCGTGGGTATTTCCGTTTTCCTTGCGCACCTGGGCATGGGGGTTCCCGCGGCTTCAATGCGACTAAGCCTGTTCAATGGCCTGCTCTCGAACATACAGGTGATGGACAATATCCTGAAGGGGGAAAGCTATTTCTTTAACGAAGTGCAACGCATCAAGAACACCATTCTAACCATCAACGACAGCCGAAAATGGCTGATCCTGATCGATGAACTTTTTAAGGGAACGAATGTGCAGGATGCCATGAAATGCTCCCTGGCGGTGATCAACGGCCTCGTGCGCATCAAACATTCTTTGTTCATACTTTCCACGCACCTTTATGAGATCGGGGAGGAACTGAAAACCCACCCCAATATCGTTTTCCGCTTCTTCGAAACCAATGTGAAAGATGACCAGCTTGAATTCAGTTACCAACTGAAGGAAGGCATCAGCAACGACCGGCTCGGCTACCTGATTCTGAAGAGGGAAAAAGTAACGGAGTTGCTGGATAAGCTGTAGGAAATTTTTTGAATGATGAATGTTGAATTGGGATATGGCGGGCCTGGCTTTCCCATTTGTATACGAGCTCAGTTTCGCGGTTCATTATCCCCGGCTCTCCTATCCATTCAAGCCCTGCACATACAAGCCCTTTACAAACCTTTTATTCAGCCAGAGCCAATCAAAACTTCCGCTACAATAATCCATCATCCAAAATTCATCACCCAAAATTCAAGATAAACCCGTTTTTTTCCCCGCACTTCTCGGTTAAAACACCGTTTTTTCTGAATCGATGTCCTCCTACCTTGCACCTATTATGCATGTGAAAGTATATGGCAGTACGGTGTTTGGCGTGGACGCCATCACCATTACAATAGAAGTGAATGTTTATGGTGGATTGCATACGCATGTGGTGGGATTGCCTGATAATGCGGTGAAGGAAAGTATCCTCCGTATTGAGTCCGCGCTGAAAACAAATGGCTGGCAGATGCCCAGGAACAAAGTGGTGGTAAACCTGGCCCCCGCTGATATCCGGAAAACCGGTTCCTCCTTTGACCTGCCCATTGCCATCGGCATACTGGCCGCGACCGGGCAACTGCGTTCGACAGCGCAACTGTCGAATACCATGCTGATGGGTGAACTGGGGTTGGATGGGAATATCCTGCCAATAAGGGGTGCTTTGCCCATCACGATGCAGGCGAGAGCCGAGGGATTTGTACAGATACTTCTTCCGGAAGCGAATGCGGGGGAAGCCGGTGTCGTGAAAGAGATCAGTGTGTACGGCATGAAACACCTGAAAGAAGTGGTCTCCTTCCTGAACGGGGAGCTGGCGCTTGTTCCGCTTGAAACAGATGTGGATGCCCTCTTTCTGGAGGCCCACAGCACAGCACATGATTTTTCCGAGGTAAAAGGGCAGGAAAACATCAAACGGGCGTTGGAGATTGCAGCGGCGGGCGGACATAATGCCCTGTTGATTGGTCCGCCGGGAGCGGGTAAAACCATGCTGGCCAAACGATTACCGGGCATTCTCCCGCCCATGCGTCTGGCCGAAGCGCTGGAAACCACCCGTATTCATAGTGTGGCGGGGCGGTTGAATTGGAGCAAAGCGCTGGTTACGGCACGGCCATTCCGAAGTCCGCACCATTCCATCAGCGCTTCAGCGCTGGCGGGTGGGGGAAGTATTCCGCAGCCCGGAGAAATATCGCTGGCGCACAATGGGGTGTTGTTTCTGGATGAACTGCCGGAGTATAAAAGATCGGTACTGGAAGTGATGCGTCAGCCTATGGAGGAAAGAAAGATCACGGTAAGCCGGGCGCGGTTGAGCTCCGTTTTCCCCGCATCGTTTATGTTGATCGCGTCTATGAATCCTTGTCCATGCGGGTATTTTAACCACCCCGACAAAGCATGCAAATGTCACCCGACCATGGTGCAGAAATACCTTCAGAAGATTTCCGGCCCCTTGCTGGACCGTATCGACCTTCATGTGGAAGTGACACCGGTAGGTTTCAGCGATCTTCAAAGTGAGCGGCGAACTGAGTCTTCAGAAACAGTAAGAGCAAGAGTGGTGGAAGCCAGAAAGCGGCAGGAACTGAGGTTTACGGGTCATCCTGGCATCTTCTGTAATGCCCAGATGCCGGCGTCCATGTTAACCGATGCCTGTACATTACCCTGCGAGGCAAGGACGCTGCTTCAGCAGGCGATGGAAAAACTGCAATTGAGCGCCAGGGCATACGACAGAATACTAAAGGTGGCACGTACCATTGCCGACCTTGCAGGAAGGGAGAAAATAGAAGTGGAACACCTTGCAGAGGCGATACAATACCGGAGTCTGGACAGGGAGAGTTGGGGGAAATAAAAAAGCCGGGTTAAGCCCGGCTGAGAAGTTGTTTGAAGGTGAAGGTTATTTTCCTGTAAATTTTCATTCTACGAACATCGTCGTGGAAATCTTCTTTGCCCACAAGTTTACCCAGTATATAAAAAACCGTTTGGGCCGCAGTTTGGCGAACGATTCTGATATCCAGCCAAAAATTGGCGTTTCTTACATAAAATGCATCGTACTGGTACCTGTGAAAGATCTGATCGAATGTTTCAGCGGGGCCGCGGAAACCTTTAACCTGAGCTAAACCTGTGATGCCGGGCTTCATCAGATTGCGGAATTTATAGCCTTCGATCACTTTAGAAAATTTTGAGCAATCACTCAGCATGTGCGGCCTTGGGCCAACAATGCTCATGTGGCCAAGAAAAACATTAAGGAACTGAGGAATTTCATCCAGGTTGGAACGACGGAGAAATTTTCCCACCAATGTAATTCTGGAATCATTTTCAGTTGCAGCGAGCGTATCACTCAACTGATTGACTTTCATTGTTCTAAACTTATAGCAATAAAAACTTTTGTTTAAGAACCCGATTCTGCGCTGCACAAAAAAAACGGGGCCACGTGAAGTTAGCAGTATTGCCAGGCTGATAAGAGGAATCATCCAACTTAGAAACATCAAAATTACAAGGGAAGAGAAAACTATATCAAAAATGCGCTTGTAAAGGAAAAAATTTCGCTGGATATTAAAAAACTTCCTGTTATTAGGGATTTTAAAATTACCTTTTCTTCGATACCTGGGATAATTTACAACTCGCTGCTGGTTTTCAAAAAACATCTTCAATCGGATAAAAGTTTACTAATAAGGTTGGTACAAAAATAGCGTAAGGTTTCATATCAACGGTATTATATCATAAATATTGCCAGATTTTATTTTGAAACTGACAAGTAGTTCTTATCAATCGTTGCAGCAAAAAGAAAAAAAATCACCTTAGTTATATTATAAAATATCATCAAGCCTTACTTCTTTAATCACATTAACCATATGTGCCATTTTTCCCTTTCTTTGCGTTTCAGAACAAAAAATCTTGCAGATAAATTAACATGTTATGAAGATCGGGATACTGGGTACAAGAGGCATTCCCAACGCTTACGGTGGATTTGAGCAATTTGCACAGTTCCTTGCGTTGGGTTTGTATGCACGCGGGCATGAGGTATATGTGTACAATTCAAGTACCCACCCTTATCAACAAAACCAATGGAATAACATCCGTCTAATCCATTGCAAGGACTGGGAAAATAAAATTGGGACTGCCGGACAATTCTTTTACGACCTCAACTGTATTCTCGACGCACGGAAGAGAAAGTTTAACATATTACTTCAACTTGGATATACCAGTAATTCAATCTGGCGTTTTCTCTGGCCCGCAGATACATTGAATGTCGTGAACATGGATGGGCTTGAATGGAAACGAACGAAATACGGAAAGCTCACACGGAGTTTCCTTCAATCAGCTGAAAAATGGGCCGCGCGCGGCGCTCACTATATGGTCTCTGATTCAACCGGCATTCAAAGTTATCTTAATAAAAAATATGGTCTTCCATCAGACTTTATTCCTTACGGGGCAGATATACCCGAGGCATTCGATATTGCATACCTTGAAAGGTACCACCTTCCACCATACAGATATAATATGGTTATGGCCAGAATGGAGCCTGAAAACAATATTGAGATGGTACTGAAGGCCCATCGCGCTGTTCATGGCAAAGTATTATTGGTCGTGGGCAAAACAGACAACAAATACGGGCAGTACCTTAAAAATGAGTATGAATCAGCCAACATAATTTTCGTTGGCGGGATTTATGATATTCAGATTGTAAATACCCTGCGGCACTACGCTGATGTTTATTTTCATGGCCATTCTGTTGGAGGCACTAATCCTTCTCTTCTGGAAGCCATGGCCTGTAGTTGCAATATTGCCGCTCATGACAATGAATTTAACCGCGCAGTTCTAGGTGCGGACGCCCGGTATTTTAATAATTCTGAAGAAATTCAACACTTGCTGACAAACTCGGATTCGGAAGGAGCAGCTACAAACAAAAAATACAATAACCTTCAAAAAATCGCTACCATTTACAATTGGGACAAAGTGATTGAACAATATGAGTCACTGTTTAAAAGACTGATTGAGCATAAAAAAAGCTAACCCCTTTTTCTTACATCTACTTATGAATAAAAAGACCTTACCCGAACTGAATAGCGAAAAAATCAACAACCTTTTACTATTCATCTTGTCAGTAACCATATTCCATCTGACTTATGGCATACAAACCATTATCCCTACTAATATTGCCTGGTTAATGGAAGCCCGGCATGACTGGGGCACCCATTACCTGGGGTTTTATTATTTCCGGAACGAGGACTGGGGATTCCCTTTGGGTGATATACACGCTTATAACTATCCCGTTTCTACGAATGTAGGATACACCGATTCCATTCCTTTGTTCGCTATTTTCTTTAAGATTTTTTCGTTTTTGCTGCCTGAAGATTTTCAATACTTCGGGTTCTGGTTGATGCTTTGTTATATCCTTACAGCTTATTATGTGCTCCGTATAGGGAAACATTTCGGCCTTTCACGAGGTTTTATTTTTTTATTGACCCTGCTGGTTCTTATCAACCCTGCTCTTGCCTACAGGGGAATGCATCCGGCACTCTGCAGCCACTGGATGTTATTGGCTTCCTTCTGTTTTTTCATTGGTAAAAACCCATACACAGCCCTCAGAAATCAGCTCTTACTGTTCCTCCTAAGTGCGCTTGTGAACCCGTATATGTGTGCCATGGTGGGAGGGTTTACAGTTATACTCCCCCTGAAGCATTATTTACAAACAAGGTATTTAAGTTTAAAGAAAACAGTTGCCTACCTCGCGCTGTCGTTTTCAGGTTTGCTGTTCCTTTGGTTTGTTACCGGAATGCTGAGATTAGATGGAGAAAAACTTTCGGTCGATAATGCCTTCGGCCTTTACAGTCTTAACCTCAACGCACTGTACAACGCAAAAGGGTTTTCTAATTTATTGCCGGCATTTAAAGACGTTTCATGGCACCAATACGAAGGCTTCATGTATCTGGGTGCCGGGATGATGGTGTTGGTTGTTATGGCTCTGGGGTATTCGACCTTTCTGTTCGTGCGCAAATACGAAAACATAAAAAAAAGAATCGCGCAACACCGTATTTCAATTCTTTTATTGGGGATTCTTTGTACAGGTTATGCCATATTCGCGATAACACACATCATCACATTTGAAGACAAAGTGTTGCTTAAGCTCCCAGCTCCCAAGACATTCCTGAATATCGGAAACATCTTCAGGGCCAGCGCAAGATTTTTTTGGCTGCCCTATTACATACTCCTATTGGCTCCTCTGCTCCTGCTTTTACGTTCCCCTCTCCCTAAACGCTTAAAATACTTCATCCTGCTGGGTGCAACATGTTTGCAGTTCTATGATACCCTCCCGCTCCTTACCCACCGCAAACTGAGAAACGGTGATTATACCACGCCGCTGGCAGATAATGAGTGGCTGAGCATTATGAAAAACTTTGAAGAAATAAGGTTTGTTCCCCCTTTCAATAACTCCCAGCTCAACACCCTTGATTACCAGGATTTCAGTTTCCTTGCTGCCAAACTAAGAAAGCCCATCACCATCGGGTACGTGGCGCGAATGGATGAAAAAAAAATGCGCCATTTTACAGACTCCATTTTCAATGAACTTGAAAACGGAACCATACCACAAAAGGCCCTCTATGTAACCACTTATCCCAACCTGCCCATTTTCGCAGGCGTCTACCTCAGGGGTAAAGCGCAAATCCATACATTAAACGGCTACTATTATATTTTCTCAACTGATAGCGTACTCAGTAATTTGCATAAAGCATGCGCAATATTAGACAAGCATGACTCTGTTTCAATAAAAAAAGCGCTTGCGGCCATCGGGGAAAAACAGGTCTTTCAGCCCTTACCTCCTCACTTGCAAGCTCCGGCAGATACGCTGATTCATTATTATTTTGACCGGCTAAACATTACTCCTGAACTTGTCTCAGCCGACGGCTGGGGCTTCATTAAAAACACTGATGACAATTCAGGAGACTCCACATTTATTACACTGAGCACGACCAATCAATCTTTTTTTTCCGCCGTTTCACCCCAGAAAAGACCCGATATTACGCAGCAGTATAAAAAAACCAACCTCGATAATGCAGGGTTTAAGCTACTTGCGCATACCACTGATGTGCCTCCCGGAAAATACCATATAGGCATTGCCATCAAAAACAAAAACGGTTTGGTGCGGCATGCTCAAAACCGTGAAATGGTGCAAATAGGACGACCACAAGAACAGGCGTTTACGACACTGGCTCAGATGCCCCCTTCAGAAGAACTTGTTTATAATTTTGACATAGCTGATACAACCGGAACCACCATTAAACTCGCTGGTTGGTCATACAGAACAGGAGAATCAGCCGCTAAAAACGAAATCATCATCGTATTGCATTCCAGTACTTCTGATTTTCAGCTCAAACCCGATGTGGTATCACGCCCCGATATCGCGAATGCGAGAAAACTGAGATTGAACATGGATGATTGCGGCTTCGAAACTACTTTTGAAAGGAACAGATTAGCGTCAGGCACCTACCAGGTAGGTATTATACTAAAAAACAAAAACGGCAAAAAAACAGGCATGACATTAACAGGTATTAAATTCAATGTACCTTCTGCCCAATAAGACAACCAAAAAAATGAAGAAGGAAACCCCGATAAACCTATTTGTAGATGCCCATGTTTTTGATGGTGAGTTCCAGGGAAGCAGAACTTTCATTAAAGAGATTTACAAGTTCCTGGGCAGGAAAAAAGATGTGAGGATCCACATGGGAGGCAATAATGTAGCAGTACTTAAAGAAACGTTTCCTGACCTCCCCAACGTACAATTTCATCAGTACAGATGGAAATCGAAATTCCTCCGGCTGCTGATAGACATCCCGTCAATAATCCGGAAAAACAATATCGGTTACGCGCATTATCAATATATCATTCCGGTATTGCTCAACGCAAAAACGATCGTGACCATTCACGATGTGGTATACAAGGATTTTCCCGAAGAATTTTCAGTCTTTTACAGGTTGTCTAAATACCTCCTTTACAAACATGCCGCCAAAAGAGCCTTTCATATTACTACTGTTTCTGAACACTCCCGCTATGCGATTCAAAGATACCTTGCTGTTCCGGCAAAAAAAATAACCATTACTCCAAACGGCGTCAGTGAATCGTTCTTTATTGCCAGAAGTAAAAATGATGATCGCAGGAAGTTGGAGCAACAAAACGGATATTCAAAATTTATCCTTTACGTAAGCCGGATAGAACCCAGAAAAAACCACGCCGCACTCATCCGTTCATACCTGGAGTTGGGCTTGAACCAAAAGGGTATTCACCTGGTATTCATCGGTCACACGTCCATCCCATGTGCTGAAATGGATGCGTTGCTCCAACAACTCTCTCCCGAACAAAGCGCCAGTATTCACCACTATACCAATATTGAAGAGGAAGAGCTTAAGCGCTACTATAATGCCGCGCTGGTATTCGCCTATCCATCAAAAGCTGAAGGGTTTGGTATCCCTCCGCTTGAAGCCGCGGCCTTCCATACCCCGGTGATCTGTTCCAACACCTCTGCGATGGAGGAGTTTTCTTTTTTTGGCGAGGGACATATTAACCCTTATGACCAGGAAGCACTTACCAAATCGCTGCGCGTTTACATTACCCATCCTCCTGCTGAAGAACAACTGCTTGAAATTGCTGAAACCATCCGCAAAAAATACAATTGGAGCGCTTCAGCCAACAAATTTTATGAAATCTTACAAACAAAATATAGCTAACTTTACAAAAAAATCTTATGATCAACTTAGACTTCTTAGAAGCCAATAAAGAAAGGTTGAGAGAAGCATATCTTTTGGCTAAACCTTTTCCTTACCTCATTATCGACAATTTCTGCGATCCGGTTAAAATGGAAGCGCTTTACGCGAAAATTCCTGAACTGAACAATAAGAGCCGCGACTATGTTTTCGCGAACAACAAGTTCGAAAAATCAAACTACAAAGAACTTGGTACAGAATTTCAGGAATTATACGACGACCTTATTTCTGACAGGATGAATGCCTTTCTGAGTTTTATCGCAAATGAAGAAGTTTTTGTAGACCCCAAAAATCATGGTGGCGGATTACACCAGGGCAAGAAAAACAGCTTTCTTGATATGCACCTTGATTTCAACTATCATCCACTTCAAACCAGTTGGTTCAGGAATATGAACCTGTTGCTTTACCTGAATAAAGATTGGCACCCCTCCTATAAAGGTCATCTTAAAATTCAGGACCTTAGAACTGGAGAAACGAAGGAACTGGAAGTTCCCTTTAACAGAATGATCATTCAACAAACCCGCGCCTATACACTGCATGGCTATGAAATGACCAACTTCCCGGATGGCAAGTTCAGAACATCCATCGCCACATATGCTTACACAACGCATATGCATCATGTTGAAAAGCCAAGAACCACAGACTGGGTGGTATCTGATGCAAAACCAGTGAAAAAAATGCTCGCATCTATTTACGGACCCGCTGTAAAAATAAAAAACAAACTGTTCGGAAGCGGAACGGCTAAAAACCAATAGCCTTACACTTTTCGGATCCAGAAAGAACCAGGTTCATGAGCTGGAAATTGTCCCAGATAGGGGAACACCTGTTGGAGTTGCGCCGGATATTTTTGCTTCAGATGATGCAGGCTTCCCAACACTTCAAACTCCTTATTACAGGTAAGAAAAGCTTCAAGGATGTATTGTTCGTTCCAGAACAATACATCCTTTTTCAAATGCAGGTCCGTATAGTCACGTGGCGAAAAAATATCGTGTACGTGAACAATCACGCCTTTTTGAATAGAAGGAAGCAGCTCCAGAAACTCATACAATACATCACCCTGAGGCCTGATGACATGAGATGAATCGATAAACAGGATATCATGCTCATTCAAATCTTCAAAGAAAGACAAGGGAATCTTTTCCACCACCTCCCGCACCACTTCTACTCCCGTACTCTCCAGCCACGGCATTTCATATGGTTCGATACAGGTATGCCGGCAGGAATAAGACGGATCTTCAAAGCGGTTCCTGTCTATTGCCGCCTGCGCCATAAGCGTAGAATAACCGCTGCCAATTTCTATAATTTTCCCCGGCCTGAATTTCCGGATCATAGCATATAGAAACTCCGCATCACCAGGGCCAAAAGAAGGATTGTTAAAATAAAATACGGGCTTTACGCCCGCTGGTTTATCCCAGGGAAATGCCGAGAGTTCATTCCTGTACACAAAAGAATTAATCAAAGCGAGTTGTCCGTCAATATTCCAATTTATCCCATTTAAAGACCTGTCCGCAGTAAGTGGACGGCTCAGTTGATCGAAATTGAATTGCGGTTCATAATAGTGATCCCTTATCGGGAACACGCCAACTTTCTTAAAAATAAACATGCTAACCGGAAAGTGCCTTACCCTGAGCACCCTGATGAGTTTTAAAAGTACAGCGCTCAATATGGTAAAGGGCGCAAGCAGCACGTCAAGCAAAGGGAAAAATGGGGTGATTACTTTTCTGATCGCGTTATTTTTCATAACTCATTAGACCGTTCCTCTTTAAGGGTATTTTTATCGTATTGCTGGAAATTGCCCCAAAAAGCAAGTATCCATATCAGGTATTCCGCCATGTTCGTAATAAAACTACCGGTAAACTGATAGATAAATATAAATACAAAGAGCGATAACCTGTAATAATTTGACCATACACGCTTGTAAAAGAACAAAAATCCCTGAATTGAAAACCGCAATAACAATCCAAGCCACCCGAATATCGCAAAAGTTTCCGCGGTAGCATTGGGAATAGAGATTACATAGTTTTCATCATAACCGTAATAAGACCTGATAATATCTGTTCCAATCACCTTTATCTGCCCGAGGCCTGCGCCAAAAAGCAGACTTTTCTGTTCCGCGATCCTGTATGCCAACAGAAATGCTTCAAAGGTGCGGCCATTCCCCGATGAGTCGTGCCCGCTGAAGATATTCTTTAACCGCAGAAAAAGTGTATTGTCCGGGAAGAACAACACAGAAAAAACAACCCCCAATACCATGAGTAATGAAGAAGAAACAATAAATACAAAAACAGCTTTTTTCTTCAGCAGGGTTCTGAGGTGCACCACAAGCGTAACTAGCACGGCTATAAGAAGGCCTCCTATCACCCCCAGTGAAAAAGATAAAAGCAGGGGTAGCAATACCATTGGCATATACTTGAGATAAGCATATACTTTACCACTCAAAATCGTTTTATAAAAGAAGAACAGGCATAGTGGCACAAACAAGGTGGCATAATAAGAAGCTTCATAAGTAAAGAGCCGCAAACGCCGGTAATGATCTATCCCTTCAGTAAGGTATTGTTCAATCCAGAACAGGTTAAAATATGGAGAGCTGTAAAATGGAATAGCGATCAGACATAAGATAAAATTCCATTTAAGCAGCTTATGAAATAGGGTATCCAGCTTGTAACTTCCAACCAGCACCTGACAGGAATGGCAAAAAATGAATACAAGTGTGAAGTTGATTAAAGAAGCGAGATAGACATTGACATCAACTCCAACAAGCATATGGGCAATAAAGAACGGCGTCAGCAATAAAATGAAAGTAAACAACCCCCAAACTTTTCCACGTCTTATTGTCCAATAATAAAACAACGGGCCAAGTAAAGCCATGAAGGTAAGCCCAAACGGAAGCCCCACCGAGTTAAAGAAAAAGAATAAAACCGCAAAAGGCGTGTATTTACTGATCTTCATAGCGTCCTCCTGTGAAAAAATGTAACGTACCATATATCATGCCGCGCACCCGCTGGTATTCTCCCTTCAGTAATCTTTTCATGATCCGTGGAACCAGGGAGGGTATCGCCAGTAACACATACCAGGTGTTCACTCCTGCAATAAACTTTAGTCCATTCCTGGTATAGAAATAATCCGACAGAAAGCCCCGGCCAATAGTAGTACTGATCTTATCGTAACATACCGCATTTTCAGCAACACGTAAGCCTACTCCATTTTTCCTTGCGCGGAAACCCCATTCGGCATCTTCCCAGTACAAAAAAAACTGCTCTGATAATAGTCCCAGTTTCAGCCAAACTGCCGAATCGCAAAGCAGACAACCGCCGGAAATGTAAGAAAGTCGCGGCACATCGGCTTGGGAAATCACTTCTTTCACCGTTGCAAAGGAATATATCACCCTGGAGCCTCCATAAAAAAGAATGCCTTGAGGGGCTGAAAAAGATTTCGTAACCGCCCCCACAATTGTTCCTGGCCACCTTCTCTCTTCCAACATCAGTTCAGACATCGTATTCCGCTCTACCACCATATCCGGATTCAAGAGCCAGGTACAAGCGTTATGTTCCGCTGAAATTTTTGCCAGAACAAGGTTGTTGGCCCCTGCAAAACCCGCATTGGTATCATTCTGGATCAAAACCACTTTTTTCCATCCGGTCAAAGCGCTCTCAGTAAAGGAGGAAGCTGTAAAAAATGAGCAATCGTCATCGTTTAACGCCGTTATTTCCTGAATTTTTGCCAGTGACCCATTCCCGGAGTTGTTGTCTATAATTATTGCCGTGTAATGGGGATAATCGGATGACAACAAAGCCCGGATACAGGCGGCAGTATCTTCGTATTTCTTATAGTTCAATATAATAACATAACAATGCTTCATTATTGAAAACTTTTGAATACACCGAATCTGCCACAAAGGAAATGCGCAAATCCATAAAAAAACGCTTTTACTTTTTTCCGTTTATCCCGCTCAAAAAGCATCACTTTAATAAGTTCGGTTATCCTTGTCCTGATTATTTTGAAAGCAAACAAAGGATCCACCGAAAAATATTTCCAGGCAGTATCAAATCCATTTCTGGTCATATAATACCTTCTTAAAGCGTTGTGGTGGGATGCGCCCACACTTTTTCCTGAGATCGAGTGCAATTGGAAATCTCCCAATGCATGCTGGAGCGCAATGGAAGTATCGCAATAGATAATGTACCCATTCTTTCTGAGCCTCAGGCAATATTCATGGTCAACGTAATCAATGAAATAATCCTCCCTGAAAGGACCTGCCTTTTTGTATGCGGCAAGAGAGAGGAGATTACCTGATGTCATGGCGCTTTTCTCCACCTGGTATCTTTCCCCTGTAGTAGCCACAGAGAAATGGTGGTGTACCAAATGCCTGGGGGTAATAATCGCCGCCCCGGCGGGAAAGCCAGCGTACGCCAGCCCCCCCCTCATCCTGGCAAAGTCATGCCCGTTGAAATAACTATCCTGATCCATGGTCAATATCCAACTGCACCCTTCCGCCATTGCGAGTTCACACCCACAATTCAGGGCAACACCTATTCCTTTGTTGCCGCCCAGGTATTTATACCGCGCATTCGTATTCCATTCCTGCGCTTTTTCAATAATCCAATCGTTCTGAACAGCCGAATTATCGATCAGGAAAAGGCACTCCACTTCCGCCGCATAAGAACGAATATTACTCAACACATCATTGGAAGGATGATATAGTACTACAACCGCAGCAATTTTTACGCTTTCTGTATTCATTTCAGACACTACCTTTAAAAAATCCAAACGCCCGGTTTTGTATGCATCTTTTTGTTATAAAAATAAACAAGCCCTGCCGTGATATAGACTTCGGTAATCAATACGGTAAAACAGGTGCCGTAAATACCATATAAACCGGTAAGGGCAATGTTTAATACAACATTGAATAAAGCGCCGCTTATAAATACGAACATCAGACTGCGTTTCTCATTGTTCGCAAGCAATACCTGGTAAGAAGGAATATTGAGACAAACCAGCCAGGGCACGAAAGCCATGATCTGAAGGCATTCCTCAGGGAGACGGGTATCTCCCTTCATAAAATACCCCACAACCGGAGATGGCCAGCAAAGCAGGAATATACAGCCTAATAAGATGGCGACTTGAAAAGGAAAGAAAAAACGCTTAAAGAACTGGTACAGTTCCACCCTTGTTTTCTGCACATATTGACACACCTTTGGATAAATCACATTAAAATACACACTCAGTAATTGCCTTACGGCCTGCACAACTTTGTCGGCCACGCTGTAGTATCCCACCACAGTATCGTTGGTGAACAGCCTTAGAAAAAAAACATTCACATACATATAAGAACTTGTAGCAACATTCGAGGCCATGATATGCCATCCTCCGTACAATTCTTTTACCACTTCCCTCCTGGAAGGCATGATAAAAGAGAGCTTGAATAACCTGATCGCAATAATGACACTGACTACTCCGGCAAGGATATTACCAAGCCCCATAAAAAACATATAATAAATCCCATCACCCGGACTCTTTATATAAACCAGCACCAACAATGCGAACACTACTCTGGAAAACAAGCTCACATAAGTAATGAATTTCATTTGTTCCGCCCCCTGAAAGAGCCAGTTCAGGAGCAGCCCCTGCCCAACAACCGCGGTAAAACCCAATACATACAAGGCAGTATATTCTCTGACAGAAGGAACCAGCCAAAACGTTGCAAGCATACAAGAAAAAAGAAGGGCGGCAATCAGTAGCCGTGTAATAAGGACAACCGATAGTATCTTTGAAACTGTTGAAGGCTCCATTTCACTCCGCGACACATCCCTGGTTGCCGTCAGGTTAAAGCCATAGTCTGTCACATTAATGAAAAACATAATGAAAACCTGGGCTACGGCCACCTCCCCAAATCCGTCAGCGCCAATCTTGCCGATCACATACGGAATTATTAAGATCGGCACCAGAAAATTAGTACCCTGGACCAATCCTAATGAAAAAAAATTCGCCAAAAGACGCTTTGTTTCCGTACTATTCATAAGCCACGAAGATAACATTGCGTGGAATATAGTGAAAGAGAATAATCTTCAACACAGTGAAAACGGATAGCATTTATTATTTATCTTGCCGCTACATTGCTGAATAACCTTGCAAGACTTTTATCGTATGAACGAAAAGAAACCTATCCCCATTGAATCCGAAGAGATTGACCTTATTCATCTTTTCAGGCGGATAATAAACTTCCTTAACATCAACGGACGTTCGATTGCCCTATGTGGTTTAGGAGGAATGCTGCTGGGATTTTGCTTATTCCTGCTCATCTCAAACAAATACAGTTCCCGGCTCCTGCTTCACTCCACGATACTTACCAACTCAGAACAGATTGAGATCATTGAAAGCTGGGACGAACTTTTATCGAAGGGTGAATACCAGCAACTATCGGGTATGCTGAACAGTGATGAAAACACCCTGAAGAAAGTAAAAAGCCTTAAAGCAAAAGAGATTTACAAAGTAGACGGAGTAGCCGGAAATCCCAATGGCTTTATTGTGGAAGCACTGGTAAAAGATACGGCTGTTTTGGCTTCCCTTGAGCAAGGTATATTGTTCGGGCTCAACGAAAATGAATTCATCAAAAGTCGTGTTACCTTAAAGAAGCAAAACATTACGCGGATGATTGAAAAAGTGACCTCTGAAATTGACAAGTTGGATTCCACGAAAAAGATCATAGAAAATTCACTCCGCGCCCAGGGCTCCAGCAACAATGGATTTATTATTGACGTTGCAGGAATAAACGGGCAAATCATTTCATTTAACGAAAAACTCCTGTCGTATCAGGAAAGTCTGAAATTTGTTGATGCCATCCATGTGTTAAAGAGTTTTTCTAAATTCAGGAACCCGGTAGAACCCAGGCTTGAATTGTTGTTGTTCGCTGGCCTTGCATCAGGTATTTTTGCAGGCCTGCTGCTTACGTTCCGGCGTAATCTGCTTGATCGTATCAGGCATTCCTGATACACCAACAACCGGAAGTTGGCCCTGG